>NZ_JAZGON010000009.1:0-160614 GCF_036421975.1 Georgenia wangjunii | reverse complement strand
CCCCGAAGGGAACCCAGCCTCGATCTGGCACGACACCCACCCCAGGACGGGGCCCGAGATGAGCATCAACCAAAAACAAAACATAAGCCCCGACGCACCCGAACCACCCACCCGAAGGGCAAGCAGAACCAAGCAACGCCAGGACATTTGGCATCAAAAACTTGGCACACTGTTGAGTTCTCAAGGAACAGACGCACACCGCCCAGACCCAGCACAACCGCGCCAGACCCGATCCGGGGCAACCTCTCTAGCCTACTCACACCCGTCCTAGCCGGTCAAATCCGCTTGTTCCTGCGGTTCTGGCCACCTTGACGCATGTGTTCGTACGATCCCACCCGGAGTCGCCAGCAGAAGCTGGTCTTCTCTTGTGTGGGCCCCGTGGGACCGGCCACCGGCTCGTTGAGCCATCCTGGTGTCCGTGCCTCCCTCAGCGGGTACCAGAACTATAAGCAGCGTCGGAGTGGGGGGTCAAGTCCAACGGAGAGGCCCCACGAGGGGCCCTAGCGCCCGAGATTCCGCCGTTCTTGCCCTCTGCTGAGCCACAGATGTCGTTCAGTGTGACCTGCTCCACAGGCCGGGTCGTGAGGCCGCCAGCACGTCCGCACATGGTGCGGGCCAGCTCGCGGCGCACCGGCTCAGCGGCTGGGGCCGTCGCACTGCTGGCGGATCGCCTCCGCGACCGCCTCCGCGACGCGGGGGTCGAAGACACCAGGGATGACGAAGGCGGGGTTGAGCTCGTCCGGGCTGACGACGTTCGCGATGGCGACCGCCGCCACGCGCAGCATCTCCGGCGTGATCTCCCGGGCGCCGGCGTCGAGCAGCCCCCGGAAAAGGCCGGGGAAGGCGAGCACGTTGTTGATCTGGTTCGGGTAGTCGCTGCGCCCGGTCGCCACGACGGTCGCGTGCGCCGCGGCGTCGATGGGATCGACCTCCGGGGTGGGGTTGGCGAGGGCGAAGACGATCGCGTCCTCGTTCATGACGGCGATGTCCTCCCCCGAGAGGATGTCTCCCGCGCTCACCCCGATGAAGACGTCCGCTCCGGCCAGGCCCTCGCGGAGGGTGCCGGTGAACCCGTCGGGGTTGGTCGTCTCCGCGAGCCGGCGACGGTGGGGGTCGGTCTGCCCGTCCCCGGCGTGGACCGCGCCGTCGCGGTCGAACCCGACGATGTGCGTCGCCCCCTGCGCCTGGAGGAGGCCGATGATGGCGGACCCCGCCGCGCCCACGCCGGCGACGACGATCCGCACCTCGGACATCTCCTTGCCGACCACCCGGAGCGCGTTGAGCAGCGCAGCGAGCACGACGATCGCCGTGCCGTGCTGGTCGTCGTGGAACACGGGGATGTCGAGCTCGGCGCGCAGGCGGTCCTCGATCTCGAAGCACCGCGGAGCGGAGATGTCCTCGAGGTTGACTCCGCCGTACACCGGGGCGATCGCCTTGACGATGGCGATGATCTCCTCGGTGTCGGTCGTGTCCAGGCACACGGGCCACGCGTCCACGCCCCCGAACTGCTTGAACAGCGCCGCCTTGCCCTCCATGACCGGCAGCGCCGCGCTCGGCCCGATGTTCCCGAGGCCCAGCACCGCCGTCCCGTCCGTGACGACGGCGACCGTGTTGCGCTTGATCGTCAGCCGGCGGGCATCCTCCGGCTTCTCCGCGATGGCGAGGCACACGCGCGCCACCCCCGGGGTGTAGGCCCGGGACAGGTCACGGCGCGTGCGCAGCGGGACCTTGGGGCGCACCTCGATCTTGCCGCCGAGGTGCATGAGGAACGTCGAGTCCGAGACCTTGAGGACGGTGACCTCATCGAGCGCGTTGAGCGCGGCCTCGACGCGTGCGCTGTGGGCGCCGTCGACCGTGTCGCACGTGATGTCGACGACGAGCGACGTCGTCGTCGAGTGAGCGATGTCGACGCCCGTGACGGACGCACCGGTCGCGGCGACCTCCGAGACGAGCTCGCTCGTCGCGCGCTGGGTGGCCGGCGCCTCGACGCGCAGGGTGATGGTGTAGCTCGGGCTCGGCAGGACCATGCAGCCGATCCTCTCGCGCGTTCCTGCCGACCGCGCCTCGGCGCGCCGCACGCGCGCCCCGCATGTCAAGCCCGGCGGCCGGGCAATCTTCCGGTGCCGTACCGCCGTTCTGGGGGCGCCGACGATGTCCTGGCCACCGAGTGGGACGTAAGCCCCAGGAATCGGGACAACTCGGGCGCCAGTGTTAGTACCACGAGCTCCACCCCCGCCTCAGCTCTAGGAGAGCAGCCATGGCCACGACAACTACCCCCGTCTCCCGTCCGGCCGCGACGACCGGCAAGCCCATGTTCATGGAGGACATCGTCCGCACGCCGCTGGCGCGCAAGACGCTCGCCGTCGCACGCATCGTCATCGGCTGGGTCTTCCTCTGGGCCTTCCTCGACAAGCTCCTCGGCCTCAGCTTCACCACGGCCGCCGAGAGCGCCTGGATCCGCGGCGGCACTCCCGCCCAGGGCTACCTCGACAACGCCGTGTACGGGCCCTTCGCGAGCTTCTTCCAGCTCTTCTCGAACCCGATCGGCGACGTCCTCTTCATGCTCGGCCTGCTCGGGATCGGCGTCGCGATGATCACCGGCGCCGGTGTCAAGATCGCCGCGATCACCGGCACCCTCCTCATGGTCTTCATGTACCTCGCGGCGCTGCCCTTCATCTCCGGCTTCCACGGCACCAACCCGATCACCGACTCCCACTGGGTCGAGGCGCTGCTCCTCATCACCGCCGCGGTCACGCTCTCGGGCGACCAGTGGGGCCTCGGCAAGTGGTGGGCCACCAAGGTCGGCAACAGCTGGCTCCGCTGAACCGGTCCTCCCGCGCCCTCGGGGCGGGTGAGCACCCCGGCGACGACGAACGGCCCCGGTCCGCGAGGACCGGGGCCGTTCGTGCGTCGGCACCCGTCGTCGTCGGGGGTGCCGCGGGCTCAGCCGATGCGCTCCATGATGAGCTGGCGCACGCGCCCGGCGTCGGCCTGGCCCTTCGTCACCTTCATGACCGCGCCGACGATCGCACCCGCCGCCTGGACCTTGCCGCTGCGGATCTTGTCCGCGATGTCCGGGTTGGCCGCGAGCGCGTCGTCGATGGCGCCGATGAGCGCGCCGTCGTCGGAGACGATCTCGAGGCCACGGGCGACGACGACCTCCTCCGGCCCGCCCTCGCCGGCGAGGACGCCGCCGAGCACCTGGCGCGCGATCTTGTCGTTGAGGCGCCCATCCTCGACGAGCCGCGCGAGCTCGGCGACGTGCTCCGGCGTGGCCGCGATGTCCTCGAGGGCGATGCCCTCGTTCTTCGCCGTGCGGGCGAGCTCGCCCATCCACCACTTGCGGGCGGCGGCAGGCGTGGCGCCCGCGGCGACGGTCGCCTCGATGAGCTCGGTGGCACCGGCGTTGATGACGTCACGCATCTCGGCGTCCGCGTAGCCCCAGTCCTCCTGGAGGCGACGACGGCGCAGGGCCGGCATCTCCGGGAGCGACGCACGGATCTCCTCGACCCACTCGCGGCTCGGCGCGAGCGGCACGAGGTCCGGCTCGGGGAAGTAGCGGTAGTCCTCCGCGTCCGACTTCACGCGGCCCGGCGACGTCGTGCCCGTGTCCTCGTGCCAGTGCCGGGTCTCCTGCGTGACGGTGCCGCCGGCGTCGAGGACCGCCGCCTGGCGGGAGATCTCGTAGCGCACGGCGCGCTCGATCGAGCGGAAGCTGTTGACGTTCTTCGTCTCGGTCCGGGTGCCGAGGGGGGCGTCGGGGCCGGGCCGCAGCGAGACGTTGATGTCCGCGCGGACGTTGCCGCGCTCCATCTTCGCCTCGGACACCTTGAGCGCCCGGAAGAGGTCCCGCAGTGCCTGGACGTACGCGCGCGCCACCTCGGGCGCGCGCTCGCCCACGCCGGTGATCGGGTGCGTGACGATCTCGACGAGCGGCACGCCGGCACGGTTGTAGTCGACGAGGGAGTACTCCGCGCCGTGGATCCGGCCGTCCGAGCCACCGACGTGCGTGTTCTTCCCGGCGTCCTCCTCCATGTGCGCGCGCTCGATCTCGACGCGGAACGTCGAGCCGTCCTCGAGCTCGATGTCGAGGTAGCCGTCGTGCGCGATGGGCTCGTCGTACTGGGACGTCTGGAAGTTCTTCGGCACGTCCGGGTAGAAGTAGTTCTTCCGGGCGAAGCGGCAGGTCTCGGCGATCCCGCAGTTGAGCGCGAGGCCGATACGGATCGCGTACTCGACGGCGGCGGCGTTGACGACCGGCAGCGCACCGGGCAGGCCGAGCGAGACGGGCGTGACCTGGGCGTTGGCCTCGGCGCCGAACGAGGCCGGGGCGCCGTCGAACATCTTCGACGCCGTACCCAGCTCGACGTGGACCTCGATGCCGATGACCGGGTCGAAGCGGGCGATGGCGTCGTCGTAGTCGACGAGCTCGGGTGCGGACTGTGCGGTGCTCATCGCACGGCCTCCTTCGTCGGGGAACCGTCGGTCCGGGGCGCGAGCTCGGGGGCGCTCGCGAGCAGGGGGCCGCCCCAGGTCTCTTCGAGCAGCCGCTCGAGGGCACCGCCGACGCGGTACAGGCGGATGTCCTCCCGCACCGGCGCGAGGATCTGGAAGCCCACCGGCAGGCCGTCGTCGCTCAGACCGCTCGGCAGGGACAGTCCCGGCACGCCGGCGAGGTTGGCCGGGATCGTCGCGACGTCGTTGAGGTACATCGCCATCGGGTCGTCGACCTTCTCCCCGAAGCGGAAGGCGGTGGTGGGGGCCGTCGGCGAGACGAGGACGTCCACCTGGACGAAGGCGGCGTCGAAGTCGCGCTGGATGAGGGTGCGGACCTTCTGCGCGCTGCCGTAGTAGGCGTCGTAGTAGCCCGCCGAGAGGGCGTACGTGCCGAGGATGATCCGGCGCTTGACCTCGTCGCCGAAGCCGGCGCCACGGGTGGCGGCCATGACGCGCTCCGCCGTCAGCGGTCCGTCCTCGGGCTCGACCCGCAGGCCGAAGCGCATGCCGTCGAACTTCGCGAGGTTCGAGGACGCCTCGGCGGGGAGGATGAGGTAGTAGGCCGCGAGTGCGTAGTCGAAGCTGGGGCAGGAGACCTCGACGATCTCCGCGCCCGCACCCCGCAGGAGCTCGAGCGCGGCGGTGAAGCTCGCCCGCACGCCCTCGGCGTAGCCCTCGCCGCCGAGCTGGCTGACGACGCCGACACGCACCCCGCGCAGGTCGCCGTGCCGGGCGGCGGCGACGAGATCGCCGACCGGGGCGTCCAGCGACGTCGAGTCACGCGGGTCGTGCCCGCCGATGACCTCGTGGAGGAGCGCCGAGTCGAGCACGGAGCGGGAGACCGGACCGGCCTGGTCGAGGCTCGAGGCGAGCGCGATGAGGCCGTAGCGGGAGACGCCGCCGTAGGTGGGCTTGACCCCGACCGTGCCGGTCACAGCCGCCGGCTGGCGGATGGACCCTCCGGTGTCCGTACCGATGGCGAGGGGCGCCTCGAAGGAGGCGACCGCGGCCGCGGACCCGCCGCCGGAGCCGCCGGGGATCCGCTCGAGGTCCCAGGGGTTGCGTGTGGGACCGAACGCGGAGTGCTCGGTGCTCGAGCCCATGGCGAACTCGTCGAGGTTCGTCTTGCCGAGGATGGGCATCCCGGCGGCGCGGAGGCGTTCGACAACCGTCGCGTCGTACGGCGGGATCCAGCCCGCGAGGATCTTCGACGCGGCCGTCGTCGGCTGCCCCTTCGTCACGACGATGTCCTTGACGGCGATCGGGACGCCGGCGAGCTCGGCGAGCGCCTCGCCACGGGCCCGGCGCTCGTCCACGTCGTGCGCCGTGGCCATGGCCTCCTCGCCGTTGACGTGGAGGAACGCGTGGACGTCCGGCTCGACGGCGGCGATGCGCTCGAGGTGGGCACTCGTCACCTCCGCCGAGGACACCTCGCCCGCGCGCAGGCGCTGGGCGAGGTCGGCGGCGCTCAGCCGCGTGAGGTCGTCGCTCATGCGTCCTCCCCGAGGATCTGGGGGACGAGGAAGCGCCCGTCCCGGCTCGCGGGAGCGCCGGCCATGACCTCGGCGACGGGCAGCGGCCGCTCGACGACGTCCGGGCGCATGACGTTCGTCAGCGGGATCGGGTGGCTCGTGGCGGGCACGTCGGCGGTGGCGATCTCGCTGACCCTGGCCACGGACGAGGCGATGACGTCGAGCTCGCCGGCCAGGCGGTCGACCTCCGCCCCCGTGAGCTCGATGCGGGCCAGGGCGGCCACGCGGGCGACCTCGGCTGAATTGATGGTGGACATGGGCCAGGAGTCTAGTGCTCCCGGCTCGGGCACCCCTAGACGGTCCGGTCGCGCGAGTGCTGGCCGGAGGCGTCGCCGGCCGGTGCCCCGGAGGCTCCCGTGAGGTGCGCCAGGAGAGCGTGGGCGTAGGCGTCGGCGGCGTCCCGCGCGGCGGCCGTGCGCGCCTCGCCCACCGTGCCACGCGCCTCGACCCAGAAGATCCCGTCCTCGAGGGTGAGGCTGCGGAAGGCGTTCCCGAGCTCGGCGCGGAGCTGCTCCTCGCTCGGCAGCCACAGCGCCTCGTCGAGCGCGAGGGAGTCGAGTGCCCACTCCGTCGTGCCGTTGAAGCCGAGCACGGTGCCGGTGGAGTACCGGCGGGCCTCGACGACCATCTCCGAGAGCGTGAACACCTCGCCGACGACGTCGGGCTGCTCGATCGTGAAACGGTCCCCGGGGGCCGGGTCCCACTCGAGACCGGCGTCGCGCAGGGCACGGGCAAGCTCGATCGCAACCATGGACCGAGTATCACCGGGCGCGGGACGCGCGGCGAACGGGCCGGCGGACCGGGCCGCCCCGTGCTCGGCCGCGCCGCCCCCCCCCCGGCCAGCGCCGGTCCGCGACGCCCTGCCCTAGGTTGGTCGTCATGTCCCGCACGCGCCTCGCCCGACTGCCCGTCAAGACGCTGCTGTGGGCAGGTGGTGCCCTGCTGGCCGCGCAGGTGGCGGTCATCGGCACGCTCGTCGTGGTCGACTCCCTCCGCAAGCGTCGCGAGCCCGCCCCGGGGAAGTTCCCCCGGACGGAGCCGACGACGATCCACGTCGCCGGTTCGGAGCTGACGACGTACACGTACGGCGTCGACCTGTACTCGGCGATGCTCGAGGCGATCCGCGGCGCGAAGAAGCACATCTACTTCGAGACCTACATCTGGAAGGGCGACGAGGTCGGGACCGAGTTCAAGGACGCCCTCATCGCCGCCGCCGAGCGCGGGGTCGACGTCCGGGTGGTCTACGACTCCTTCGCCAACGCCGTCGTCCCACCCAGCTTCAAGCGGTTCCCCGACTCCCTCCACGTCCTGCCGTTCCCGTTCTTCCGCCCCGGGCTGCTCATGCTCAACCCCCGCCGCTCGGGCCGCGACCACCGCAAGGTCCTCGTTGTGGACGGCGACGTCGGCTTCGTCGGTGGCTACAACATCGGCTCGCTCTACGCGACGGGTTGGCGGGACACGCACCTGCGGGTCGAGGGGCCGGCCGCGTGGGAGCTGGAGAACGCCTTCGTCGACTTCTGGAACGCCCATCGGCGAGCCAAGCACCCCGAGCTCGAGGACCGCGGTGCCCGGGCGTGGGACTCGCGCATCAAGGCCGCGCGCAACTCGCCCTCGGTCATGCTCTTCCCGGTGCGGGGCATGTACCTCGAGGCCATCGACCGTGCCCGCGACCGCATCCTCATCACGCAGGGCTACTTCATCCCGGACCCGGAGATCCTCGCCGGCCTGCTCACCGCGGCGCGCCGGGGGGCGGACGTGCGCGTCCTCGTGCCCGAGGTCTCCAACCACGTCGTCGCGGACTGGGTGGCGCGCGGCTACTACAGCCAGCTCCTGGGCGGTGGCGTGCGGATCTACCTGTACGAGAACGCGATGGTCCACGCGAAGACCGCCACGGTGGACGGGCGGTGGACGACGATCGGCACGACGAACATCGACCGGCTCTCGATGACCGGCAACTTCGAGATCAACCTCGAGATCTACGACCGCGACCTCGCGGCGCACATGGAGGACGTCTTCGCGACGGACCTGACGAACGCGCGCGAGCTCACCCACGCCGAGTGGGAGCAGCGCCCGCTCGCGGCGCGCATCGGCGAGTCGATCCTGCGCCCGCTCGGCCCGCTCCTGTAGCGACGAGGGCTCGAGCACCCCGCCCCGAACGCGAGCACCCTGCCTGGGCGCGAGAAGGGCTCAGACGAGGCGCAGGCGGACCTTGCGGCCGGGGCCGATGCGCTCGAGGAGGTCGAGGTCCTCCGGCACGACGTGCCCGACGACGTTGACGCTCGGGTCCGCCGGCAGGGTGACGCGCTGGAGGGCGATCTCGCCCTTGTAGCGCCCGGCGTCGTCGTTGTCGACGGTGACCGAGCCGGCGACCCGCTCCGCCGTGCCCACCACCGGGATCGAGGCGTCGGCGAGCGCGCCCCGAGCGCTCTCGAGGCGGACCATCGCCGCGGCGTCGTCCGTGCGGTTCCGGTCCGGCGTGGTGAGCTGGTGCCGCACTCGGTCGGGGACGTCCCCGCTGAGGCGGACCTCGAGCTCGACGACGTCCTCGAGGACGAACGCCCGCCACGCCCGGCGGGTGCGCTCCGCCAAGGAGGGGTCCCCGACGAAGACGTCATCGATCCCGAGGGCCTGCAGGTCGATCGCCGCCGCGACGGGATGGGTCCAGCGGTGGCGCTCGAGCGTCGGGAGGCCGTGCCCGAGCGGGAAGCGCCGGGCGCCGTCACCGGGGACGAATGCCTGCACCGTGAAGCCGAACTCCTTGAACATCGCCGTCTGCTCGGCGACGAAACCGTCCGCGAGGCCGCTGTGGAGCTTGGGGTAGAAGTTGTGGGAGATGCCGACGTCCTCGGTCCGCATGCCCATCGCCACGAGCGTCTCGAAGTCACCGCGCGTCGCGGTGCTCGCGTTGAACCACACCGGGATCGAGTGCGAGAGCCGGGCGATGTCCTCCATCGCGATCCCGTAGTCCACCCGCAGGGCGTGGACGCCCCACGCCCGCATCTCCCCCGCCGTCGTCACGTCGAGGCCGACGGAGGCCAGCGACGGCCCGGAGATGTCGACGACGAGCTTGAGACCCGCCCGGCGGGCGAGGTCGCCCACCCGCCGCATCCGCGCCCCGAAGTCACCCTCCGGCTCCTCGGGCACGTGGAGCGAGCCGAAGAGGTACTCGAAGCCGTCCTCGCGGGCCGTCGCGCACACCTCCTCCGCGACGTCGAGGTGGCGGAAGTAGGCCGAGACGCCGTAGGCGCGCGGGGCGGGTGAGGCGGACGGGGCGGGCACGGTCATGCGGGGTTCCTCACGATCGGTGGAGACGGGCGGGGACGGGGAGGCGGTAGACGCTCAGGAGGGGCGCGGTCCCCGCGGCCACGGCCTCCGGGTCCCAGTCGCCGGTCCAGTCGCGCTCGGGCACGCGCTCGAGGCCGAGGCGCGTGTAGAGCCGGTGGGCGGCGGGCATGACGTCCATCGTCGACAGGACGATGGCGTCGAAGCCGAGCTCCTCCGCGGTCTCGGCGCTCGCACCGAGGAGCGCCTCGGCCACGCCCTGGCGCTGCGCGGCCGGGTCGACGGCGAGCATCCGCAGCTCCATCTCCCCGTCCCGTCCCACCTCGGCGTACGACGACCCGGGTGCGACGAGGGTGATGCCGCCGACGACGCGCCGGCCCCGGTAGGCGGCGAGGACGATCGTCTCCCGCATCCGGGTGGCGACGTCACGCAGCTCGGTCACGTACGGGTCGTCCGGTGCGAGGATGCCGCCGTCGAGGTAGGCCGCGGCGGTCAGGGCGCCGAGCGCGTCGGCGTCCTCGGGGCGGACGGGGTGGACGAGGAGGTCGGGGCGCACGGCGCCCATCCTCCCACCGCCGGGCCCGCTCACCCCGCCGCGTCAGGTCGACTCACCCCGCCGCATCAGGCCGACCCGGGCTCCGCCGGCGGCTCGCCCGGCACCGACCCGGGCTCCGCCGGCACCGCCCCAGCCTCGGCGGGCGGCGCGGGCGTCACGGCCTGTGGCCCGCCGGCGAGGAGCTCGACGAAGCCCGCCTCGTCGAGGATCCGCAGGCCGAGCTCGCGCGCCTTCGTCTCCTTCGACCCCGCGTTCTCGCCGACGACGACGAAGTCGGTCTTCTTCGACACCGACCCCGACGCCTTGCCGCCCCGGCCGAGGATCGCCTCCTTGGCGGAGTCCCGGGAGAAGCCCTCGAGGCCACCGGTGACGACGACGGTGACGCCCTCGAGGGTGCGCGGCAGGCTCTCGTCGCGCACGTCCTCCATCGAGACGCCGGCGGCCTCCCACGCGTCGACGATCTCTCGGTGCCACGCGTTGGGGTCCTCCGGGTCCTGCGGGTCCCCGAACCACTCGACGATCGAGTCCGCGATGGTCGGGCCGACGCCGTCGACCGCGGCGAGCTCCTCCGCGCTCGCCGCGCGGATCGCCGCCATCGACCCGAGCGCCCCCGCGAGCGCACGCGCCGCCGTCGGGCCGACGTGCCGGATGGACAGGGCGACGAGCACCCGCCACAGCGGCTGCGCCTTCGCCTTCTCGATCTCGGCGAGCATGCGCAGGGTGTTGGCCGCTGGGACCGCGGGCTCCGTGCGGGCCTCGCGCTTCGTCGTCGCCCGGAACTGCTTGCCCTCGTTCCAGAAGAACCGGCGCAGCTCCCACCGGCCCGTGGCGACGCCGCGCTCGCGCACCTCGCGCCAGACCCGCACCTCCGCGAGGGCCTCGGCGGTGAGGTCGAAGATCCCGGCCTCCGAGGTGAGCACCGGGGCCTGGCGCGGCGGCAGGTCCGCACCGGCCGCGGCGGCGCGCTCGCGGTCCGCCTCGGGGTCGGTGAGTGCGAGCGCGGCCTCGTCGCCCAGGGCCTCGATGTCGAACGCTCCGCGGGAGGCGACGTGGGCGACCCGCTCCCGCAGCTGCGCCGGGCAGCTGCGGGCGTTGGGGCAGCGCACGTCGACGTCACCCTCCTTGGCCGGCGCGAGGGTCGTGCCGCACGAGGGGCACTCCGTCGGCATGACGAACTCGCGCTCCGAGCCGTCACGCAGGTCGACGACGGGCGCGACGATCTCCGGGATGACGTCACCCGCCTTGCGCAGGACGACGACGTCCCCGATGAGCACGCCCTTGCGCCGGACCTCGTTGGCGTTGTGGAGGGTAGCCAGCTCGACGGTGGAGCCGGCGACGAGGACCGGCTCCATGACCCCGTAGGGCGTCACCCGCCCGGTGCGCCCGACGTTGACGCGGATGTCGAGCAGGCGGGTGTTGACCTCCTCCGGCGGGTACTTGTACGCGGCCGCCCAGCGGGGGGCGCGTGACGTCGACCCGAGGCGGCGCTGGAGGGCGAAGTCGTCGACCTTGAGGACGATGCCGTCGATCTCGTGCTCGACCTCGTGGCGGTGCTCGCCGTAGAACGCGATCATGGCCTCGGCCTCGGCGCGGGACGTGACGAGCCGGGTGTGGGTCGAGACGGGGATGCCCCAGTCCGCGAGCGCCGCGTACATCTCCGACTGGCTGCCGAACGCCCGGGCCGGGGCATTCTCGCCCCAGTCGACCTCTCCGATGCCGTGGGCGATCATGTCGAGGCGCCGCGAGGCCGTCACCCGGGGGTCCTTCTGGCGCAGCGAGCCGGCCGCCGAGTTCCTGGGGTTGGCGAACGGGGCCTTGCCCGCCTCGACGAGGGAGGCGTTGAGCTCGGCGAACGCCTCGACGGGGAAGAACACCTCGCCGCGGATCTCGATCCGCGCCGGGTGGCCCGTGCCGGCCAGCCGAGCCGGCACGGAATCGATCGTGCGGACGTTGAGCGTGACGTCCTCACCGGTACGGCCGTCACCCCGGGTGGCGGCGCGCACGAGCCTGCCGCCGGAGTAGAGGAGGTTGACGGCGAGCCCGTCGATCTTGAGCTCGGCGGTCATGGCGACGTCCTCGCTCCCGACCTCGGCGTGGATGCGTGCCGCCCACTCGCGCAGCTCCTCGATCGAGAAGACGTCGTCGAGGCTCTGCATGGGGCGCAGGTGCTCGACCGTGGCGAACTCGGTGGAGAACGTGCCGCCCACCCGCTGGGTCGGGGAGTCCGGGACCCGGAGGTCCGGGTGCTCCGCCTCGAGCGCCTCGAGCTCGCGGAGCAGCGCGTCGTACTCGGCGTCCGAGATCGTCGGGGCGTCGCGGACGTAGTAGGCGAACTGCGCCGCGTCGAGCCGCTCGGCGAGACCTTGCCACCGCTGCCGGGCGTCCGGGGGCGCCACCGGCGTC
The DNA here is from genome assembly GCF_036421975.1 of Georgenia wangjunii. Classification (NCBI taxonomy): domain Bacteria; kingdom Bacillati; phylum Actinomycetota; class Actinomycetes; order Allobogoriellales; family Allobogoriellaceae; genus Georgenia; species Georgenia wangjunii. The sequence goes on along the minus strand of NZ_JAZGON010000009.1, from coordinate 148,344 downwards.
TGGGCGGTCTGGTCCACGGGCCGCTCGGCCGCTGCGTCGCTCGTCGTCACCGTCCCATCTTGGCCCAGGACACCCACACGGGCAGGCGGGCACCCTGCCCCGCCCTGCCCGTCCTTCGCCCCGTCTCGTTCGTCATCATGCAGGAGTGCTCCGGCACTTCGGCATGATCACGAATAAGGGAGGGCGGGAGGGGTGGCGGGCGGGAGGTAGGGAGCTAGAGCACCGCCTGGAGGAATGCCTTGGTGCGCTCCTCCTTGGGGTCGGTGAACATGACGTGCGGCGGGGCGTCCTCGATGATGCGGCCCTGGTCGAACATGAGGACGCGGTCGGACACCTCCTGCGCGAACTGCATCTCGTGAGTGACGATGAGCATCGTGATGTCGGTCGTCTCCGCGATGTTGCGCAGCACCCCGAGCACCTCACCGACGAGCTCGGGGTCGAGCGCCGACGTCACCTCGTCGAGGAGGAGGATCTCCGGGTCCATGGCGAGGGCCCGGGCGATGGCCACGCGCTGCTGCTGACCACCGGAGAGCTTGGACGGGTGGGCGTCGACCTTGTCGGCGAGGCCGACGAGGTCGAGCAGCTCCTTGGCGCGCGCCACCGCCTCGCTCTTCGAGCGGCCGAGCACGTGGACGGGCGCCTCGATGATGTTCTCCAGCACGCTCATGTTCGGGAAGAGGTTGAACTGCTGGAAGACCATCCCGATCTTCGTCGCGACCTTCGCGACCTCCTTCGGCTTGCGGGGCACACGCTTGCCGCCGCGCACCTCGTACGTGAAGGGCTCGCCGTCGATGTAGATGAGGCCCCCGGTGAGGTCCTCGAGCGTCATGACGAGCCGGAGGATGGTGGTCTTCCCCGACCCGCTGGGTCCGATGAGCGTGACGCGCTCGCCCTTGCGGACCTCGAAGTTGAGGTTGTCGAGCACGGTGACCTCACCGAACTTCTTGACGACGTTCTCGAACCGGATGACCGGTGCGGAGTCAGTAGCGGGCAAGGCGAGCCTCCAGCTTTCTCAGGAGCACGGACGTGGGATAGCTGGCGGCCAGGAAGATGAGGCCGGCCAGGGTGAAGGCCTCGACGTAGGTGAACGTGCGCGACCCGTAGTCCTCCGCCGCGTTCACGAGCTCGGGCACGAAGATGACGAAGAGGAACGGCGTGTCCTTGAACATCGAGATGACCCATGTCCCGAGGGCCGGGACCGTGGTCCGCAGCGCCTGCGGGATGACGACCTTGCGCCACGTGCGGCCCTTCGACATGGACAGCGCGGTGGCCGCCTCCCACTGGCCCTTCGGTACGTTGTCGATGCCCGAGCGGTACACCTCGGCCATGTACGTGGAGTAGTGGACGCCGAGCACGCCGATCCCGATCCACAGCCCGGGCAGGTCGGTGAACGTGTAGTAGACGAAGAGGAGCTGGATGACGACCGGCGTCATCCGGATGAACTCCATGACCCAGTGGACGGGCCGTGCGACGACCGCCGGGGCGAGCCGGCGGACCATCGCGATGACGAGGCCGAGGACGGCTGCGATGACCGAGCCGAGGACGGTGACGAGCAGCGTCACCTCGACGAAGGCGGAGAGCAGCGACGGAAGGGCCTCGGCCGCGCGCTCCCAGCTCCAGATCCCGTTCACCCGGTCACCGCCGTCGTCCGCGCGGCCCGGGGACGGAACACGTCACGCAGCGGCGGCCCGGTGCCGAGCCGGTTCTTCGCGTGGATCTCGGCCGCGTTGGCGATGAGCACGAGGACGTACGCGAGGAGAAAGTAGATGACCATCCCGACGCCGTAGGAGAAGAACGTGTCGTTCGTCTGCTGGCGCAGTGTGTTCGTCACGAAGGTGAGGTCGTGCATGAGGATGACGTAGGCCACCGCGGTGCCCTTGAGGAGCATGATCCCCAGGTTGCTCAGCGACGGGATCATGATCGCCCAAGCCTGCGGCCACACGACGCGGAAGAGTCGCCGCGACGGCGGGAGGCTGAGCGCCACGCTCGCCTCCCACTGCCCCTTGGGCACCGAGTTGATCGCCCCGCGGACCACCTCGGCGCCGTATGCCCCGTAGTTGAGCCCGAGGGCGAGGATCCCGCAGACGAGGCCGCTCAGCTCGAGACCGAAGCGCGGCAGCACGTAGAAGAAGAAGAACAGCTGGACGAGCAGGGACGTCCCGCGGAAGAACTCGATGAACACGCGGGCGGTGCCGCGCAGCAGGACGTTGCTGTGGCGCGCGGAGAGCCCGAGGAGGACGGCGAGGACGAAGGCGAGGGCGGAGCCGCCGAGAGTGAGCTGCAGGGTCACGAAGACCCCGTCAGCCACCCTCGGCAGCATCCCCTGGAGGATCTCGAGATTGTCTGCCATGGGGGGTGGGTCAGCCGATGTCGCCGGCGCAGAGGTCCTCGGTCGTGAAGTCCCCGGTCGGGCGCTCCTCAGCGGTGAAGCCCCACTCACCGACGACGTCGAGGTAGGTGTCCTCGTCCCCGACGATCTCGGCGAGCTTCTCGTTGTAGGCGTCGCGCAGCTCGGTGTCCTCGGGACGGAACACCGTGCCACCGGCCCCGAACTGCTCCTCCCCGTCGATGACGGCGACGAACGACTCAGTGACCTCGACGCCGGGGTCCTCCCCGGCGTTGTCGACCATCCAGTTGAGCGAGATGCCGGTGAGGGCGAAGACGTCCGCGCGCCCGTTGCGCACGAGGTCGAGCCCGTCCTGCGGGCCGCCCACCTGGGTGGTGTCGATGCCGAGGGAGGCGGCGTAGTCGGACTCGATGGCCCCGGTCATCGATGCCATCTGGACGTCGGGGTTGTCGGCGACGGACTGGATGTCCGTGAGGCCGTGCGGGTTGCCCTCCTCGACGAGGAGCGCCGTCGTGTACTGGAACTCCGGCTCCGAGAAGATCGCCTCCTCGCACCGCTCGGGCAGGATGGACATCCCCGCCGCGACGATGTCGAAGCGACCGGCGTTGAGGGCCTGGATGAGCTGCCCGAACTCGGCCTGGACGCCGTTGACCTCCTCGATCCCCAGCTCGTTCCAGATCCGCTCCTGGAGCGCGACGGACGCGCCCACGAGCTCGCCGCTGGAGTCCTGGAAGCTGTACGGCGCCTCGCCGGCGAAGCCGACGGTGATCGTCCCGGCGTCCTGCAGCTCGGCGAGCCTGCCACCGGCGGAAGACGTTCCGCCCGATCCGCTCGTGCCGTCCGAGCCCGCGGTCTCGGCGTTCTCCGCGTCACCCCCGCCGCAGGCGGCCAGCCCCAGAGCAAGCACCCCGGCGGTCGCGGTCAGTGCACCCTTTCGGCGCATCGATGTCGTCATCATGGTCCCCTTCGGTTGAGACGAGGAAAGCCTCCCGGCGGCGCGCGGGCGCGCCGCACCGGACGGGTCGCCCCGAGTGGTCATGGTGCGTCTCCACGCTGGCACGCACCGGCGCTGCGCTCAACCAGCCCCGGCGGTGGCGCCGCGCCCCGTCGGACGTTCGCCCCAGAGGGGCCGCGATCCCCGCCGTGGCACCGCTGCGGCCGTGCGCGCCGGGCGCCGCGGCGCCGGCTGCCGCGCCCCCCGACCGGCTGGACATCGTTACGAGCCTGCAACCTCCGCCGAGACCGTCTCACGGGACTTGACTAGTGCTTTGTGTTCGCATTGCACGCACATGACTCGAGAGACGGGTGCGTCCCCGGACGGGAACGCCCTGCCAGGCCCGGGCTGGCCTCCCCCCACGGGATGACACCAAAGATCAACCCGCCGGTTGATCCGCCGTCACCTCCCGCCTGGCACGCTGGGTGCCATGTGCGGTCGATATGCGTCCTTCCGGCAGGCCCAGGCCATCGCGGACTCCTTCGACGTCGTCGAGATCTCCGACGAGGCCGACGCCGTCCCCCCGTCCTTCAACGTCGCCCCGACGCAGCCGGTGCGCATCCTGCTCGAGCGTCCGCTCCCGGACGGGGGCGACGACCCGCTCGCGCGGCGTGCGTTCCGGCGCGAGATGCACGCGGCGCGCTGGGGCCTCGTGCCCGGGTGGGCGGCCGACCCGTCCGTCGGCGCTCGCATGATCAACGCGCGGGCCGAGACGGTGGCGGACAAGCGCGCCTTCGCGAAGTCGCTCGCAACCCGCCGGTGCGTCGTCCCCGCCGACGGGTACTACGAGTGGCGCCGGGACCCCGCGGGCGGGAAGACGCCCCACTTCGTCCACGGTGACGACGCCGCGCCCCTCGCCCTCGCGGGGCTCTACGCCTTCTGGCGCGACCCCGCCAAGCCCGAGGACGACCCGGGCCGCTGGCTCATGTCCACGACCATCCTCACCCGGGCCGCGCGCCCCGAGCTCGCCTACCTCCACGACCGGGAGCCGGTCATGCTCGGCCCCGACGCCGTGCACGACTGGCTCGACCCCACCGTCACCTCCGGCGTCGAGGCGCTCGCCGTCCTCGGCTCGGCCCGGCCGGGGGTCGAGCTCCACGCCGTCGACGCCAAGGTCGGCAACGTGCGCAACGACTCCCCGGCGCTCATCGAGCCGGTGCATCGCTGAATGGCGGCACCACCAGCCACCGAGCGGTCCTCGGCCCTGCCTTCCCGCCTCGTCGACGCGGCGTTCGCCACCCTCCTGCTCCTCTTCTTCGGGGTCGGTTCGCTCGGCCTCTCGGGGGTGGGCGACTCGACCCTCGTCGTCCTCACGACGCTCGTCATGCCCGGCGCGCTGTACTGGCGGCGCACGCGTCCCGTCGCCTCCGCCGCCGTCGTCCACGCCGGCGCTCTCACGCACCTCCTCGCCGGAGAACCCGGGCTGCCCGTCGATGCCCTCGTCCTCGTCGCCCTCTACTCCGTCACCGTCCACGGGCCGGTGTGGGCGTCCCGCGTGGCGCTCGCCAGCGCACTGCTCGGCTCGTTCCTCCTCAGCGCGTCGTTCGGCTACTTCGACCTCGGGAGCGTCCTCTTCGGCACGTTCGCCCTCGGCGCGTTCACGCTGTTCGTCTGGGCGATCGCCCTCGTCCGCCGCAACCGGGTCGAACGCGCGGAGTCCCTGCGCGAACGCGCCCGACGCCTCGAGGTCGAGCGGGACCAGCAGGTGCAGATCGCCACCGCCGCGGAACGCGCACGGATCGCCCGCGAGATGCACGACGTCGTCGCGCACTCCCTCTCCGTCGTCATCGCGCAGGCGGACGGGGGTCGGTACGCGGCGACGGCGGACCCCGATGCCGCGGTCCGCGCCCTGACGACGATCGGGGAGACCGGGCGCGCGGCCCTGGCGGACATGCGCCGCATCCTCGGCGTCCTCCGAGCGCCCGACGGCGGCCCCGACGAGCTCGCGACGGCGCCCCAGCCGATGACGGGCGACCTCGACGCCCTCGTCGAGCAGGTCCGCGGCACCGGCCTGGCCGTCTCCATGGTCCGCATGGGCGTCGAGCGCCCGCTCCCCCCCGGCGCCGGCCTCACCGTCTTCCGGCTGTGCCAGGAGGCGCTGACGAACGTCCTCAAGCACGCCGGCCCGGCCGCGTCCGTCACCGTCATGCTCCAGTGGCACCCGCAGCGGCTCGTCCTCCAGGTGGACGACGACGGCCGGGGCGCCGCCGCCGGCTCGGACGGTCTGGGGCAGGGCGTCCTGGGGATGCGTGAACGCGCCGCCCTCTTCGGTGGCACCCTCGTCGCGGGACCGCGCTCCGGCGGCGGGTTCCGCGTGCGCGCGGAGATCCCGCTCCCCGCGCCGACGACGGCGGACCTCCCGCCCCCCGACCCCGCCAGCCGCTACACCCCGCCCACGGAGGCACCCCGATGACCACACCCGCAGCCCCGCCCGAGCGCACCGCCGACGCCCCCATCCGGGTCGCGATCGTCGACGACCAGCAGCTCGTCCGGGCCGGGTTCGCCCTCGTCATCGGCTCCCAGCCGGACATGGAGGTCGTCGGCGAGGCCGGGGACGGCGCCCAGGCGCTGCGCCTGCTCGACGCCTACGCCACCGACGTCGTCCTCATGGACGTCCGCATGGCCGGGATGGACGGCCTGGCCGCGACGGCCCAGCTGGCCGCGCACCCGCCCCGCACGGGCGTCGTCCCCAAGGTCGTCATCCTCACGACCTTCGACCTCGACGAGTACGTCCTGCGCGCCATCAAGGCAGGAGCGAGCGGTTTCCTCCTCAAGGACGTCCCCCCGGAGGAGATGCTCGGCGCCATCCGCACCGTCCACGCCGGGGACGCCGTCATCGCGCCGTCGTCGACGAAGCGGCTCATCGAGCACCTCGCCACCGTCCTCCCCGACGAGCAGAAGGCCTCCCCCGCCGTCCTCGACGCGCTCACCGAGCGGGAGCGGGAGGTGCTCGTCCTCATGGCCCGCGGGCGCAGCAACACCGAGATCGCGGGCGACCTCGTCGTCGCCGAGGCGACCGTCAAGACGCACGTCGGCCGCGTCCTGTCCAAGCTCGGGGCCCGGGACCGCGTCCAGGCCGTCGTCGTCGCCTACGAGACGGGACTCGTGCGTGCCCAGGGCTGACCGCCGACCTCCTGCGCCCGTGCTCGCCCCGGCGAGGGGGCCCGAGACCGCACTCTCGTGGGCGTGAGTGCGGTTGCATGGTGCGGTCTCACCCCCGAGCGTGCGGTCTCACCCGAAGGCGTGCGGGCTCGTCCGCGACGACGCCGTCGCGCGCGAGACGGCGTACCGGCGGGCCGGCGCGTACGACCACGGGATGACGCGAAGACCAGCCCCGGGCGGGACGCCCCGGCCCTGCGCCTCGCAATAGCGTCGTTCACACCGGCACAGTGCCGGGGAGGTGCCGCGCGACGGCGCCCCGAACGAGGAGGTCTTTCACGTGAGCACACCAGCACCCGGCCAGCCGGCCCGTCCCGCGAGCGCCGGACGGCCCACTGCCGTCCGCGCCCAGGGCCTGAGCAAGACCTACGGCTCGGGCGACGTCGCGGTGCACGCGTTGCGCTCGGTCGACGTCTCCTTCGCCGCCGGGGAGTTCACCGCGATCATGGGTCCCTCCGGCTCCGGCAAGTCCACGCTCATGCACCTGCTCGCGGGCCTCGACGCCGCGACCGGCGGGCACGCCTACCTCGGGGACACCGAGCTGACCACCCTGGGCGACACGGAGCTCACCCTCCTGCGCCGCAAGCGCGTCGGCTTCGTCTTCCAGTCCTTCAACCTCCTGCCGATGTTCACGGCGCTGCAGAACATCACGCTGCCGTGCGAGCTCGCCGGGACCACGCCGGACCGCGCCTGGCTCGACATGCTCGTCGACACACTCGGGCTGCGCGAGCGCCTCACCCACCGCCCGAGCGAGCTCTCCGGCGGTCAGCAGCAGCGCGTGGCCATCGCCCGCGCCCTCATCACCCGGCCCGACGTCGTCTTCGCCGACGAGCCCACCGGCAACCTCGACTCCCGCTCCGGCGCCGAGGTGCTGTCCTTCCTGCGCACGAGCGTGCGCGAGCTCGGGCAGACGGTCGTCATGGTCACCCACGACCCCGCCGCGGCCTCGTACGCCGACCGCGTCGTGCTCATCGCGGACGGCCGCATCGCCGGGACCATCGCGGACCCGACGCCGGAGTCCGTCCTCGCTGGTCTCGACGCCCTGCGCGGCGTCGAGGTCGAGAGCGCGGTGAGCCGCTGATGCTGCGTCTCACGCTGGCGCAGATGCGCCGCAGCACCGGCCGGCTCGCCGCCGGTGCGATCGCGATCATCATCGGCACGGCGTTCATCGCCGCGGCCCTGCTCGGGACCACGCTCATCCGGGACACGAGCTACGCGGCGATGACCGCCTCGATCGGCGACGCCGACGTCATCGTCAACGGGGACCTGACCGCCGCGGACCTCACCACCGTGCGGGAGACGGAGGGGACCGCCCTCGCCGACGGGATCCTCGAGGTCCAGACCTCCCTCGGCGTCGGCGAGCGTGGCGACTCCGCGACGCTCCGGTCGACGCCGAGCCCGGGGCTCGAGACCGTCGAGCTCGCCGAGGGCACGTTCCCCCGCGCGTCGGGAGAGCTCGCCATCACCGCCGCGAGCGCCAAGCGCCTCGAGGCCGAGATCGGCGACGAGGTCGACGTCGCGCTCCAGGGAGCCAACGGCGAGGGCGAGGAGACGGGCGCACAGGCGCAGACCCTGCGCCTCGTCGGCATCCTCACCGACCCGCTCGCCCTCTTTGCCGACGCGAGCACGGCGCTCGCCGCGCCCGAGCAGCTGACGAGGTGGGCGAGCGCCGGCGGAGCCGACCTCCGCTACACGCAGATCCTCGTCGTCGCCGAGCCCGGCACGAGCGCCGAGGACCTCTCGACCGCGCTCTCGGACGCGCTCCCCCAGACGTGGACCATGACGAGCACGGAGCTCGCCGAGCAGATGACGCGGGACGTCACCGGGACGACGCTCGTCTTCACGGTCCTCATCCTCGCCTTCGGTGCGATCGCCATGTTCGTCGCGGCGATCGTCATCACGAACACGTTCCAGGTGCTCGTCGCCCAGCGCACGCACACCCTCGCCCTCCTGCGCTGCGTCGGGGCCACGAAGCGCCAGATCCGACGCTCCGTCCTCACCGAGGCGCTCATCCTCGGCGTCCTCGCGGGCGTCGGCGGCCTCATCCTCGGCGTCGCCCTCGCCCAGGGCACCCTGCTGGTGCTCGGCACGCAGGACCTCGGCCTCGGGCTGCCCGCGACGGTGCACCTCACCCCCGCCGTCGTCCTCGCCCCGCTCCTCACCGGCGCGGTCGTCACCGTCCTCGCCGCACTCGCCCCGGCGCGGGCCGCGACGCGGGTCTCCCCGCTCGCCGCGCTGCGCCCCGCCGCCCCGCCGGACGCCCGCGCCGGGTCCCGCGGGCGGCTCGTCCTCTCGCTCCTCGCCGTGGCCGGTGGCGCTGCGGCCCTCATCGGCGGTGTGCTCCTCGCCCGCAGCGATGCTGCCTCCCCGGACGACGCGCTCACGGTGGGCCTCTCCCTCGGGATCTTCGGCGGTGTCCTGTCCTTCGTCGGGGTCATGATCGGTGCCGTGTTCGTCGTCCCCGGGCTCGTCAGCGCCTTCGGCCGCGTCACCGCCCGTCTTGGCGGAGGTAGCACCGCGACCCTCGCGACGGCGAACGCCGTGCGCAACCCTCGGCGGACGGCGGCCACCGCCACCGCGCTCGTCATCGGCGTCACCCTCGTCACGCTCATGTCGACGGGGGCCGTGAGCATGCGGGCCAGCCTCGGCTTCCTCCTCGACGAGAGCTTCCCCGCCGACGTCGAGGTCCGGTCGACGGTGTGGACCGACGGGAAGGACGGCCCCCTCACGGCCACGCAGATCGAGGCGGTGCGAGGCGCCGACGGCGTCACGGACGTCGCCGAGATCCGTACCGCGCCGGTGGTCGTGACGAACCCGGCGACGCAGGAGTCGACCGCGCACACGAACGCGTCGGCGACCGACCTCGACGACGCCGCCGCCGTGCTGCGCGACACCCGCCCGCTCGAGGGCCTCGAGGCCGGCACCGTCGCCCTCGGCGGCTTCATCGCGATGAACGTCGGCGTCGAGGTGGGGGACGAGGTCGAGCTGCAGCTCGAGGTCGGCCAGCCGGACGGCTCCGCCGTCCCGGACGGCGAGGTCCTCACCCTCGTCGTCAGCTCGGTCACGTCCCCGGTCAACCTGCTCGTCACGCCTGCCACCCTCGGCGACCTCACCCCCGAGGCGCCGCTGACGACGATCCTCGCGCGGCTGGCGAGCGACGGCGACCAGGCGGCCATGGTCACCGGCATCCAGGACCGGCTCACCGCCGCGGACGCCGGTACGGCCGCCGCGACGTCACCCCCGTACGTCAATGGTCCCGCCGCCGAGCGCGCCCTGTTCGAGGACGTCATCAACACGCTCCTCGCCGTCGTCGTGGGGCTGCTCGGGGTCGCCGTCCTCATCGCCCTCATCGGCGTGGCCAACACGCTCTCCCTGTCCGTCATCGAGCGGCGGCGCGAGTCGGCGCTCCTGCGGGCGATGGGCATGACACGCCGGCAGCTGCGCGTCATGCTCGCCACCGAGGGCGTCCTGCTCGCCCTCGTGGGCGTCGTCATCGGCATCGTGCTGGGCATGGTCTACGGATGGGCCGGCACGGCCGTGGTCCTCGGGCAGTCCGGGGGCGTCACCCTCGCCGTGCCGTGGGTGCACCTGGGTGCGGTCGTCGTCGTCGCGGTGCTCGCCGGCCTGGCCGCCTCGGTGCTGCCGGCACGCAGCTCGGTGCGCACCCCGCCCGTGGTGGCGCTCGCCGCCTGAGAGCCGGGTCGGGGGCGCGCGCCGGTCCGGCCGGCGCGCGCGCCGTCCCCCTTACCCCCGCCCCGCTCGGGTCAGACCACCGCGCGGGGCGGGACGCCGGAGTCCGTCCACGCCCGGGCCGGCGGCGCGAGGAGCCCGGCGGCGACCGCCACCGGCACGACGACGAGCACGAGGGCGACCCACGTGGCGAGCAGGCTGAACTGGCTCACGCCGATGGCGAGGAGGAGCAGCTGCCACGTGAGGACCGGGCCGCGACCCCAGCGCCGCCCGGCGTGCAGGGCGCGGATCGCGCCGACGAGGAGGACGGCGAGCCCGAGGAAGAAGACGGCCATCGCGACCGTTGTCCCCATCTGCTGGGCCCGTCCGGCGAGCGCCTCGACCACGAGGCTGACGGCGAGCGCACCCATCGCGCCCACCTCGACGAGCACGAGAACGAGCGCGAGGCGCAGGACGAGCGGCGGGCGGGCGGCATTCTCGGGCACGCCCCGACTGTACGTCCCCCCGCGCCCGCCCGCGTGGGCCACTCATGCGGCGAAACCGTCGCTGAACTGCTCGGATGTGACCCACCCCACGCGCCTGCGAGCAACATTCCCGGGGTGGAACCCCTTGTTTGGGACGAGTCCACATGTGAAGGTTGTAACCAGCAGTTAACACACCGTCTCGGACACGCTGCTTCCCCGTCATCTCGCGTGTCCGACGTATGCCCAGAAGGAGCTGTCATGGACTGGCGTCACGATGCTGCCTGCCTCACGGAAGACCCCGAGCTGTTCTTCCCGATCGGGAACACAGGTCCGGCGCTCGTCCAGATCGAGGAGGCCAAGGCCGTGTGCCAGCGCTGCCCCGTCCTGGACACGTGTCTCAAGTGGGCCCTCGAGAACGGTCAGGACGCCGGCGTCTGGGGCGGGCTGTCGGAGGACGAGCGCCGCGCGCTCAAGCGCCGCACCGCCCGGGCCCGCCGCGCCAGCTGAGCACCTTGCCGCTTCCCCCCTCACCCCTGGGCGCCCTCGTGGCCCCGGGGGTGAGTCGTGCCGCCGAGGCCGCACCCGAGCTCGGCGGGGTCGCCGGCTGGGCCGTCGACCTCATGGAGACCCTCGGCGGTCCGGGCGCCGGGCTCGCGATCGCGCTGGAGAACCTCTTCCCACCGGTCCCGAGCGAGGTCATCCTGCCGCTGGCCGGCTTCACCGCCAGCCAGGGTGACCTCGGTCTCGGCGAGGTGCTCGTCTGGACGACGATCGGCTCCGTCGTCGGCGCCCTCCTCCTGTACGGGCTCGGCGTCTGGCTCGGGCTCGACCGGCTCCGGCGCGCCGCGGACGCGATGCCGCTCGTCAAGGTCTCCGACGTCGACGCGACCGCCCGGTGGTTCGCCAGGCACGGCACGAAGGCCGTGCTCCTCGGTCGCATGCTCCCCATCTTCCGGAGCCTCATCTCGATCCCGGCGGGCCTCGAGCGGATGCCGCTCGTCGTCTTCTCTCTCCTCACGCTCGTCGGCAGCGCCATCTGGAACGCCGTGCTCGTGCTGGCCGGCTACTACCTCGGCGAGCGGTGGGCGGAGGTCGAGCAGTACGCGGGCATCCTCAGGTGGGTCGTCCTCGCGGGTGTCGCGGCCGCCGTCGTGTGGTTCCTGTGGAGCCGGACGCTCGGTGCCCGGCGGGACGGCCCGACCGGCTGAGCGGCGCAGCCCGGCTGCGGTGCGGCCGAGGTGCGCGCGGTGCGGTGCGGGGATTGACTGGGGCGGCTGATCGACGCTCGCCCCCACCGCCGGGGGCGTGCCACCGAAGGAGGTCCCACCGATGCGCACCCCCACCGACCGGGCGCCGCGCCGAGCGGTGCTCGCCGCCGTCGTCGCCACGAGCCTCGTCGCACTGCCGGTCGCGGCAGGCGCCGCGACCGGCCACGACGGCGCCCACCGTCCTCCACGCCCCGGGCCGTCCGCGGCGGTGCTCCCGCTCGGAGCGCCTGGCCTTGCGGAGACCCGCACGAGCGAGGTCCTCCAGCCCGGGGTGACCCTCACCCGCATCGTGCGCGGGGAGGTCGACCCCGACCACGTGTGGACGGTCGAGGTCTCGATCCCCGGTGGCTCGACGTCGCCGGACCCCGACGCGCCGCCGACGGCGCTCAAGGACGAGGCGAGCGCGCGGGAGACGGTCGCCGAGCTGACCGCCCTCGGCTTCACCGCTCGGGCCGAGGAGGTCACGACCCCGCCCGTCGCCGACTTCGCCGGCGGCAGCCTCGGCTGGCGCGTGCGCGTCGGGGAGCTCGCCGACCAGGCGGCCGCCGACGCCGAGCGCGCCCGCCTCGTCGCGGCCGGCTACGCCGGTTCGACGTTCTTCACCGGCTGGGACAGCGACACGGTCGACTCCGGGCCGTGGCGCATCGACGTCCTCACCGTCGACCCGAAGCGCTTCCGGGGCGCCGTCGAGGTCGCGCTCGGCCCGGACATCGAGCAGCGGGAGACGACGAGCGAGCTCGCCGCCGCCGCGGGCGCCACGGCGGGCGTCAACGGTGGGTTCTTCGTCCTCGACCCCCGCTCCGGCGCCCCCGGAGACCCGGCCGGTGTCAGCGTCGTCGACGGCGAGCTCCTGAGCGAGACGGTCGACGGCCGGCCCGCTCTCGTCCTGCGCGAGGACGCCCGCCACACCGAGGTGGTCCGGCTCTCCTGGGAGGGCGAGGTCCGCTCGCGCGGTGACTCGCTCCCGCTCGACGGCCTCAACCGCGTCCCCGGGCTCATCCGCAACTGCGGCGGGACCGACGACGACCTGCCGACGGCGGACCCCCTGCACGACGTCACGTGCACCGACGCGGACGAGATCGTCGCCTTCACGCCCGGGTACGGCGCTGCGACCCCCGCGGGCGAGGGCGTCGAGCTCGTCCTCGACGCGCGCGGCTCCGTCACCGACGTCCGTTCACCGCGCGGCGGGACCGTGCCGGAGGGCGGGAGCACCGTCCAGGCGACGGGCGACCTCGTCGACGACCTCGAGCGGCTCGTGCGCCGGAACGCGCGCGTCGACGTGCGGACCCACCTCGTCGACGAGCGCGGCCGCCGCGTGCCCACGAACCATCGGACCTCGATCGTCAACGGTGGTCCCGAGCTCGTCCGCGACGGCGCGCTCCACGTCACGCCGGCCCAGGACGGCATGGTCCACGCCGACAACCCGAGCTTCTACTACGGCTGGGTGCACAAGCGGAACCCGCGCACGATCGCGGGCACGGACGCCCAGGGCCGCCTCGTGCTCGCCACCGCCGACGGGCGCAGCACCTCCTCGCTCGGCCTGAGCATCCCCGAGGCCGGGCTCGTGGCGCAGGGGCTCGGCCTGCGGGACGCGCTCAACTTCGACGGCGGGGGCTCGACGACGATGGTCGTCGAGGACGAGGTCATCAACGACCCGTCCGACGCGAGCGGCGAGCGGCCCGTCGGGGACGCCGTGCTCATCCTGCCCGGGCGGCGCGGGCACTGAGGGCGCCCGGGCGCTGCGGGCACCGACCCGCGGCGCCCGGGCGGCTGCTTGGCCCTCAGCCCTTCTCGGGCAGGTGCGCGCGGAGGATGACCTCGGTGCCGCCCTCGGGCACGGGTCGCCAGTCGATCGTGCCGTCGAGCTCTCCGCGGACGAGCGTGTTGACGATCTGGGTGCCGAGGCCGCCGAGGACCTTGTTGGGCGCGATCCCGGCGCCGTCGTCGCGGACGACGACGGTGAGGTCGGACCCGTCCCGGGTCGCCTCGACGACGACGATCCCGCCCTCGCGGCCGAGCCCGTGCTCGACGGCGTTGGTGACGAGCTCGGTGAGCACGACGGCGAGGGCGGTCGCGTCGTCGGCACCCACCTGGCCGAACGCGCCCCTGAACTCGGTGCGCACCTCGCCCTCGCGGACGGCGACGTCGGCGGCGAGCCGGAGCACCCGGACGAAGACGGCGTCGAAGTCGACCGTCTCGTCGAGGGACTGGGACAGCGTGTCGTGGACCATGGCGATCGTCGAGACGCGGCGCATGGCCTCGCTGATCGCCGAGCGCACCTCGGGCGAGCTCGAGCGGCGGGACTGCAGACGCAGGAGCGCTGCCACCGTCTGGAGGTTGTTCTTCACGCGGTGGTGGATCTCGCGGATCGTCGCGTCCTTCGTCAGGAGCTCGAGCTCGCGCCGTCGCACCTCGGTGACGTCGCGGCACAGGAGGATCGCGCCGCGCCGCTCCCCCCGCTCAGCCAGCGGGATGGCGCGGAGCGAGAGGTTGACGCCGTGGGACTCGACCTCGGTGCGCCACGCCGCGCGCCCCATGACGACGAGCGGCAGCGACTCGTCCACCTGCGAGTGGTCCTCGATGAGGTCGGTGACGACCTCCGCGAGCACGCGACCGCCCAGACCGCCGAGGACGCCGAGTCGGTGGAAGCAGCTGAGGGCGTTGGGGCTGGCGTAGAGCACCTCGCCGTCCGGACCGAGCCGGACGAACCCGTCACCGACGCGGGGCGCCCCCCGGCGCGAGCCGGTCGGGGAGCCCGGCTGCGGGAACTCGCCGCGCGCGATCATCGCGCAGACGGCGTCGCCGGCCTCGACGTAGCTGATCTCCAGCCGGCTGGGCGTCCGGGCGATCCCGAGGTTCGCCTGCCGGGAGATGACGCCGATGGCGCGTCCGTCGCGGACGACGGGGATGACGTCCTCGCGGACGGCGTGGGCGCCGGTCCAGCGAGGCTCCGCCGCCCGGTAGACCTTCTTGTCCCGCATCGCCTCACGCAGGAGCTGGCGCCGCCCGTCCGGGACGAGCTGGCCCACGATGTCGTCGTGGTGGACGGTCGTGCCCGTCGACGGGCGGCAGTGCGCGACGACGAGGAAGTCGTCCTCTCCTGTGGGCAGGCACAGCACGAGGTCCGCGAAGGAGAGGTCGGAGATGACCTGCCAGTCCCCCACCAGCAGGTGCAGCCACTCGATCTCCTGCTCCTCGAGCGAGGCGCGGGTCCTGATGAGCTCGCTCAGAGTCGACACCGGCCCAGCGTAGGCGAGTACGCGGGGGGCGCGACTACGCTTGCCGGACCATCCGCGGGCGCGACCCCCGTAACGAGGAGACCACCGTGCAGTTCAACGCCACGATCGACTACCCGGCCGACGCCGCCCGCGTCGCCCAGATGCTCGCCGACGAGGACTTCGTCCAGCGCAAGATCGCCGCGAGCGGCGCGCTCGACTCCTCGCTCGAGGTCCTGCGGGACGGCGACGCGTTCACCGTGACGACGCGCCGGCAGATGCCGACGGACCAGGTGCCCGCCAGCTTCCGCTCGCTCGTGGGGCAGAGCCTCGACGTCCGCCTCGTCGAGGCGTGGGAGGCCCCTGGCCCCGACGGCTCCCGTCGCGGCACCCTCTCGCTCGACATCGTCGGCGCCCCGGTTCGCGTGACCGGCCGGATGAGCCTCGAGCCGACCGGCCCGGGCAGCTCGCGGGAGGTCCTCGCCGGGGACATCACCGCCTCGATCCCGCTGTTCGGCAAGCACATCGAGAAGGCCGCCGCCGGAGCCGTCGACGACGTCGTCGCCATCGAGCGGCGGATCGGGCTCGCGTTCCTCGCCGAGCAGGACGCCTGAGCCCACCCCGCACGCGGCCCGCGCCGGGCCTCAGACCCGGTCGGGCGTGGCGGCGTCCCGGGGCACGTGCCCGAACCGGTGGAGCGTGCGGCTCACGGCCTGCTCCCGCACGAGCGCGAGCAGCTCGCGCCGGCCCGTCGCGAGGACCGGCCCGTCGAGGACGGTGACGCCACCCCCGGCTAGCGCGGCCCGCAGCGCGGGGTCCTCGCCGACGACGCGCACCCGCCCGGACACCTCCCCGGCCCCCACCCGCGCGACGAGCTGGTCACGGCTCTCCGCCCGGTCGACCACCCGTGCGAGGGCGCGCAGGGCGGCGTCGACGTGGGTGCCGTCGCCGCGCCGGGCCCTCAGCTCCGCGCTCAGGAGCGGGTCGAGGCTCACGCGCACCGGGGTGCCGGCGCGTGCGCCCGCGAGGACGAGCCGGACGATCTCGACCACGCGCGCCCGGTGACCGGCCCGGACCCACACCACCGGCAGCGGGCGGTACCGGAAGACGTTCGCCTCCACCCGCAGACCGCTCTCGTCGTGCGTGCGCCCGAACGTGCTGCGCCACGCGTGCTCGTCGGAGCCCGCCGCCGCCCGCAGCCACGCCTGCTCCGCCGGGTCCGGCACGAGCGGGAGGAGCGCCCCGAGGAGCGCGGCCACCCGCGGCGACGGCTCCGCAAGGACGGACGGGACGCCGTCGGGCTCCCACCGGCCGAGCTGGGCGACGTAGTTGGGCCCGCCGGCCTTCGCGCCGGGCCCGACCGCGGAGGCCTTCCAGCCGCCGAACGACTGCCGCCGGACGATCGCGCCGGTGAGGTGGCGGTTGACGTAGGCGTTGCCGACCTCGACCCGCTCGAGCCAGGACGCGATCTCCCGCTCGTCGAGCGAGTGGAGGCCGCCCGTGAGGCCGTACGCCGTCGCGTCCTGGAGCTCGACCGCCTCGTCGAGGCTACGTGCCCGCATGAGCCCGAGGACGGGGCCGAAGCACTCGGTGAGGTGGAAGAACGAGCCGGGCCGGACCCCGTCCTTGACGCCCGGGGACCACAGCCGCCCCGTCGTATCGAGCGGGCGGGGCTCGACGAGCCAGGACTCCCCCGGCTCGAGCGTCGTCAGCGCGCGGGCCAGCTTGCCCGACGGCGCCTCGATGAGCGGTCCCATCGCCGCGCCGAGGTCGGAGGGCCACGCGACGACGAGCGAGGTCACGGCGTCGACGAGCTGGCGCCGGAAGCGGCGGGACGTGCCGACGGACCCGACGAGGACGGCGAGCGAGGCGGCGGAGCACTTCTGCCCCGCGTGCCCGAACGCCGAGCGGACGAGGTCGGCGACGGCGAGGTCCAGGTCGGCCGCCGGCGTGACGACGAGCGCGTTCTTGCCGGAGGTCTCGGCGAGGACCCGCGGCCCGCCCGCGTGGCCCGCACGCCACGCGGCGAAGGTCCGTGCGGTCTCGATCGACCCGGTGAGCACGACGGTGTCGACGCCCGGGTGCGCGACGAGCGCCCGCCCCGTGGCGCCCTCGTCCGTGCGGACCACCTGGAGGACGTCCGCCGGCACGCCCGCGGCGTGGAGGGCCGCGACGACCGTCTCGGTGCACACCGGCACCGGCGGGGCGGGCTTGACGACGACGGCGGAGCCCGCCGCGAGCGCAGCGAGGATCCCGCCGGCCGGGATCGCGACCGGGAAGTTCCACGGCGGCGTGACGAGAGTGAGGCGGTCAGGGGTGAACCGTGCGCCGTCGGCGGGTGCCAGCTCGAGCGCACGGTCGGCGTAGTAGCGCGCGAAGTCGACCGCCTCGGAGACCTCGGGGTCCGCCTCGGCGACCGTCTTGCCGCCCTCGGCGGCCATCGCGGTGACGAGCGCGCCCCGGCGGTCCTCGAGCGCGTCGGCCGCCCGGCGCAGCACCGCGGCGCGCTCGGCGGCTGGCCGCGCCGCCCAGCCCGGGCTCGTCGCCCGGCCGCGGCGCACCACCTCCGCGACGTCGGAGGCACCGACGAGCACCGGGGACGCCGGCGCCGGTGGCTCCGCGGCGACGACGTCGCGCGCCCACGCCCGCACCGGCGCGAGGGCCGGGTCGGAGTCGGTCGCGTTGGCGAAGCGCGGGCCAGGGCCTGCGGGCCGGGCGGCCCGGCGCGGCGCGTCCGCGACGAGCGACCGCTCGGCGACGCTGCGCCGGAACCGCTCCTCCTGCTCGGCGAGCGCGGACTCCCGCTCCCCGGGCGCCGCGGCGAGGGCGCGGACGAAGTTCTCCGGTGCGGCGTTCTCCTCGAGCCGGCGGACGAGGTAGGCGACGGCGACGTCGACGTCCCCGGGCGCGACGACCGGCGTGTAGAGCACGAGGGAGCCGACCTCCGCCCGGACCGCGCGCGCCTGCGCCGGAGCCATGCCCTGGAGCATCTCGATGTCGAGCATCCCGGGCACGCCGCGCCCACGCGCGAGGAGGTGCGCGAGCGCGACGTCGAAGAGGTTGTGGCTCGCCGCCCCGACGCGCAGGGCGCCGGCCAGCTCGGGACGCAGCGCGTGCTCGAGGAGGCGCACGTAGCTCGCGTCGGTCTCGGCCTTCGTCGCGTACGGGGCGGGGACCCACCCGTGGAGCTCGGCCTCGGCATGCTCCATCGCGAGGTTGGCGCCCTTGACGAGGCGGACCCTCACCCCCGCCGCCCCCACCTCGCGCCGACGCCGCGCCAGCGCGAGCACACGCTCGAGCGCGGCGTGGGCGTCCGGCAGGTAGGCCTGGAGCGCCACGCCCGCCTCGAGGTCGGCGAACTCGGGCTCGGCGAGGACGGTCTCGAGGACGTCGAGGGTGAGGTCGAGGTGCCGGTACTCCTCCATGTCGAGGTTGACGAACGCGTGCGGCGAGCGCGCCCGGGCGGCCCGGTAGACCGGCCGGAGCCGGGCGAGGACCCGCTCCGCGGAGCCGCGGGAGTCCCACGGGTTGAGCTGGCTGACGAGGGAGGAGACCTTGACCGAGACGTGGTCGACGTCGCCCCGTCGGAGGAGCTCGACGGTCCGCGCCGTGCGGGTCGCCGCCTCGCGCTCGCCGAGCACCGCCTCGCCGAGGAGGTTGAGGTTGAGCCGGAGCCCCTCCCGGCGGGCGCGGGCGAGGTGGTTGCCCAGGGCGGGGTCGCGCGCGTCGACGACGAGGTGCCCGACGAGCTGGCGCAACCGCCGGCGGGCGAGGGGGACGACGACGCCCGGGGCGAGCGGAGCCACCCGCGCGCCGGCGGCGAGGAGCGCCCTGTCCCCTCTCGAGAGGAAGCCGGACGCCGCGGACGCGGTGAGCGAGGCGAGCTCGCGGGCGGCGACGCGGTCGTCCTCCGGGCGTGCGACGCGGTCGACGAACCGGACGGCGAGGTCGAGGCCCGCAGGGTCCGCCACGAGCGCGGCGAGTCGCTCCCCGGCGACCCGCTCCGCCCGGGTCCCGCCGTGCGCGGCCGCGACCCACCGGCGCGCGAGGGCGACGGCGTCCTCGACGAGGTCGTCGGCGCCTGCGCGCCCCGTGCCCGGAGCGCGCGAGCCCCGAGGAGCCACCGCCCCCACCGGCACGCCGTCGTGCGCCATGGCCCTCCTTCCGTGGGCCCACATCGTCCCGCGCCGAGGGGCCGGCGCGCGAGCGGGACCCGCCCTCCTGCACCTCACCTCGTCGCCCTCGCCCGCCCCGCGGAGCAGACGCCGGCCTGAGCGCGCCACGTGAAGCCGTGGACCGCCGCGGGCCCCGTGGTGCACCATCTATCAATGAGCCCAGCGCTGAGCCAGACCGAGCCGACGACGAGGGACGAGCTCGACGAGCTGCGCGCCGTCGCGTCCGACATCCACGCCGCCATCTCCTCCGTCATCGAGGGCAAGACCGAGGCGGTCCGGACGGCGGTCACGGTCCTTCTCGCCGAGGGCCACCTCCTCATCGAGGACGTCCCCGGGGTCGGCAAGACGATGCTCGCCAAGGCCCTGGCCCGCTCGATCGACTGCACCGTCCGGCGCATCCAGTTCACCCCGGACCTCCTGCCGAGCGACGTGACCGGCGTGAGCGTCTTCAACCAGGACACGCACGCGTTCGAGTTCCGTCCCGGCGCCATCTTCGCCAACGTCGTCGTCGGCGACGAGATCAACCGCGCCTCGCCGAAGACGCAGTCCGCGCTGCTGGAGTCGATGGAGGAGCGCCAGGTCACCGTCGACGGGCGCACGTACGAGCTCGGTGCGCCCTTCATCGTCATGGCGACGCAGAACCCCATCGAGATGGAGGGCACCTACCCCCTGCCCGAGGCGCAGCGAGACCGTTTCATGGCCCGCATCTCCATGGGCTACCCGGCGCCCGCGGCGGAGCTCGCCATGCTCGCCACCCACGGCGGCGCGTCGCCGCTCGCCGGCCTGCGGCCGGTCACCGACGCCGCGACGGTGGCGACCGTCGTCTCCGCCGTCCGTCGCCTGTACGCGAGCCCGGCGGTCCGGCAGTACATCGTCGACCTCGCCGCGGCGACGCGGACGAGCCCCCAGCTGCGCCTGGGCGCCTCCCCCCGCGCGAGCCTCCACCTCCTCCGGGCGGCGCGCGCCCACGCAGCGCTCGAGGGCCGCGACCACGTCCTGCCCGACGACGTCCGCCGTCTCGTCGAGCCTGTCCTCGCCCACCGCGTCCTCCTCAGCGGGGAGGCCCAGCTCGCCCGCCGCAGCCCCGAGGACGTGCTCTCCGCCATCGTCGCCGGCGTCCCGGTCCCCGCCAGCGCACGATGAACGCCCGCCTGCCGACCCTCACCACCCGCGGCCAGACGTTCCTCGCCCTCGGGGTGACGACGACGGTCATGGGGATGGTGCTCGGGTTCCCCGACATCACCCGGGTCGGAGTCCTCCTCGTGCTCCTGCCGCTGCTCGCCGTGCTGGCGACGTGGCGGCGCCCCCCGCGGATCGCCGTCGAGCGCGTCGTCGTGCCGGGCCTCGTCGCCGCAGGCCAGCCCGCCCGCGTCCATCTCGCGCTCACGAACGACGCCGGGAGGCGCAGCCTGCTCTACCTCGCCCGCGAGGAGATCGACCCGCGCCTCGGCGCGGACGCCCGGTTCCTCCTCCCACGCATGGACCCGGGCGAGGTCCACCGCCTCACCTACGACGTCTCGAGCGCAGCCCGCGGCCCCCACCACCTCGGGCCGCTCGTCCTGCGCCAGCAGGACCCGTTCGGCCTCACCCGCACCGGTACCGTCCTTCCCGCCGAGACGGACGTCGTCGTCCTGCCCCGGATCGAGGAGCTCGGCGCGTCCCGCCCGCGCGGGCACGGGGCCGGGAACGACGGCCGCATCCGCCACATGGTCGCCCTGCACGGGGAGGACGACGCGAGCATCCGCGCGTACCGCGACGGCGACGACCTGCGGCGCGTCCACTGGCCGACGACCGCGCACCGCGGCGAGCTCATGGTGCGCCAGGAGGACCGGCCGGCCCGCCGGCGCGCCGTCCTCGTCCTCGACCCGCGCGAGGACGCGCACGCGGGCGACGGCGAGACCGGCTCGTTCGAGTGGGCCGTCAGTGCGCTCGCATCCGTCGCCGTCCACCTCACCGACCTCGGCCACGCCGTCCACCTCGTCACCGCGGACGCCGTCCGTGAGGGCGAGGCGCACCACGCGCAGGGCCTCGAGGCGGTGCTGCGCGCGCTCGCCGTCGCCGAGCCGGCGCAGGGCGCCTTCGACGAGGTCCTGCGCCTCGCGCACAGCCTGACCGGCGCCGGAGGCATCGTCGTCGCCGTCGCGGTCGACGACGACGGGGACGCCCTGCGCCGGCTCGCGGGTATCCGTCCCCCCGGCGGGGCGGCGTACCTCCTCCTCCTCGAGGCGGCGACGTTCGCCCCGCAGGCGCCGCGGCGGCGCACGGGTGCGCCGGGCGGAGCAGGCAGGGGCACCGCGCCGGCCCTGGTGGGCGTCGTGGGGACGGCGGGCTGGCGCGCCGAGGTCGTCCGGGCGGGCACGGGCGTGCGGGCCGCGTGGGACCGCCTCACCGAGGCCGACGTCGTAGCGGCGGTGCGGTGATGAGGATCGAGCGCGGGCGCCCCGTTGACGCCGTCCTCGCGGCCGTCGCGACGTTCGTCGCCGGGTGGCCGCTCGCCGGGCTCGTCCAGGCGCAGCCGTGGGTGTACCCGACGATGGCCGTGCTCGCCGTCGTCGTCGTCGTCGGGGTGCTCGCCCGCGGCCTGCGGGCTCCCGGGTGGGCCGTCGTCGCGCTCCAGGCGGTCCTCGCCGCGCTCACGCTCGTGTGGACGCACGCGCCCGGGAACCTGCGGTACGGCCTGCCGACGGCCGGCACCGCCACCGACGTCGGGGCGCTGTGGACCGAGGGCATGGTGACGATCCAGACGTACGCGGTCCCCGCACCGGCGACGCCGGGGCTGACGTTCCTCGTCGCGTGCGGGCTCGCGGCGGTCGGCCTCGCGGTCGACGCGGTCGGCGTGACCGCGCGCTCCCCAGCGCTGGCCGGGGTGCCGCTCCTGCTCCTGTGCGCCCTCACCGCCTCCAACACCGGGGAGCCGCTGCACCCGCGGTACTTCCTCGCCACCGCTCTCGCCTGGCTCCTCCTCCTCGGCCGTCAGGGCCTGGGCTCGGTGCGCGCGTGGTCGAGCGGGCACGCCGGGAGCCACCGCGCCGTCTCCTCGGTCGACACCGGCGCGGCCGTCGCCGGGGGAACCCGCCGGTACGGCTCGCTCGCCCGCGGCCTCGGCGGGATCGGCCTCGGGCTCGCCGTCGTCGTCCCGCTCGGGCTCCCCCACCTGCCACCCACGACTCTGCTCGAGGGGCTCTCCCGCGCCGGGGACGGCACCGGGAGCGGCGGCGTGACCTTCACGGAGACGCTCGACCTCGCCGCTGACCTCGCCGACCGGAGCAACGCCCCGGTCATCCGTTACCGCGCGGACGAGCGGCGCCCACCGCCCCTGCGGGTGACCGTCTCGTCGAGGTACGTCGACGGGCAGTGGCTGCCGAGCCCGCGGGACCCGCTCGACATCACCGCTCCCCGGCCCTACATCGGCGCCCCCGTCGGCCTCGACCCTGCGCTCCCGGCCGAGGCCCGGACGGTCACGGTCCTCGAGAACGCGCTCGAGGCGCCCCAGGTGGCGGTCCCGCACCCGCTGGTCGGCGGGGACTTCGGCGAGGTCCCGTGGGGCGTCGACCCGTTCACGCAGACGGCCGTCGTCGGCGGTGCGGCCGACAGCTACGAGGCCACCTACCTCCTCCTCCCGCCGGGAGAGACACTGCCCGCGCACATCGGGGAGCCCGTCGCCACGACCCCGCCGCCGGTCGCGTCCACGCAGGCCCAGCCCGACGGGACGATCTTCGAGCTCGACGCGGACGGCGAGATCGTCGCCTACGTCCAGCCGGACGGGAACCGCGTCGTGCCCCGGCCGGACGGCGGGTACCTCCTGACCGCCCCGGACGGCACGGTCCTGCGCGACGTCGTCCCCGGCGGCGCTGACCCGGCCGTCCTCGCCGTCGACCGGCCTTCCCGCGAGCGCGTCGAAGCGCTCACCGAGGAGGTGGTCGGTGAGGCGACGAACGCCGTCGACGTCGCCCGCGCCATCCAGGACTACCTCCGCGGGCCCGAGTTCACGTACTCCCTCACCCTCGCCGAGACCGGCACCGATGCCGACGGCCAGCCGCTCGACCCGCTGAGCAACTTCCTCGAGACGAAGCAGGGCTACTGCACCCAGTTCGCCACGGCCATGGTCATGATGGCCCGCGCCGAGGGCATCCCGGCCCGGATCGCCGTCGGCTTCCTCCCCGGCGACGAGGCGGAGGACGGTACCCGCACGATCGTCGCGGCCGACGCGCACGCCTGGCCGGAGCTCTTCGTCAACGGGCTCGGCTGGACGCGCTTCGAGCCGACGCCCGGCGAGCGGTCCGGGACCGCCCCGCTCTACCGCACCCCGAGCGAGGCGGCCGCGCCCATCCCGGCGCCGGACCCGACCGTCGGGGACGTCGACCCCGGGGAGCGCCCGACCACGGACGCCGACGCGGTGGGCGGGGCGCCGGGGAGCGGGTGGACCGACGCGCTCCCCCGCCTCGGCCAGGGCCTGCTCGCCCTCGCGGCGCTCGCCGCCCTCCTCGGCGTCCTCCCCCTCGCGGGCCGGTGGCGCCGCGAGTCGTGGCGCAGGGGGGCACGCACCGACGCGGACCGGGTCGAGGGCGAGTGGCACGTCCTCGTCACGAGCCTCGCCGACCTCGGCGTCCCCGGCGTCGCGGGGCGCAGCCCCCGGCAGGCCGAGGCCTACGTCAGCGAGGCCGCGGACCTCGACCCCGTGACGGCGGCCGCCCTGGGCCGCGCTGTCGCCCGCGTCGAGGCGCTGCGGTACGCACCCGGCGGGGCGGCGCCGGGGACGATGCGCGAGGACGTCCACCGCGTCGTCGAGCGCCGCCGTGCCGGCCTGAGCCGGCGTGACCGCCTGGCGGCCCTGCTCTGGCCCCGCAGCGGCCGTGAGCAGCTGCGGCGCTGGGCCGGCTCGACCCGGCGCACCCTGCTCCGCCGCGCCTAGCCGGCGGTCCGCCACCCGGGCGGCACCTCTGCATGGTCACGAGGGGTTGCGGGTACCTCAGGCGTGATCATGGAGAAGTGCCGGCCGGGGCTCAGGCCGTGGCGCGCCGCCGCACCGCGAGACCGGCGGCGAGGCCGGCGCCGAGGAGCAGCGCCGCGAGACCCGCGGCTCCACCCAGGTCGGCGCCGGTGCTCGGCAGGCTGCCCGGGCCACCGCTGGTGGGCGGGGGCGTCGGCGCCGGGGTGTCCGTCGTCGGGGCGGTGGTCGGCCCGTCGGTGGGACCGGTCGGCTCACCGGTCGGCTCGCCCGTCGGCTCCTCGCTCTCGTCGAGGACCCGGCCGTCCGCCCCGATGAGGAGCTCGACCTCGTCGTCGTAGACGCGCCGCTCCGTCCCCGTCACCTCGAACGACTCGTCGATGAGCGGGAAGGAGTACACCGGCGTGAGCGTGATGCGCGCCGCGGCGTCGCCGTCGGAGAGTCGCTCGACGTTGACCTCGAGGTGGCCGTAGTGCTTGCCGCCGTCGACGAGGCGCCCGTCCTGCCAGACCTCGGGGACGTCACGGTCCGCCGTCCACGCGCTGGCGGTGTTGTAGCCGAGCGGCTCGCCGTCGTAGAGCCCCCCGACCATCCGGGAACCGCGCAGCCCGTCACCGGAGACTCCGACGTCGTAGTAGTTGACTCCCACGCCGTCGCCGTCGGAGTCGACGAAGGACCGCTCGAACATCTCGCTGTGACCGGAGATGACCGTGGCGACGCCGTACTCCTCGAACATCTCGTGGTAGATCCGCATCGGGGTGCCGCCCTGGCCGGAGCTGTCCTCGTGGTTCATCGGCAGGCCGTGCTCGCCGGAGCTGAACGGCGCGTGGTGGAACTGGACGATGACGATCTGCCCGGCCTCGCGTGCGTCGGCCAGCTGGGCCTCCGCCCAGCTCCACTGGATCGTGCCCTCGTTGTACGGCGACTGGTCGGTCCCGCCCGCAGCCTCGTACTCCTCGACCGTGTAGTTGTTCTGGGTGTCCGTGCCAGGCCCCGTGTACTCGGTGCCGGTGAGCTTCTCGTCCTCGGGGTAGTTGTCCGGGTGGTCGTCCGGGACGCCGTTGGAGCTGTCGAGCGTGAGGAACGTGAGCGGGCCGTAGTCACGGCGGCTGTAGTTGCCCTCGTGCTCGGGCGTGCCGTTGGAGCCGGGGGTGAAGTAGGTCTTGATCTTCGCCCGGCCCGTGACCACCGGGGAGCGGTCCTCAGGGGTCCCGTACTCCCCGTCCGCGCCGCCGTAGTTCTCCCAGTTCCCGATCGCCGCGAGGAGCGGCCGCTCCGACCCGAGCTGCCCTGCGGAGCCTGCGACGTTGCGGAAGAACTCGTCCCAGCCGGGCTGGTAGGCCCCGCCCTGGACGAGGTCACCGGTGAAGAGCATGAGGTCGGGGTCCCGCTCGGCGATGATGCCGAGGTTCTCGGCGAAGCCGCGGTCCTCCGTCAGCGCGTAGCGCAGCACCTGCTCGCCCGCGAGCGTCGCCGTGCCGTAGGCCTCGGCCCACGCGCTCCCCTCGACGGCGGGACGCGCCTCGCCGCCCTCGGGGATCGTGCCCGGGGCCCACTCCCGACGCTGCACCCGGCCGAGCGGCTCGGTCTCGGAGTCGGACATGGCCGTGAAGCGGATGTGGTCCCACTCCTGCGCCGTCGGCGCCGTCGTCAGCTCGTGCTCGACCGTCACGCCGGCCTGGGTGACCGTGTACGTGTACGTCTCGCCCGGCGAGAGACCCTCGACGCTAACCTGGTGACGGTAGTTGTCGCCGTCGATGAGCCAGGACCCCTGCTCGAGGCCCGGGATGTCCTGCGCGCGGTTGGCGTCGGTGTAGGCAAGGTGCTCCTGGAGCTCCCCCGTCGAGGTGTAGACCTGGGGCTCGGCGAGGTCGCCGCCGCGGACGGTGACGATCCCCTCGCCCGCCTCCGTGGCGAACCACGTGAGGAGCATGCCGTCCGTCGTCGGGTTCTGGAGGTAGGGGTGGACGCGGAACGGGTCCGTCGGCTGCTCGCCGGCGCACGGGTCGTCCGTGTCGACGGCGACGCCGATGGCGCTGAGGAGCATCGGCAGCGACGCGCAGAGGTTCTGCTGCCAGAGCGGCCACACGTGGTCGCCGCCCTCGTCGACGACGTACTCGACGTCCGCGCCGAGCTCGACGAGCCGGGCGGCGAGGGCCTCGTTCTGGAGGAAGAGCTCCTGCTCGAGCCCGGGCGCGGTGCCGACCGAGAGGTAGACCGGCATCGTCGCGAGGTCCTCGGCGAGGTGGAAGGGGTTGTGGGCCTCCCACACGCTGCGGTGCACCACCGGCGAGCCGAACAGTGCCGCGGGGTTGCCGCCGTTCGTCTGGACCGCGGCAAGGACGAGGCCGGAGCCGCCGAACTCGCCCTCAGCCGGCTCCCGCAGGGTGTGGACGAGGCCGCTGAACGAGGCCACGGCCGAGAAGCGCTCGGGGTACCGGCCGGCGTAGGCCAGGGCCCCGTGGCCGCCCATCGACAGGCCCGCGATGGCCTGGTCGTCCCCGGCGCCGTACTCGGTCTCGAGGAGGGCGGTGAGCTCGGTCATGTGGAACGTCTCCCACATGGGCTGGCCGCCCGCTCCGCCGTTGAACCAGTCGGAGTAGAACCCAGCCACGCCACCTTCCGGCAGGACGACGAGGACGTCGCGCAGCGCCTCGAGGTCCCCCGCGGCACCCGACGCGGTCCACGCGGTGTAGTCGTTGCTCGCGCCGTGGAGGAGCCACAGGACTGGCCACGTGTCGTCCTCGTCCCGCTCGTCCCACCCGTCGGGCAGGAGGAGCCGGACGCCAGCGGGCTGAGGCAGCGACGACGTCGTCACGGTGAGGTCGAGCGTGCGCGCGTCGACGCGCTCCTCGGTGACGTCGGCGACGGCGAGCGCCTCGACCACGTCCGGCACGGCGGCGGCCGGGCGGTCCCCGGCGGACGCCGGCGCCGTCGCCGCCGCGGCTGCGAGGAGCGCGGCCAGGGCGACTGCCGCCGCGCTGCGTGCACGCCGGAGCGGGGTACCGCCCGCCGGCGGGCGGGCGGTCCGTGAAGCGTTGCGGAGCATCGGGGCTTCCCCTCGTCGGCGACGACCAGGGCTCACAGGCGTGGCCCGGCTCACAGTGCACAGCACTGCGTCGAACCGTAGCGGTTGGCGGCCTGTGCCCGCCAGGCCCGCGAGAGCGGGGCGCCCCCGCCGTCCCGGCCCTACTGCCCGAGCACCCACCCGTACGGGGCGGCGAGCTCGCGCGCCTCCTCGGGGCCCCAGCTCTCCTGGGCGTACGGCCGCGGCTCGGGCCGCGCGTCGCCCTGGAGCGGCGCGAACGCCTCGAAGGCCGACCGCAGGCCGCTCGCGGTCGTGAAGAGGGAGCGGTCCCCGAGCAGGACGTCGTGCAGGAGCGAGGCGTACGGGGGCATCGTCGTCCCGCCCTCGACCTGGTCGAGCTCGAGGCGCGCCGTACCGATCGTCAGGTCGAGCTCCGGCCCGGGCTGCTTGACCGTCAGCCCGATCGAGAGCGTGCCGCCCGCGTCCTCGATCGAGACCCGTACCGTGTTGGGCGTCGCGATCTCCCCGGCGAGGGGGCCGGCCGGGTCGCGGAGGACGAGGGTGACCTCCTGGGCGTCGGACGCCATCCGCTTGCCCGTGCGCAGGAGGAACGGCACGCCGCGCCACCGGTCGTTGTCCACCCACAGCCGGGCGGCGACGAACGTGTCGGTGCGGGAGGCGTCGTCGATGCCCTCGATGTCGCGGTAGCCCTCGAACTGGCCGAGGACGACGTCGTCGGGGTCGAGGGCGCGGAAGGACGCGATGACGTCCTCGCGCGCGGCGAGGACGCTGCCGGGGTCGCGCAGGTCCGTCGGGGGCTCCATCGCCACCTGGGCGGCGACCTGGAAGAGGTGGGTGACGAGCATGTCGAGCGCCGCGCCCGTCTCGTCGTAGAACTCGGCGCGGTCGGCGACGTCGAGGGACTCCGGGACGTCGATCTGCACCTGCTCGACGTGGTCGCGGTTCCACATCCCCGCGAGCAGCTCGTTGGCGAACCGCAGGACGTAGAGGTTCTGCACGGCCTCCTTGCCGAGGAAGTGGTCGATGCGGAAGACCTGGTCCTCGCTGAGGACGTCCTTGACCGTCTCCTCGAGGGAGACGAAGGTCTCCAGCGACGTGCCGTACGGCTTCTCGTAGACGACGCGGGCGTCCTCGGCGAGACCGTGGTCACCGAGCGCTCGCGTGAGTGGTTCGAAGGCGGACGGCGGCACGGCGAGGAAGTGGACGACCGCCGGGTCACCGCCCAGCTCCTCGCGGACCTCGTCGATGACCTCGATCATCTCCCCCGCGTCCTCGGACGTGAACCCGCCGCCGGCGAACCGCACGCGCTCGGAGACCTCGTCCCAGTCCTCGGGAAGCCCGTCGCCGAACTCCTCGAGCGCCTCGCGCACGCTCGTCCGGAAGTCCTCGTCGCTGCTGTCTCCGCGCCCGGCACCGACGAGCCGCCAGTCCGCGGGCAGGAGCCCCCGGGTGTGCAGGTCGAAGAACGCGGGCAGCACCATCCGGGCGCTGAGGTCACCGCTCGCGCCGAAGAGGACGACGACGACGGCGGAGGGCAGGTTGTCTGGCACCCGCCCGACGCTACGGGAGCGCCCGGCGCGCGGCATCCGCAGGCCCCGGCCCGCTTCGCCGTCGCCCGCACGCGGCCCGCGTGCGACGATCGGCCCATGGACTTCACGATGCCGGACGCCGACGCCGCGGGTGGTGCCGCCACACCCGCACCGGCCCCCGGGCGCGCCCTGTGGGGCGAGCGTGACGGCGGCCCGGTCTACACCGGCAGGAACGAGCGGGGCGCGCAGGTACGGATCGGCAAGGGTGACGCCGAGGGCGTCTTCTCCCCCGGCGAGCTGCTCCAGCTCGCCCTCGCCGCGTGCACGGCGCTCTCGGCGGACCACGTGCTGCGCGGCAAGCTCGGGGAGGACTTCCCCGCCGTCGTCGGGGTCTCGGGCGCGCCCGTGCAGGGCGAGAACCGCTACGGGTCCCTCGACGTCGAGCTCGTGCTCGACCTCGCCGGCCTCGACCCCGAGCAGCAGGACACCCTCCGCGAGCGCGTCCGACGCACGGCCGGGCGGCAGTGCACGGTCGGTCGCACCCTCGAGGCCGGCGCCTCGCACGAGCTCGCCATCACCCACGAACCCATGACCGACGAGAGCTGAGGCACCCATGGCCAGCACCGACCTCACGACGACGGACGAGCGCGCCGGCGACCTCAGCGCAGCCGACGACGCCGCCACGACCGAGCGCACCCGGTTCGAGTCGCTCCTCGACGCGGCCCTCGCCCTGCCGGCCGGCCGGGTGCAGGCGAACGTCGCAGCCCTGCGGCGCGCCCACCCGGACGCCACCCCGGCCGAGATCCTCACCCAGCTCGAGGACGCGTACGTCCGCTCCGTCAAGCGCACGAGCGGCGCCGTCGGCGCCGTCGCGACGGTGCCCGCCATCGGCACGGGGATCGCGGCCGTCCTCACCGCCGGCACGGTCGGCACGTTCCTCGCCCGCAGCGCGACGTTCGTCCTCGCGGTCGCCGAGGTCCATGGCGTCCACATCGCCGACGCCTCCCGGCGGCGCACGCTCGTGCTCGCCTCGCTCCTCGGCCAGGAGGGCGTCGACGCCCTCGAGGGTCAGGTGGGCCTCGGCACGCTCGGCTGGGCACGCACGGCCCTCACGCGCCTCCCGCTCGGCACCGTCCGCGGGGTGAACCGGGGACTGACGAGCCGGCTCGCCCGCCGGTTCGCCACCCGGGGCGGGCTCCTCGCGGTCGGCCGGCTCGCGCCCTTCGGGGTGGGCGCCATCATCGGCTGGACCGGCGGGCGCGCCGTCGCGCGCAACGTCGTCGAGAGCGCGCGCGAGGCCTTCGGTCCCGCACCCGAGACCTTCGCCGCGGCCGAGTGACCCGCCCGCCGCCCCGGCCCCGGGCGGCCGCCCCGGGCTGAGGCGGCTCGGGGTCGCGCCGTCGTCGGCGTGCCGCCCGCGGACGGGCGTAGCAGGATGTCCGACCATGACCACGACACCCCACACCCCCACCATCGGCCTGCGCACCCCCGCCGGCCGCGTCGACATCCCCCTCCTCGGCTTCGGCACCTGGCAGTCCGAGGGCGACGACGCGTACACCTCGGTGCGCACGGCGCTCGACGTCGGCTACCGCCACATCGACACGGCCACCGCGTACGGCAACGAGGACCAGGTCGGGCGGGCGCTCGCGGACTCCGGCGTCGACCGTGCGGACATCTTCGTCACGACGAAGCTGCCCCCCGGCCACCTCGGCGAGGAGCGCGCCACCCTCGAGGAGTCGCTGCGTCTCCTCGGCACCGACTACGTCGACCTCTGGCTCATCCACTGGCCGCCGAACCGCGAGGCGACGCCCGCGATGTGGGAGCACCTCATCGGAGCGCAGGAGGCGGGCAAGGCCCGCGCGGTCGGCGTGAGCAACTACTCCGTCGCCCAGCTCGACGAGCTCGCCGCCGCCACCGGCGTCATGCCCTCGATCAACCAGATCCCGTGGAGCCCCGGCGACCACGACGCCGAGCTCGTCGCGGCGCTGCGCGAGCGGGACGTCGTCCTCGAGGGGTACAGCCCGTTCAAGCGGACCGACATGGACGACCCCGAGCTCGTCGCCATCGCCCGCGCGCACGACGTCCAGCCCACGCAGGTCGTCCTGCGCTGGCACGTCCAGCGCGAGTTCGTCGCGATCCCGAAGTCGGTCACGCCCGAGCGCATCGCGGCCAACCTCGACGTGTTCGGCTTCGAGCTGACGCAGGACGAGCTCGCCCGGCTGGACGCGCTCGCCCCCAGCCGGTAGTCCGCCCGAGAGCCGGCGGGCGGCCCGCCCGCACCGCCGGTCGGCGGCCCGTTCGCCGTGAGCGATCGGGCCGCCGCTTCGGTTAGCACTCGCCGCTTGCGAGTGCTAAAAATGTGCCAGCAGCCGACCCGCCGCCACGAGCGACGGGACCGGCGCCGGCCCGGGAGGTCCGGGCCGAGATGCACACGGAGGTGAGTCTCATGGCAAGGATCAACGACCCGTTCCGCGAGATGGACCGCTGGCTCAGCTCGGTCCTGCGCGAGGCGCCGAACGCGAGCGTCATGCCCCTCGACCTCTACCGCGAGGGTGAGTCGTTCGTCGCCAAGATCGACCTTCCCGGTGTGGACCCGAGCTCGATCGACGTCGACGTCGAGGACCGCACCCTGACGATCCGCGCCGAGCGCGGCACGACGAGCACCGAGGGTCAGCAGTGGCTCTCCCGCGAGCGCCCGACGGGCACCTTCGCCCGCCAGCTCACCCTCGGCACGGGCGTCGCGCTCGACCGCATCGACGCCGCCTACACCGACGGCGTCCTCACGCTCACCATCCCGGTGGCGGAGGAGGCCAAGCCGCGCAAGATCCAGGTGGCGCACAGCGGCGCCCAGCACACGATCGAGCAGGACCGGCGAGGGTCCGAGCAGGGGCAGGACCGCGACATGGCCATGCAGGGCTGAGCAGCGGGAGCACGCAGCACGACGCGTCGCGCCGGTGGTCCGCCACCGGCGCGACGCGCCGCTTAGGATGCTGGACGTGAGCCAGCCGTCCCCCGCCCCAGCGCGCCGCACGCCCTACGAGGACCTCCTGCGCCTCGTCCTCGCCGAGGGGACGCCGAAGTCCGACCGCACGGGGACCGGCACGCGGAGCCTGTTCGGGCACCAGATGCGGTTCGACCTCACGGCCGGGTTCCCGCTCGTCACGACGAAGCGCGTGCACGTGCGCTCGGTCGTCCACGAGCTGCTGTGGTTCCTGCGCGGGGAGTCCAACGTCCGCTACCTCCAGGAGAACGGGGTGCGGATCTGGAACGAGTGGGCGGACGACGACGGCGAGCTCGGCCCCGTCTACGGCGTCCAGTGGCGCTCGTGGCCGACTCCCGACGGCCGCCACGTCGACCAGCTCGCGCGGGTCATGGAGACCCTGCGCACCGACCCCGACTCCCGCCGC
Source organism: Georgenia wangjunii (assembly GCF_036421975.1). Lineage (NCBI taxonomy): Bacteria > Bacillati > Actinomycetota > Actinomycetes > Allobogoriellales > Allobogoriellaceae > Georgenia > Georgenia wangjunii. The sequence goes on along the minus strand of NZ_JAZGON010000009.1, from coordinate 116,099 downwards.
ATGATCGTCTCGGCGTGGAACGTCGCGGACCTCGACGCGATGGCGCTCGCGCCGTGCCACGCGCTCTTCCAGTTCTACGTCGCCGACGGGCGCCTCTCGTGCCAGCTCTACCAGCGCAGCGCCGACCTCTTCCTCGGTGTCCCGTTCAACGTCGCCTCCTACGCGCTGCTCACCCACATGGTGGCCCAGCAGGCCGACCTCGAGGTCGGCGAGCTCGTCTGGACCGGCGGGGACTGCCACATCTACGACAACCACGTCGAGCAGGTGCGCGAGCAGCTCACCCGCGAGCCGTACGCCCCGCCGACGCTGCGGCTGCGCCGGGCGTCCAGCCTCTTCGACTACACCTACGACGACGTCGAGGTCGTCGGCTACACCCACCACCCGGCCATCGCGGCGCCGGTCGCGGTCTGAGGGCGGCGGCGTGACCCTCGGCATGATCTGGGCGCAGGCCCGGATGCGCGTCATCGGCCTCGACGGCGACATGCCGTGGCGCCTGCCCGAGGACCTGGCGCACTTCCGCCGCACGACGGCCGCCGACGCCGTCGTCATGGGCCGCACGTCGTGGTTCGCGCTGCCGGAGAGCTACCGCCCCCTGCCGGGACGGCGCAACATCGTCCTGTCCACCCAGGAGGACTTCGCACCCGCCGGGGCCGAGGTCGCGCGCAGCCTCGAGGAAGCGCTCGACCGGCTCGGCGGGGCGGACGCGTGGATCTGCGGCGGGGCCCGTGTCTACGCCGACGCCATGCCGCTCGCCGACGTCCTCGTCGTCACCGACATCGACCTCGAGGTGCCCGGCGACCGCCGGGCTCCGGAGGTCGGGCCCGAGTGGGAGGTCGTCGGCCACGACCCGGCGCCCGAGGACTGGCTCCACGCGAAGAACGGCCTCCGCTACCGGATCACGACCTACCGCCGGCGGTGAGGGCACTGGCGGGCGAGGGCGGCGGGGCTCGGGGGGCCCCGGCCTCCGGGGCGCCCGCCCGCCACACCGAGGCACCAGCCCGCTCCGCCGGTGCGCCCGCCGGCGACCCGCGCGACCGGGCGCGCTCCGCCGTCGTCCTCCTCGCCGTCGCGGCCGTCATCCTCGCCGTCCTCGGTGCCGCCCTCGCCGGGCCGTGGGAGGCCGCCCCCCGTCCTGCCGGCGAGGTCCCCCTGCCCCCGGCGGCCTCGCAGGAGGCGGTCACCCCCGAGGCGGTCGAGCCGCCCCTCGTCACGGCCGAGGGGGGCGGCGGGATCCATCCCCTGGCCCTCGTCGTCGCGGCGCTCGTCGTCCTCGGCGCCCTCCTCGCCCGCTGGCTCGTCGGCCGGGCGACGTTCGCCCGTGGCGGCACCGTCGTCGGCCACGAGACTGCCGGCGGGCGGCAGGTCGACGTCGCCACCGAGCCCGAGGTGGAGCCGGACCTGCCCGCCCTGCGTCGGGGCGTCGACGCGGCCCAGGCCGCCCTCGCCTCCGCCGGGAAGGCCGACGACGTCGTCATCGCCGCGTGGCTCGAGCTCGAGGCGGCCGCGTCGAGCTCGGGGGTGCCGCGTGCCCCGGCCCAGACCCCGACGGAGTTCACGACCGCCGTCCTCGACGCGACCGCCGCGGACCCGGCGGCCACCCGCACCCTCCTCGGTCTCTACCACCGTGCCCGCTTCGGCCGCGGGGAGGCAGGCCGCATGGGCAAGGCGGAGGTCGCCACCGCCACCGAGTGCCTACGCCGCCTCGCCGCCTCGTGGCCGGCGACGTCGAGCCAGGCCGCCCGACCGCCGCAGCCGGCTCCGGGCGAGGCGGCGCCGTGAGGCCGGTGGCGAAGGCCAGCGCGGGCCGCAGGGCCGGCGCAGGCGGGCTGACCGACGCGCCTCGCAGGGCCGGCGGCGTCCCGCGTGCGCCCCGCGGTCGACGCGCGGTCTCCGGCGCCGCGGTCCTCGGCGTCCTCCTCGGTATCACGGCGGTCGTCGTCGTCCTGGCGTACTTCCGCTTCACCCCGGCCAACATCGCCCTCGCCGCCGCAGCGGCCGGCGTCGTCGGGCTCGTGCTCCTCACCCAGGACGCCGGCCACGAGCACGCGTGGCCGCGCCTCACCGACGGGACCCGGGCCGGCTACCGCCACGAGGTGTCCCAGCTCTCCTGGTCGATGACGGGCCGGGACGGCCGCCTCAACTCCCAGGGCGTGCGCCGGCTGCGCGCCGTCGCGCGCGGACGCCTCGCCCTCCACGGCCTCGACCTCGACGGCGACGCGGAGGCCGTGCGCAACCTCCTCGGCGACGCGGCCTACGCCGCCCTCACTCCCCCGGCCACCCAGGGTCCGAGCGCGCGCGCCGTCTCCGCCTGCCTGCGTGCGCTCGAGCGCCTCGGGGCGCCGGACCAGCCCACCGCACCCCCTACGACAAGGACGCAGCCATGAGCACCCCGCCCGCCGCCCCGCTCACCGTGCCGGACGTCGCACGCCTCGGTCAGGAGGTCCTCGCGGAGGTGGGGACCGCCGTCGTCGGGATGAGGCAGCCGCTGCGCACCGCCCTCGCCGCGGTGCTCGCCGGAGGGCACGTGCTCTTCGAGGACGTCCCGGGTCTCGGCAAGACGCTCGCCGCCCGCAGCCTCGCCGCGGCCCTCGGCCTCGACTTCCGCCGGCTCCAGTGCACGCCGGACCTCCTGCCGGCGGACATCACCGGCTCCTACGTCTACGACCCGGCCGGGGCGGAGTTCGTCTTCCGGCCCGGTCCCGTCTTCACCGGCCTCTTCCTCGCCGACGAGATCAACCGGACGGCGCCCAAGACGCAGTCGGCACTCCTCGAGGCGATGGCGGAGCGGCAGGTGACGGTCGAGGGGACGAGCTTCCCCCTCCCCGCGCCGTTCCACGTCCTCGCGACGTCCAACCCGGTCGAGTACGAGGGCACGTACCCCCTCCCCGAGGCCCAGCTCGACCGCTTCCTCGTGCGCCTCGCCGTCGGGCACCCCACCCGGGACGCGGAGGCGGAGGTGCTCGGGCGGCGCCTCGCCCGGCGCGCCGAGCGGGCCGACGTGGCCCAGGTCGTCGACCCGGCGACCCTCCTCGCGATGCAGGCGGGCGTCGAGGCCGTCGACGTCGACCCGGACATCCTCCTGTACTGCGTCGACCTCGCCGCGGCCACGCGCGCCCACAGCGCCGTCGAGGTGGGCGCCTCGCCCCGCGGCTCCCAGGCGCTCCTCCTCGTCGGCCGCGCGCTCGCCGTCCTCGACGGGCGTGACTACGTCACCCCGGAGGACATCAAGGCCGTCGCCGTACCGGCGCTCGCGCACCGGCTCACGCTGACGGCGACGACGTGGGCGACCGGCACCCCCGCGGAGGACGTCGTCGCCGCCGTCCTCGGCGCCGTCCCTGGGCCCGCGAGCGCCGGGCAGCGGGCGGGCGCGCGGGCGTGAGCCAGGCGGCCGGCCGGCAGGCCACGGACGGGGGTCGACGGCGCCTGCGCGGCGTGACCGGGCCGTGGCGCCCGCTCAGCTGGGCCAGCGTCGGCACCGCGCTCGGCGCGCTCCTCCTGCTCACCGGGGTGCTCGTCGGCCGCCCCGACGTCGCGGCGCTCGGCGCCGCGCCCCTCCTCACGGGCGCGCGCGGCTGGGCGCAGCGCCCGGCGGCGCCGGTCGAGCTCGAGCTGCGTGCCGCCGGGCAGATGGTCGCCGAGCGCGAGCTGTCCGCGCTCGTGGCGGCGAGCGGGGCCGGCGTCCGCGGGTCGGCGCTGCGGCTGCGGGCGGCGAGCCCGGGCAGCCGCCCTGCCGAGGCGCTGGTCCGGCTCCCCGCGGGTACCGAGCGCACCGTCGAGCTGCGCTGCGCGATGGTGCGCACCGGTCCGCACGAGCTCTTCCGGGTCGACGCCGTCGCGCTCGGCCCCGACCAGGCGGTGATCACGGGCCCTCCCCTCACGCTCGGCCCCGCCCACGTCCTCGTCCTGCCGGGCACCGTGCCCCTGCGGCGGGCGCCGCTGCCCTTCCGCCTCCAGGGGATGACCGGCGCGCACAGCTCGCGCCGGCCCGGGGACGGCGGCGACCTCCACGACGTCCACCTCTTCGCGCCCGGCGACCGGCTGCGGCGGATCGACTGGCGCACGACGGCCCGCCGGGCGGGTGCCACCGGCCAGGCGCAGCTGCGCGACCTCTACGTGCGGCGGACGTACGCGAGCGCGGACGCCACCGTCATGCTCGTCATCGACTCCCGCGACGACGTCGGCCCGGACGTGACGACGTGGGCCGGCGGCGTCCCCGTGCGCACGACCGACGCGACGTCCCTCGACCTGGCCCGGGAGGCCGCGGCGTCCCTCGCCCGGGCCTACGTCACCGCCGGCGACCGCGTCGGGCTCGAGGACCTCGGCCTGCGCCGGCGTCCTGTCCCGCCCGCCGCCGGCCGGCGCCACCTCGAGCGCATCGTGCGGCGCCTCGCGCTCTCCCTGCCCGAGGGCACGCCCGGTCCGCGCGAGCGCGCGCCGCAGCTCCCGTCCGGCTCGCTCGTCGTCGTCCTCTCGACGTTCCTCGACGACGAGGCGGCCCGCATGGCCGTCCTGTGGCGTCGCTCCGGGCACCGGGTCGTGGCCGTCGACGTCCTGCCACCCGTGCGCGCCGACGAGCTCGGGTCGCGGCTGCTCACCGCCTACCGGCTCGTCGACATCGAGCGGGAGGACCGGCTCGCGCTCCTGCGCCGCAACGCCGTCGAGGTGGTCCGGTGGAGCCGCGGCGGCGTGCGCAGCGACGCCGAGGTCGAGCTGGCGGCACTGGCGCGGACCCGGCAGCGCCCCTCCGGAGGACGGCGATGAGAGCCAGGAGCGGAGGCGCCACGGCGACGGGCGAAGGTGGGCCGGACGCGCGCCGCCCGTGGGGCCGCCGCGGCGGTGCGGGCGCGCACACGGACGACGACCCGCGCATGCGCATCCTCCTCGAGCGGGCGGTGCCGGGATGGCTGCTGCGCCTCGCGCTCGCCCTCGCCGTGCTCGCGAGCGCCGCGTCCGTCGCCCAGGACACGAGCCACCTCGTCGCAGGAGCCCTCGCGGGGGCCGTGCTCGCGTGGCGCCCGCACCCGCTCCTCCTCGGCGCCGTCGTCGCCCTCGTCGCGCTCGTCCTCCTCACCGCGCCGGGCGGGCCGGCGTGGCAGCTGCCTGCGCTCGTCCTCGCCACGCACCTCGCGTGGCGCCTCGGCGTCCTCGCCGACGCGGTGCCGTGGACGGCGCACGTCGAGGCGGGCGTCCTCGCCGACGCCGCGCGGCCCTTCGTCGCGATCCAGGCCCTCGCGCAGGCCCTCGCGCTCGCCGCCACGCTCCTCGCCGGGGCAGCGCCGGTGCCGTGGCTCGCCGTCGGCGCCGCGGCGGCCCTCGCCGTCCTCGCCTGGGCCACGCTCGTGCCGATGCTCGCGCACACCCACCGCCGACGGTGACGCCCCGTCGGCACTGCTGACCGTCCGCACTCGGACGTCAATGAGCGGTGCGGGCGCCCTTCCGCCGTGGGACGAGGTGCATCACCGCGACGACGACCGCGCCGACCAGCAGCCCGATCAGCGCGGACGCGAGGGTGTTGACGAGCCACGCGAGGAAGCCGCCGATCCCGGCCACGTCGAGGACCGCCTCCTCCGCGTGGTGCACGAGGTCGTACAGGGCGTGCCAGCCCAGCTCGTCGACCCCGACGAGGAGGATGTGTCCGCCGACCCACAGCATCGCGACGATCCCGACGGTCGAGAGGACGGCGAGGACCTTGGGCATGGCGCGGACGAGGAGGCGGCCCGTGGCCGCGACAGCGCCCTGCCTGGTCGCAGCCAGGCGCAGGCCGATGTCGTCCATCTTGACGATGAGGGCGACGGCGCCGTAGACGAGCACCGTGATACCGACGGCCACCACGGCGAGGATGACGCCGCGGGAAACCAGGGCCTCGTCCGCGACCTCGTTGAGGGCGATGACCATGATCTCGGCCGAGAGGATGAAGTCGGTGCGGATCGCGCCGCTCACCACGGCTTTCTCCGCGTCCTCGCCCTTGGCCGCGGCAGGCAGCTTCTTCGCCTCCTTGGCGTGACCGGTGACGACCTCGTAGACCTTCTCGGCTCCCTCGAAGGCGAGGTACGTGCCGCCCACCATGAGGATCGGCGTGAGGATCCACGGCACGAACTGGCTGAGCAGCAGCAGCACCGGAAGGATGACGAGCAGCTTGTTGCGCAGCGAGCCCATGGCGATCCGCCGGATGATCGGCAGCTCGCGCTTGGCAGCCACGCCGTGGACGTAGCGCGGCGTCACGGCCGCGTCGTCGATGACGACGCCGGCGGCCTTGGCGCTCGCCCTGCCGGCCGCCGCGGCGACGTCGTCCACGGACGCCGCGGCCAGCCTTGCCAGCGCGGCGATGTCGTCGAGAAGCGCCGCCAGTCCGCCGGCCATCAGGCCTGCCTCGTCCGTGCTCGACGACCGTTGCCTCGGGGACTCCTGTTCATCATCGGCCCAGGGTAGGGCGATGAGGCCGTCGGTGCCGACCGTGGCCATTCGACGGGCTGCGGCGCCGCGGGCGAACGACGAAGGCCCGGACCGTGTGGTCCGGGCCTTCGTCATCTTGTAGCGGGGGCAGGATTTGAACCTGCGACCTCCGGACGCCATCGGGGGCATCGCGACTACTACGGTCTCGGGCCGGAAACTACCGATTCGCTCGGTTTCGCGAGGGATTCGCCCTTCGCTTCCAGCCCCAGGATACCCGTCAGGTGCGGAGTCAGGCGGACCCAATGTGGACACTAAGTGGACCCAGGTCAGGATGCGGGTCGCATGAGCGGGATCACCGGTTGCAGTGGCGGTCCCGGGCACCGACGACGAGAACCGTCACACCCGGTGAAGCCGACAAAAGGTTGCCGACGACGAGGCGGGTGACGCTTGACTTCGCCATCTCAACCACCCTCCTTCGCGGGGTCGGGCACGACAGTCGCTCGCCCTGCTGCAGAACAGCGATCACCCGTCCACTGGTACGAGCGCCAGAGACCTTCGTCCCCAACCGACCAAGCGCGATCTGCGACGTCAGCGCCACTGTTCGAGCTGGGTCGACTCGCGGACATCCGCGCGCCGAGCAGCGGCCAGCCCAGACGCTGAGCCCCATCGTGCAACGGTTCACGGAAAGGAGCAGCCAGCCCAGGGTCAAGCAGCCAAAGCAACACCCCGACCGTGGAGGTGTCGATGATCGACATAGGCTTGCCCGCCGGGCGGGCCCTCGGCGCCTCGTGCCCGGGACGACGCGGGGCCGCGCTCACGTGCCGCCCAGGCTAACGCTCCCGGCCTCGCCGCCCGGAAGCCGCCCGCACGGCTTGGCCGACGTGCCCAGTTGCAGAGCCGGTAGCGTGCCGTTGTACGAGCGCTTGCGTCCTCCGTTACGGTGCGTGAAGGACTCACACACACGCAGATTGGGCATGGTGTTGCCAATGGGTGCGAACCACTCGACGGCGAGGGACGCACCGCGCGCGGGGCCAGCGCGGGGCTCCACGATCCGACCTCGAAGTGAAGTGATCGACAGGTGTCGGAACTAGTCGCGCCGCCGGCCGCCGACGCCAGCGAGGCCCTTGACGCGAAGATCACGCTGCTCCAGCGAAGCGCGTCATCGGATCTCTACACACCGGAGTCCTTCGTACCTTGGCCCGACATTGAACGCGCTGTGTCTGCGAAGGCAGAGGCCATCGCGGCATTGCAGCGCATAGTCGACGACCATAACCAGACTGAGAATGCCCTCGGAGACTGGCTCAAGCTGCCGCAAAGTGTGCTGGTTCTCCGCGCTTTGTTCGCGGCTCCACAACGCGTGGGGTTCGTGGGTAATCGCAGCCTGCCGGACCAGGCCCCTAGCTCTGACTCCAAGAGGCGCGAGCTAGCTGACCTGTTGATACAATTAGGCATTTGGAGGCTGCTTCCCCCGGGAGCCCGAGTCGTCGACGCGGTAAGAGTCGGCGAACTTGGGCTGGATGCTCGTCGGCGCGGGTTTCGTCGACGCGACCATGTAAAGGCTCAGCTCGACACTCTGATAGAGACGGCCGTCGCAGACGTCGCCGTTCAAACGGGTGTCGAAGTATCGAATCTTCCGGCATGGAAGTGGCCCGCTGAAGCGAAGGGCCGCGTTACGGCTGTCGTGGCAGCTCAGGGCAAGCCCGTAGCAGCCATCGTGAGTGTCTTCCAGGCGCAAAGCGGGGGTCGCCAGCAAAGGGACTTGCTAGAGACCTATCCGTCACTGCAGCGCGACTTCGATGCGCTACCGATGACGTTGATATTGATCCTCGACGGGGCTGGGATTGTCGAGAGTCCTCGGCGCGTTTTGGCCCGACTTCTAGAGCAAGTCGGGGCCGGTATGAGCACCGAGCAGGCTCAACAAGGAATTCTCGCGGAGGCGCTTGCGGACGCGGTGCTCAGCCATGGTGAAAGATCTGGACGGACACGAGCTCTAGGCACCCTGATCGACAGCGCCCTTCGCGACTCGACGGAGATCTCGGCGCAAGATCTACCTGACAGGCAGGACCGGGTCCTACTAGCCTTCGGCGACTACGTTGCTTCGCATCCCGATAAAGACCTCGAACTGAACATTTCCAACGCGACTTTGCGATGGCGCTCCGCTGCCAAGGTCGAACCCGTCCAATCTTTGGCGCGAGAGTATCGAGCCGCCGACGCCGTGCGCTCGCTTATGGCGCTACTAAATGCGCGTGACGAGAAGTGGCTAGCACCGGAAGATGACGTGGTCGGGGCATTCGGAACGATCGACGATCCAGTCTTGCCTCATCGCCTATTCGTCGCGGCTGCTACGTCGTCAACCGGTGTGGTCGACGCAGAACTCGTCCGAACTGTGGGCCGGCTCAACCGATCGCGAGATGTCGGAGGTGGCGTCGCCATCCTGATAACACCCGACATCAACATCGCGCTGACTACGATGAGACAACAAGCGGCCATGGCAACGAGCGTCGTCGTTGTTGACCTCGAGGACCTGCGGGCAATTGCGACAAGCAAGAGTCCGCGAGATGCAGTGATCTCGGCGGTGCTCGCCCAAGCTGACCTATCGAAGGCGAACCCGTTCACTGTCATGGGTGCTACTCGCCAGCGGATGTTCTACGGGCGGGGCGCCGAAGAGGCGCTACTGCAACATACACTGACGACGAATAGCGCTGCACTAATCGGTGGTCGCCGTATCGGCAAGACGAGCCTTCTGCAGCATGCTCGAGATCGCTTGGGGGATGCAGGATGGAACGTCCTTTACGCCGACTGCCAAGCCGTAGGCTCGTGGAAAAGCTTCGCAGAGCATGTAAATGCGCATTGGGATGTCCGCGTTTCTAGCGCATTCTCGGTGGAGGCTGTGACAAGTCTCTTCGCCGAACTTGGTGGCCGAGCGCCGGGGCCGCTCGTCGTTATGCTCGACGAGGTTGATGCACTCCTGAAGTGGGACCGCGAGGATCCTCACAGCGAAGGCATGCGTGAACCGCTATTTCGGTCGCTGAGGAGTCTTAGCCAAGAAGGTCGCGCTCAGTTCGTCTTTTCGGGGGAGCGACTGATCGCAGGGGTCCTCTGGGATCCTTCGAGCCCTCATTGGAACTTCTGTCGGGCCATACCACTCAGACAGCTCGCTCGCCCCGACGCGGAGGCGTTGCTGACGCAACCACTGGCGGCTTTGGGAGTCCGCTTTGAGCAGCCCAAAAAGGTGCTGGACCTCGCGTGGCAAGCCACGAGCGGGCACCCGCAGATTGTCCAGCAGCTCGGGGAGTCGCTCGTCATGCTGTTGAACGAACGTCCAGCAGAGTCGCGCGGCGTTCTTAGCGTCGGTGACGTTGAATCGGTCGTGACCGACTCAACGTTCATTCGGCACTATGTGGCGACTTACTGGGGTCAGGCCACGCCAACGGAACGCCTAGTGACCGGGTTGATCGCTGCGGGTGACGGGTCCGTCGAACAGTTGGCCAGGAGTCTTACCGATTCACACGTTGCACACTCACTCGAGGATCTCGAGGCCGCACTCCGCATGCTTGATCTCTACGGAATTGTGGACGTGTCCGGACAGAACATTTCTTGGCGCGCAACGGCCTTTCCCGCGGCGATGAGAGCTATGGGCGGCGCAGGCCTGATCGTCGAAGATTTAGCTCGGGATATTACTCGACACGCGGGGTAAACCCGCCTAGATTAGGTTGAATCAGAGGAGAGCGCGTGGGCGACTTCGTAGTCGGGGGCGTCGTACCGGTGTCGAACGTGACGTATCGCCATCGGCAATTCGAAGACGAATGCCTGCGGCTTCTGGCTTCGGGTGATTGGGTGACGCTTCTTGGCCCGCGCCAACACGGGAAGACGAGCGGCCTAGTCCGGTTGCGCGATTCTCTCGAAGAGAACGGCATTCGCGCCGCCCTCGTGGACCTGCAAGGATACCCGTCACCTCCTAAGCCGACGCTTGAACACTTCTTGTCGTGGCTGGTTGGGCAAGTCGCCCATCGCCTTGGCGCTCAAGTGCCGGCGCCAGTCCAGATCGACACGGTCCTAGAAGGCCTTCGCGTAGCTTTCTCTGGACTAAGCGGGACCGTGGCGCTGCTCGTAGACGAGGCGACGCGACTGGAAGAGGGCGTCAGGCACGATTTCTATTCGCAACTTCGCGCCTATCACACTGCAACTCGGACGGGAGATGCTACAGGCGTTGCGGCACAAATACTGTTCGTCTTCTCCGGTACCTTTCGTCCAGAGACGGTGATCGACGATGATAATAGCCCCTTCAACGTTAGTCGCTTGGTGTTGAGCGAGGATCTTAGTGAGGATCAGGTCATTGCGCTCGCACGCGCTACAGGCGATGATTCCTTGGTCCCGTGGGCACAGCGCGCGTTCGCCGCCGTGGGAGGGATGCCTTATCTCGTTCAGGCACTACTGGATGCGGTCTCCGCCGAGGAAGAGGTGAATAGGGAGCAGGCGTTCAATTCGCAACTGCTTCGACTGGGAAGCGGAGCCGATGGCCATTTGCCTGCGCTGTTCCGCCGCCTGGCTGCGGAGGCGGGTGCTGAAGAGCTATTGGGTCGCGTTATCGCGTCGGGAGTCGACGGATTACCCAGTTCCGGGGAAGGGTTGTCTCAGTTTCTTCAAATCTTGGGCGCCGTCCGGATAGAGACGTCGGGTTTTGGCGCTTCGCGAATGTATGCGCGCTCCGAGTTCTACGAGCGCGCGTTTCGCGCAAGCCCCCAAATCAGCCCTAGCGTCGTCCTCGAGACTATCGAGTCGTCGGGCTCGAGCGAACCGGCGGTCTTAGCGCCGATGCAAGTGGGGGAACTGGACTGGATTGCAGACGTTCGATTGCGCGGTGTCGTGGCCGACCTTCATGCAGGTGCTGTGCAGGCGGCGAACGTAGGGCACTCACGTTTGGCCCTGGCGGGACTGGGTGCGGCATACGAGGGAATGCTTCTCGCTCTGACCGAGCAGATGGATGTGGAGGTTCGGGACAATGCTCGTCGCCGCGCCGTCCTCCGTAGCGGATCGATCCCTACGGGAAGCTCGCGAAGTTGGACACTGGAGGCCCTTACGCTCGTGGCGCAGAACGCGGGAGCGCTGCCGAATCTCCCGTCTGCTGCGGGCGACATGATCCGGGACTGGAGGAACCTCGTTCACCCTGACAAGGCTCGAACGCAGTGGAAAACGGAAGAGGAACTCAAGCCTGTGGTGTCCATTATGGCTTCGTGCATAACGCTGCTTCTCCAAGGCTGTCACTCCGCTTCCGAAAGCGGATCATCGCAATAGAGGATGAGGCTGGCGGGCGTCGCATGCACCGCACGGCGAGCACGGCGCAGCGGCACGCGTGCACTCCGTGGGCCTCTCGTGAGCCCGTACCTCGCATCATTACCGACGCGAGGTCCACAGACCGGAGTCGGCGCGCACTTCGTCGCTAACAACCGCCGACCATGTCGCCGCGGAGCACTTCGGGCGCCGGCGAGAATCGACTTTGAGGCGCCTTGCGGCGACCTGCTCCGGTCTGGAGAGGTCCGACCGATGCCGGGCAACTCCCCGCAGGACCGATGACCTGGAGGTTTGTACTGAGCACCCGAACGATGGAGACCCACGGACAACGACTGAGAGCGAGCACTTTTCGCCCCATCAATGCCCCACGACTCTCCCCAGCTCGGACGCTTGTGGAGCCCGACCGCCAACCGAACCCGGGCTCCACCTAGATGGAGCCTGGCGAGCACGCACCGCGCCGCTGGCGCGTGGCTTGCCAACCGGTGAAACCATCCCCCTCGCCCAGGATGCAACGCCACGCCGCGCCGGGCCAGGCGCCAGCCGCATCGGCGCCGTCTGCAACGGGTCCGACCTGGAGGTCGGCCCGGTCCACCGCATCACCCTCCCCGCCCACTCGGATGGGCTTGGAATACAACGTGCCGCCCGTCCGGCATCCGCCATGATCGATGCATGACGAGCCGCACCAAGCTGAAGATGGTCGTCCCTGTCGAGGAGGCGACCATCGGTGACCTCCGACCGTCCCATCATGACGTCACGTCAGAGGTCGAGCGCGCCGTTCGCCAACTGGTCAAGGATGCGGGCTTCGCGCTGCCCCGCAACCGCATGGCGGTCGTGTGCCGTCACCCGGACAAGGACTATTTCTACCTGCTTCTGACACCCGACCTGCTGCTGGTCGAGCACAAAATCGCCATCGAGGTCGACCCGTGCAATCCTGTCCCAGACGGGCGATTTTTCACCCACCGCGGAGCGGAGCAGAAGGACCGGCTGCGCAACGAGCTGCTCGCCGAGGCCGGCTGGTCCGTAATCCGGATTCGGCTAGGCGCAAACAAGGGCATGCACATCGGCCCGCGCGACGTCATCGTGGAGTCCTCCACGGTTACCAAAGCAGCAGCTGCCGCCGTGCTCGAGGCAGTCGACGACGCCGTGCACGACCGGCCTGCGCATGTTCGACTGGTGAAAAAGGGCAAGACTCCCACCCGTGCCGGGCGCCGCTCACACGTGGCGAACATCGGCAAATTCAAGTACAGCGACGACGGGCACATCTTCACCTGGTACCCCGACCTAGAAGACCCAAAGGGCATCAAGTTGCGCCTGAGCATGGGCGGGCGCTACATGTGCGATCACTACAGCAGAGAGCGCGCCGTCATCGCCGAGGCAGGATTGCACGAGATCGCTCGAGAGCAGTGGAAGGACCGCCTTACCGAGCTTCTAAGTGAAGTCGGGCCTCCCCCATGGACTACGACAAAGTGGCCCTGGGGCGAGACACTCCTGGTGCCCCAAGACGGTCAGCCCGCCGACGTCGTCACCGCCTGCGAACGCAAGGCCACTATCGACGACATCGTTATCGCGTTCACGGTCAGCGGCTCCAATCTCGCCGGCTACGATGCCGCCGGTCTCTACTCCGCCGACGAATCCCCGGTCGCCTTACTGCACAAGGACGCCTCTGCCGTCGGCTACCGGATCGAGCGCGTCGTCGGGCATTCGGGCCGTTACGGCGGCTACCATGAGGTGGTGATCAGCCGCCCGGTTGGTGAACCGTGACGGGCCGGTAAGCATGTCAGTATTCGTTGTCAACAATTTCCTCAAGTCCGGTCGCGGAAGCCATACCAGCAACGACCTTCACATGCAGAAACCCACGCCCCGACCCCCACTGCATCCGGGCGTGTGCCACATACGTGCCAGAACTGCCCGGGATACTGACAATCGGAGGGGCCTGCCAGAGGCAGAAGGCCCGAGCACCCGTGATCACCTCGCGGCGGCCGTCGCACGGCGGCTAGACCAAGGTCATGTACATCGACGGCAATGTCGATGAGATCAATGTACCGATTGAGCTGCTGACCGCGGTCGAGCACGAGCGCTGGCACGCTGCCAGCGTTACGTGCACGACCAGTGCTCGCGCCAGGACGACGGGTCCCTCGTGATCCCGGCCGAGCTTGCCGCGCGCCGGGAGGCCCGGATCGAGACGCCCCACGCCGACTTCACCGAGCAGGAGAAGGGGGCAGCGACCGTGACCAGGTGCAGCGGTACCTGCCGACCATCATCGACGCGTTGACGCGGTGGGCCCTCACCGCGAGACCGTAGGGGCAACGCCGGCCTCCGGGATCCTCGTGTTCATCCCGTCCGATCGGCCTCGTTTGCCAGCACTGGCGGAGCCCGTCGATAGGATGTCAATGCAGCGCGCGCCGGCACTCTGGCCGCGATCACGGCCGGACCACAGGGGTGAACAGGCAAGCATGGCGACACCGACAGAGCGCGTGACCACGCGGTCTCGCACGAAGAACACCAACCTGCAGTCGGCGAAGTCCGCGAAGTTCGACGAGTACTACACGCAGTGGGCCGACATCGAGCGAGAGATGAACGCCTATCTCGAGTACGACCCCGACGTCTTCCGCGGCAAGATCGTGCTCCTGCCGTGCGACGACCCGGAGTGGTCCAACTTCGCCAAGTTCTTCGCGCTGCACTTCATGGACTTCGGCCTGAAAAAGCTGATCTCGACGTCGCTGGCCCCCGACAGCAACCCGGCGGGCAACTACTACGTGCCGACGCTGTTCGAGATGGCCAACCCGCGGTTCGACGAGACCAAGACCCGGGCAAACGGCAAGAAGTTTGTCCTGGAGCCCCACGACATCAATGACGACGGCTCCGTCAACATCAACGACCTCCAGTGGGAGTACCTCAAGGGCGACGGAGACTTCCGCAGCGCCGAGGTCACGGCCCTGCGCGACGAGGCGGACATCGTCATCACCAACCCGCCGTTCAGCATGTTCCGCGAATTCGTCGCCTGGCTGGTCGCCGGCGACAGGAAGTTCTCGGTGATCGGCAACAGCGCCGCGACCACCTACGTGGATATCTTCCCGCTCATCAAGGAGAACCGCCTCTGGAAGGGGGCGACAGCCAACAACACCGACATGGTGTTCGGTGTGCCGAAGGGCGCTCCCGTGAAGGAGGCGGACCGCCAGAAGGCCGCACGGCTGGGCTACCCGTCCGACGACGACTACGACTACACGCGTCTCGGGAACGCCTGCTGGTTCACCAACGTCGACCACGGGCGTCGACACGAGCCGCTGCAGCTGATGACGATGGCCGACAACATCCGGTTCTCGAGGCACAAGGACGTCCGCGGGGCGGAGTACCAGCGGTACTACAACTTCCCCGAGGCCATCGAGGTCGGCCACGTCGACGCCATCCCTAGCGACTGGGACGGGTTCATGGGGGTGCCGATTACCTTCCTGGACAAGTACAACCCGGACCAGTTCGAGATCCTCGCCCACGGCGACGATATGGACGCGTTGCGCGAGCTAGGCGTCGGCACCCTGGGCGAGGACTTCGTGAGGACCTACTACGAGCAGGGCGGCACCGGCGGCAACAGCCCGGGCCACCGCCGGCTCGGGCTCACCAAGCCGCATTACTACACCGCTTACAAGCGCATCATCATTCGCCGGAGGGACACGGCCGCGTGAAGACCGAGCTGAAGCAGTACAGCGTCGCCGAGGTCATCGAAGGCTTCGTCTTCAACGAGTACGAGGGCAAGGGCCTGTTCGGCCTCAACGGCCGGCTCGTCATCCAGCCCGAGTACCAGCGGCACTACATCTACGGCGGGGGCAAGGACGCCGATGTCATCGATTCGCTGCTGAAGGGCTACCCGCTCGGCCTGATCTACTTCAATGTGGCGGACCCCATGCTCGAGGTGCTCGACGGCCAGCAGCGCATCACGAGCGTGGGCCGGTTTACGACAGGCAAGTTCGCGATCAAGGTCGACGGCAAGGAGCAGACCTTCTCATCGCTGCCGGTCGATCGGCAGAACAAGATCATGGATGCGACGCTGCTCGTTTACGAGTGCGAGGGCACCGAGACGGAGATCAAGGACTGGTTCCGGACGATCAACATCGCCGGCGTTCCCCTGAACGACCAGGAACTGCGAAATTCGATCTACTCCGGCCCGTTCGTCACCAAGGCGAAGGCCGAGTACTCCAACTCCCACAACGCCCAGATTCAGAAATGGCAGGCGTACATCAAGGGCGACGTCAAGCGCCAGGAGATCCTGGGGACCGCGCTCGAGTGGCTCGCTTCGTCCCAGGGCCTCACGATTGACGCCTACATGGCCCAGCATCGCACCGACGCCGAGATCACGAGCTTGAGGGCCTACTTTACCTCTGTGATCGACTGGGTCACCAGCGTGTTCACGCGCTCGCCCGACGCCGAGATGCGCGGCCTCGAGTGGGGTCGGCTCTACGAGCAGTACCACTCATCCTCCTACGACGCCGCCAGGTTGGACACCCGCGTGGACGAGCTCCGCACCGACCCAGCGATTCACCGGGCGCGGAACATCTACGAGTTCGTGCTGGGTGGCGAGACCGACACAAAGCTCCTCGAGATCCGGCTCTTCGACGCCAACATGAAGCGCGTCGGCTACCAGCAGCAGACGACGAAGGCTAAGGGCGACGGCGTTTCGAACTGCCCGCTGTGCGCACTCAGCTCCGACGCCAACAAGGCTCGGATTTACAAGCAGAACGAGATGGACGCCGACCACGTGACGGCGTGGTCGAAGGGCGGGGCGACAGACCTCGCGAACCTCACGATGCTCTGCGTCCCGCACAACCGCGCCAAGGGCAACAGATAGGGCGAAAGCGCAAGGGAGCAGGGGGCATGGCGACGGGGACAGACGGCGGGCTGCTAGACAGCCCGAAACCGCAGTCGGTCTACAAGCACGAATCCTGAAGCAGTACGTCATCCAGTTCGCGAACATTACAGCGAGCAAGCTGACCCCGAGACGCGCCGTGCTCTTCGATGGCTTCGCCGGCCGAGGACGACACCGGAGAGCCCGGATCCGCCGAGCACATAATGCTAGCCGCACAGCGGGCCAAGGCCAGGACCGCCATCGACCTCCTCCTCGTCGAGATGGCCCCGGCAGACTACGCCTCGCTCGACGCCGTCGCGAACGAGTACAGGTCTCGCGACGTCCGCGTCGAGAGCCGAAACGGTGACTGCGGAGATCCACGACGCGCTGACGCTCGCCCGGGGGGCCAGCCTCTTTCTTCCTAAATCCGTGCGGCGCAGTGCTCCCGATGGACTCGATCGGGAACCTGCTCGGGAAGCGGGGTACGTGGCCGCGAACCGAGGTGCTGCAACTTCAGCGCCGACCTGATTCGCCGTGCCGGCGGCCAGCTGAAGAAGGGCCAGCTCGATCTCGGTGGCGTCGCGCAGGCAGACAAGGTGTGCGGTGGCTAATGGTGGCGCGATGTCGCCCGTGCGGGCCAGCGCCGGTAGGTCTCCAGCCAGCACGCGGTGCGGCGGCGCACGGTCAGATAGACCCAGACGAACGGGCTGCGGATGGCGACGCGGGCAAGTTCATCGTGTCGGTCGCGGCGAACAGCGTGGGTGCCACCACCATGCGGAGCCGCCGGTGCCCAGGTGCTCCCCGCCGCGGCCGGGATGACCGGGACGTATTTGCTGTCCACAGATTTACGCCGGGGGGCTAGACGCCGTGCGCTCGCCTCCACGCTGGATGCCGTGCGTGTGATTCTGGTTGAGCCTTGGGGCGTGCTAGAGGCTGCGCTCGTGCCTGCGGGCACCGCGCGCTCCGGCCTCCTGCGTCTGGGCAATGGCCTGGGCGCGGCGCAGGGCTTCGGCGGCGCGGCGCCGATCGCGTTCCTGGGCGAGGGGCTGGGTCGAGGCGCCGAGTGGCGCGGGGCTGGTGATGTCGTTCCGGTCGCGGTAGGCGGCGATGACGGCCAGCTCGGCGAGCCACCGTTCGCGGTCACCGGCAGCGAGCGGCCGCTCACCGATGCGGGACACCCAAGGCGCCCGGTCGCGGATCGCGGTCTCGGTGAGTGTGCGGGCGCGGGTTTCGATGAGCTCGCGGCGTTCGGCGAGTGCGCGGGTGGCGTCGGCGGGCAGCGGGCCGATGACGGCCGGGAGGAGTCCGGCAATGAGATCCGGGGTCGTCCCGGGAGCGGGCCGTCCCGCCGCTCGGGCGAGGCGGGCGGTGAGGACGGCGGCGATGTCGTCGGCGTCGAGCAGGGTGCGCTGGGCGACCAGGCGCGGCAGCAGGATGTTGACGTCGTGGTGGTTGGCCTCGGCGCGGCGCAGTTCTGCCGTGAGGACGGCGAAGGCCTCGGACGAGGTGACCTGGTTGGCTTCGGCCGGCGTGAGCCCGCCCGCATTGACGAGGGCGTCGGTGACGAGAAGGGTCCAGCGACCCTGCTGGGCGGTGGCGGCGATCGTCTCGTACTCGGCCGCGAGCTGGGCGATGCCGGTCCACGTCTCTTGCTGGGCGGCGATGGTTTGGTGCGCGGACAGCTCGAGCCCGCAGTGGTTGAGCACGCCGACCAGGACGCTGCGTGCGGTGGTGTCGGCTTCGGCGGGGGTGGTGTGCAGGGGGTCGGGTTTGTCGAGGGCGACGTAGGCGGTGTTGGCGCGTCGGCCACGGGTCATGGACACGTACAGGTTCTCCCGGGTGGTCGAGGGAGAGACGACGACATGCGCGGTGTCGACGGTCATGCCCTGCGCGCGGTGGGCGGTGACGGCGTAGCCGAGGTCGACGTGCCGGGCGACGTAGCACGCCGGCAGCGTCACGCTCGCCCCGCTGGGGTCGCCGGCTCGGCGGACGTCGAGCGTCGCGTCGCTTCCGACGTGGGTGACGGTCCAGCGGTCGCCGTTGCGGAGCCACGTGTGGGGGCTGGTGTGCAGGCGACGGTCGTTGCGGCGCGTGATGATCACGTCGCCGGCGGATGCGCGGGCGTCGTCGCGGAGCGCGACCTCGCGCGCCGTGGACGTGTGACCGGACTGGATGCGTTCGGCGCGGGCGCGCTCGTTGAGGTGCCGCACGGACTCGGCGGCTTCGGTGACGAGGATGGAGGCGCGCCCGGCGGACAGGTCGTCCTGCCAGGCCTCGTAGGCGGCGTCGATCATGGCCTCGGTGGTGCCCTCGAGGATGCGGCCGTGGCTGGCGTACGTGTCGATCGCGGCGACGTCGCCGTCACGCAGGGCGAGGGAGGCGTCCTTCTCCCACTCGTGGACGAAGCGCCGCACCTCGAGCAGCTGTGCCAGGTCGCCGGCGCGGGCCTCGACGAGCATGCCGAATGCTCCGCCGGCGTCGACGGACTGCAGTTGGGCCGGGTCGCCGACGAGCACGACCTTCGCGCCGACCTCGGCCGCGCGGGTGGCGATCGCGTCCAGGGTGCGGGTGGAGGCGAGGGTGGCCTCGTCGAGGATGACCATCTGGCCCGGGCGGAAGTCCGCCCTGCCGTGCCGGTGGTCGTGAAGCCATTTCGCAGTGTTGTCGCAGCCGAGGCGAAGGTCGTCGGCGAGCACCTGCGCGGCGGCGGCCGACGGCGCCATGCCGACCACGGACCCGGGTCCGTGCTGGGCGGTCCAGGCACCGGCCAGGGCGGCCATCGCGGTGGACTTCCCGGTGCCGGCCGGGCCGACCAGCAGGTCCAGGCGCCGGCCCGAGGTGAGGATTCGGGCGAGCGCGGCGGTCTGCTCGTCGTCGATCACCGCCCCATCACCCCGGGTGCCGAGCGGCACGGTGTCGACGAAGTGCGGTGGGACGAGGGCGGGCGCGGTGCGGTCCTCGGCCAGGGTGAGCAGCCGGTCCTCCGCGGCGAGCAGGCGCTGACTGGAGTAGTAGGTCGAGTGCCGGGGGCGCAAGGTGGTGGTGCCGTCGTTCCGCCGCATGCCGGCCGGGGTGGACGCGACCTCGGCGGGCGTGAGCGCGACGGACTGCCGGGTGGCGGCGTCGGTGATGAGCGCGACGACGAGCTCGCGGTCCGAGGCTGTCTCGAAGCGCCAGCCCATCGTGCGACGCGAGGCCTCGGCCCACAGGTTCCAGTGCCGCCAGGTCGACCGCTTCTCCGAGACCGCCTCCACCACCTCGGCGGCCGCCTGATCGATCACGAGCATCGGCACGGACTCGAAGGTGAGAACCTGCGCAGCCCGCGTCGTGGTGAGAGCGCGCGCCCACTCGGCGGGGTCGCCGCGCACCAGGTCCCACGCCCGCCCGCGCCACTCGGCGGTCAGCTCGGACAGCGCCCGGATGGTCTTCTCGGGCCGGGTGTCGAGGGTGGCCTCGGCGCGCATCCGCACGATGCGCCTCTTGGAGGGTTGGTGGCCGTGCTCGGTGACGTATTCGGCGATCTTCGCGTCGGTGGCGATGTCGATCGCGCGGGCGCGGCTGGAGAATTCGGCGATGAGGGCTTCGCTGACGCCGCGGATTTCCCACTGCGCAGTGCGGTCCTCCCCCCGTTCGCGCCGCTCCCACGACAGGCCGAAGGTCCCGGTGAGCCGGTCGGCGAGGACGGCGTTGTAGTGCTCGGACAGCGCGACGATCGCGTGGTGCACGGCCCGGGAGTCCAGGGCGCGCCAGGTCCCGTCGTGGGCGGTCATGACCTTGTTGGACACGACGACGTGGGTGTGGAGCTGGGGGTCGTTGGCGCGGGAGTCCCAGTGGTCGTAGGCGGTGGCAGCGATCCCGACGACGGGCACCTGCGCGATGCCGGCGTGGCCGGTGCGGGTCGCGGCGACCTCCCGCTCGAAGAGGTCGAGCAGCTGCGCGACGGCGGCGTGGTGGGCCTCGACGATGAGCTCCTGGGTGTTGGCGTCGGCGACGCCCCACAGCACCGAGACCGACTTGGGCACCGAGAACGTCAGGTCGAACCCCGCGGTCGCGGTCTGCGACCCCCGCACGGCCTGCTCGGCCTGGATGCGGGCCACCTCGGCGTCGAACTCCTCAGCGGGCAGAGCCCGGTCGACCCGGGAGGTCAGCGCCGCGGTGCGCTCGACCACGGACGGGTACTCCCGGAAGGGCCGACCCAGGCTCTCCCCGGTGACCGGGTCGTTGCCCCGACCCAGGAGCGTCTGCAGCTGCTCCGGTGTCACCGTCGTGCCGGGGCGCAGCTCGCCCGCCCCGAAGTAGGCGACTCCCTTGCCCATCCACACCCCGGGCGGGGTGCCGGCCTCGGTGAAGTACCGGGTGAACGCGCTCGCCTGGGTCGCGTCCCCGTCGCCCTGCACCACCGACCGCAGCAAGTAGCCGTAACCCTTGCCCGCCGAGACCACCCGCATCGAGACCGTCACACCAACCAGGTGCGCCTCGGGTGCCAGAGGTGTGGGGACTACAACGGGCACCGTCTCGGCCTGCCCTCGGGATGGCTGAGACGGGTGCGACCGCTCGCGGGGCGACTTCCGACGATGGGTCTGCGGTCGGCGCCGGACACCGCGTCGGTGCCCTCCGGCGTCACCGGCACACCTGGTAGTCGAACAGGCCTTCTCTGGGTCGTCGAGGGGCATGGGGACGCTGTACGACGAGCTACAGCGGAGGGCGGGGAGGAGGGAACTGAAACCGGTCGCCAACACGCGGCGACCTTCTCCCCGTACGCACCGGCACCTGGGCTGATGTGCGTCGTCATGGTGCGTACGGGGTGCGTACGGGGTCGGGCACCCCGTACGTTCTCCGCAACGCACCCGGGCGAGAGTGAGTCCCATGGAACCCGTGATCGCACATGTGAGCTGGGTGAAGGCACCGTGGCAATGCACGTCGGCGACGACGGCAACCCGTGGGGAAGAGAGCGGTGGTGATGAGTCATCACGACCGCGGACGCGCCGTTGCCCGGCAGATGGTTCGCTTCGGTGGAGACGACGACAGCCTGGGGCAAGAGAGCGGTGATGACGACTCGTCACCACCGAGGATGCGGCCCCCATCCCCCGGCACGTGCGCTTCGGTGGAGAAGGCAACCTCGGGGAAAGAGAGCGGCGGTGAGGACTCCTCACCACCACGTCGCGCACCTACTGCTCGTCGTTGCTGCTGTCACGAGGAGCGAGTGACTCGAGGATCTCGGCGGTCACCGGGTTCACCTTCTCGTCGGGCTCGATGTAGTGCTCCTTGGTGATCTGGGATGAGGTGTGGCCTAGCATCTCGGCCGCGAGGTCCGCACCGCCCGCCCGGTCGATCACCGTTGCGACGGTCCGACGGAACGAATGCGGCGTGACACCCGAGATGCCGGCTTCGTCCAGGATGGCGCGCAGGCGCCGGCGAACGTTGTTGGTCGTCAGCGGCGTGTGGTTGCGGCTGAAGAAGATCAGGTGCTCCGGGTCCTCCGCGACGATCGTGACGAGCCGCTGACGCAGCACCTCCGCGGTGAACGACGGCACCGCGACGGTTCGCGTCGACTTTGCGGTCTTGGGGTGCGGCTGCCGGTGGGTCGGCTTACCCGTCGGGGAGACGATCGTCCCGCTGAGCCGGACGGTGGCGGGCGAGACGGTGACGTCGACGTCGCACTTGCGGATCGCGAGCACCTCGCCGATGCGCGCCGACGTCCCGAGCATGACCTCGATGATGTGCTCAAGCTGGCCGTCTGGCGGTGGGCCGGGGACGCCGGGGCCGCGTCGCCAGCCTCGAACTGCGGCGCGGATCGCCTCGACCTGCTTGGCCGTCAGCGCCATCGCCTGGGATGGAGGCTTTCTGAGCCGGGTCGTGTCCCGGACCGGGTTCTTGGCGATCGCGTCGTAGCGGACGGCAAGACCGAGGGCGAGGCTCAGGACAGTCCGCGCCTGCTTGGCCATGCTGTAGCTCTTGGTCGTCGCCAGTGTCTTGATGAACTGGTCGACCTGGCGAACGGTGATCTCCCGCAGGACGTAGTGCTCGAAGGCAGGCATGACGAGCTGACGCATGTTGCGCTCATAGAGTGCACGCGTGCTCGGCGCGAGCTTGGACTCCACATCGAGGTCTTCCAGCCAGGCATCGACGAGTGTCGCGAAGGAAGTGTCCCCAGTCACCTCTCCTCTGGCGACGTGACTCGGCCTCCGTGCGAGAACCCTCTTGAGGTTGCGCTCGGCGTCCTTGGTCGAGGTGCCGGTGGCCGAGACTCGACGCAACTGGCCGTCGTTGTCGCGGTATCGAGTGCGTGCACGGACCCGTCCGCCGGTGACCTTGACGTAGGTGATGTCACCGAAGGTGCCGATCGGCGTGCGCGGCCTACCCATGACCGGTCACCGTCCCTGCGGCGCACGCCCGGGCTCGACCTCGCGGTTGTGCCGGAGCCACTCGTCGATGTCGGTGACGAAGTAGCGGATCTGTCGTCCGACGTGGACGGCGCACGGTCCTTTGCCGGCCAGCCGCCAGTCGTACAGCGTCCTGACCGGCACATCGAGGTACTCCGAGAGTTCCTCGATGCTCATCAGCGGCTCCAGGCCGCCCACGGTGCGTGCGGTGCCGTCCATGCCAGGTAGGTGTGCAGCCATCGCCGCACGTCTCCGTGCTGGACGGGTCCACTCCGTACCGGACCCCGGCAACCGGTCGAGGAGGGGTTCCTGGACCGGGTTTCTGGACACTAAGTGGACACTCGATCAAGTTCCTAAACGCCTTCAGGCCCGGAATCCGTAGATTCCGGGCCTGATTCGTAGCGGGGGCAGGATTTGAACCTGCGACCTCCGGGTTATGAGCCCGGCGAGCTACCGAGCTGCTCCACCCCGCGTCGGTAGATACAGACTATGTCGCGGCCTGCGCCCGGGGCAACTCCGGCCCGTGTGAGCCGCCTCACCGCCGCTCCCCAGGCACTTCTGCATGACCATGACGGGGTGCGGTGCGCACGGGACGTCCGGGCGACGGCCGAGCACCGGCGCCGCGGCCCGCCCCCATGACGGGGGGCGGCCCGCGGCGGTCGGTGTCAGCCCTCGCTGTCCTCGGTCGCAGCGTCGGTGGCGGCGTCCGTCGGTGCATCGGTGGCACCCTCGGCGCCGGGGGTGAGCTCGGCCTGGGCCTCGACGGCGTCGGCGAGCGCCGCATCGAGCTGTGCCTGGGCCTCGCCGTACGCCGTCCAGTCGCCCTCGCTCAGGGCAACCTGGCCGGCCTGGACCGCGGCGTCGATCGCGGCGATCGCGTCCGTGAGGCGCTGCTGGGCGCCGGCGTCCACCTCGGTGGTGCCCTGCGGCCCCTCGACGTCCGGGGCGTCCGGGTCCTCGATCTCACCGACGACGTCGGCATCACCGCCCTCGGCGCCCGAGTCGCCGCCGAAGACCTCGTCGAGGGCCTCGGTCAGCGTGCTCGCGAACCCGATCTCGTCGCCGAAGGCGACGAGCACGCGCTGGAGGAGCGGGTACTGCGTGCCGGCGGACGCCTGGACGTAGACCGGCTGGACGTAGAGCAGGCCGCCACCGACGGGCAGCGTGAGGAGGTTGCCTCGGATGACCTGCGACCCGCCCTGCTCGAGCAGGTTGAGCTCGGTCGAGACCCTCGGGTTGGAGTTGAAGTTGTTCTGCACCTGGCCGGGTCCGGGGACCGTGACGTCCGAGGGCAGCTCGAGCAGGCGCATCTGGCCGTAGTCGTCGCGCACCTCGCCGGGGGTGTTCCCCGTCTCGGAGTCGACCGCGAGGAACCCGGTGAGGATGTTGCGGTCCGTCTGGCCGCCGGGGATGAAGCTCGACGTGAGGGAGAACCGCGCCTCCTCCTGGTCCGGCATCTGCATCGTGAGGTAGAACGGCGGCTGCGGCTCGCCGGTGCCACGCGTCGGGTCCTCCGGGATGTTCCAGAAGTTACCGCCGGAGTAGAACGAGGCGGCGTCCTCGACGTGGTAGCGGCTGAGCAGCTGGCGCTGGACCTTGAAGAGGTCCTCCGGGTAGCGCATGTGGCTCATGAGGTCGCCGCTGATCTCGCTCAGCGGGCGGATCTGGTCGGGGAAGACGTTCATCCACGTCGCGAGGATCGGGTCCTCGTCGTCCCACTCGTAGAGCGTCACCTCGCCGTCGTAGGCGTTGACGACCGCCTTGACGGAGTTGCGGATGTAGTTGACCTCTTCCGGCGCGGGGCCGATGACGACGCCGCCGGTCGTCTCGGTGAGCGCGTCCGTCGTCGCCTCCTCGAGGGACTCGCGAGCCGAGTACGGGTACTCGTTCGTCGTCGTGTAGCCGTCGACGATCCAGACGAGCTCCTTCGGGGTCGACTCGTCGTCGTCGGTGTCGACGACGGCGGGGTAGGCGCGCCCGTCGAGCGTGAGGTAGGGCGCGACCTTGCCGACGCGCACGTGCGGGTCGCGGTCGTAGAGGATCTGCGAGGAGTCGTTGACGCGGTCGGAGAAGAGGATCTGCTCGGAGCCGAAGCGCAGCGCGTAGAGAAGCTTGTTGAGGAAGCTGCCCAGGCTCGGGCCGCCGTCGCCGGCGTAGGTGGTGTTGACCTGGCCGTTGGGGGCGTCGTCGTCGGGGTAGTCGAGCTCCCACGGCGTCGTGTCCTCGGGGGCGCCGACGATCGAGTAGTTCGTCGTGTCCTGGCCGAAGTAGACGCGCGGCTCGAACTCGCCGAGCTCACCCGTGCTGGGGATGCCGCCCTGGAAGAAGGCCGGCTGGCCGTCGGAGGAGACGGTGTTGCCGTAGGCGGCGACCACGCCGAACCCGTGGGTGTAGACCGTGTGGTCGTTGACCCACGTGCGCTGGTCGTTGCCGAGGCCGTCCTGGTTCAGCTCGCGCACGGCGATGACCGTGTCCCGGCTCTCGCCGTCGATCTCGTACCGGTCCACCGAGAGGGTCTCGGGGAAGTTGTAGTACTGGCGGTTCTGCTGGAGCTGACGGAACGTCGGGCTGACGACGTTGGGGTCGAGGAGGCGGATGCTCGCCGTCGACTCGCTGTCCTCGCGGAGCTGACCGACCTCGGTCTCCGTCGTCGCCGCGTAGGTCTCGGTCTGGACGTCCTGGAGCCCGTACGCGGCCAGGGTCGCGTCGATGTTGCGCTGGATGAACGGCGACTCCGCCTCGACGGCGTTCGGGTCCACCTGGAAGCGCTGGACGACCGAGGGGTAGATGCCGCCGACGACGATGGCGGAGACCACCATGACGCCGACGCCGGCCGCCGGGAGCATCCAGCTGCCGCGGAACGCCGCGACGACGAAGAGGACGGCGATGAGCACGGCGATGACGGCGAGGATCGTCCGCGCCGGCAGGTTCGCCTCGACGTCGGCGTAGGAGGCACCGGCGAACCGGTCGTTCTCCCCCACCATGAGCGAGTACCGGTCGAGCCAGTAGCTGACGGCCACGAGGAGGACGAAGAGCGCGGCGAGCACCGAGAGCTGGACCCGGGCCGCCTTGACGACCTTCTGCGGACGGCCCGCGAGGGAGACCCCGCCGTAGAGGTAGTGGGTGACGAGCGAGGCGGCCGCCGTGATGAAGACGACGGTCATGAGGAAGGACAGCAGCGTGCGCGCCAGCGGCAGCGTGAAGACGAAGAACGAGATGTCCAGCCCGAACTCGGGGTCGGTCTGGCCGAACGGCTCACGGTTGAACCACATGAGCACGGTGCGCCACGACCCGCTCAGCGACGTCCCGGCGAAGAGGCCGAGGACCACTGGCGCGCCGATCATGACGAGCCGGCGCAGCGGCTCGATGCTCTCGCGGTAGCGGTCGAGGTTCTGCTGCTCCGGGGTGACCGGTGCGTACACGGGCCGGGTGCGGTAGGCGAGCGAGAGCCCGGCGAAGACGGCGCCGCCCATGACGATCGCCCCGAGCGCGAACAGCGCGGCACGGGTCCCCCACTCGGTCCACAGGACCTGCTCGAACCCGAGGTGCTGGAACCACAGCACCTCGGTCCAGAGCTGCGCCATGATCATGAGCAGGACGCCCAGGACGCCCAGGATGACGAGCGTCGGCACGAGGGCGCCGCGGCGACGCGGCGTCCGGGGGCTGGGCGGTCGTGGGACGGAAGCGGTCGTCACGGGTGGGGCACCTCAAAGCTCGGGGGCGGGTGTGCGCTGCTGGTCGCGGCGTCCGTCAGTCCAACGCCGCGCGTGCCCCCTAGGTTCCCATATGGCGGCTGGACCCGGGCGTGCGGGACCATGGGGGCATGACGACCGATCCCACCACCGGACCGACCACGCCCGACGACGCCCCGACCCCAGCTCCGCCGAGCGCGCGTCAGCTGGCGCTGACGGGGGCGGTCCTCGACATCGAGCGGCACGCCAGCGCGCTCGGGTGGGACTCCCCCGTCCTCGTCTTCGCGCTCGTGCGGACGGCGTCCGCACTGGCGACCGAGCCGCGGCTCGCCTCCGAGCTCCCCGACGGCGCCGTCGCGGCGGCGCAGGAGGACCCCGAGCACCTCACCTCCGTCGAGCAGGAGGGCCTGCCCGAGGCCTCGTCCCTCGAGGAGCTCCTCGCCCAGCTCGGGTGGCCCGAGTCCGTCGACGGCGCCGCCGTCGTCGTCGAGCGCGTCGTCGTGCCGCCCGAGGTCGAGGCGGGCATGCCGGAGGACCCCGACGAGGCGATCGCCTACCTCGGCGCGCACCCGGCGCGCCAGGACGTCCGCATCACCGCCGGTGTGCTGCGCACCGGGGAGTCGTGGTGCGCGCTGCGTTCGCGCGGGAACGACTCCGACGACGCCGTCGGGGGCTCTGCCGACGCGGTGCCCGGCCTCGTCGAGGCCCTGCGCGCGACGTTCGCGTAGCCGGCGGCTCAGCCGTCGGCGGCGCTGCAGCCGGGGAGCGACGCGCCGTCGCCCGCGGCGATCGCCTCGACGGCGGCGCGCCCCTCGGCGAGGGTGGAGACGGCCACGACGTCGAGCCCGTCGGGGACGTGCCCGACGACGGAGGCGCAGTTGTCCTGCGGCGCGAGGAACCAGGTGGCGCCGTCGCGCCGCGCCCCGGCGAGCTTCTGCTCGATGCCGCCGATGGGGCCGACGTCGCCGTCGATCGTGATGGTGCCCGTCCCGGCGACGACCTCCCCGCCGGTCATCGCCCCGGGGGTGAGGACGTCGACGATGCCGAGCGCGAACATGAGACCGGCGCTCGGCCCGCCCACGTCCTCGATGGCGATCTCGATGTCGACCGGCAGGTCGACGTCGGGCGCGATGAGCACGCCGAGGAGGCTGCCGCCGGAGCCGTCGTCGCCCGTGACGACGTCGAGGGCGAGCTCCTCGCCGGAGCGCAGGACGCCGAGGGTCACGGTCGTCCCCGGCGGGGTCTGCGCGAGCACGTCGGCGAGGGCGCCGAACGAGGTCACGTCGACCCGCTCCCCGTCGTCCGCCGTGATCCACCGCAGGACGTCCCCCTCGGCGACGATCCCCTCGGCCGCGCCGCCGGCCGGGACGTCGGCGATGTCGAGGACCGCGGGCACCTCGTAGCCGAGCTCGCTCAGCGCCGCCACGCTCGCGTTCGTCTGCGAGGACGTCATCTCGGCGCTCGACTGCTCACGCACCTCCTGCCGGCTCTGCTCCGGGGCGAACATCGCCTCGCGCGGCGTGACGCGGCGCGAGGAGGAGAGCCAGCCGCGCAGGACGTCCCCGACCGAGGCGGGGAACCCGGGGCCGCCCACGACCGCGACGGTCGTCAACCGGAGCTGGCCCTCGGTCGGGTACGTCTGCGCCCCCTCCACCGCGATCATCGGGGAGCCGTCGACCTGGGAGAGGGTGTCCACCGTGGGCCCGGGGCTCTGGATCGCGTAGGGGGCGGGCACGAGCATCATCGCGAGCACGAGGACGAACGTGACCGCACCGGCGATCGCCGCCGTCACGACGCGCGGTGAGACCGATGAGGCCGGCTCGGGCTCCGGGAGGTCGGTGCCAGGCACGGTCCCGGTCGAGATGTCCACTGTTGCCACCGCACAATCATCACCCACCCGGCACGTCCGCCGCGCCGGGGGCGGGGTCCGGCGCGTACCGTGGACCCGCGCGCACTGCCCCCCTTCCCGTCCACGTCAGGAGCACCGTCATGAGCGAGGAGCCGAGCCGCCGCGGCGACGCGGAGGACAGCTGGGAGGCGCTCCTGCGCTCGATGCTCGGCCCGGAGGCCGCGGCCGAGGCCATGCGGGCGATGCAGGCCTCCGGCATGGACCCCGAGGCGATGGCCCGCGCCGCCGGGCTGCCCGCCGACCGGAACCAGCTGTCGATGATGCTCGCCCAGATGCAGCAGGTGCTCGCCGCCGGCGACGGCGGCCCCGTCAACTGGGGCCTCGCGCACGACATCGCCCGGCAGGCCGCCCGCGCCGCCGGCGACCCGACCGTCACCGCCACGCAGGCGAGCGACGTCAGCTCCGCCCTCCAGGTCGCCGACCTGTGGCTCGACGCCGCGACGGAGCTCGGACCGAGCGGCGGCTTCAAGCGCGCCTGGAGCCGCAGCGACTGGGTCGAGCAGACCCTGCCGACGTGGAAGCGGCTCGCGGAGCCGGTCGCGGCGTCGGTGGCGCGCGCGCTCGAGGAGACGATCGGCGAGCAGACCGGCGAGCTCGGCCTCGAGGAGCACCCGCTCGCGTCGCAGCTCGGGTCCGCCGGTGGCATGATCCGTCAGCTCGGGGGCGCCGTCTTCGGCATGCAGGTGGGCCAGGCCGTCGGCACGCTCGCCGGTGAGGCCTTCGGCACGTCCGACACGGGCCTGCCGCTCGTCGAGGCGCCCGACGCCGCGCTCATCCCCGCCAACGTCGCCGCCTTCAGCGAGGGGCTCGACGTCCCGGCGGACGAGGTGCGGCTCTTCCTCGCCGTGCGCGAGGTCGCCCACGCGCGCCTCTTCGCGCACGTGGGGTGGCTGCGCACGCAGCTCCTCGGCTCGGTCGAGGCGTACGCCCGCGAGATCACGATCGACACCTCCGCCATGGAGGAGGCCGTGCGCTCCATCGACCCGACGGACCCCGAGGCGCTGCGCGAGGCGTTCTCCGGCGGTGTGTTCGCCCTCGAGCAGAGCCCCGCGCAGAAGGCGGCGCTCCTGCGCCTGGAGACCTCGCTCGCCCTCGTCGAGGGCTGGGTGGAGGAGGTGACCGCCCAGGCCGTGGCGGCGCACCTGCCGCACGCCGTCCCCCTGCGGGAGATGGTCCGGCGACGCCGGGCCGCCGGCGGACCGGCGGAGCAGACGTTCGCCACGCTCGTCGGCCTCGAGCTGCGTCCCCGGCGCCTGCGGGAGGCGGCCACCCTGTGGGCCAGCCTCGGCCGCGAGCGCGGGACGGCGGAGCGTGACGCGCTCTGGAACCACCCCGACCTCATGCCCACACCCGAGGAGCTCGACGACCCGCTCGGCTTCGTCGGGGCGCGGGACGCGGCCGCCGTCGCGGACGAGGAGGTCGACGCGGCCATCGCGGACCTTCTCGGCGGCGCCGACGACGACGCGGCTGCTGCTGCCGATGCCGCCGCGGGCGAGGCGGCCGGCGAGCCGGGCGCCGGCGGCCCGCGCGAGATCGGGCCGGGCACCTCGGGCCGCGACGACGGCGAGGACGACGCGCGCTGACCGTCCGGCACCGCGGGCGACGACGGGCGCCGACCCGGCGCTGACCCCCAGCGGTGCCGTACGCCCCTGCCGGGCACGGGCCCCAACCGGTACGACCCGCCCGCGCCCCCGCCGTCCGTCCACACCCTGGGGACGGCGCGAGAGGTGACCGTCCACGCCGTGGCATCGTGCCAGCAGGCCGAAGGAGGGTCGCATGCGTCTACGGGCGGGGCTGGCGATGCTGTGGCGGCGGGAGGGCGAGAGCCAGGTCGGGACCGACCCGCGCTGCGCCGTCGTGCTCGAGGGACTGGCTCCCGCCGAGCAACGGCTCCTCGACCGCCTCGAGAACGAGACGACGACGGCCGAGCTGCTCAAGCTCGGCCGCTCGTCCGGGGTGCCGGCCGCGCGGGTCCGTGCGCTCGTCTCGCTCCTCGCCCACGCCGGCGTCCTCGACGCCGGGGGCGGGCCCGGGGCGCCGCCGGTGCCGCGCGCGCCGCTGCGTGCCGACGTCGACCACTGGTCCCGTGCCCGCCCGGACGGAGACGGGGCGGCGGTGCTGGGGCGCCGGCGCTCGGCGACGGTCGCGGTGCTCGGGCTCGGGCGCCTCGGCGCGACGCTCGCCGGGGCCCTCGCCGCGGCTGGGGTGGGCGCGGTCCTCGTCGACGGCGTGGGCACCGTGCGCCGCGACGAGGTGGGGGCGGGCGGCTACGTGCTCGCCGACGTCGGCCGGCCGCGCCGGGACGCGGCGCTCGCGGCGCTGCGGGCGACGTACCCGGAGGTCCGCACGTCCGCCGCCCCGGGCACGCGCCCGGACCTCGTCGTCCTCGTCGAGCAGGACGTCTCCGACCCGGTGCGCCTGCGCGCGCTGCTGCGTGAGGACGTCCCTCACCTCACCGTCGTCGTCCGCGAGCTCGACGTCCTCGTCGGACCGCTCGTGCGGCCCGGGGACGGCCCGTGCGTGCGGTGCGTCGAGCTGCACCGCGCGGAGGCGGACGACTGCTGGCCGGCCGTGGCGACCCAGCTCCTCGGCACGCCCGACCGGGGCGTCGAGACGAGCCTCGCGCACGCGGGCGCCGCCGCCGCCCTCGGCCAGGTGCTCGCGGCCCTCGACGGGCGCCCCGTCGCCGTCGCCGGGGCGAGCCTGGAGATCAGCACGTCCTCGCCCGTGCCGGAGCTGCGCCGGTGGCCGGCGCACCCGGACTGCGGGTGCGCCGGCGTGCCGGGGGTGGACGTCGCGGGCCGGTGACGGCGCCCGCCGGGCCGCTCAGGCGACGGCCCGGTTCTTCGGCGGCCGCCCCCGCCCGCGCTTGCGGGCGACGACACGGCCGTCGACGAACACCTCGCCGCCCCACACGCCCCACGGCTCGGCACGCTCGAGGGCACCGGCGAGGCACTCCGCCCGCAGCGGGCACGCACGGCACAGGTCCTTGGCGCGCTCGACGTCGGCGGTGCGCTCCGCGAACCACAGGTCCGCGTCCTCGCTCCCGCGGCAGGGGACGCCGACGTCGACGGTCGCGGTCGCCTCCGCTGCGGGAGGGACGAAAGAGGGCCAGGGCGCCGAGGAGCTCTGGGTCATGCTGTCGAGAAGGGTGGTGAGCTGCACGAGATTCTCCGTGAGTGCCGGGACGGGTGCGGCCGGCGGCTCGGCTCAGGAGATGAGACGCGAGGACCGCGGGCCTACGGGCGCCGCGGTCGGGAGGAGAACCTCTGGTTCTACCTGTTCCGGACCGGGCGGCCCTCGGGCTTGCCGGTGGGCGCGGGGCGCAGACGCACCCCTGCCCCGAAGGCTCCGAGGGTGGGCGCGACGATGCGCTCGTACCATGCGGCGCTGGCCGCCGTGCGGCTGACGATGCTGATCACTCGGCTCACCTCCCTCGGCTCACGGGTCCTCGCGCTGGCTAGGCACAACCCGGTCGGTCACGGACGTCGGGAAGCCTACGACCGCCCCCGATCGGGGGGCAAGGTATTTTCGGGCGGACTTTTTCGCGGGCCGTTCCCGCGGCCGTTCCGGCCGCCGGGCCTCAGCCTGCGGGCGCCTCGACGACGACGTCCTCGCCCCGGACGACGGCGAGCACGTGCGGGCCGTACGCCTCGAGCTTGGCGGCCCCGATGCCCCGCAGGACGCCGAGCTGGCGCAGGTCCTTGGGATGGGCGGTGGCGATCGCCTGGAGCGTCGTGTCGTGGAGGACGGCGTAGGGCGGCTTGCCCGTGGCGGCGGCGACCTGCCCGCGCCACGTGCGCAGGCGCTCGAACAGCTCGGCGTCGGCGGGGTTCTCCTCCGCCAGGGCCGCGATCTGCGCGCGGGCCTCGAGGCGTCGCGCACGCACGTCCGGGCGGACGTCGCCGCCGGTGGGCCAGATGCCGTCGAGGAAGCGGGAGGGCTTGCGGCTCGCCCGCCCGCCGACGGTGCGGGCACGCGCGTAGGAGAGCATGAGGTGCTCGCGAGCACGCGTGATGCCGACGTAGAGGAGGCGGCGCTCCTCGGCGATCGCGTCGTCCCCCTCGGCGAGGGAGATCGGCAGGAGCCCCTCGCTCACGCCGACGAGGAAGACGGCGTCCCACTCGAGCCCCTTCGCCGCGTGGAACGAGGCGAGGGTGACGCCCTCGACGGTGGGGGCGTGCTGGGCGGAGGCCCGCTCGTCGAGCTCGGCGACGAGCCCCGGCATGTCCGCCCCGCGGGTGGCAGCCAGGTCGTCCGCGAGCGCGACGAGGGACTGGAGGGACTCCCACCGCTCACGCGCCGCGCCGCGGGCCGACGGCGGCTCGGGCGACCAGCCGGCGCCGGTGAGGACGTCACGGACGACCTCCGGCATGGGCGCGTCCGCCGAGCGGGCCGCCCCGCGCAGGAGGACGAGCGCCTCGCGCACCTCGCGGCGGGAGAAGAACCGCTCGCCGCCACGCACGAGGTAGCCGATGCCCTCCTGGGCGAGCGCCTGCTCGAGCGCCTCGGCCTGACCGTTCGTGCGGTAGAGGACGGCGACCTCGCTGAGCGGGACACCCTCCTGCTGGAGCTTCGCGATGCGGGTGGCGACGCCGCGCGCCTCGGCCACGTCGTCGTCGAACGCCTCGAACCGGGCCGGGGGGCCTGAGGGGCGTTGGGCGACGAGCTCGACCGCCGCGGAGGACCGGTGCCGCCCGGCACGGGCGAGGACGCGGTTCGCGAGGTCCACCACCTGGGGGGTCGAGCGGTAGTCGCGCACGAGCCGGACGACGCGCGCGTCGTCGAACCGGCGGGAGAAGTCGGTGAGGAAGCGCGGTGTCGCACCCGTGAAGGAGTAGATCGTCTGCGAGACGTCCCCGACGACGCAGATCTCGCGCCGGTCCCCGAGCCAGAGGTCGAGGAGGCGCTGCTGGAGCGGGGAGACGTCCTGGTACTCGTCGACGACGAAGTGGCGGTACTGCTGGCGCACCTGCGCCGCGACGTCGTCGCGCTCGGCGAGGATGCCGACCATGAGGAGGAGGACGTCCTCGAAGTCGATGACGCCGCGCTCGGACTTGACGTCCTCGTAGACGCTGAGCAGGCGCGCGACGGTCGTGAGGTCGTTGCCCGCGACGCCCTCACGCCCCTCGCTCGCGGCGCGGCGGGCGTAGTCCTCGGCGGTGACGAGGCTGACCTTGGCCCACTCGACCTCCGAGGCGAGGTCACGGATCGCGACCCGGTCGACGCCGAGCCCGAGGCGCCCCGACGCCTCCGCGACGAGCCCCGCCTTGTGCTCCGCGATCCGCGGTACACCGCCCCCGATCGCGGACGGCCAGAAGTACGACAGCTGGCGCAGCGCGGCGGCGTGGAAGGTGCGGGCCTGGACGCCGCCGGCGCCGAGGTCGCGCAGCCGGGACCGCAGCTCCCCCGCGGCGCGGGCCGTGAACGTCACGGCGAGGACGGTCGCGGGGTTGTAGACCCCGGCGTGGACGCCGTGCGCGATGCGGTACGTGATGGCACGGGTCTTGCCGGTGCCCGCACCCGCGAGGACGCACAGCGGGCCGGTGAGGGACTGGGCGACGGCGCGCTGGTCGTCGTCGAGCGCGGCGAGCAGCTCCTCGCTCGTGCGGGGAGCGCCCGGGGCGGCGGTCTGGGAGGTCATCGCTCCCAGTGTCCCAGGCGGTGCCGACACCGGGGAGGGGGTGTGGGTGCGCTGCC
Organism: Georgenia wangjunii; assembly: GCF_036421975.1. Lineage (NCBI taxonomy): Bacteria > Bacillati > Actinomycetota > Actinomycetes > Allobogoriellales > Allobogoriellaceae > Georgenia > Georgenia wangjunii. The sequence continues at coordinate 81,893 of NZ_JAZGON010000009.1, read as the reverse complement.
GCCGCAGCGGCGCGACGAGCCGCCCGGCGGGGAGCCGACGAGCGGCCCGGCGCGGAGCCGACGAGGCGCCCGGCGCGGAGCCGACGAACGGCCCGGCGGCGCGTGCCGGCCCGGCGGCGCGTGCCGGCCCGGTGGGCGCACGGCGCCCCGGCGACGTACCGTGCCTCATGCCTCCACCGCTGCGGCCCGTGGCGCCCCAGGCCGTCCCCGGCGCCGTCGCCGCGCTCTCGGGACTGCTGGCCACCGCCGTCGCGCTGGGCGTGGCCGAGCTCGCGGCCGGGCTCCTGGCGCGCGGCCGGTCCCTCGTCGTCGCGGTCGGCGACGTCGTCATCGACCTCGTGCCCGGGTGGCTCGAGCGCGCGGCCATCGCCGTGCTCGGGACGGCGGACAAACCCGCCCTCATCGGCGGGACGCTCGTGCTCTGCGGCGTGGTCGGCGCCGCCCTCGGCGTGCTCGCGCGGCGGTCCTTCGCCGCCGCGGCCGCCGGGCTCGTCCTCCTCGCTGCGCTCGGCGTCGCCGCGTCGCTGACGGACGCGCGCACGGCGGCGCCGGCCGCTGTCGCCGTCGGGCTGCTCGGGGCCGCGGCCGGCGTGGGGGCGCTGCGGCTGCTCCTGCGGGCCGCCGCCGTCCCGGGGTCGAGCCCGGCCGCCGCGGCGCCCGGCCCGACCGCCGCGCACGGCCCGACCGCCGCGCACGGCGCGAGCGCCGCGGCGCCGGCGGAGACCGCCGCCCGGGCGAGGGCGGAGCACCAGCCGGGCGCGACGGTCGCGGAGCACGCGTCGGCGGGCACGGCGCACCGGCCCGCCGTCGCGACCTCCGGGCCCCCGCCCGCCGCGGCGGGCCTCGGCCGCCGGGCCTTCCTCAGCGTCGCGGCGGCGGCCGTCGGCGTCGCCGCGCTCGGCGCCGCCGGGGGCCGGTGGTTGGCGAGCTCGGCAGGGGTGGAGGCGGTGCGCGCCGCGCTGCGCATCCCCGCGCCGGCACGCCCCGCCCCGCCCGTGCCTCCCGGCGCGGACCTGGCGATCCCCCGGCTGACGCCCCTCTTCGTGCCCAACGAGGAGTTCTACCGCATCGACACCGCGCTCATCGTGCCGCAGGTCGACCCCACGACGTGGTCGCTGGAGGTCAGCGGGATGGTCGAGCGGCCGTTCAGCCTCACGTATGAGGAGCTGCTCGCGCTCCCCCACGTCGAGGCCGACATCACCCTCGCGTGCGTCTCGAACCCCGTCGGCGGGGACCTCGTCGGCAACGCCCGCTGGCAGGGCGTGCCGCTGCACGTCCTGCTCGACCGCGCCGGTGTGGACCCGGCCGCCACCCAGCTCGTCGGCCGCTCGGTCGACGGGTTCACCGCCGGTTTCCCCACGACCCACGCGTTCGACGTGCGCGAGGCCATGGTGGCGGTGGCGATGAACGGCGAGCCGCTGCCGGCCGTCAACGGCTTCCCCGCCCGGCTCGTCGTGCCCGGGCTGTACGGGTACGTCTCGGCGACCAAGTGGCTGTCGGCCATCGAGCTGACGACGTTCGAGGAGACGGTCGGGTACTGGGTGCCGCGCGGGTGGTCGCGTTCCGGGCCCGTCAAGACCCAGTCACGGATCGACGTCCCCGCCCCCTCGGCGAGGATCTCCGCCGGTGCCCAGCCCGTGGCCGGGGTGGCGTGGGCCCCCACGCTCGGCATCGAGGGGGTCGAGGTCCAGGTCGACGACGGCCCCTGGGCGGCGGCCCGCCTCGCCGACGCCCTCGGCGTGGACACGTGGCGGCAGTGGGTCTACGACTGGGACGCGACGCCCGGTGACCACCGCCTCACGGTGCGCGCGACGGACGGCACGGGCGTCACCCAGACGGTCGAGCGGACGCCCGTGGCTCCGGACGGGGCGTCCGGGTGGCACACCATCGAGGTCCGCGTCGAGGGGTAGCGTCCGCCCGGACGGAATGACGGCGGTGGCACCCGGCGTTGCACCGGTGACGGCCGCGCGACCGCACGACGGCGCGACGGGAACCTGCGAGAGGACGACGATGAGCACGAGCACGAGCGCCCCGGCTGCCGGGACGATCACGATGTACTCCACGACGTGGTGCGGCTACTGCCGGCGGCTGAAGAAGCAGCTCGACGGCGAGGGGATCGCCTACACCGAGGTGAACATCGAGGAGGACCCGACGGCGGCCGACTTCGTCGAGCAGGTCAACGGCGGCAACCAGACGGTCCCGACCGTCCTCTTCCCCGACGGCTCCGCCGCCACGAACCCCTCGCTCGCCGACGTCAAGGCGCGCCTGAGCGCCTGAGACGACGGGCGCCCGCGCGCCCAGCACGTCCCGCTGCGGCCGGCCGGTCCCCGGCCGGCCGCAGCTGCGTCCGGCGGCAGGCCGCTCAGCGCGGGAGCGCGGCCCCGTACCAGTCCTCGATGAGGGCGCGGGCGATCGACGTGCCGCTCGGCAGCCGGATCGTGCCCGCCGCCACCTGCTCGCCGAGCTCGGCGCGCGTGAAGAACCGGCCCTCGGCGATCTCGACGCCGTCGACGCGGACGTCCGCACCCGCGCCGGGCCGCACGGACGCGCGGAACCCGGTCATGAGCGAGCACGGGAACGGCCACGGCTGGCTCCCCTCGTAGCGCACCTCGCCGACGTCGATCCCGGTCTCCTCGAAGACCTCCCGGCGCACGGCCGCCTCGAGCGACTCGCCTGGCTCGACGTACCCCGCGAGCGTGGAGAACCGCCGCTCGGGCCAGTGGGTGGCCCGCGCGAGCAGGATCCGGTCGGCGTCGTCGACGACGGCCATGATGACGGCGGTGTCCGTGCGCGGGTAGTGGTCCGAGCGGTCGACGACGCAGCGGCGCACCCAGCCGGCGTGGGTGACCGTCGTCGCCTCCCCGCACCGCGGGCAGCGGGGGTTGCGGGCATGCCAGGCCGCGAGCGCCACCGCCGTCGTGGCGAGGCCGGCGTCCCGGTCGCTCAGCGTCGTCCCGACGTCGCGCAGGTGGACGAACGAGAGCGTGGAGATGAGCGCGACGAGCGGGGCGTCGCCCTCGACCGGCACCCCGTCGAGGTCACGCTCAGCGCCGAGCGCCTCCGGCAGGACGAGCGCGAGGTAGCCGGCACCGGCCTCCTTCCCGAGGTAGAGCAGCTCCCCGGCCTCCCACGGCCCCGGGGGAAGGTCGGCGGCGGGCACGAGCTCGAGCCCCGCGGCGCCGGCCGCGACGAGGCCGCGGTGGACGAGGAGCACCCGCGTGGACGCCTCGGCGAGGAGCTCGTCGAGCAGGTCGGGCCTCCCTCGGGAGATGGCGTCGACGTCGACGGCGGACCGGGCGAGGGGCAGGTCGGCGAGCATCCGACCACGGTACGGGCGCCCCGCCGCCCGCGCGCGGGGCCGGCAGCGCACGCGCGCGGGGCCGGCAGCGCACGCGCCCGGGCCGGGCGGAAGCTCGCGTGCGGGCCGGGCAGAAAGGGGGCGCGCCGCGTGCGCACCAAGCCTGCCGGGCATCCTCCGCCTACCGTGGGGGCGTGCCAACCAGAACGCCGCTGGCGCTCGCGGCCCTCGCTACCGTCGCCATCCCCGGCCTCGACGTCGTCGCGACCCGCTCGCCCCAACGCACCACCGCCGACTTCCAGGTGACCGGGGTCCTCGACTCCGGTGGTCGGCACTGGGTGGTGCGCAGCCCCCTCCACGCCGCCGCGGGCGCGTCCCTCGAGGCGGAGGTCGCGTTCCTCGAGAACCTCGCGCCCGTCGTCAAGGACGGCACGCTCCCGTTCGCGGTGCCGCGACCGGAGGGTTTTGCACCCCTGCCCGAGGGCGGCCGCGCCATGGTCTACCGGCAGCTGCCCGGCCGCCCGCTCGACCTCGAGCGGCTGGCACCCGGACCCGGGCTGGCGGCCGAGCTCGGGCGGGCCATCGCGAGCCTCCACGAGCTCCCGTCCCGCCTCGTCGAGGACGCCGGCCTCCCCGTCTACGACGCGGACGCGTACCGCCGGAGGTGCCTGGCGGAGGTCGACGAGGCCGCTCGCACCGGGCACGTCCCGCCCGCGCTGCTCCACCGCTGGGAGCACGCGCTCGAGGACGTGGCGCTGTGGCGCTTCCGCGCCACCCCCGTCCACGGCGACCTCGCCGAGGAGCACATCCTCATCGCCGACGGCGGGGTGAGCGCCATCCTCAGCTTCTCCGAGACCCACGTCGGTGACCCCGCCGTCGACCTCGCGTGGCTCCTCGCCACCGCTCCCCCGGAGTGCCTCGACTCCATCCAGGAGGCCTACGCCCTCACCCGCACCGAGCAGGGCGACACCAACCTCGTCGAGCGCGCGGTGCTCGTCAGCGAGCTCGCGCTCGCCCGCTGGCTCCTCCACGGCGTGCGCACCGACGACGAGCCGGTGATCCGCGACGCCGTGGGCATGCTCGCGACGCTCGCCGAGGAGGTGGCCGACGAGCCGCCCATCGGCTTCCGCGAGCCGATCGTCGTCGCCGGACGGACCGAGGCGTGGGCGTCGGAGGAGGACGCGGCGGTGGAGCCCTCTCCCGGCGAGCCGGAGGGCGAGGCGGCGCACCGCCCCGCCGACGACGACGCGGCGGTGCCGGCACTGGCCGACGACGACGCGACGCGCGGCGCAGTCGACGGCCGTGCCACCGACGACGACGCCCCGGTCGAGGCGACCGCGGCCGGAGCCGACGACGACGCGGTGATCGGCAGCCGCACGGAGCCGGACGCGGCCCCCGAGGCACGCACCGGCTCCACCGCCCACGGGCAGCCGGTGGAAGCCGACCGCGCCGGGGACGACGACGACGACGCCACCCTGACGCAGGAGATCCCGCCGGTGCCGGCCGAGGACGAGGATCGGCCGACGGCTCAGGCCTGAGTCCCTCGGCTGACGTCGCCGCCGCCCGCGAGGAGCTTCTCGAGCAGCCCGGCGAGGCGGTCCTGCTCCGCCTGGGTCAGCGGTGCGAGGACGCGCCGCTCGTTCTCGAGGTGGCCCTCGACGACCGTGTCGACGAGGGCGCGGCCCCGCTCCGTCAGTGCGACGAGGACGTTGCGCCGGTTCGCCGGGTCCGTCCGGCGCGCGAGCAGCCCCTTGCTCTCGAGCCGGGAGAGGCGGTTGGTCATCGCGGCGGAGCTGACCATCGTGCTCTCGGCGAGCGCGCCCGGAGTGAGCGTGAACGGGCTGCCCGAGCGCCGCAACGCGGCGAGGACGTCGAACTCGCCCGCCTGGATGCCGTGCTCGGCGAAGTACGCCCGGGTCACGCGCCCGATGAGCTCGTCCGCCCGGGAGATCCGGCCGACGACGCCCATCGGCGCCGGGTCGAGGTCGGGCCGTTGCCGGCGCCACTGCCCGAGGTAGTCACTCACCCGGTCGTGGACCATGCGCCTGCACCCTTCGACGTCGAACTGTTTGACTTCAACCTAACACCCGCCTAGCGTGTCTCGAGATCAAACCTTTCGATCTCGAAACGTGAGGCGAGTCGTGACAGCGACGGGCAGGACGTGGGCGCTCGTCGGCGCGACCGCCGCCGCTCCCGCCATGTGGGGGACGACGTACGTCGTGACCACCGAGCTCCTCCCTGCTGGGCACCCGCTGTGGTCCGGCCTGCTCCGGGCGCTACCCGCCGGGCTCCTCGCCCTGGCCCTCGGCCGCTCGCTGCCGCGGGGGGCGTGGTGGTGGAAGGCGCTCGTGCTGGGCACGCTCAACATCGGGGCGTTCTTCCCGCTCCTCTTCCTCGCGGCCTCCCTCCTGCCCGGCGGGGTCGCGGCCGTCTTCGGCGCGGCGAACCCTCTCATCGTGGCCGTCCTCGCGCTCCCGCTCCTCCGCGAGCGGCCGACGGCGTGGCGGCTGGCGTGGGGTGTCCTCGGCGTCGTCGGGGTGGCGCTCATGGTGCTGGCGCCGGGCGCCGCGCTCAGCCCGCTCGGGGCGCTGGCCGCGTTGACGAGCTCGGTGTCCATGGCGCTGGGCACCGTGCTGAGCAAGCGGTGGGGAACGCCGACCGACCCGGTCTCCTACGCGGGCTGGCTCCTCACGGCCGGCGGCCTGCTCATCCTCCCGCTCGCCCTGCTCGTCGAGGGTGGTCCACCTCCGCTCGACGGCCGCGCCGTCGGCGGGTACCTCTGGCTCGCGCTGGGAGGGACCCTCCTCGGCTACGTCCTGTGGTTCCGCGGGGTGGGTCGCCTCCCCGCCGGCTCGGTGGCGTTCATCCCGCTCATCTCCCCGCTCGTCGCGACGGTCCTCGGGTGGGCCGTCCTCGACGAGGCGCTCTCCCCCGTCCAGGCGGCCGGGTTCGCCCTCGCCCTCCTCGCCGTCGCGTGCTCCCAGCGCCAGCCGACGCGCCCGGCGGTACTCACCGGCCCGGTGCTCGCCCGGACCCCCGCCTAGCGGCCGCTGCCCCGCGGGAGCCGCGAGGAACGAGCGGCGGATGGAAGAAGACCCGGCGCTCCACCGCGACCGCGCCCAGCCCGCACCCTCATCCCCCGGCGCTCGCGATGGCGGCACCCACCCGCTCCTCGAGCGTGCGCTCGTCGAGGTCTCCCGCACGCACGGTCAGGTCGTGCCCGACGTAGTAGAACGCGGCCCCGACCTCGGAGAGCGGCCGGCCGGAGTGACGCGCCCAGGCGAGACGGTAGAGGGCGAGCTGCACCTCGCGCTCGGCGAGCGCCTTGGCGTCCCGGGGCGGCGCACCGGTCTTCCAGTCGACGACGACGAGCCCCTCGGCGTCGTCGAACACGGCGTCGATCCTGCACCGCACGACCGTCCCCGCGACGGGTGTCTCGACGTCGACCTCCACCGCGACCGGCACGCGCTGCGCCCACGCCGAGGCGGCGAAGGTGCGCTGCAGCTGCGCGAGGTCGACGCCCGGGTCCTCGCCGCCGTCCGCCCGGTCGTCGGCGCCGGGCAGCTCCTCGACGTCGAGGAGGCTCGCGGCGCCGAAGAACTGCTCCACCCACGCGTGGAAGCGCGTCCCGAGGGAGGCCTGCGAGCTGGGCGCGGCGGGGACCGGCCGTCGCCGCTCGAGGGCGAACGCGCGCGGGTCACGGAGCAGGCCGACCATCGCCGAGGCGGACAGGTGCGCCCCGAGCGGGACGTCGAGCCCGGTGGTCCGCGCCTGTGCCCGCTCGGCGAGGAGGAGCTCGGCGTCGCGCAGCCAGCGGCGCGCCCGCGGGTCGACCGCCCGCTCGAGCGCCGGGACCGACGTGCCTGCCCGCGCCCGGACCGCCGCGGCGGCCGACTCGAGCCACGGGCGCCGCGCACCGAGCGGGTCGTGCGGCCACTGCGCCTCGACGGTGAGGTCGAGGCTCGGGTTCGTCGTCCCCTCGACCGGGGGCTGCGCCCACTCCTGCAGGTCCGTCACGAGGCCGGCGGCGCGCGGTGCCGTGAGGAACCGGGACGGAGGCAGCGGGGACTTGCCCGTACGGAACCACGAGCCCGTGAGCAGCAGGGTGTGCTTGGCGCGGGTGAGCGCGACGTAGGCGAGGCGACGCTCCTCGGCGACCGCGTGCGCGCCGCCGGCGACCTTGAAGGCCGCGCACGCCTCCTCCATGTCCTTGTGCGTGACGGCCGCCTCGATGTCGAGGGCCGGCAGGCTCATGACGTCCCCGCGCAGCGGGTAGGGCAGCGCGCGGCGGCTCGTGAGCCAGCCTGACGCCGACACCTCCCCGGAGTCCTTGGGCGTCCCGTCGTAGGAGGGGAACTGGCTCTCGACGAGGCCGGCGACGGCGACGACGTCCCACTCCAGGCCCTTGGAGGCGTGGATGGTGAGCACCTGCACGGCGCCGGGCTCCGGCTCGGCGTCGGCCCGCTCGAGGCCGCGCTCGCGCTGCTCGGCGGCGTCGAGCCACGCGAGGAAGGCCCCGAGGGTGGGGACCTCGGCGTCGGAGGCGAAGCCCGCCGCCACCTCGACGATCGCGTCGAGGTTGGCCCGCGCCCGCGCCGGGACCACGCCCGCCCGCGCCCCGACCTCGATGTCGAGCCCGAGGAGCACGATCGTCTGGGCGAGGACCTCGGGGAGCGGGAGGTACGTGAGGGAGCGGACCTCCCGCAGCAGGTCCCGGACCCGGGTCACGCGCCGGGCCCCCTCGGCGCTGAACGTGTGCCCGCGCGGCCCCGTCCATCCCGCGGGGGGCGGCGTCTCCACCGCCTCGACGAGGCTCGCCTCCGCGCGCGCGTCGAGGTCCGTGCCCTCGCGGGCGACGAGGACGCGCGCGAAGTCGGCGAGCGCGTGGAGGTCGGTGATCCCGAGCTGGTGCCCGGTGAGGACGCGCATGAGCGAGTCACCGCGCGACGCGTCGTGGGCGGCCTCGAGCGTGGCCCGCAGGTCCGTCACCTCGGGCGTGCCGAGCAGCCCGCCGAGGCCGAGGACCTCGACGGGGATGCCGCGCGCCCGCAGCTCGGCGACCACCGGGGCGAACTGGGCACGCGTGCGGCACAGGACCGCGGCGGTCAGCGCACCGCCCGCCACCCACCGGTCGGCGAAGAAGTCGGCCACGCACGCGGCCTCCTCCTCCAGCGTCGTCGTCAAGGCGCTGAGGACCTCCCCCTGCCCGGCGCCCGGACGTGCCACGAGCTCGGGGACGTGGACGACGGGCGCACCGGGGGGTCCTGCGTCGTCCCCCCCGGGCGCGGCGTCACCGGTCCGGCCGCCGGCGTCGGCGGCGTCCGCCCCTGGCACCGCGCGCAGCGGTGCGGAGACGACGTTGGCGGCGGCGAGGATCCGGGCGTCGTTGCGCCACGACGTCGTCAGGTACGCGGTGGGGGTGCCCTGCCCGTCGGTCCCGGCGCTGGGGAAGAGCCGCGGGAAGTCGGCGAGCGCCGCCGCGGAGGCGCCGCGCCAGCCGTAGATGGCCTGGTTGGGGTCCCCGACGGCGGTGACCGGGTGCCCGTCGGCGAAGAGGTGCCCGAGCAGGCGCAGCTGGGCCACCGAGGTGTCCTGGTACTCGTCGAGGAGGACGACCGGGAACTGCTCCCGCAGCACCGCGCCCACCTCGGGCACGCTCTCGGCGATCCGTGCGGCGAGGAGGACCTGGTCCCCGAAGTCCACGAGGCCACGCTCACGTCTGGCGCGGGCGAAGGCGTCGACGACGTCGAGCAGCTCGGCGCGCTCCCGGAGCGAGGCGATGACGGCCCGGACCCCGGCGTACGGCGTGCTCCGCGCCCCCGCCGGCGCCTTGGCGGCCATCGACTCCGCGAGGTCCTCGAGCAGGACCCGGGCCTCGGCGGTCGTCAGGAGGTGCTCGTTGAGCGAGCCGGAGAGCGCGAGGACGGCCTCGGTGACGGCGGCCGGCGAGGCGTCGACGGGCAGGTCGTCACGCCAGCCCTGGACGATGTCCGTGACGAGCTGCCACGAGGCGGCGTCGGTGATGAGCCGTGCGTCCGGGTCGAGGCCGAGCCGGAGCGCGTGCTCGCGCGTGAGGTTGGCGGCGAAGGAGTTGTACGTCGAGATGCTCGGCCGGTCGACGTCCACCCCCTCGACGGCGCCGGCCGGGCGCGGCAGCGTGACGCCGGGGGCGGCGCGCAGCTGGCGCAGGCGCCTGCGCACGCGGTCCGCGAGCTCACCGGCCGCCTTGCGCGTGAAGGTGAGGCCGAGGACCTGGTCGGCGGCGACGATGCCGTTCGCGACGAGGTAGACGACGCGGGCGGACATCGTCTCGGTCTTGCCCGACCCGGCACCCGCGACGACGAGGAGCGGCGCGAGCGGCGCCTCGATGACCGCGCGCTGCTCGTCCGTGGGCTCGGGCTGCCCGAGCGCCCGGGCGATGTCGAGCGCGCTCATCTGCGTGGCGACGGCACTCATCCGCTCACCCTCCGTCCCTCCGGCTGCACGGGGCAGCTCCTGCGGACCGGGCACGTCGAGCACCCGGGGTTGGTCTGCGCGACGAAGGTCGCCCCCGCCATCGCCTCCGCCACGCGCGTGACGAGCTCGTGCGCCCACGCCGGGTCCTCGGCGGCGGCCAGCGCGTCCTGCCCGCGCACCTTCGGACCGGTCTTGCCCGCACCGAGGTAGACGAGGCGTGCCCCCGCGCTGCGCACCCCCTCACCGAGCGCCCCGGAGTCCATGGCCAGCTGGTAGCTGGCGAGCTGGGCGTTTCGCTGGCCGTCCTCCGCCGTCACCGCGTTGCGCGACGTCTTGAGGTCGACGACGCGGACGGCGTCCCCGTCCGGGCCGGCGAGGTGCTCCACCCGGTCGACGCGACCCGTGAGGCGCGCGCGGCCGATGTCCGCGGCGAACGGCACCTCGACGTCCACCTCGCCCGGCACGCCGACGACGTACTGCGCGAGGCGGTCGACCATCGCCTCGGCCTCGGCGCGGGAGCGGCGCCCCACCCAGCCGTCGCCGACCCCGAGCTCGTGCCAGCGGGCGTCGAGCGCGGCGCGCAGCTCCTCGACGGTGCCGCGGGGGTGCTCCGCCGCGATCTCGTGGACGAGGTTGCCGAGCGACTGGACGAGGGAGTCCTCCCCGCGCCCCCCGGCGGACTCGAGCGCCCACCGCAGGGCGCACGCGTCGGCGGAGCCCACGCTCGAGGGGCTCACCGGCACCGGCTCGTCCGGCGCCCGCAGCGCCGTCGTCGTGCTCGGCCCCGCGAGGCCGGCCCAGTCCACCGGGTCAGCCCCGGGCACGCCGGCGTCCGCGAGCGCGGCGAGGAGGCCGGCGGCCGTCTCGCGCCGCTCGGCGCGCGCGCGGTCGCGCGTCCCCGCGGTGAGGGCCTCCGGCGTCTCCTCCGGGGCGTCGAGCTCGGCCCGGAGCTCGGCCACGAGCCCGCGCAGGTCGAGCGCGGGGGGCACGTCCTGGAGGGAGGCCGGCGACCCCTCGTCAGCGCTCGCCCCGCTGAGGAGGTCGAGGAACGTCGAGGGCCGGTGGTCGAGGTCGAGCACCGCCGTGGCGACGAGGCGGCGCGTGGGGCGTGTGACGGCCACGGCGAGCATCCGCAGCTCGTCGTCGAGCACCTCCCGGCGGGCGACCGTCCGGTCGCCGGACCCCAGCACCTCGGCGCTCGTGCGGTGGGAGGCGGCGTCGACGAGGGCGCGCGAGCCGAGGAGCGAGTCGCGCAGCCGCACGTCCGGCCACACGTCCTCCTGGAGCCCGGCGATGGCGACGACGTCCCACTCCTCGCCGCTCGCCGCGGCGGGCGTGAGGACCCGCACCGCCTCGACGTGGAGGCCCTGGGCGGCGAGCGTGTCGGCCGGGAGGTCCTGGGCGAGCACCCACGCGAGGAAGGCGGCAGGACCCGCGCCCGCCTCGCGCTCGTCGAACCGCTCCGCCGTGCGGAACAGCGCCATGAGGGCGTCGAGGTCACCGTCCGCCCGGTCCGCGCCGGGCCCACCCGCGAGCGCCCGCTGGCGCCACGTGCCGGCGAGCCCGCTCGCGTCCCACAGCGCCCACAGCACCTCGCGCGCGCCGGCCCCGCGCGAGACGGCGCTCGCCCGGCCGGCGGCGAGGACCCGGCTCACCCGGGCCGGGCCCTGCCGGTGCTGGGCGGGCAGGGCCCGCGCGAGCGCCGGGTCCCCGAGGACCTCGACGAGCGCGTCCTCCTCCGAGCCGGGAGCCGCGCCGACCGCCGACCGGCCCGCGCGCAGGCTCCGGCGCAGCCCGCGGACGGAGACGGCGTCCATCCCGCCCAGCGGCGAGGACAGCAGCTCGACCGCCGCCTGCGCGGTCAGCTCTCCCGTGACGACGACGCGCAGCGCCGTCAGCAGCGGCCGGACGGCGGGCTCGACCCGCAGGGGTCCCTGGCCCGCGTCCTGGGCCACCCGCACGCCGTTCGTGCGCAGCGCGCGGCGCAGTGCGCCCACCTGCGCCGCGGAACGGACGATGACCGCCATCCGCGCCCACGGGGTGCCGTGGTGGAGGTGCTCCTCGCGCAGCCGGCGCGCGAGGAACGCCGCCTCCTGGGCACCGCTGCGCAGGACCGCCACCTCGAGGCCACCGGGCGCGGCGGTCCCGGCGTGCGGGTGGGCTGCCTCGACCGGGGCGGGGCGCGCCGTGGCCGACCGGTGGCTCGCCACGCCGAGCGTGCGGATGCGCGTGGTCACGCGCTGGGCGACCGCGCGCAGCCGCTCGTCGCCGCGCCACACGGTGGTGAGCTCGGTGCGGCGGGCCGCGAAGCCACCGATCGGCTCGTCGGTCTGCGCGGCGCCGACGAGGGAGGGCGTGCCGCCGCGGAAGCCCTGCACCCCGGCGTCGGGGTCACCGAAGAGCACGAGCTCGGCGCCGTCGTCGGCCAGGGCGCGCAGGAGCCGCGCGGTGGCGAGCGTCGAGTCCTGGTGGTCGTCGACGACGACGCAGTCCCACCGCGGGCGGGCGTGGCCGGGCACGTCCCGCTCCCAGTGGCGCAGCGCACTCGTCGCCTCGTCGACGATGCGGGCGACGTCGAACCGTGCACCCCGGTCCGGCGTGAGGTCGCCGAGCGCCGTCACCGCCTCGTACTCGGCGAGGACGCCCGCCGCGCCCACCCACTCGAGCCGTCCGAGGCGGCGCCCGGCGGCGGCGAGCTCGGCCGGGCTCATCCCCAGCTCGGCCGCCCGCATGAGCAGGTCGCGCAGCTCGGCCCGGAAGGCCGGCTGCGCGAGGGTCTCCGGCCGCACCGATCCCGGCCAGTGCACGCGGGCGCCCAGCCCCTCGCGGTGGCCGGCGAGGAGCTCGGCGAGGATCGCGTCCTGCTCCGGCCCGGTGATGAGCGTGGGCGGGGGCTCGCGCAGGAGGGCGGCGCGGGTACGCAGCACCGAGTAGGCGAAGGACGCCGGCGTGCGGACCATGACGTCGGAGGTCGTGCGCGCGAGGCGGGCGCTGACGAGGTCACGCACCCGGGCGGCGCCCTGGCGCGTGGGGACGAGGAACGCCGTCCGGGCGGACCGGGCGCCCGGACGGTCGACCCGGGCGAGGAACGTCTCCACCGCCGTCGTCGACTTGCCCGTCCCCGGGGCGCCGACGACGAGGAGGTGCCCCGCGCCGGGGGGCGTCGCGACGACCGACGCCTGCGCCGGGTCGAGCCGCACCGGCTGCGGGGGTGCCTCGGGGAGCCGCAGCCGGAGCCGGGCAGAGGCGGTGACGTCGAGCATGGACCGATCGAATCACGGACCACCGACATCCCGGCCCTCGGCGAGCCGGAGCGCCGACGACACCTACGATGGTCGGGACAAGCAGGCGAGACGTGCGGCGCGTGACGCGCCGCCACAGGCGAGGAGAACAACCCCCGTGGAGATCACCATTGGCGTCCGGAACGTCGCGCGCGAGCTCACCCTCGAGTCCTCCGCCACCGCGCAGGAGGTCGTCGACGCCGTGGACAAGGCCCTGACCGGCGGCACGAGCCTCGTCCTCACGGACGAGCGCGGGCGTCGCGTCGTCGTGCCCTCGAGCGCGCTCGGGTACGTCGAGATCGGCATGGAGGAGCCCCGTCGCGTGGGCTTCGGCGTCAGCGGCGCCTGAGCCCCGACCGCCGCGACGCCGCAGCCCTCCGGGCCGGCGTCGCGGCCGCGACCGGCTGGGCGCCCACGCCCCCGGGACCGGCTCAGGCCGTGAGGCCGAGGCGCCCCATGCGGCGCGCGTGCCCGCCGGTCATCGCGCTCACGAGCGCGGTGACCGCGGCCTCCGCCCCGTCGGCGTCGCCCGCGGGCAAGGGGCACGCGCGGACGACGTTCTGCGCGAGGCTGAGCGCCTCGCCGGCGACGCGGCGGCCCCACAGCGCGAGGCGGGCCGCGAGCTGCGGCTCGGCCTCGACGACGGGCGCGAGCGTGCGCACGACGTAGTCCGCGTGACCGTTCTCCACGAGCGCGTCGCGGGCGAGGGCGCGCACGGGCCCGTCCAGCCCCGCACTCATGGCGCGCTGCAGGTCGATGACCATCCCGCCCGCGACGTAGGTCCGCATGAGCCGTTCCCACCAGTCGCGCGGCGTGGTGCGCGCGTCGAGGTCGCCGAGGAGCGCGAGGAACGGGCCCGCCGCCGCCGCGGGGTCGCCCGCGCGGTCCTCGATGGCTCGCTCGAGCTCGTCCAGGTGGGCGAGCGACTCGCCGGCCATCCGCGTGAGGGTGAGCCGGCCGGCGACGTCGGGGGCGCTGACGGCGTCGTCGGCGAGCCGGGCGAAGGACGCCAGGGCGCCCGCGGTGACGAGGCCGAGCAGGGCCAGGGCGCGCTGGCCGTCCTCCGGCGCGACGGTGGGTCCGGAGGGGTCGGTGGCGTCAGGCATGCGGACCAGCGTAGTTCGGGTCACTGCCCGTCGACGCCCGATCCGAGGGGATCGGCGGTACGCTGGTGAGGCACACGGTTGCCCGGTCGTCTCGTACAAGCCTGCGCACGACGCCGCCCACGCGGCACGACATGATCACGATCGGCTACCACGACCCGGCGGTGCGGCCCGGTGGCCCGCGTCCGCGGTGCCGCACGACGGCCCCCGCCACGACCGATTGGCTACCCCTATGTCTGAGACCACATCGGGCGTCCTCGCGCCCGGCTCGGCCGACATCGACGTCTCGACCGCGGCCGACACCGAGGCGCTCTCCGACGCCGGCATCGACACGATCGACGCTGACATCACCGACGCCTCCATCGAGGCCCTCGCCCCCGAGCGGACCTTCACCGACTTCGGCGTCGAGGACGCGATCGCCGAGGCGCTGCGCGACGTCGGCATCACCCACCCCTTCCCCATCCAGGCGCTCACGCTGCCCGTCGCCCTCAGCAGGCAGGACATCATCGGCCAGGCGAAGACGGGCACCGGCAAGACGCTCGGCTTCGGCATCCCGCTCCTGCAGCACACGACGGGACCGGGCGAGGACGGCTGGACGGAGCTCGCCGCGCCGGGCAAGCCCCAGGCCGTCGTCATCGTCCCCACCCGTGAGCTCGCGGTCCAGGTCGCCGGCGACCTCGCCACGGCGGCGCGCCGACGTAGCTCGCGCATCGTCCAGGTCTACGGCGGCCGCGCCTACGAGCCCCAGATCGACGCCCTCACGAAGGGCGCGGAGGTCGTCGTCGGCACGCCCGGCCGGATGATCGACCTGCTCAAGCAGGGCATGCTCGACCTCTCCCACGTGCGCACCGTCGTCCTCGACGAGGCCGACGAGATGCTCGACCTCGGCTTCCTGCCCGACGTCGAGACCCTCATCTCCCGCACGTCCCCGAACCGCCACACGATGCTCTTCTCGGCCACGATGCCGGGTGCCGTCGTCGCGCTCGCGCGCCGCTACATGTCCCGCCCCACGCACATCCGCGCGCAGGACCCGGGCGACGACGGCGCCACCGTCAAGGCGACGCGTCAGGTCGTCTACCGCGCGCACGCCCTCAACAAGGTCGAGATGCTCTCCCGCATCCTCCAGGCCGAGGGCCGTGGCCTCACCATCGTCTTCTGCCGCACGAAGCGCACCGCCGCGCGCGTCGCGGAGGACCTCGCCGAGCGCGGCTTCGCCTCCGCCGCCATCCACGGCGACCTCGGCCAGGGCGCCCGCGAGCAGGCCCTGCGCGCGTTCCGCGCCGGCAAGGTCGACGTCCTCGTCGCCACCGACGTCGCGGCCCGTGGCATCGACGTCGACGACGTCACGCACGTCGTCAACTACCAGTGCCCCGAGGACGAGAAGACCTACCTCCACCGCATCGGTCGCACCGGCCGCGCGGGCAACAAGGGCATCGCCGTCACGTTCGTCGACTGGGACGACGTGCCGCGCTGGTCGCTCATCAACAAGGCGCTCGGCCTCGGCCAGGCGGACCCGGTCGAGACGTACCACACGTCCGAGCACCTCTACGCCGACCTCAGCATCCCCGCGGGGACGACCGGGCGGCTCCCCCGCAGCGCCCGCACGCGGGCCGGTCTCGGTGCCGAGACGCTCGAGGACCTCGGCGAGACCGGCAAGAGCGCCGGTGCGGGCCGCGGGCGGGGGCAGGACGCGGGCCGCGGTGGCCGCGACGCCGGCCGCAGCAGCGCACCGCGCGACGGCGGGCGCGGCGGACGCGACGGCGGGCGCACCGAGCGTCCCGCCGCGGCGGCCACGGCCCCCACGGCGGCGGCTGACGGCGAGGAGCGCCCCAAGCGCAAGCGCAACCGCCGCCGGACGCGCAGCGCCGCGCCCGGCGCGGAGCAGCCGCAGGGCTGACGGCGTACGACGAGGGCCGGTCGCCTCCCACGGGAGGTGACCGGCCCTCGTGCGTCGGGCGCCGGCCGCGCCCCCGGGTCAGCCGTGCGCGTCGATGAAGGCGAACACGGCGTCCGCCATGAGCTGCGTCGCGATCGCCGCGAGGAGCAGGCCCGCGATGCGGGTGACGAGCGTCGTGCCGCCCTCCCCGAGCACCCGGTGGATGACCGACGAGAAGCGCATGGCGAGCCACAGCGCGATGTGGACCCCGACGACGGCGAGCGCGATCGCAACCCACCCCGGGGGCCCGTCGGACTCCTCGACGGCGAGCATCGCCGCGACGATCCCGCCCGGTCCGGCGAGCAGCGGCGTGCCCAGCGGGACGAGCGCGACGTTGACGCGTCCGGCGCCGGCCGCCCTGGGCTCCTCGGCCTTGCCGGTGAGGAGCTCCATGGCCACGAGCAGGAGCAGCAGCCCGCCGGAGAGCTGGAGCGCCGGCACGGAGATGTGCAGGAAGCTGAGGATGTACTGCCCGAAGATCGTGAACATCGAGATGACGCCGAACGCGACGCCCGTCGCCTGGAGGGCCGCCCGCTTGCGCTCCTTCGCCGTCATCGTCGACGTCAGCGCGAGGAACACCGGGACGATGCCGGGCGGGTCCATGATGACGAACAGCGTGAAGAAGGTCGTCGAGAGGAGCGCGAGGTCGACGACGTCGTTCACGGGCGGACCACCGGCATCCGGCCCTCCTCCTCGATGGCGGCAAGGACGTCGGGCGACGTCGAGTGCTCCGCCAGCAGGTTGGGCTTGCCTGCGCCGTGGTAGTCGCTCGAGCCGGTGACGAAGAGCCCGAGGCTGCGGGCGATCTCGGTGAGCCGTCGCCGCGACGCGGCGTCCTGGTCCCGGTGGTCAACCTCGACGCCGGCGAGGCCCGCGGCCGCCATGGACTCGATGACCTCGGCGGCGACGATGCGCCCGCGCACGCTCGCGAACGGGTGCGCCATGACCGGCACCCCGCCGGCGGCGCGCACGCAGCGCACGGCCGCCTGGACGTCCGGGGCGTAGTAGCGCACGTAGTACGGGCTCCGCGCGTGGAGGATCGAGGTGAAGGCGGCGCTCCGGTCGCGCACGTAGCCGCGGGCGACGAGCGCGTCGGCGATGTGCGGGCGCCCCACGGTCGTGCCCGGCTCCATCTGCGCCTCGACGTCGCCCCACGTGAGCTCGTAGTCCTCCGCGAGCCGCGTGACCATGAGCCGCGCCCGGTCGTCGCGCGAGGCGCGCGAGCGGTCGAGCTCCGCCGCGAGGGGTGCGTGCCCGGGGTCGTGGAGGTAGGAGAGGAGGTGGACGCTGATCCCGGCGGACGAGCACGAGATCTCGGTCCCGCGCAGGAGCGCGACGCCGGTCGTCGCGACGGCCTCCTCGGCCTGCGCCCAGCCGGCGGTCGTGTCGTGGTCCGTGAGGCCGAGGACGTCGACGCCGGCCCGCGCCGCGGCGGCCATGAGCTCGCCCGGGGACTGGGTGCCGTCGGAGACGCTCGAGTGCGTGTGGGGGTCGATGACGGGGTGGCGGACGGGCACGAGGCAAGGGTAGGCGGTTGGCCGGGGCGCCCCGTGCGCCCCTCGCCCCGCAGGTGCGACGATGTGGCCATGAGCACGTCGATCCCCTCCAGCGCCCCCGACGACGCGACCGCCGCCGAGCCCGCCGCGGGCTCCGCCGTCGCCTCCCCCGCCGCCGCAGAGCCGGCCGTCCCGACGCAGGCGGGCGCAGCCGACGCCGACCTCCCCGCCTCCGCGCCCGGCGAGCAGCCGCTCGAGGACCGCGGCTCGAACCGTTCGCAGCGTCCCTCCTCGCCCGCCTTCCGCGAGTTCATCGCGAGCAGCTGGGGCGAGGAGGCCTCCGGCCTGCCGGAGCGGAGCGAGGTGGCCGACCACGCGGCCGGGCGCCGGGCGCGCGTCGGGGCACTCTTCCCGGGCGAGCGGCTCGTCGTCCCCGCGGGTGCGCTCGTCGTCCGCTCGAACGACACCGACTACCGCTTCCGGGCGCACTCGGCGTTCGTCCACCTCACCGGCCTCGCCGCCGAGGCCGAGCCCGACGCCGTCCTCGTCCTCCACCCGGTCGCCCCCGACGAGCAGCCCGCAGACGTCACCGGTTCGGAGCCAGAGGCCGCCACCCACGAGGCCGTCCTGTACTTCCGCCCCCGGGCCGGCCGCGACACCGAGGAGTTCTTCGCGGACGCGCGGTACGGCGAGCTGTGGGTGGGGGCGCGCCCGAGCCTGGCGGAGGTCGAGGCCCGCACGGGGCTGCGCTGCGCCCACATCGACGGGCTCGCGGACGCCCTCGCCAAGGACGCCGGCGCGGGTGGGGTGCAGCTGCGGGTCGTCAGCGCCGCGGACGCGGCCGTCGAGGCGCTCGTCGCGGCGGCGCGGAGCGGGCAGGAGGGGACGGCCGACGCCGACGCCGGCCTCGTCGAGGCCCTGTCCGAGCTCCGGCTCGTCAAGGACGACTACGAGGTCGAGCAGATGCGCCACGCCGTCGCCGCGACCGTCGAGGGCTTCGCGGACATGGTGCGCGCGCTGCCCCGCGCCGTCGCCCACCACCGCGGGGAGCGCGTCCTCGAGGGCGCCTTCGGTGCGAAGGCGCGCGAGGAGGGCAACGCCGTCGGCTACGACACGATCGCCGCCGCCGGCAACCACGCCAACACGCTCCACTGGATCGCGAACGACGGCGCCGTGCGCCCCGGTGACCTCGTCCTCATCGACGCGGGCGTCGAGGTCGACTCCCTCTACACGGCCGACGTCACGCGGACGATCCCCGTCGACGGTGTCTTCACCGAGCCCCAGCGCCGGGTCTACACGGCCGTGCTCGACGCCGCGGACGCCGCCTTCGCCGTGGCCGGGCGTCCCGGCGCGCGGTTCAAGGACGTCCACGCGGCGGCCATGGATGTCATCGCCGCCCGCCTCGCCGAGTGGGGCCTCCTGCCGGGCACCGCGGCGGAGTCGCTCGCCCCCGAGGGCCAGTTCCACCGTCGCTGGATGGTGCACGGCACGAGCCACCACCTCGGTCTCGACGTCCACGACTGCGCCCAGGCCAGGCGGGAGATGTACCTCGAGGCCGAGCTCGAGCCCGGGATGGTCTTCACGATCGAGCCGGGCCTGTACTTCCGCGCCGACGACCTCGCCGTGCCGGCCGAGCTGCGCGGGATCGGTGTCCGCATCGAGGACGACGTCCTCGTCACCGCCGACGGCGTGGAGAACCTCTCCGCCGCCCTGCCCCGGCGCCCCGACGACGTCGAGGCGTGGATGGCGTCGCTGCGTCAGGCCTGACCGGCGCCGCCGGCCAGGTGGGCGCGAGCGAAGGCGAGGGACGCGGCGAGCGCCTCGTCGCGGGCGTCCTCGCTCATCTTGCGCGTCGTCACCTCGACGGCGACGGACCCCGTGAACCCGATCCCGGGCAGCAGCTCGAGCAGCTCTCCGCAGGGCTGCGCACCTGCACCCGGGACGAGGTGCTCGTCGCGGTTGGAGCCCGAGGAGTCGGTGAGGTGGACGTGCGCGAGGCGGGGGCCGAGCGCCCGCGCCGCCGCGAGCGCGTCCATGCCGGCGATCCCGGCGTGGGAGAGGTCGAGCGTGACGTGGGCGTAGTCGAGCGGCACGGGGTCCCAGTGCGGCAGGTAGGCGTGGCGGTCGCGGGCCCGCGGGCTCTCCCGGGAGCGCGCCTTCCACGGGAACATGTTCTCGACCGTCAGCTTGACGGCGGTGCGCTCCTGCCGCTCGGCGACCCCGGTGACGAACCCGCGGGCGTAGTCCCGCTGCCAGCGGAACGGCGGGTGCATGACGACGACCTCGGCGCCGAGCGCCTCGGCCAGCGCGGCTGACCGGTCGACCTTCGCCCACGGGTCCGAGCCCCACACCCGCTGGGTGAGCAGGAGCGTCGGTGCGTGGACGGACAGCACCGGCACGCCGTGCTGCTGGACGAGGTCGCGCAGGGTGTCGACGTCCTGGGACGCCGGTTCACGCCACACCATGACCTCGACGCCGTCGTACCCCAGGCGCGCCGCCTGCGCGAAGGCCCAGGCGGTGCTCTGCGGGTAGCACGAGGACGTCGACAGCGCGACGGACGTGCCCGGTCCTTGCCCGTTCGCGCTCACTCGCGGGGACCGGTCCCCGCCGGGTCGTGGGGGTCCTCGACCGGCGCGGCCGGCAGCCGCTGGCCGTAGCGCGGGTTGCCGTCCGCGTCCTCGAGCGGGGTGAAGCGCGACGGCGGGCGGGCCGCGTCCGGGGCCTCCCCGCCGGCCGGGGGCGCCACCGGGGCGCCGACGGCGGGCGGCTGGGCGGCGCGCGCCACGGGTGCCGCTGCGCCGGTGCCACGGACGCCGGTCTCGGCGAGGACCCGCCTCGCCTCACCGGCGTACTCGTCCTCGCACAGGAGCGTGTAGCGCCCGGCGACGACCTGGCTCGAGGACGTGAAGTCACGCTTCCCGCCGGTGAGGGCGTAGGAGACGAGGCCGAAGAGCATGCCGAAGGCGGCTCCGATGAGGAGGGCCGGCAGGAGCATGACGAAGACGTCGCCGTCGGCGAGGAGCCCGAAGAGCAGCCCGACGAAGAGCCCGAACCAGGCGCCGGACATGGCCCCGGCGAGCGCGACGCGCGGGTAGGTGAGGCGGCCGGTGATCCGCTCGACCATGTGCAGGTCCGTGCCGACGATGGTCGTCCGCTCGACGGCGAAGGCCCGGTCGGAGAGCTGGTCGACCGCCTTCTGCGCCTCGAGGTAGGTGTCGAAGGAGGCGACGGCGACGCCCTTGGGCAGGGTGGGGGTCGTCGGCACGGAGATCCGACTCTTGGGAGGCATGCCCCGATTCTCTCCCGCGTCGGGCACCGGCGCCACGTCCGCCCCCCGCGAGGGCGCAGGCGTGCGCCGACGTGCCCACTGCGTCGGCACGGGGCCGGGCCGGGACCTAGGCTGGCGGCCATGACCACCTCCCCGACCCGGAACCCCCCGTCCCGCGTCTTCGTCGGGCGGCTGGCGGGCACCGACGTCTTCGACCCGCTCGGTGACCGCGTCGGCCGGGTGCACGACGTCGTCGTCCTCCTGCGTCCGAAGGGACCCCCGAACGCCGTCGGCCTCGTCGTCGAGGTCCCCGGCAAGCGGCGGGTCTTCCTCGCACTGAGCCGGGTCGTCAGCATCGACACCGGCGCGGTCATCTCGACCGGCCTGCTCAACCTGCGGAGGTTCTCCCAGCGCACCGCCGAGACCCTCGCCGTCGGTGAGCTGCTCGACCGGGAGGTGATCCTCAACGACGGCTCGGGGAGGGCCGTCGTCCAGGACGTCGCGATCGAGCAGCAGCGCAACCGGGACTGGGTCGTGAGCCAGCTGTTCGTGCGCCGCGTCCTCGAGGGCCGCAGCCTGCGCCGGCGGCGGGGCGAGACGCTCCTCGTCGACGTCGGGGACGTCACCGGGCTCATCGACGAGAGCAGCCAGCAGGGCGCGGCGGCGCTCCTCGCCACCCTCGAGGACCTCAAGCCCGCCGACCTGGCCGACTTCCTCCACGACCTCCCCGGGGCCCGCCAGCTCGAGGTCGCCAACGAGCTCGGCGACGAGCGGCTCGCCGACGTCCTCGAGGAGCTCGGCGAGGAGGACCGGGTCGCGATCGTCGCGGGGCTCGACCCCGAGCGCGCGGCGGACGTCCTCGACGTCATGCAGCCCGACGACGCGGCCGACCTCATCAGCGAGCTCCCGACGGCGCGCGCGGCCGAGCTGCTCGAGCTCATGGAGCCCGAGGAGGCCGACGACGTGCGCCGGCTCCTCGCCTACGACGAGCACACGGCGGGCGGGCTCATGACGACCGAGCCGCTCATCCTCCCCCCGGAGGCCACCGTGGCCACCCTCCTCGCGGCGGCGCGCCGTCCCGACGTCACGCCCGCGCTGGCGACGATGGTCTTCGTCGTGCGCCCGCCGCTCGAGACCCCGACCGGCACGCTGCTCGGGGCCGTCCACATCCAGCGGGCGCTGCGCGAGCCGCCGCACCGGCTCATCGGCGCCCTCCTCGACCGGGACATCGAGCCGGTGGACCCGCAGGACGACATCGGCAAGGTGACGCGGCTCCTGGCGACGTACAACCTCACGGCGCTGCCCGTCGTCGACGAGGACCGCCACCTCCTCGGCGCGATCAGCGTCGACGACGTGCTCGACCACCTGCTGCCCGAGGACTGGCGCGACGCCGACGAGGACGCCAC
This sequence comes from Georgenia wangjunii, assembly GCF_036421975.1. Taxonomy (NCBI): domain Bacteria; kingdom Bacillati; phylum Actinomycetota; class Actinomycetes; order Allobogoriellales; family Allobogoriellaceae; genus Georgenia; species Georgenia wangjunii. The sequence goes on along the minus strand of NZ_JAZGON010000009.1, from coordinate 59,649 downwards.
CGACGAGGCGATGACGAGGAGTGCCCATGGCTGACCGTCTCGACACCCCGCTCGAGCCCCGGCGCCGGTGGCGCCGCCCCCGGCTGGACTCCGAGGCCGTCGGGAGCGTCTCCGAGGCGATCGCGCGCTTCACCGGCACGCCGCGCTTCCTCCTCTACCTCACCGGGTTCGTCATCGTGTGGCTCAGCTGGAACACGTGGGGACCCGAGGCGCTGCGCTTCGACCGCGCCGAGCTCGGGTTCACCGCGCTCACGCTCATGCTCTCCCTCCAGGCCTCCTACGCCGCCCCGCTCATCCTGCTCGCGCAGAACCGGCAGGACGACCGGGACCGCGTGACGGCGGAGCAGGACCGGCAGCGGGCGGAGCGCAACCTCGCGGACACCGAGTACCTCGCCCGCGAGATGGCGGCGCTGCGCATGGCGCTCGGCGAGGTGGCGACCCGCGACTTCGTCCGCTCCGAGCTCCGGAGCCTCCTCGAGGACCTCCAGGACCCGGACGAGGACGAGCGCGGGAACCGGGCCGGCGAGGGCGACCGGCGCCGCTGACGGCGGCGCCGGTGTGACTCACGGCATGACCGGGGGTCCGCCACCGCGACCTACCATGGACGTATGACCATTACGACGGAGTCGCTCACCGCTGCCCTCGACACGGTCCTCGACCCGGAGATCCGCCGCCCGATCACGGAGCTAGGCATGGTCCGCTCCGTGGACGTCGACGGCGCCGGCGAGGTCACGGTCGGCATCGACCTCACGACGGCGGGCTGCCCGCTCAAGACGACGATCACCAAGGACGTCACCGCCGCCGTGCGAGAGGTACCCGGCGTCACCGAGGTGCGCGTCGACATGGGTGTCATGAGCGACGAGCAGCGCAAGGCCCTGCGCACGCAGCTGCGCGGCGGGGCGGCCGAGCCGGTCATCCCCTTCTCCGAGCCCGGCTCCCTCACGCGCGTCTACGCGGTCACGTCCGGCAAGGGCGGCGTCGGCAAGTCCACCGTCACGGCGAACCTCGCGGCCCTCATGGCCGCCGACGGCCTCAAGGTGGGCGTCGTCGACGCCGACATCTACGGCTTCTCGATCCCGCGCATGCTCGGCGTCGAGCACGCGCCGACGAAGGTCGACGACATGATCCTGCCGCCGGTCGCGCACGACGTGAAGGTCATCTCGATCGGCATGTTCACCCCCGAGGGCCGGCCGGTCGTGTGGCGCGGCCCCATGCTCCACCGGGCGCTCCAGCAGTTCCTCGCCGACGTCTTCTGGGGCGACCTCGACGTCCTGCTCCTCGACCTCCCGCCCGGCACCGGCGACATCGCGATCTCCGTCGCCCAGCTCCTGCCGGGCGCCGAGCTGCTCGTCGTCACGACGCCCCAGACCGCGGCCGCCGAGGTCGCCGAGCGTGCGGGCGCCCTCGCCTCCCAGACCCGCCAGAAGGTCGTCGGCGTCATCGAGAACATGTCCTGGCTCGAGCAGGCGGACGGCTCCCGCCTCGAGATCTTCGGCTCCGGCGGCGGGCAGAAGGTGAGCGAGCGCCTCACCGAGGGCCTCGGCTACGACGTGCCGCTCCTCGGCCAGGTGCCGATCGAGATCGCGCTGCGCGAGGGCGGGGACTCCGGCGTGCCGCTCGTCCTCGGTGACGGCGACTCGCCCGCCGCGACGGCGCTGCGCGAGGTCTCGCGCGGCCTGTCCCGCCGCTCCCGCGGCCTCGCGGGCCGCTCGCTCGGCCTCAGCCCCGTCTGACCCGCCCCGCCCGGGCGCGGTCGGCTCCGGAGCGGATCACCCCCTGGAGTCCGGGGTGCGATCCCCTGCCGGGGGGCGTGCGTCAGGTGGCCTCGTCGTCGAACGGGGTCGGTGCGGGCCCGGTCGCGCCGGTGACGGGCGCGCTTGCGCCGGCCGCCCGGGTCGCGCCCGGCCCGCGCCAGGCCGCGCCCGGCGCTCCCGCGCCGGCAGCCGTGCCCGCCGCTCCCGCTCCCGCGCCGGCCGCGGTCCGTCCGGGCGTGCCCCCGGCCGGCTTCCTGCCGAGCGTGCCGGCCGCGCTGCGCGAGCTCGAGGCCGTGTGCCCGGCGTCGTCCTCCATGAACGCCTCACGCACGATCCGGCGCGGGTCGTACTGGCGCGGGTCGAACGCGGCGAGGTCGAGGTCCGCGAACTCGTCGCCGAGCTCGGTGCGCACGCGCTCCTGGGCGCCGGTGGCCATCTTCTTCAGCTCGCGGGCGAGCCGGGCGAGCTGCTGGGCGTACACCGGCAGCCGTTCGGGGCCGACGACGATGAGGGCGATGATGAGGAGGACGACCGCCTCTGACCCACTGATCGGCACCGCCCCAGCATAGGCGCGCCGCGAGCCGCCCGCGGAGCGGCGACGCCCTACTCGCTCGTCGCCTCCCCGAGGACGACCTCGACCTCCTGCTCGCCGTCCCCGCGGCGCACGGTGAGGACGACGCTCTCCCCCGGCGCCCGCGCCCGGATCGCGACGATGAGCTCCTGCGGCGCCGTGACCGGCTGACCGTCGATGTGGGTGATGACGTCGCCCGGGTCGATGCCGGCCTCGTCGCCGGGCCCGCCGGGCGTCACCGCCGGGGCGTCCGGCGCGTCGGCGGAGATGACCTGGACGCCCACGCCCGAGTAGCGCGTGTCGAGCGCGACCCCGATGACCGGGTAGGTGGCCGTCCCCGTCTCGATGATCTGCTCCGCGGTCCGGCGCACCTGGTTGGAGGGGATCGCGAAGCCGAGGCCGATGCTGCCCGTCGTACGGCCCGCCGCCTGCGCGATGGCCGTGTTGATCCCGATGACCTCTCCGGAGACCCCGACGAGGGGCCCGCCCGAGTTGCCGGGGTTGATGGCGGCGTCGGTCTGGATCGCGTTGATGAAGGAGGTGTCGTCGCTGCCGCCGGCCTCGACGGGGCGGTTGAGCGCCGAGACGATCCCGCTCGTCACCGTGCCCTCGAGCCCGAGCGGGGCCCCGATGGCGACGACGGGGTCACCGACGACGACGGCGTCCGACTCGGCGAGGACGAGGGGGGTGAGGCCCTCACGGTCGACGCGCAGGACGGCGAGGTCGTAGTCGGCGGTGCGCCCGACGATCTCGGCGAGCTCCTCCGTGCCGTCGGAGAACGTGACGAGCACCTGCCCGCCGTCAACGGCGGCCGGGGCGATGACGTGGTTGTTCGTGATGATGTAGCCGTCCTCGCGCAGCACCATCCCGCTTCCCGACGAGCCGGTGCTCCCCGTCCGGGTCTGGATGAAGACCGTGCTCTCCAGGGCGGTCGCGGCGATGCCCGCGACGCTGTCCGGAGCGCGGCCGCTGCTCGCCCCGGAGCCCGCCGAGGGCAGGTTGGAGGTGGCGAACACCTCTCGCCCCCCGACGGCGCCGGCGATGACGCCGACGAGGAGCGCCAGCACGACGAGGAGGACCGTGACGCCCAGGCTCACCCGCCGTCGCCCACCGCGTCCGTCGTCACCGCGTCCGCCGTCCGGCGCGTCGTCCCCGGGCGCACCGGGCTGCCAGCCGCCCGGCCGGCCCCCTGCGCCCGGGGCACCGAGCGCTGGGCCGCCGACGGCGCCACCACCCGGCCGGGACCACGGCAGGGCGCCGCCGACGCCGTCCCGGTCCCGCCCGCCGGCGGGTTGCGGGTCCGTCCACGAGTCACCGGCCCGCCGGTCGCCGGGCCGGGCCTCGCCGGAACCGGCGGGCCACCCCTCGCCCGGCTCCGTCGGCCAGCGCGGCGCGACCGGCTGGGCGGCGGGGCCCGCGGAGGGCGACGGGGCCGGCGTACCGGCACCGGGCGCCGTCACCCCCGGCACGGGGGCACCCGGCCCCACCTGCCGGTGGTACGGCTCGGGCCCCGGCGTCGGTGCGGGCCCGTAGTCGGGGGCCGTCCGCCCGTAGTCGGGGGCCGTCCGCCCGTAGGCGGGAGCGGGGCGTGCGTCGTCGGGCGCGGCGCGCCCCCCGTCGGACGCGCCCGAGGGGGCGGCCGGCGTGGGCGGGGCCTGCCACCACGGCCGTGTCTGCGGGCCCGCACCCGGCCAGCCCTCGGGGTCCTCGCGGCGATCAGTCATGGCCCCATCCTTGCGTGCGTGGCGCCGCGACGGTACTCACGGCGAGACCCATCCCACCGCGGTGTCCCAGCCGCGCTCGAGCCGGGCACCGAGGGAGGTGTCGTAGGGCTCCGCGGGGATGGACCGCAGGATCTGCTCGGCGACCGCCTCGTCCTCGGCCGCGGTGACGACGACGACGGCCGCGGCGCCCTGCATGACGACCGGCCCGGTGCCGGTGGGCAGGACGTGCGCGTGGGCGCCCATCTCGCGCACGCCCGAGGTCTGCTCGACGTCGAGCCGTCCGCGGTGCTCGAGCAGGCGCACGTGCGCCATCGACCCGGCGAGCTCGACCTCGAGGACGTCCCCGCCCTCCACCCCGTGGACCTGGACGTCGACGACGCGCATCCCCGCGGGCAGCGACTCCGGCGCGCTCCACCCGTGCTCGCGCATCCACGCGAGGACCTCCTCGGTGGAGGGCTCGCCGGGGGACTCCGTCAGCCCCTCGGGGCTGGAGCCCGCCTCCCCGGCGACCGAGGTGAGCATGGCGTGGGGGTCGGCACGCGGGTCCTGCACGCTCCCGACGACGACGAGACCGCCGAGGGCCACCGCCGACGCACCCAGCACCCCGGCGGAGGCGAGCACGGCGCGGCGGGGCCAGGCGCGCGGGGTGGGCGGGGGCGGCGCCCCCGGGAGGGCGAGGAGGCGGGCGGTGAGGTCCGCGCTCGGGTGCTCGTCGCACGACTGGGCCAGCGCACGGCGGGCGAGACGCTCGGCGCGGAGCTCGCCGGCGCAGTCCGGGCAGCCTGCGACGTGCGCGAGGGCCTGGTCCGTCTCGGCGGCGGAGAGCTGGCCGTCGGCGAGCGCGCTGAGCCGGCGTCCGAGGTGGCTCATGAGGCCTCACCCCGCCCCGGTCCCGCGAGCGCGCCCGGGACGTGCGAATCGGCGAGCGGCACCGACGGCCGCAGGTGGGCGAGCGACTCGCGGAGCAGGGCGCGTCCGCGATGGATCCGCGAGCGCACGGTGCCCATCTTGATGCCGAGGGTCTGCCCGATCTCCTCGTAGGACAACCCCTCGATGTCGCACAGGACGACCGCGACGCGGTACCGCGGCGGCAGGGCGTCGAGCGCGGCCTGGATGTCCGGGTCCAGGTTGCTGTGCTCGAAGCGCCGGTGGAGGTCGGCCTGCTCGTGCGCGGCCGGGACCGCCTCGGCGTGCTCACCGAGGTGCGTGAGCCGCGCGCGGGAGCGCTTGCGGACCATGTCGAGGAAGAGGTTCGTCGTGATGCGGTGCATCCAGCCCTCGAAGGACCCGGGGCGGTAGCTCGACAGGGACCGGAAGACGCGGATGAAGGTCTCCTGCGTGAGGTCCTCCGCGTCGGCGCGGTTCCCCGTCAACCGGTAGGCGAGGCGGTACACCCGCCCGGAGTTCTCCCGCACGATCTCCTCCCACGACGGCGCGACCCACTCGGGAGTCGGGTGGCGGGGGTCGTCCATGCGGGGCTCCTCGGTCCGTTCTGGACCTCAACCCTACGGACGTCACCTGAGTGCCGCCTGAGAGCGCCGCACGGCGCTACGATCGCCACGAGCACTGCCCATCACCGGCGCACCACCACGGAGGCCCACCATCGCTGCCGACAAGGCCCAGAGCTGGGCGTACACCGAGGAGTTCGTCCCCGAGGACGACATCATGCGTGAGGCCCGGGACCGCGCCGAGGAGCTCGGGTGCGGGGCCGTCACCCCCGGCACCGGCGCCACGCTCCGTGCGCTGAGCGCGGCGGTCGGCGCCCACGCCGTCGCCGAGATCGGCACGGGGACGGGGGTGAGCGGGCTGTGGCTGCTCGGGGGCATGCGCACCGACGGCGTGCTGACGACGATCGACGTCGAGGTGGAGCACCAGCGCGCCGCCCGTGAGGCCTTCACCGCGGCCGGGGTACGCCCCGCCCGCACCCGCCTCATCTCCGGCCGGGCGCTCGACGTCCTGCCGCGGCTGGCCGACGCCGCCTACGACGTCGTCCTCGTCGACGGAGACCCGGCCGAGGCCACCGAGTGCGTCGCGCAGGCGGTGCGGATGCTGCGGCCCGGCGGCCTGCTCGCCGTGCCGGGCGCGCTCTGGCACGACCGGGTCGCGGACCCGGCACGCCGCGACGAGCCGACCGTCGCCATGCGGGAGCTCGGGCGGGCCGTCCGGGAGGACGAGCGCCTCGTCACCGCCCTGCTCCCCGTCGGCGACGGGCTCCTCGTCGCCGTCCGCCGCTAGCCCGGGACGGTCGGGCGAGCGGCGGGGGGGCCGCTGCGCTCGGGGGGCTACGTTCAGGCGAGCGAGTCGAGCCAGCGCAGGAGCAGGCGCGCGCCGTAGCCCGTTGCGCCCTCGGGGATCTCGTGGCGCGCCTTCGGCGAGCGCGCCGCTCCGGCGATGTCGAGGTGCGCCCACGCGCTGCCGCGGGCGAAGTGCTGGAGGAAGAGCGCCGCGGTGATCGACCCGCCGCTGATGTGAGGGTCGGTGCTCTGGTGGCACAGGTCCGCGACGTCGGAGGCGAGCGAGGCGCGGTACTCCTCGACGAGGGGCATGCGCCAGACGCGCTCGCCGCTCTCCTCGCCGGCGGCGGTCAGCGCCGCCGCGAGGGCGTCATCGTCGCTGTAGAGGGCGGCGTGCGTGCGCCCGAGGCCGAGCGTCGCGGCACCGGTGAGCGTCGCGACGTCGACGACGACGTCGGGGTCGTGCGTCGCCCGCACCCACGCGATCGCGTCGGCGAGGACGAGGCGGCCCTCGGCGTCGGTGTTCGTCACCTCGACGGTCGTGCCGTCCACGGCCCGCAGGACGTCACCGGGGCGGTACGACCCCGCGCCCATGGCGTTCTCGGCGAGCGGGAGGACGGCGACGACCCGGTGCGGGAGCCTCTTCTGCGCCGCCGCGAGCACGGCAGCGAGGACGACGGCGGCGCCGGCCATGTCCGTCTTCATGGGGATCATCGCGTCGCGCGGCTTGATCGAGATACCGCCCGTGTCGTACGTGATGCCCTTGCCGACGAGCGCGACGGTCCGCGTCGCCGCCGTCGCCCGCGCCGGGGTGTACGTGACGGTGACGAGGCGCGGGGGCGTCGCCGAGCCGGACCCGACGGCGAGGAGGCACTCGAGGCCGGTGCGCCGCAGCCACTCCTCGTCGTGGACCTCGGCGCGCACGCCGTCGACGCCTGCCGCGAGGGCGAGCGCCTGGTCGGCGACCCACTGGGGGTTCTTCGTGCTCGACGGCGTGGCCGTGAGCGTCCGGGCGAGCACGGTGGCCGCGGCGGCGGTGCGCGCGGCGGCGACCGCCTCCTCGACGGCGGGACCGCCGGGTCCGAGGAGGACGAGACGCTCCGCGGGCGGCTTGCCGGCTGCGTCCGTCGTCGCGGTGCGCGGCACGCGGTAGGAGGTGAGGAGGAAGCCCTCGACGAAGGCGCGGACACCGGCGGCGTCCGCGCTCTGCGCGACGGTGGTGACGACGCCGGTGAGGCCCTGCGTCGCGCGGCTGAGTGCCGAGCCGGCCCGGCGCATGGCGTCCGGGCCCGCGTCACCGACACCGAGGACGACGAGGCGGGCGGGCAGGCCGTCCCAGCTGAGGGCCGGGCCGCCGGTGAGGGCGCGCGGGAGGTCGAGGCTCGCGACGTCCCCCGCCTTGCCCCGCAGGCCCTCGCGCTGGGCGAGGTCGAGGAGGTCGACGCCGTACCGCGTGGCCGCGTCGACCGTCCCCGGGCGGGGCTGGACGTCGTCCTCCCCCTCGGCGGGCGGGTCGACGACGACGGCGACGGCCTGGACGGACCCGCCGTCGGTCCACGGGCCGTCCTGCGCGAGCGAGCCGGCCACGACGGCGACGTCGGGGAGCACGCTCAGGCCCGGGACCTCAGTGATCGGCATGGGTGAGGAGGTCCCCGCCCGTCAGGACGCGACGGAGCTGAGCGCCTGGCTCAGCTCACCGGCCTCGGCCGGGGTGAGCTCGACGACGAGCCGGCCGCCGCCCTCGAGCGGGACGCGCATGACGATGCCGCGCCCCTCCTTGGTGACCTCCATCGGGCCGTCCCCGGTCCTCGGCTTCATCGCGGCCATCTGGCACCCCTATCGTTCGTCGTCGTCCCGCGCGGTCCGTCCGTGGGTCCACGGCGCCGGCGTGCTGGGTCCATCTTAGATCAACGCGCTGACGTGGACGCCTCTTCAGCCGCGGCCGCCTGCGCCGCGACCTCGCTCCGGAGCAGCTCCGCGCTCGCCCGGACGAGCTCGACGGCCTCCTCGGCGGTGTCGACCACCTGGATGAGGTCGAGGTCCGCGGCGGAGATGTTGCCCGCCGCGAGCATCGAGGTCCGGAGCCAGTCGACGAGCCCGCCCCAGAAGCTCGAGCCGATGAGGACGAGGGGGAACGACTTGACCTTCTGCGTCTGGACGAGGGTGAGTGCCTCGAAGAGCTCGTCCATCGTCCCGAACCCGCCCGGGAGCACGATGAACCCCTCGGCGTACTTGACGAACATCGTCTTGCGCACGAAGAAGTAGCGGAAGTTGACGCCGAGGTCGACCCAGGAGTTCATGCCCTGCTCGAAGGGCAGCTCGATGCCGAGGCCCACGGAGACCCCGCCGGCGTCGCAGGCACCCTTGTTCGCGGCCTCCATGACGCCGGGCCCGCCGCCGGTGATGACGGCGTAGCCGGCCTCGACGAGGCGGCGTCCCACCTCCACCCCGAGGGCGTACTCGGGCGCCTCGCGCGGGGTGCGGGCCGAGCCGAAGACGCTGACGGCCGGGCCGAGCTCGGCGAGCGCGCCGAAGCCCTCGACGAACTCGCTCTGGATGCGCAGGACCCGCCACGGGTCGTCGTGGACCCAGTCGGCACCGTACTTCTTCGCCAGGAGGCTCTCGTCGGTCGTCTGCTCGGGGATCTGGTCGCCCCGCAGGGAGACGGGCCCCTTGCGGTAGACGTCCCCGCGCCGGCCGTTGTGGATCTCGCTCATGCGTTCGTCCCTCCGGTGAGCCACGCCGCCAGGGCGGTGGCGCACGCTCGTATGTGGTCGGTCGGGCAGTGCTCGTCGTCGGCGTGCGCGAGGGACGGGTCCCCCGGGCCGAAGTTGACGGCCGGGATGCCGAGCTCGCTGAACCGGGCGACGTCCGTCCACCCGTACTTCGGCCCGGGCGCCCCGCCCGTCACCGCACCCACGGCGCGCACGAAGTCCGCGACGGCGGGGTCGTCGAGCCCGGGCCGGGCACCCGCGGCCAGGTCGGTGACCTCGACCTCGTGGCCGGCGAACACCTCGCGCACGTGCGCCTCGGCCTGCGCGGGCGTGCGGGACGGCGCGAACCGGTAGTTGACGGTGACGGTGCACGCGTCGGGGATGACGTTCGTCGCGATGCCGCCCGTGATGCCGACGGCGTTGAGGCCCTCGCGGTAGACGAGGCCGTCCACCTCGACCTGCGCCGGCACGTACGCGCTCAGCCGGGCCAGGACGTCGGCGGCGGCGTGGATGGCGTTCTCCCCCCGCCAGGCGCGGGCCGAGTGCGCCGCCCGGCCGGACGTGCGCACGCTCGCGCGCAGCGTGCCGTTGCAGCCACCCTCGATCCCCGCGCGGCTCGGCTCGCCGAGGACGGCGAAGTCGCCCGCGAGCCAGTCGGGGTGACGGCGGGCGAGGCGCCCGAGCCCGTTGAGCGCCGCGTCGACCTCCTCGTGGTCGTAGAAGACCCACGTGACGTCCCACGCTGGCTCGCGCAGCGCGGCGGCGAGGTGGAGCGCGACGGCGACGCCCGCCTTCATGTCGACGCTGCCCCGCCCCCACAGGACCTCCGCGCCGTCGACGGTGCGGAGCTCGGCCGGCACGTTGTCCTTGATGGGGACCGTGTCGAGGTGGCCGGCGACGACGGCACGGCGCTCCCGTCCCAGCCGGGTGCGGGCGACGACGGCGTCCCCGTCGCGCAGGACCTCGAGGTGCGGCAGCGGGGCGAGCGCCGCCTCGACGGCGTCGGCGACGGCACGCTCGTCGCCGGAGACGGACGGGATGTCGCACAGCGCGCGGGCGAGCTCGACGACGTCGGCGCCGGCGAGGTCCGGCAGGGCGTGCGAGGGATGATCGATCACCCCTCGAGGGTAGAGGGCGCCGGCCGGCCGCGCCGGGCGTCCCGCTACTGCTCGCGCAGGTGGAGCGTGCGCGCTGCCTCGGCGATGGACCCCGAGAGCGAGGGGTAGATGGTGAAGACGTTGGCGAGCTGGTCGACGGTGAGCCGCTGCGTCACGGCGACGGCGAGCGGGAAGATGAGCTCGCTCGCGCGGGGGGCGACGACGACACCGCCGATGACGACGCCGGAGGAGGTGTCGGCGATGACCTTGACGAAGCCCTCGCGGATGCCGAGCATCTTCGCCCGCGGGTTGCGGCCGAGCGGCAGGCGCGTGACCGTCCCGTCGACGCGCCCCTCCTCGACGTCGGCCTGCGTGACGCCGATCGTCGCGATCTCCGGGGCCGTGAAGATGTTCGCCGCGACGGCGGAGCGGTCGAGCGGCGCGACGGCGTCCCCGAGCGCGTGCCACATGGCGATCCGGCCCTGCATCGCCGCCACCGAGGCCAGGGGCAGGACGCCGGTGCAGTCGCCGGCCGCGTAGATCCGTAGCGCCGTCGTCCGCGAGACGCGGTCCACCTGGATGTGCCCGGAGTCGGCGACGGCCACCCCGGCCTCCTCGAGCCCGAGGCCGGCCGTGCTCGGCACGCCCCCGACCGCGACGAGGCAGTGGGAGGCCTCGACGACGCGGCCGTCCTCGAGCTCGACCTCGACGACGTCGCCCGTGCGGCGCACGGCGGCAGCGCGCGAGCGGGACAGGACGGTCATCCCGCGGCTGCGGAACACGCTCTCGATGAGCTCGGCGGCGTCCTCGTCCTCCCCCGGGAGCACACGGTCACGGCTCGAGACGAGGGTGACGGGCACGCCGAGGGCGTTGTACGCGCCGGCGAACTCCGCGCCGGTGACGCCGGACCCGACGACGACGAGGTGGTCGGGCAGCGCGGTGAGGGAGTACATCTGCGCCCACGTGAGGATGCGCTCGCCGTCGGGCTGGGCGTCGGGCAGGACGCGGGGCACGGCGCCGGTCGCGACGAGGGTGACGTCGGCGGTGAGCCGGCGCTCTCCGCCGTCGGCCGTGCGGACGAGCACGTGGCGCGTCCCGTCGCTGCCGAGGCCCCCGTCGAGCCGGCCCTCGCCGTCGATGACCTCGATGCCCTCGCGCTCGAGGCGGGCGTGGATGTCGCGCGACTGGCGCGCGGCGAGCTCGACGACCCGCTCGTTGACGACGCGGAGGTCGACCCTGAGCCCACCGACCTCGCCGTCCGTGCCGCCGTCGGCGGTGATGCCGAGCTCGGCTGCGGAGTCCGCGATCGTCATCCACTCGGCGGTCGCGATGAGCGTCTTCGACGGCACGACGTCGGTGAGGACGGCGGAGCCGCCGATGCCCTGGCGCTCGACGACCGTGGCCCGTGCGCCGAGCTGGGCGGCCACGAGCGCCGCCTCGTAGCCGCCGGGCCCGCCGCCGAGGATGACGACGCGGCTGCCCTCACGCACGGGCGACGGTCCGGCGGCCTCCTGGGCGCGCCGGCCCTCGACCGGGGCGGGGCGGGGCGCCGGCGCCTGGGGGGTGGATGCGGCTGCGGGCGGCTGTTGGGTGCTCACCCCTGGCATTGTGCCGTCCCCGACGCGGGGCTGCGCACCGACCTGCCCGGCCGGGTAGCGTCAGGCGCATGAGCGCAGCCACCGGTCCTGACACCGCCCGCAGCGACCCGTTCGAGCTGGCCGCCGCGGCCGCGCAGCGCCTCGCCGAGCTCACCGGGGTCGCCCGGCACGACGTCGCGCTCGTCCTCGGGTCCGGCTGGGGCGGGGCCGCGGACCTGCTCGGCGCGACCGTCGCCGAGGTCCCCGCGGCGGAGCTGCCCGGCTTCCACCCCTCCGTCGTCGTCGGGCACGCGGGGACGGTCCGCTCGGTGCGCATCGCCGACGACGGCGACGGCGAGCCCCGGCACGCGCTCGTCCTCGGCGCCCGCACCCACTACTACGAGGGCCGCGGCGTGCGCGCCGTCGCGCACGGGGTCCGCGTGGCCGCCGCGGCCGGCGCGCGCGCCCTCGTCCTGACGAACGGCTGCGGCGGGCTCGACCCGGCGTGGCCTGCCGGCACGCCGGTGCTCATCTCCGACCACATCAACCTCACGGGCACCTCGCCGCTCGAGGGCGCGACGTTCGTCGACCTCACGGACCTGTACTCCGCGCGGTTGCGCGACGTGGCCCGCGCCGTCGACCCCTCGCTGCCCGAGGGCGTGTACGTCCAGTTCCCCGGTCCCCACTACGAGACGCCCGCCGAGGTGCGGATGGCCCGCGTCCTCGGCGGCGACCTCGTCGGGATGTCGACGGCGCTCGAGGCCATCGCGGCCCGCCACGTCGGCCTCGAGGTCCTCGGCCTCTCGCTCGTCACCAACCCGGCGGCCGGGATCTCCCCCGAGGCGCTCTCCCACACCGAGGTGCTCGCCGCCGGGCGTGCGGCCGGGCCGCGCGTGAGCGAGCTCCTCGCCGCGATCGTCCGCGCGATGTGACGGCGGGCGACCATGACCCCAGCACCCCACCCAGAGAGGCCCGTGCCCCGATGAACGCCGACGCCGTCCAGTCCTGGATCGACGAGGACCCCGACCCCCGCACGGCCACCGAGCTCGCCGAGCTCCTCGCCGCGGCGACGGCGCAACCCACGCCGGACGACGCGGACGGGCCGTCGGCCGGTGACGTCGCCGCGGCGCGGGCCGAGCTCGCGGACCGGTTCTCCGGCCCGCTCGAGTTCGGCACGGCAGGTCTCCGGGGCGCGCTCGGGGGCGGGCCGAACCGGATGAACCGCGTCGTCGTCATCCGCACCGCGGCCGGGCTCAGCGCGTTCCTCGCCGAGCAGGTCGGCACCGACCCGTTCCGCGTCGTCATCGGCTACGACGCCCGCCACAACTCCGAGCAGTTCGCCCGGGACACGGCCGCCGTCGTCACCGCGGCCGGCGGCAAGGCGCTGCTCCTCCCCTCACCCCTGCCCACGCCCGTGCTCGCCTTCGCGGTGCGCCGCCTCGACGCCGACGCGGGCGTCATGGTGACCGCGAGCCACAACCCGCCGCAGGACAACGGCTACAAGGTCTACCTCGGCGGGCGCGTCGTGCCCGGCAGCGGGCGCGGCGCGCAGATCGTCCCCCCGCAGGACGCCGAGATCGCCGCCCGGATCGCCGCGGTGGGCCCGCTGCGCGAGGTCCGCATGGCCGACGGCGGGTGGGACGTGCTCTCCGGCGGCCTCGTCGAGGAGTACCTCACCCGGGTCGCGTCCCTCGTCCCGGCGAACCAGTCGGTCGCCGCCCTGCGCATCGTCCTCACGCCGCTGCACGGCGTGGGCGGGGCGACCGCGCTCGAGGCGCTGCGCCGCGCGGGCTTCACCGACGTCCACCTCGTGCCCGAGCAGGCCGAGCCGGACCCGGACTTCCCCACGGTCGCGTTCCCCAACCCCGAGGAGCCGGGCGCGCTCGACCTCGCCATGGACCTCGCGCGGCGCGTCGAGGCGGACCTCATCATCGCCAACGACCCCGACGCGGACCGGTGCTCGGTCGCCGTCCCCGACGGCGACGCCTCCACCGGCTGGCGCCAGCTGACCGGCGACGAGGTGGGGGCGCTCCTGGGCCAGCAGGCCGCGACGGTGGGAGCGATGACGGGCACCGGCGTCCTTGCCAGCTCGGTCGTCTCCTCCAGGCTGCTCGCCCGCATCGCCGCGGCGCACGGGCTCGAGCACCGGACGACGCTCACCGGCTTCAAGTGGATCAGCCGCGAGGAGGGACTCGTCTTCGGGTACGAGGAGGCCCTCGGCTACTGCGTCGACCCGGCCTCCGTGCGCGACAAGGACGGGATCAGCGCCGCGGTCCGGGTCGCCATGCTCGCCGCGCTCCTGCGCGAGCGCGGTCGCACCCTCGACCACGCGCTCGACGACCTCGCCGTGCGGCACGGGCTGCACGCGACCGCGCCGCTGTCCGTGCGGGTGGCGGACCTCAGCCTCATCGGTGCCGCGATGGCACGGCTGCGCACGGCCGGCCCGACGACGCTGGCCGGGTCCCCGGTCGTTCGTACGGTCGACCTCGCCGAGGGCTACGACGGCCTCCCGCCGACGGACGGGCTGCTCTACCTCACCGCGGCCGACGACCGCGTCATCATCCGTCCGAGCGGCACCGAGCCGAAGCTCAAGTGCTACCTCGAGGTCGTCCTCCCGGTCTCGACCGTCGAGGCCGTCCCTGCCGCCCGCGTGGCCGCCGGGCAGCGGCTGGCGGCGATCCGGGCCGACGTCGCGGGCGCCGTCGGCCTCTAGCACGACCGAGGGGCGGGGCCGGCGCGATGCCGGTCCCGCCCCTGGTGGTACGTCCGTGACTAGCTCAGCCGGGCGCGCCTGACGAGCAGGAGGCCGGCGAGCAGGAGCCCCGCCGAACCGGCGAGCGCGGCGACAGGCAGGTCGAGGCCCGTGCGCGGCAGGTCGGGGTTCCCGGGCGTGCCGGGGACGACCGGCGTCCCGGGGGTCCCGGGGGTTCCCGGCGTGCCCGGTCCGCGGAAGATGCTGCTGTCCGTGGGCGTGTCGATCCCCGGCGTCGCGGTGTCCGTGGGCGGGACGGCCAACCCGGTCGGCGTGCTCGGTCCGTCGGTCGGCGGCGTCACACCGTCGGTGGGGACATCGGTCGCCTCTGTCGGGACATCTGTGGCCTCCGTCGGCACGTCCGTCGGCTCAGTGGTCTCGTCGGTCGGGACGTCCGTCGGCTCGTCGGTCGGGGCGACCGTCGGCTCCTCGGTCGGCTCGTCGGTCGGGACGACCGTCGGCTCGTCGGTCGGGTCCTCGGTCGGCTCGTCGGTCGGGTCCTCGGTCGGCTCGTCGGTCGGGTCCTCGGTCGGCTCGTCGGTCGGGAGCGCGGGCTCGCAGCCCGGCGCACGGACGACGTTCGCGTCGAGCGACACCTGGCCGTTGCGTGCGAGCAGGCGTCCGTCGATGACGGCACCGGTGTTCGCGGTGACGGAGGTCAGCGCGAGGATGCTGCCGACGAAGGTGGAGCCGGTGCCGAGCGTCGCGGAGCTGCCGACCTGCCAGTACACGTTGCAGGCCAGGGCGCCGTTGACGAGCACGACGTCGCTCGACGTCGCTGTCGTCAGCGCGGAGGCGACCTGGAAGACGAAGACGGAGCTCGGGTCACCCTGCCCGTCGAGCGTCAGCGTCCCGCCGAGGGCGAGCGTGCTCGTCGAGCCGTAGACCCCGGCCGTCAGTGTCCGCCCGACGAGGTCGCCGCTGACGGACGTCGCCGGCCCGCGCGAGGCCGCGTCGTCGTAGGCGATGACGAGGTCGGCCTTCGCCTGTGCGGCGTGCGCGTCGCCCGCATGCAGTGCTCCACCGACGATGCCCGGGGGGAACCCGACGATCGCGGTGCCCGGGCTCACGCCGAGGTCGCGGTCGAGGACGGTCGCACCTGTGCTCGTCACGGTCTCGCCGCCGAGGACGGAGTAGCTCACTGCGGTGCCCAGTCCCACGGGCGCCTCGGCCGCGACCGCGACCAGAGCGCCCTGCCCCAGGCCGGTGAGGAGGAGCGCCCCGGCGACGGCGAGGGCCCCTGCACCTGCGCGCCGTCGCACGGAGCTACGCCTCGTGGTCGGTCGTTCTCGAGCTGAGTGCGCGCCCATAGGGTGCCTTCCGTCGACGATCTCCGGGTGAACCCCGCGTGCGCGATGGGAGTGCAGGGCGCCGGACGATCACCGCCCGATTTGCAACCTTGCGCTCCCTGCAATGAATGTACGCCATGGTCGCGGGCACATGGATGATAGTGAGCGGAAACACGTCAATTGTGCTGCCAGCAGAACATCTCCGGTACCTGTCCGCCGTGGGGTGGCGGGTCCCCGGGCGCCGACCTAGCGTGAACGCCGAAGACCGGGCCAGCGCCACGCGACCCGGCCTCCCACGGACCAGAAGGAGCGCGACGATGACGGACACGGACGGACGGGCCAAGGTCAGCGAGCTCATCACAGGCATCCACGTCGCGATGGTGACGACGACCTCGGTCGAAGGCGGTCTCCGCTCGCGCCCGCTCGCACCGCAGCAGGTCGAGTTCGACGGCGACGTCTACTTCATCGTCGAGCGCCACTCCTCGGTCGTCTCCGACGTCACCGCCAGCCCGGCCGTCAACGTCGCGTACGTCGACGGCTCGACGTGGGTCTCGGTCTCCGGCACCGCGCGCGTCGTCGACGACGAGGCGAAGCTCGCCGAGCTGTGGGACACCTTCACGGACGCCTGGCTCACGGGTGGGCCGGACGACCCCGGCAACGTCCTCCTCCACGTCAGCGCCGAGTCCGCGGAGTACTGGGACTCCCCCGGCGCCAAGGTCACGCAGGTGGCCAACCTCGTCAAGGCGAAGGTCACCGGGAAGCGCCTCGAGGCGGACATGGGCAAGGTCGAGCTGTAGCCTCCGGTCCGGAGCACGGCCGACACAGGGGAGCCCATGGAAGACCGGACCGACGCTGCCGTCGCCGACGCCGCCCAGGCAGCACCACCGGCCCGGATCCGACCGCCGGTGTTCTACGGCGCCGCGGCGGGCGTCGTCTCCATCGCGCTCTGGGCGATCCTCGCCCCGGGGTCGGCCGCGGAGACCATCGGCGCGCTCGTCGGGTGGACCTCGCAGTGGTTCGGCTGGTTCTACATCCTCTTCGCCACCGTCGTCCTCGTCTTCGTCATCAGCATCGGCCTGTCCCGTTACGGGCGCATCAGGCTCGGCCCGGCGCACTCGGAGCCGCAGTTCAGCACGTTCGCGTGGGCCTCGATGCTCTTCGCGGCGGGCATCGGCACCGACCTCATGTTCTTCGCGGTCGCCGAGCCGGTCACGCAGTACCTCGCCCCGCCGGTCGGCGAGGGCCAGACGGCGGCGGCGGCGCGCGAGGCCACCGTCTGGACGCTGTTCCACTACGGGATCAGCGGATGGGGCATGTACGCCCTCATGGGGATGGCGCTGGCCTACTTCGCCTACCGGATGAACCTGCCGCTCGCCGTCCGGTCCGCGCTCTACCCCATCGTCGGCAAGCGCATCCACGGGGCGCTCGGTGACACCGTCGACCTCGCGGCGGTGCTCGGGACGATCTTCGGGGTCGCGACGTCGCTCGGGATCGGCGTCGTCCAGCTCAACTTCGGCCTCGACGTCCTCTTCGGCATCCCCGAGGGGCGCGCCGCGCAGATCGGGCTCATCGCGCTGGCCGTCCTCGTCGCGACGGTCTCCGCGGTGAGCGGCATCGACCGGGGCATCAAGCGCCTCTCGCAGCTCAACGTCATCCTCGCCATCGGCCTCGCGGGCTTCCTCCTCGTCACGGGCGACACCGCGTTCCTGCTCAACGCGCTCGTGCTCAACGTCGGTGACTACGTCAGCTCCTTCCCCGGGCTGACGATGGAGACGTTCGCGTTCGAGCGGCCGGTGGAGTGGCTCAGCGGCTGGACGCTCTTCTTCTGGGCCTGGTGGATCGCCTGGGCCTCGTTCGTCGGCTTGTTCCTCGCCCGGATCTCGCGCGGCAGGACGATCCGCCAGTTCGTCGTCGGGACCCTGCTCATCCCCTTCAGCTACATCCTCATGTGGGTCTCGATCTTCGGTAACAGCGCGATCGAGGCCATCCGCAACGGCAACGCCGCCTTCGGGCAGCTCGCGATGAACACCCCGGAGCGCGGGTTCTACACCCTCCTCATGGAGTACCCCGCGTTCCCGCTCGTCGCCTCGATCGCAACGTTCGTCGGGCTCCTCTTCTACGTCACCTCGGCGGACTCGGGCGCGCTCGTCATGGCCAACCTCTCCTCACGGCTGAGGTCCCCGCGGGACGACGCCCGCAGCGGCGTGCGTATCTTCTGGGCGCTGGCGACCGGTGTCCTCACCGCGGCCATGCTCGTCGTCGGCGGCGTGCCGGCGCTCCAGAACGCGACGATCATCATGGGCCTGCCGTTCGCGTTCGTCATGGTGCTCGTCATGGTGGGGCTCCACCGTGCGCTCAAGGTCGAGACGGAGAGCGCCCCGGCCCGCGCCGAGGGCAGCCCCGGCCGTCCGCCGGGCACGCGGGCGCGCGCTGGCACCCGCGGTACCCGGAGCCGCTGGATGCGTCTGGGCCGGGCTATCGCCTTCCCCCAGGAGGCGCGCGCCCGCGAGTTCCTCGAGGACGTGGCCGCGCCTGCACTCGCGGAGGCGGCCCGCGAGCTGCACGACCGGGACGTCGCGGCGCAGGCCTACCGGGTCACGGACGAGGGCGTCCCCGCCGTCCAGCTCGTCGCGGACCCCGCAGGCACGGACCCGTTCCGCTACCGGGTCCGCCTGCGCGAGGTCCCGCTCCCGGTGTACGCGCCCAGCCTGCCGCGCGGGGACGACACGTACTACCGGCTCGAGGTGCGGCTCGGTGAGGACGCCTCCGGGTACGACGTCATGGGCTCCGCGCACACCCAGATCGTCGACGACGTCCTCGACCAGTACGAGCGGCACCTCACGGCCGCGCGCCTGCCCGAGCCCGACGGCCCGCGAGCGTGAGGTAGACGCTCACGACGGCGTAGTAGGCGACGTAGGCGAGGGAGAGCCCGACCGCGGCGGGGTGCGGTTCGGGGAAGCCAGCGAGGACGACGGCGTAGAGCACGATCCAGGCCGCGGCCAGGGCGACGTTGAGCGCCCGGAAGGCGTTCGTCCGCGAGGGGTAGACGTACTTGACGGGCACGAAGACGAGCACGGCGCACGCGAGGATGACGACGGCCGTGACGACGACAGGCAGGTCCAGCACGACGACGTAGAAGGCGACGACGTTCCAGTAGCTCGGGAAGCCGAGGAAGTAGTGGTCCTCGGTCTTGGCGTCGGTGCGGCAGAACTGGTAGCTCGAGGCGAGGAGCGGGACGGCGGCGAGGGCCGTCCCCCACGCCCCCTCCGGGAGGTAGCCGCCCGCCCACAGGAGGATGACGGGTACGAGCACGTAGGTGATGTAGTCGACGATGTCGTCCAGGCGCGCGCCGTCGAAACCGGGGATCGTCTCCTTGACCCGCAGGCGGCGCGCGAGCATGCCGTCCGTGCCGTCGATGACGAGGGCGGCGAGCAGGATCCACAGCGCCCGGACGGCCTCGCCCTCGACGGCCGCGATGATCGCGAGGAGGGCGAGCACGGTCCCGCTCGCGGTGTAGAGGTGCACCGCCCAGCCGGCGGCCCGCAGGCCTCTGGCGGGTGCGGGCAGCGCGGCGTCGCGACGGTCGGTCTCGACCCGTACCTGGCTCATCCCCGCGAGGCTACGGGACGCACGCTCACAGCATCCCCTTGGGGTGCCAGACCGTCTTGGTCTCCGTGAGCATCGTGATCCGCGCCAGCGAACGGGCCGGGACCCCGGGCTCGGGGTCGAGGACGCGCTTGAGCGTCTCGGCGGCGGCGATCTTGAGGTCCACCCAGTCGAGGTCGCCCGCGCCGGTGAGGTCGAGGGCGTTGACGTCGGCGTGCGACGCGAGCCACGGCGCGATCTCCCCGGGCGAGCCGGTGAGGACGTTGACGACCCCGCCCGGCACGTCGCTCGTCGCGAGGACCTCGCTCAGGCTGATGGCGCTGAGCGGGGCGTCCTGCGCGGCGACGACGACGACGGTGTTGCCGGCCACCAGCGCCGGCGCGACGACGGAGACGAGCCCGAGCAGCGCCGAGCGCTGGGGCGCGACCACCGCCACGACGCCCGTCGGCTCCGGGCTCGAGATGTTGAAGTACGGGCCGCTCACGGGGTTGGCGTTCCCGGCGACCTGGACGTACTTGTCCGCCCACCCGGCGTACCAGACCCACAGGTCGACGGCCGCGTCGACCTCGGCCGCGGCCTCCTCGGCGCTGACCCCCTGGACGGCGACGAGCTCGGCGGCGAACTGCTCGCGCCGGCCCTCAAGGAGCTCGGCGATCCGGTAGAGGACCTGCCCGCGGTTGTACGCCGTCGCCCCGGACCACCCGGCCACGGCCTTGCGCGCGGCGACGACCGCGTCCCGGGCGTCCTTGCGGCTCGCCTGGGCGGCGTTGGCGAGGAAGTCGCCCGCACGGGTACGCACCTCGTACGTGCGCCCGCTCTCGCTGCGGGGGAACGTCCCCCCGATGTAGAGCTTGTAGGTCTTGGGGATCGTCAGCCTCGACATCACTTGGCGCCCTTCGTCGGGGAGGTCGTGCGCACGGTCGCCTCGGGGAGCGCGGCGGTTCCCGTGCTGAGGTAGGCCGCCAGCCCGTGCCGGCCGCCCTCGCGGCCGTAGCCGGACTCCTTGTACCCGCCGAACGGCGAGGCCGGGTCGAACCGGTTGAACGTGTTCGCCCACACGACGCCGGCACGCAGCCGGTCGGCGACGGCGAGGATGCGGCTGCCCTTGTCGCTCCAGATGCCGGCGGACAGCCCGTAGGGCGTGTTGTTCGCCTTGGCCACCGCCTCGTCGGGGGTGCGGAAGGTGAGCACCGACAGGACGGGCCCGAAGACCTCGTCACGCGCGATGCGGTGGCTCGTCGCGACACCGGTGAAGATCGTCGGCGCGAACCAGAACCCGTTCTCGGGGATGGCGCAGCTGGCGGTCCACCGCTCGGCGCCCTCCGCCTCACCGATGTCGGAGAGGGTGCGGATCCGCTCGAGCTGCGCGCGCGAGTTGACGGCGCCGATGTCGGTGTTCTTGTCGAGGGGGTCCCCGAGGCGCAGCGTCGAGAGCCGGTCCTTGAGCCGGGCGACGACGTCGTCGTGGATGTTCTCCTGGACGAGGAGACGGCTGCCGGCGCAGCACACGTGGCCCTGGTTGAAGAAGATCCCGTTGACGATCCCCTCGACCGCCTGGTCGATGGGGGCGTCGTCGAAGACGATGTTCGCGGCCTTGCCGCCGAGCTCGAGCGTGAGCTTCTTCTGCGTGCCCGCCACCGAGCGGGCGATCGCGCGCCCGACGGCGGTCGAGCCGGTGAAGGCGACCTTGTCGACGTCGTCGTGGTTGACGAGCGCCTCCCCCGTCGCCCCCGCCCCGCTGATGATGTTGACGACGCCCGGGGGCAGGTCCGCCTGCTGGAGGATCTCGGCGAAGAGGAGCGCGGTGAGCGGGGTCGTCTCGGCGGGCTTGAGCACCACCGTGTTGCCGGCCGCGAGCGCCGGCGCGATCTTCCACGCGAGCATGAGGAGCGGGAAGTTCCACGGGATGACCTGCGCCGCGACGCCGAGCGCGCGGGGGTCGGGGCCGAGGCCCGCGTGGTCGAGCTTGTCGGCCCAGCCCGCGTAGTAGAAGAACCACGCGGCGACGAGCGGGACGTCGACGTCGCGGCTCTCCTTGATGGGCTTGCCGTTGTCGAGGCTCTCGGCGACGGCGAGCTCGCGTGCCCGTTCCTGGACGAGCCGCGCGATGCGGAACAGGTACTTGCCGCGGTCCGCGCCGCTCATGGTGCGCCACGTGCGCTCGTACGCCCGGCGCGCGGCGGCGACGGCGAGGTCGACGTCGTGGGCGTTCGCGGCGGCGATCTCGGCGATGGGCGCCTCCGTGGCGGGCGAGATCGTCGTGAACGCCTCGCCGTGGCCGTCGACGAACTCGCCGTCGATGAAGAGGCCGTAGCTGGTGCGCAGGTCGAGGACGGCGGTCGACTCGGGGGCCGGGGCGTAGTCGAGGAATCGCATGGTGGTCCTTAGTCGATCGTCACGTAGTCCGGCCCGCTGTAGCGGCCCGTGGTGAGCTTCTGGCGCTGGAGGAGCACGTCATTGAGGAGGCTCGAGGCGCCGAAGCGGAACAGGTGCGGGGTGAGCCACTCCTCCCCCACCGTCTCGGCGACGGTGACGAGGTGCTTGATGGCGTCCTTCGAGGTGCGGATCCCGCCGGCGGGCTTGACACCGACGCGCTCGCCCGTGAGCCGGTGCCAGTCCCGGACCACCTGGAGCATGAGCAGGGTGACGGGCAGCGTCGCCGCCGGGGAGACCTTGCCCGTCGAGGTCTTGATGAAGTCGGCGCCCGCGAGGACCGCGAGCCACGAGGCGCGCCGCACGTTGTCGTACGTGCGCAGCTCGCCCGTCTCGAGGATGACCTTGAGGTGGGCGGCGGTGCCGTCCTCGCGCCGGCACGCCTCCTTGACGGCGACGATCTCGTCGAAGACCTGCCCGTAGTGCCCGCTGAGGAACGCGCCGCGGTCGATGACCATGTCGATCTCGTCCGCGCCGGCCCGCACGGCGTCGGCCGTGTCGGCGAGCTTGACCGCGCGCGAGGCGCGCCCGCTCGGGAACGCCGTCGCGACCGCGGCGACGTTGATGCCGCCCGCGTCGAGCCCCTTGAGCTCACCGAGGGCCTCGACGGCGTAGGGCACCATGTCGCCGTACACGCAGACCGCCGCCGGGCGCGGGGTACTGAGGTCGGTCGCGTCGGGCGTGCGCGCCTTGGCGACGAGCGAGCGAACCTTGCCCGGGGTGTCCGCCCCCTCGAGGGTCGTGAGGTCGACGAGCGAGATGATCGTGTCCAGCGCCCAGGCCTTCGACGTCGTCTTGATCGAGCGGGTGCCGAGGCCGGCAGCGCGCTGCTCGAGGCCGACGGCGTCGACGCCGGGCAGTCCCTCGAGGTGGAGCCGCAGGCTCTTCTCGGTCAGCTCCCCGCCGAGCGCGCGGACGGCGCGCTCGGCGGGGGCGAGCGCGGTCGAGCCCGGCTTCGTGGTCATGACTTCTCCTGTCTCAGGACGGCACCTCGTCGTCCTCGTCGAGCGGGACCTCGAGCGACTGCTCGAGCTTGTCACCCTCGGAGCCGTCGGAGTCGGCGCTCACCTCGGCCGGGGGCTCGTAGTCCTCGGGCGCGGCGGCCGCGTCCTCGGTGGGCGCGAGCTCCTCGACGTCGGTCGTCGGCTCGATGCCCGTCTCGGGTGTCGGTTCAACGCTCATGCGTGCCTCCTATGGTCTCACCCAGTGTGGTGTGCGCCCCGGCGGGGCGCAGGCGGTCGGGGACGGGCAGGAGCGCGGCGACGACGTGCGCCCACCCGCCGAGAGCGGGGTGCGGCTCGGTGCGGTCGAGGAGGTCCTCGGTGCGCACCCGGTAGACGGTGCCGCGCCCGGGCTCGTAGAGGTGGAGCACGTCCGCGGCGGCGTCCCGCGCGCCCGCGGGGAGCGGGACGGCGAGGACGACGTGGCGCGGCACGGCGGTCGCGAGGCCGGAGCGCAGGTCACCGCCGGTGTACAGCGGCACGGGGATGCCGCGCAGCGTCGCGCTGCGGACGGCGGCGAGCACCGACGCGCCACCGCGGGAACCGTCGTCGAGCGGGCGCACGCGGTACCGCACGCCCGGGAAGCGCGCCTCGCGGGCGGCCGTCCACGGGGGCGTGCCGTACACGGCCGGCCAGGGCAGCGGCCCGAGGGCGCGCCGGCCCGTCGCGGCCTTGACCCGCTCCTGCGCGGCCGCGAACCGGCCCGCCGCGTCCAGGCCGTCGCGCTCGAGCGGCACCTCGGGCGGGAGTCCGGCCGAGTCCGGGAGCGCGCCGGTCTCGAGCCACGTCGCAAGGACGGGGTCACCCGTCGCGGCGAGCATGACGAGCACGGCCGAGCCGCACGTCGTCTCGTCGACCTGGCGGGCGGGTGCGCCCCCGAGGTGGACCGGGATCCCCACGGGAGAAGGCGCCGCGGGCGCCGTCGCGGGAGCGGGGGTGGCGGGCAGGTCGGCCCGCACCGGGCGGCTCACCGCCGCGAGCGGCGCCGTCAGCTGCCAGCGGTGCCACGACCCGGGCATCAGCGCGCCACCCGGTCGAGGACGACGTCCCCGCCACCGGCGCCCGTCGCACCACCCGTGCCCGTCCCGCCGCCGGCGTCGATGCCGACGGCAGCGGCGAGCGCCTCGTGCGCGCGGGCGAACCGCTCCGGGGTGTCGGTGTGCAGCGTCATGAGCACCTGCCCGGCGCGCACCGTGTCCCCCGGCTTGGCGTGCAGCTCGACGCCGGCGCCGGCCTGGACGGTGTCCTCCTTGCGCGCGCGGCCCGCACCGAGGCGCCACGCGGCGATGCCGACGTCGTAGGCGTCGAGGCGCGCGAGGACGCCGTCGGTCTCGGCCCGCACCTCCTCCGTGTGCGCGGCGCGGGGCAGGTCCGCGTCCGGGTCGCCGCCCTGGGCACGGATCATCCGCCGCCACACGTCCATGGCGCGCCCGTCGGCGAGGGCCGCCTCCGGGTCCGCGTCCGGCTGGCCTGCCGCCGTGAGCATCTCCCGGGCCAGCGCGACGGTGAGCGCGACGACGTCGGCCGGGCCCCCGCCGGCGAGGACCTCGACCGACTCGCGGACCTCGAGCGCGTTCCCGGCGGTGAGCCCGAGCGGGGTCGACATGTCCGTGAGGAGGGCGACGGTACGCACCCCCGCGTCGGTCCCGAGCGTGACCATCGTCTCGGCGAGCTCCCGGGCCCGGTCGAGGTCCTTCATGAAGGCCCCGGACCCCACCTTGACGTCGAGGACGAGCGAGTCAGTCCCCTCGGCGATCTTCTTGCTCATGATCGAGGAGGCGATGAGCGGGATGGCCTCGACCGTCGCGGTCGTGTCCCGCAGGGCGTAGAGCTTCTTGTCCGCCGGGGCGAGCCCGGAGCCGGCCGCGCAGATGACGGCGCCGACGTCGGCGAGCTGGGCGAGGATCTCCTCGTTGCTCAGCGCGGCCCGCCACCCCGGGATGGCCTCGAGCTTGTCGAGCGTCCCGCCGGTGTGGCCGAGCCCGCGGCCGGAGAGCTGGGGCACCGCGACGCCGAAGACCGCGACGAGGGGGGCGAGCGGGAGCGTGATCTTGTCGCCCACGCCGCCGGTGGAGTGCTTGTCCGACGTCGGGCGGCCGAGCGCGGAGAAGTCCATCCGCTCGCCCGAGGCGATCATCGCGGCCGTCCAGCGGGCGACCTCCTCCCGGTCCATCCCGTTGAGGTAGATCGCCATGGCGAGCGCGGACATCTGCTCGTCCGCGACGACGCCCCGCGTGTAGGCGTCGATGACCCAGTCGATCTGCGTCGGGGAGAGCGCCGCCCCGTCTCGTTTCGTGCGGATGACGTCGACGGTGTCGAAGGGCTCGGTCATGCGCCCACTGTAGGTCGTCCCCCAGGGGCGGGCACGGCCTCGCCGGGTGCGGCCATGAGGGCGCCGCGGACGAGGTCGAGGACCTCGGGGTCGCTCAGCCCGGCCGCCCGCGCCTCGGCGACGAACGCGTGGGCGCGGGCCCGGACGCCCGCTGCGGGACCGCCCGTGCCGGCCCCGGGAGCCACGACGGTGCCCGTCCGGCGGCGGGACTCGACCAGCCCGCCGGCCTCGAGCTCGCGGTACGCCCGCTGCACCGTCCCGACGGCGACACCGAGGTCCGCCGCGAGGTCCCGCACCGTGGGCAGCCGTTGCCCCGGGACGAGCCCACCGGCGGCGACGAGGGCCGTGACCTGGCTGCGGATCTGCTCGTAGGGCGGGACACCGGAGGCGAGGTCGACGGTGACGAGGCCGCTCACGGCCGCGCACCCACCTCGGGCCTGGCGGGGGCGGAGCCGCGCGGCACGGAGGGACTCGGGATGCACGCGCTCCCGGCGGCGCCGAGGGAGACGAGCCCCGTCGCGAGACCGAGAGCCAGCCCGGCCCACCCCCCGAGGTGCCAACCCGCGCGGAGCAGCGCCGCGCTCGCGACGAGGACGACGACGGCGACGGTGCCGCCGCTCGCGAGCTGTGCCACGCCGAGCACCCACCGGGCGCTCGTGCGCCGCAGGGCGAGGTCGTCGCCCTCGCGCGTGCCCGCGACGGCCGGACGACGCGCCACGAGGTGGAGCACGGCCCAGGCGACGACGGCGACGGCGACGAGCGCCCCGCCGAGCGGAAGGGCGTAGGGCGCTCCCGGGTACGGCCCGGACGCCCCACCGAGGGAGCCGCGGGCAGCGGCGTCGCTCGTGATGAGCGCCGGTACGGCACGGCCGGACGCGTCAGCCGTGAGGGTGAGGACGAGGAGGCACCCGAGCCCGGTCGCGGTCGTCCCGGCGAGGAGCCGGCCGCGTCGCGCGGCGAGCTCGGCCACGCCGCGCCGCCGCAACGACGCGGTACGGACGCTGCCGACGGGCCGTGGCCACGTGCGCTCGCCCACCGCGAGGAGCGCGAGGGAGACGAGCCCGCCCGCCAGGGGTCCCAGCGCCGCCGGCAGCCCCGGCACCCCGGCGAGCCGGAGGGGACCGGCTCCGTCCCCCTGGCTCACGAGGACGAGCGTGACGACGAGGCCCCCGACGAGCGCCAGCGCGGCGGACACCCTGGCGTGCCGACGGGCCGCCACGAGGGTCGCTGCGGGCGTGTCCGCGGGACGGGCACCCCGACCGGCGGCGACGAGGGCGGCCACGAGGAGGCCGACGACGAGTCCGGCCGCGAGGACGAAGCCGAGCGAGAGGAAGGCAGCAGCGGCCATGACAACGGCTCCAATGAGTCGATTGATTGCTTCAATATATCTTCTCGGCGCGAACGCCACCCTGTCAAGCACGACCCCGCTCGACGTCCCGCCCGGCCGCCGTGTCATGCTCGACGGGTGCGACAGCGGTGGAGTGCTCGAGGACTGGCCCGGCGGGCGACCGGCGGACCACCCACGGTCCTGGCGGGCCTGCGCTCGCGCCGGGAGGAGCTCGACGCGCGCACCGTCCACGGCGTCCTCGACCTCGCTCTGCGGACCGGCGAGGCCATGCTCTCCCTCGGTGCCGCGGCGGTCGACGTCACCGACGCCGTGCGCCGCGTCCTGTCCGCGTTCGGCCTCGCGGGCAGCCAGGTGGACCTGACGTTCACGTCGATCACCGTCTCCGCCGGGCACGGCCCGGACTCCACCCCCGTGACGATGATGCGCGTCGTCCAGGAGCGCGTGCAGGACTACGGCCGCCTGGCGCGCGTCGAGGAGCTGGCGCGGGAGGTGACTGACGGGCGCATCCCGATCGCCGACGCCCCCAACCGCCTCGAGCGCGCCCACGCCGACCTCGACGAGATCGTGGCTGCCCCGCAGCAGTACCAGCGGTGGGTCGTCACGGTCGCGCTCGCCGCGCTCGCCGCGTCGGTCGCGCTGCTCCTCGGCGGTGGTCTGCTCGTCGCGGCCGTGGCCGCCGCGACGACCGCCGTCATCGACCGCGTGGTCTGGCGGCTCGCGCGCTGGGGCCTGCCCGCCTTCTTCACCCAGGCGGCCGGGGCGGCGGTCGCGGCGCTCGTCGCCGTCGCCCTCTACCAGCTCCTCCCTCTGCTGCCGGTCGACGCCGCGATCCTGCCACCGTCGCTCGTCGTCGCGTCCGGCATCGTCGTGCTCCTCGCCGGCCTCTCGCTCGTCGGTGCGGCGGAGGACGCGATCAGCGGGTTCCCGATCACGGCCGCCGCGCGCTCGTTCGAGGTCGTCGTGCTCACCCTCGGCATCGTCGTCGGCATCGCCGGCGTGCTCGACATGGCCCGCCGCGTCGGTGTCCCGCTCGTGCTCGTCGACCCACCGGTCAACACGTCCCCGCTCCTCGTCCAGGTCCTCGCCGCCCTCGCGTGCGCGGCGACGTGGGCCGTCGCCGCGTACTCCCGCCCCCGGGCCGTGGCCGTCGCCGGGGGTGCGGGCGCCCTCGCGTGGCTCGTCTTCTCAGGCGTCACCGCGCTCGGCGTCGGGCCGGCGGTCGCGAGCGCCGTCGCCGCCGTCGTCGTCGGGGCGCTGAGCGAGGCGGTCGGTGGCCGGTGGGGCGTGCCGACGATCGTCACCTCGGTGTGCGGGATCGTGCCGCTGCTCCCGGGCCTGACGATCTACCGCAGCCTCTTCGCGTTCGCCGGGGAGCCGACGGCCGACCCGGTCGGGGGCCTCACCGGGCTGTTCAGCGCGGCGCTCATCGGCCTCGGCCTCGCCTCCGGCGTCTCGCTCGGGGAGTTCCTCGCCCGCCCCCTCCGCCTCGGTCGGACCCGGCGTCGCGCCACCGAGGAGCGCGAGGTCATCGAGGGCATCCTCCCGCCCTCGCCGGACGAGGACGGCCCGGTGGCCGAGCCCGCGCCGGACGCGGCCGCGGACCTCGGGAGCGGTCGCGACGTCGATGAGACGGCGCGCTGAGGCGCCGGCGCACCTAGGCCGGGGACGTACCGTCCGCGGCGGCGTGGAGGTGCCCCACGCCGAACGCCTCGGGGAGCACGTCGGACATGGGATGGATCCCGCTCGGCGTCTCGACGAGCAGGTCGGGCCCACCGTGCTCCCACAGGAGCTGGCGGCACCTCCCGCAGGGCACGATCGTCGCGCCCGCACCGTCGACGCACGTGAAGGCGACGAGACGCCCCCCACCGGAGGCGGCGAGGGCGGAGACGAGCCCGCACTCGGCGCACAGCGTCACCCCGTACGCGGCGTTCTCGACGTTGCAGCCGGTGACGAGCCGCCCGTCGTCGACGAGCGCCGCCGCGCCGACCGGGTAGGACGAGTACGGCACGTACGCCCGTCGCATGATCTCGCGCGCTGCCTCGCGCAGCTCGCGCCACGTGCCGTCGTCGATGTCAGCCATGATCGCTCCGCTCCTGCGCGCCCCGGGAGTACCGGGCGCGGTCACTTGATGTAGGGCTGGTTCTCCGCCGCCGGGGCCCGCACGCGCCCGACAAACCCGGCGACCGCGAGGATGGTCACGGCGTACGGGAGCATGAGGAGGAACTCGCCGGGGATCCCGGCCCCGCCCATGGCGCCGAGCACGTTGGCGAGGTTGCGGGAGAACCCGAAGAGCAGCGCCGCCGCGACCGCCCCGACGGGGTTCCACTTGCCGAGGATCATCGCGGCGAGCGCGATGTACCCGTTCCCGGCAGACATCTCGCGGCCGAAGGCGAGCCCCGAGCCGACCGTGAAGAAGGCCCCACCGAGGCCGGCGAGGGCGCCGCCCATGATCGTCGTGACCCAGCGGGTGCGGATGACGTTGATGCCCACCGTGTCCGCGGCCTTGGGGTGCTCACCGACGGCGCGCACCCGCAGGCCCCACCGGCTGCGGAAGAGCATGACCTGGAGGACGACGACGGCCGCGTACATGAGGTAGACGAGGATGTTCTGGTCGAAGAGCACGGGACCGAGGACGGGGATGTCGGAGAGGAACGGGATGGGCAGGTCGGGCAGGTCCTGCCGGTTGTTCCACCCGTCGTTCTCCGACAGGACGGTCGAGTACAGGAAGCTCGTCAGGCCGATGACGAGGACGTTGAGGACGACGCCGACGATGATCTGGTCGACCCAGTAGCGCACGCCGAAGAAGACGAGGAGGACGCCGACGAGCGCGCCGGCCACCGGCGCGGCGGCGAGCCCGACGTAGGCGCTCGTCGTGAGCGAGGCGACGACAGCGGCGAGGAAGGCCCCGCCGAGGAGCTGGCCCTCGATGGCGATGTTGATGACGCCGGAGCGCTCGCACATGACGCCGGAGAGTGCGCCGAAGACGAGCGGCACGGAGAGCGCGAGCGCCCCGCCGAGCAGCGTCGGCACCGGGATGAGGGTGTCCCTGCCCCCGCCGACCCACAGGAGGAACGCCGTGACGAAGGCGAGGCCGAAGAGAGCGGGCGCCCACCAGCCCACGGACCGCCGGCGCAGGGCAGCCCACGTCGCGTACCCCGCGACGGCGGCCATGACGAGCACGGTGCCCCACAGCCCGGCCAGCACGGGGACGGCGAGGTTGGGGATCTGGGCGAGGTCGCCCCGGGTGGAGAACTGGAACGTCGTGTGCGTCTGCGCCTCGGTGAAGAGGGTGAAGCCGAGGAGCGCGACGAGGGTGAGGACGATGTAGGTGACCGGGTTGCGCCAGCGGACGGGAGGCATGACCCCCGTCGCCTCGTCCGGGCGGGTCGTCGTGGCGGTGCTCATGCGGTCGCCTCCTTGACGGCGGGCGTGGCGCGCACGACGCGGGCCCGGTTCGGGGCCGGCAGCCGGAAGATCGCCCGCACGAGCGGCGGCGCCGCGATGAGCAGGACGATGACGGACTGCACGACGAGGATGATGTCGATGGGGGTCGACGTCGTCGACTGCATGAGGAACCCGCCGGCCTTGAGGGCGCCGAACAGGACGCCGGCGAGGAACGTGCCGAGCGGGCGGGACCGGCCCAGGAGGGCCACCGTGATGGCGTCGAAGCCGTAGCTCGCCGCCACGCCGGTCGTGAGGACCTGCTCGGTGCCCAGCACCTGCGCCGAGCCGCCGAGCCCGGCGAGCATGCCGGCGAAGACCATGGCGAAGATCGTCGCCCGCTGGACCGACATGCCCGCGGTGCGGGCGGCGTGCGGGTTGGCGCCGACCGCGCGCAGCTCGAACCCGATCGTCGAGCGCTCGAGGAGCCACCACACGGCGATCGTCGCGGCGATGGCGAGGAGGAAGCCTGCGTGGAGCCGGAACGGCTCGCCGAGGAGGAGCGGGTACGTCGCGGAGTCCGGCGGGATGGGGGGCGACTTCGGCAGCGCCGAGCCGGTCACCTGGAACGCCGGCGTCGTCAGCACCCACGCGATGAGGTAGACGGCGATGTTGTTGAGCATGATCGTGACGATGACCTCGTTGGCGCCGGTCCTCGCCTTGAGCACGCCGGCGATCCCGCCCCAGATCGCACCGCCGAGCGCCGCGCCGGTCGCGGCGAGCGTGACGTGGAGGACGACGGGGAGGTCGAACGTGAAGCCGATGTAGCCGCCGAACATCGCGCCGAGGATGATCTGCCCCTGGCCACCGATGTTGAACAGGCCGGCGCGGAAGGCGACGGCGATGCCGAGCCCGGTGAGGACGAGCGGCACGGAGAAGACGAGCGACTCGGTGAACGGGCGGATGGCGCGCGCGAAGCTCGCCGCCTCGAAGTCGTAGACCGCCCCGCGGAACATCGCGCGGTAGGCGCCGTACACGGCGTCCCACACGGCGCCGATGAAGTCGCCGGGGCGCGCGAAGAGGTAGCTCACCGTCTCCTGCACCCGCTCGTCCGCGCTGGCGATGAGGACACCACCGACGAGGAGGGCGACGACGATGGCGAGCACGGTGACGAGCCAGCTCCCGGAGAGCAGGTCGCGCAGGAACGCCGACGAGCGCGACCCGGGCGCGTCGGCCGGGACCTGCTTCACGCTCGCCGGGGACTGCTCCGCCTGGGCGACGACGTCGCCCGCCGGGCTCCCGGCGGGGGTGCTCTGCTCGTCGCTCACGACGTGCCCTCCTCGGTGGTGAGATCGGCCGCGCCGAGCGTCGTGCGGTGCTCGGCGGCCTGTGCGCGCGCCTCCTCGAGCGGGACCCCGGCCATCATGAGGCCGAGGACGTCCCGGTCGGCGTCGCCGTCGACGACGCCGACGACCCGCCCCCGGTACATGACCGCGATGCGGTCCGCGAGCGAGAGGACCTCGTCGAGCTCGGTCGAGACGATGATGACGGGGGTGCCGGTATCGCGTTCGGCGACGATCCGCTGGTGGACGAACTCGATGGAGCCGACGTCGAGGCCGCGGGTGGGCTGGGAGGCGACGAGGAGCCGCAGCTCGCGCGACATCTCCCGCGCGAGGACGACCTTCTGCTGGTTGCCGCCGGAGAGGGTGGAGATCGGGTCGTCGACGGAGGTCAGGCGGACGTCGAACTCGCGCACCCGGCGCGTGGCGTTCTCGCGCACCACCTGCGGGCTCAGCCCCACCCCGGAGGCGTACGGCGCGGTGTCGTAGAGGTCGAGGACGAGGTTCTCGGCGACGGAGAAGCCGGCGATGACCCCGTCCGTCGAGCGGTCCTCGGGGACGAAGCCGAGTCCCGCGCGCAGCCGCTCCTTGACGCCGCGCCCGACGAGCTCGGTCCCGTCGAGCGTGATCGAGCCGGTGACGGGTTCGCTGATCCCCAGGATCGTCTCGGTCAGCTCGGTCTGACCGTTGCCCTGCACGCCGGCGACGGCGAGGATCTCCCCGCGGCGCACCCCGAGGTCGAGCCGGTCGACGACGACGTTGCCGCTCGCGTCCAGCACCGTGAGGTCCCGGACCGTGAAGGCCTCCTCGCCTGCGTGCGCGGGGGCCTTGTCGACGGCCATCGAGACGGTGCGGCCCACCATGAGCGAGGCGAGCTCGGTCTCCGTCGACGTCGGGCTGGCCTCGCCGACGATGGCGCCGCGACGGATGACGGTGATGCTGTCCGCGACGGCGCGGACCTCGCGCAGCTTGTGCGTGATGAAGACGATGGAGGTGCCCTGCGCCTTGAGCTGGCGCATGATCGCGATGAGCTCGTCCGTCTCCTGCGGCGTCAGCACCGCGGTCGGCTCGTCGAGGATGAGCACCTTGGCGTCCCGGGAGAGCGCCTTGATGATCTCCACGCGCTGCTGGGCGCCGACGGGGAGGTCCTCGATCCGGGCGTCGGGGTCGACGTCGAACCCGAAGCGGTCCGAGATCTCGGTGACGCGGCGGCGCGACTCCTTGAGGTCGATGATCCCGAGCGGGCCGGTCGCCTCGTACCCGAGCGCGACCGACTCGGCGACGGTGAAGACCGGCACGAGCATGAAGTGCTGGTGGACCATGCCGATGCCGGCGGCCACCGCGTCCCCCGGCCCGGCGAACGTCACGGCCTCGCCGTCGAGGAGGATCTGGCCGCCGTCGGCGTCGTAGAGGCCGTAGAGCACGTTCATGAGGGTGCTCTTGCCGGCCCCGTTCTCGCCGAGGAGGGCGTGGATCTCCCCCGGTTCGACGACGAGGTCGATGTGGTCGTTGGCGACGAGCGACCCGAAGGTCTTGGTGATGCCGCGCAGCTCGAGCTTCACGTCAGCGTCTTTCGTGGGACGGCGCCCACCGGCGCGGGGCGGGCGGGCGCGAGGACTGGGCACCGCGGGGCGTTCTCCGTCTCGACGACGAGCTCGCCGTTGATGATCTGCGCCTGCAGGTCGGCGACCGCGTCCTTGAGCTCGTCCGGGACCTCGGCGTCGAAGTCGTGGAACTCGGCGAGGCTGACGCCGCCGTTCTCCAGCGTGCCGATGTACGGCTCGCCGCTGAACTCGCCGCCCAGGCCCTGCTCGATCGTCTCGAAGACGCCGGCGCCGATCTCCTTGACCACGGAGGTCAGGACGATGGAGCCGTAGTCGGTCGAGTCGTACCAGTCGGAGTCCACGCCGATGATCCACGTGTCACCGGCGGACTCGGCGGCGGAGGCCGCACCGAGGCCGACGGGGCCCGCGACCGGCATGATGATGTCCGCGCCCTGGGCGATGAAGCCCTCGGCGAGCGCGACGCCCTGCGCCTGGTCCTCGAAGGTCCCGGCGAAGCTGCCGTCCTGGCTCTCCTTGTCCCAGCCGAGCACGTTGACGTCCGTGCCGTTGTCCTCGTTGTACCGGGCGACGCCGTCGACGAAGCCGTCCATGAAGATGCTGACGGACGGGATCGGCAGGCCACCGAACGTCGCGACGGTCCCGGTCTGCGTCATGCCGGCGGCGACGTAGCCGGCGAGGTAGGACGCCTCGGCCGTGTTGAAGATGATGGGCTTGGCGTTGGGGAGCTCGACCGGGGTCGGCGGGTCGTCCGCCGTCGCGCCGGGGTCGGAGAACGTCGCGTCGACGAGGCCGAAGCTGAGGTCGGTGTTCCCCTCCGCCGCGGCCTGGATCGGGTCCTCGAGGAGGAAGCCGACACCGATCGTGAGGTCGCAGCCCTCCTGGACCATGGCGTCGACGTTGGGGCCGAAGTCGGCGTCGCTCTGCGACTCCGCGTCCCCCTTCTGCACGCCGAGCTCGGCGACCGCGCGGTCGAGGCCCTCCATGGCGGACTGGTTGAAGGACTGGTCCTCCCACCCGCCCTGGTCGGAGATGAGGCAGGCGAGGTAGTCGACCTCCTCCGCCGCCCCGGTGGTCTCGGCGGCGGTCGTCTCCCCGCCGTCGGTCGCGGGTGCGGCGGTCTCCTCGTCCTCGGGAGCGGCACCGCAGGCCGCGAGCGTCAGCGCGGCGGTGGCCGCGAGCGCAGTCGCGTAGATGCTCTTCTTCACGCTTGTCTCCTGCTCAAGATCGTGCCGGGGAGCGGGCGGGCGGGTCCGGCGGGTTCGTCGGTGCCGTGCCAGCCCCGGGTCGGCTGATTTCGCACCGACTGTAGCCCGCGTCACGCACCGATCGGGCCAGATGGTGAGACGCGGCGGCGAGTTGTTACTCAACCGACGCAATGACGATCACGGGCTCGTGACCGGCGTCGGCGGGCGCAGACCGGCGAGCTGGGCCGTCCGGGCGAGGACGCGCACGCCGACCCCGAGCGCCCGCTCGTCCACCTGCAGGTCACCCTGGTGGATGTCGTAGGCGGGGCCGCCGGGCGTGCGCGTGCCGAGGCGCACCATGGCGCCGGGCACCCGCGTGAGGTACCAGGCGAAGTCCTCCCCGCCGAGCGACTGCTCGGTGAGGACGACGGCGTCCGGCCCGACGACCTGCTTCGTCGCCGTGTCGAGCATGCGGATGCACCGCTCGTCGTTGACGACCGGGGGCATGCCGCGCAGGTGCTGGAGGTGGACCTCGACGTTGAACGGCGCGAGCAGCTGCTCGACGGTGTCCTCGACGAGCCGCGCGGCGCGTCCCCACGTGCCCTCGTCGAGGCAGCGCAGCGTGCCGGTGACGGACCCGGTCGTCGGGATCGTGTTCGAGGCCTCGCCGGCGTGGACGGCCCCCCACGTGAGGTTGACGCCGGCGCGCGGGTCGAGGCGGCGCCCGAGGACGGCGGGGAGCTGAGTGATGACCTGACCGAGGGCGTAGACGACGTCGCCCGTGAGGTAGGGGCGCGATGTGTGCCCGCCCGGCGAGGTCAACCGGACCGTCACCGTGTCCGAGGCGGCCGTGATGGGGCCGATGCGCGAGCCGATCGACCCGCAGTCGATCTTCGGCGCGCAGTGGAGGGCGTAGATCTGCTCGACGGGCTCGATCGCCCCCTGGTCGAGGACCTCCTTGGCGCCGCTGGGCTGGACCTCCTCCGCCGGCTGGAGCACGAGCCGCACGCCGACGGGCAGCTGCCCTTCCTCGTCGAGCCGCGCGAGGACGAGCCCGGCCCCGAGGACGGCGGTGGCGTGGACGTCGTGGCCGCACGCGTGGGAGACACCGGGGCGGCGGGAGGCGTAGGGCAGGCCGGTCGTCTCCGTGACGGGCAGCGCGTCGAGGTCGCCGCGCAGGCCGATGCGCCGCCGCCCCTGCTCGCGCGGGTCGCCGCCGATGTCGCAGACGAGCCCGGTGCCCTCGAGGCGACGGGGCGACAGGCCCGCCTCGCGCAGCCGGGCCTCGAGCAGCGCCGTCGTCTCGTGCTCCATGCGGGCGAGCTCGGGGTTGGCGTGGATGTGCCGCCGGATCTCGCGGAGCTCGTCGTCGAGCTCCGCCGCGATCTCGACGACGCGGTCGGCCGGGGGCTGCTCACTCACCCCAGGAACACTAGCGCCCGCGCCGCCGGGGGCCTCCCGGGCCCGCTCAGCGCAGGGCGTCGGGGACGGCGTCGACGACGGCCCTGAGGGCCTGGGCGTGCGCGCGCGTCGTCACGAGGAGGGCGTCGGGCGTGTCGACGACGACGGCGTCGGGGATGCCGAGGACGCTGACGAGGCGCCCGGCCGCCGGCACGACGAGCGCGCCGTCCGCCCCGACGACGAGCGCGCGGCCGGCGTCGCCGAGCACCCGCACGCCGTCGGGACCGGGCGCGACGAGGCCGGCGAGGGAGTGCCAGTCGCCGACGTCGTCCCACCCGAGCGCGGCCGGGACGACGGCCACGCCCCCCTCGGCCGCCACCGGCTCGGCGATGGCGTGGTCGATGGCGATGCGTGTGAGCCGGGGCCACACCCGCTTGAGGACCTCGCTGCGCGCCGGGCCGTCCCACGCGCGGGCGATCTCGACGAGCCCCTCGTGGAGGGTGGGCTGCAGGCGGGCGAGGTGGTCGAGGAGCACGCGTGCGCCGACGACGAACATCCCCGCGTTCCAGCGGTACTCCCCGGTCGCGAGGTACGCGGCGGCCGTGGCGGCGTCGGGCTTCTCCGTGAACCCGAGGACGTGGCGGGCCGACGGCGAGCCGCCGAGCCCGAGCGGGTCGCCGGTACGGACGTAGCCGAACGCCGTCGACGGGTGGTCGGCAGAGATCCCGATCGTCACGACGTAGCCCGCCCGCGCCGCGACGACCGCCTCGCGCACGGCCACCGTGAAGGCGGCCGGCTCACGCACGACGTGGTCGGCGGCGAACGAGCCGAGGACGACGTCCCCGTGCCGCTCGTGCAGGACGGCGGCCGCGAGCCCGATGGCCGCCATCGAGTCCCGCCCGGACGGCTCGGCGAGCAGGGCGTCCGGCCGGAGGTCGGGCAGCTGCTCGCGCACGGCCCGCTCGTGCGCGGCCCCGGTGACGAGGACCACCCCGCCGGCGCCGGCGAGCGGCGCGAGCCGGTCCCACGTCCCCTGGAGGAGCGTGCGGCCGGAGCCGGTGAGGTCGTGGAGGAACTTCGGGTGGTCCCGCCGCGAGAGCGGCCAGAGCCGGGTGCCGGCGCCGCCGGCGGGGACGACGGCGTAGAAGCCGGGGATCACGGCGGGGGCAGCGGGCGTGACGTCGGTCATGCGCCGACCCTAGAACGCCCACGGACGGGCGGAGCTCGCCGGCCCTAGGTCCCCCACCTCGGCGCCCGCGATGTGCTGGCCCCGTTCGGCAGTGACTACGATGCACTGGTGTCCACCACCACGTCTGCGAGGAAGCGGGTCACCGCCCGCCGCACGACGGTCGCCCTCAAGATGGCCATGGCCGTCACCGGCGTCCTCTTCGTGCTCTTCCTCCTCGCCCACATGTACGGAAACTTCAAGGTGCTCTCCGGGCAGGAGGCGTTCGACGGCTACGCGGAGCACCTGCGTGAGCTCGGCGAGCCGCTCCTGCCGTACGCGGGCTTCCTGTGGATCATGCGGCTCGTCCTCGTCGCCAGCCTCGTCGTCCACGTGACGGCGACGGTCATCCTGTGGCGCCGCGCGAGCCGCGCCCGCGGGACGCGGTACACGGTGAAGAAGGCCGTCGGCTCGACGCTGTCGTCGCGCACGATGCGCTGGGGCGGTCTTGCCCTCCTCGCGTTCATCGTCTTCCACATCCTGCAGTTCACCACCCTGACCATCGAGGTGGGCGGCTCGTTCGACAGCCCCTACGACCGGATGATCGCCGGGTTCTCGCAGTGGTACATCCTCCTCATCTACGTCGTCGCCATGGTCGCCCTCGGCATGCACCTGCGGCACGGGATCTGGAGCGCCGTCCAGACGCTCGGGTGGTCCAGCGGCAAGCGCCAGCGCGACATCAAGCGCGCGGCCCTCGCCGTCGCGGTCATCGTCGTCGTCGGCTTCCTCGCCCCGGCGTTCGCCATCTTCTTCGGCATCATCGACTAGGACCGTGGAGCCCCCCGCACATGACTGACAAGCTCGTCGCCGGCCTCTACCTCGAGGGTGAGCCGATCCGTGACACCAAGGCACCCGACGTCCCGATCGAGAAGCGGTGGTCGGAGCGCAAGTTCGGGGCCCGCCTCGTCAACCCGGCCAACCGGCGCAAGCTGAGCGTCATCATCGTCGGTACGGGCCTCGCCGGCGCGTCCGCCGGCGCCACGCTCGGCGAGGCCGGGTACCAGGTCAAGTCCTTCTGCTACCAGGACTCCCCCCGCCGCGCGCACTCGATCGCCGCCCAGGGCGGGATCAACGCCGCGAAGAACTACCGCAACGACAACGACTCGACCTACCGCCTCTTCTACGACACGGTCAAGGGCGGCGACTTCCGCTCCCGCGAGTCGAACGTCTACCGGCTCGCCGAGGTCAGCGCGAACATCATCGACCAGTGCGTCGCCCAGGGCGTGCCCTTCGCGCGTGAGTACGGCGGCCTCCTCGACAACCGCTCCTTCGGCGGCGTCCAGGTCTCCCGCACGTTCTACGCGCGGGGCCAGACGGGCCAGCAGCTCCTCATCGGCGCCTATCAGGCCCTCGAGCGGCAGGTGGCGGCCGGCACGGTCCAGACCTACACCCGGCACGAGATGCTCGAGCTCGTCGTCGTCGACGGCAAGGCGCGCGGGGTCATCGTCCGCGACATGGTGACCGGCGCGATCGAGACGCACCTCGCCGACGCCGTCGTCCTCGCCACCGGCGGGTACGGCAACGTCTTCTTCCTGTCGACGAACGCCATGGGCTCGAACACGACGGCGATCTGGCGTGCGCACCGCAAGGGCGCCCACTTCGCCAACCCGTGCTTCACGCAGATCCACCCCACGTGCATCCCGGTGTCCGGGGAGCACCAGTCCAAGCTCACGCTCATGAGCGAGTCACTGCGCAACGACGGCCGCATCTGGGTGCCGAAGGTCGCCGGGGACACCCGCAACCCGCGCGACATCCCCGAGGACGAGCGCGACTACTACCTCGAGCGCATCTACCCGGCGTTCGGCAACCTCGTCCCCCGCGACATCGCCTCGCGCGCGGCGAAGAACGTGTGCGACGACGGGCGCGGGGTCGGCCCCGCCGTCGAGGGCGTGCGCCGCGGCGTCTACCTCGACTTCGCCGACGCCATCGAGCGCCTCGGCCTCGCCGCGGTGCGCGCCAAGTACGGCAACCTCTTCGACATGTACCAGCGCATCACCGGGGAGAACCCCTACGAGGTGCCGATGCGGATCTACCCCGCCGTGCACTACACGATGGGCGGCCTGTGGGTCGACTACGACCTCCAGTCCTCGATCCCCGGGCTCTTCGTCACCGGCGAGGCGAACTTCTCCGACCACGGCGCCAACCGCCTCGGTGCCTCGGCGCTCATGCAGGGCCTCGCCGACGGGTACTTCGTCCTGCCCAACACGATCAACGACTACCTCGCCGCGGGGCCGTTCGAGAAGATCACGCCGGACCACCCCGAGGTCGTCGAGGCCGCCGAGGCCGTCCGCGCCCGCATCGCGACCTTCATGTCGACGAACGGCACCCGGTCGGTCGACTCCTTCCACAAGGAGCTCGGCACGATCATGTGGGAGTACTGCGGCATGGAGCGCACCGAGGAGGGGCTGCGGACCGCGATCGCGAGGATCCGCGCCCTGCGCGCCCAGTACTGGACCGACGTCCGCGTCCTCGGTGAGGCGGAGGAGCTCAACCAGTCCCTCGAGAAGGCCGGGCGTGTCGCCGACTTCTTCGAGCTCGCCGAGCTCATGTGCATCGACGCCCTCCACCGCCGCGAGTCCTGCGGCGGGCACTTCCGGGGCGAGAGCCAGACCGAGGACGGCGAGGCCATGCGGCACGACGACGAGTTCGCCTACGTCGCCGCGTGGGAGTGGGAGGGCACCGACTCGGCGCCCGTCCTGCACAAGGAGGATCTCGTGTACACCCACGTCGAGATGAAGCAGCGGAGCTACAAGTGAGAATCACGCTCAAGGTATGGCGCCAGAAGAACGCCGAGACGCCGGGCCGCATGGTCGGTTACCAGCTCGACGAGGTCACCGAGGACATGTCGTTCCTCGAGATGCTCGACGTCCTCAACGAGGACCTCATCTCCCGTGGTGAGGAGCCCGTCGCCTTCGACCACGACTGCCGCGAGGGCATCTGCGGCATGTGCGGGGTCATGATCGACGGCGTCGCCCACGGCCCGGAGATCGCCACGACCTGCCAGCTCCACATGCGCTCCTTCGCCGACGGCGACACGATCACGGTCGAGCCGTGGCGCGCCGACCCGTTCCCGGTCATCAAGGACCTCGTCGTCGACCGCGGCGCGTTCGACCGGATCATCCAGGCCGGCGGTTTCATCAGCGCGAACACCGGCTCCGCCCCGGACGCCCACGCGACGCCCGTGCCGAAGGAGAACGCCGACCGTGCGTTCGAGTCCGCCGCGTGCATCAGCTGCGGCGCCTGCGTCGCGGCGTGCCCGAACGGCTCGGCGATGCTCTTCACGGCGGCGAAGATCACGCACCTCGGGCAGCTCCCCCAGGGCCAGCCGGAGCGTGACGCGCGCGTCGTGGCCATGGTGGACCAGCACGACCACGAGGGCTTCGGCGGCTGCACGAACATCGGTGAGTGCACCGCGGTGTGCCCGGTGGGCATCCCGCTCGACAACATCTCCCAGCTCAACTTCGACCTGCGTCACGCGCTCGGCCGGGGCCGCTGAGCAGCAGCGTCGGCAGGCAACGACGGGCGGTCGCGCAGCAGCGCGGCCGCCCGTCGGCGTCTGAGGGCCCCCGGCACCGCCCGCCGCGCTACCGGCGCCGGCGCAGGCGCCGCCACGCCGCCGTCAGCCGCCCCACCGGCTCCGCCCGGGCCGCGTCCTGCGCGCGCTCACGCTCGCGGGCGAGGAGGTCGTCCGCCCGCCGGCGGTCCTCGGCCGCCGCGCGCCGCGCGGCGATCATCGCCAGGCCCTCCTCGCCGAGCCGGTCGAGGTCGCGGCGCAGGGTGGCCTCCCGCTCGGTGCTCGACGCCTGCACCGCCCCCGTCGTCGCGTGGTAGTCCCACTCCAGCGTCCCGGGCACCGTGAGGGTGACGTAGTTGGGCCGCTCGTCGTAGTGCGTGTCCTCCGGGCTGTCGGGCTTGGGGGGTGCGGGCGGGTTCGCCGTCCACGCCGCGACGAGGAGGAGGATGCGGGCGAGCAGGTTGACCCACACGAGCAGGGTGGCGAGGAGAGCGACCGAGGCGAGCAGGGGGTCGTCGGCGCCCCCGACGACGGACGTCCCCGCCAGCCGCAGCGTGCTCGCCGCGAGCCCGCCGATGAGGGCGCCGAGCACGAGGTCGCGGCGCGGCGCGCGGACACCGGCGAGGACCCGGAAGAGGAGGACGAACACCGCGGAGTCGACGGCGAGCGCGACGCCGATCCCGAGGAGGCGCAGGCCCCACGACGCGATCGCCCCCTCGATGCCGAGGAGGTCCATGACCCACTCCCCGGCCGCGCCGGCCGCGATGCCGAGCACGGCGGTGAGCACGACGGCGAGCGCGAGCAGGACGAACCCGCCGAGGTCGCGCACACGGCCGGCCACGATGCTCTCCCGCGGCGTGACGATGCCGAACATCGCCCGGACCGAGCGCCGCAGGGCGCGCATCATCGACACGGCGGTCCACACGAGGACGGCGGCGGCGGCGACGCTCGCCGGGGTGAGGACCGTCTCGAGGACGAGGTCGTCGGGAGCGAGGAGCCCGTCGTCCGCTCCGGTCTGGAGGATCCCGGGCAGGGCGTCGTTGACGGCGTCGAGGACGCGCTCACGGAGCTCGTCGTTGCCCCCGAGCACGCGCGTGAAGGCGGTGAACCCGATCGTCAGGGCCGCGGCGATGGAGAAGAGCGCCGAGTACGTGATGCCGCCCGCGAGGAGGCCCCCGCGGGCCTTGATGTAGCGGGCGACGGCGCGGCCGACACGCCCGTGCTCGTACCACTCGAGGATCCGCTGCCCGCGGGCGACGAGCGCCTTCCCCCGCTCGGCGAGCGTCACGCCGCCCCCGCGCGGCCGTCGGGAGCCGGCGCCGGGCCGTCCGGCCCGGCGGTCGGGGCCTCAGGCGCGAGAGCCGCGTCCCGCTCCGGTCGGGGCCCGGAGAGCGGCACGTCCCGCGCCGTGCGCCACACGCCGTCGTCGGCGTGGGTGTAGAGCGCGAGGCTCGTGACGACGTAGGTCGCCGCGAAGTCCGCGAGGGCCGCTGCCGCCTCGTCGAGCGTCGCGGGAGGGACCTCGTGGGCGACGGTGACGTGCGGGTGGAAGTCGAACCGCGTGGGGTACGCGAGGACGCCTGAGCGCACCGCGCTCTCGAGCGCCGCCAGCTCGTGCGCCCCGGCGACGACCCGGGCGAAGACGACCGGGCTCACCGGCCGGAACGTGCCCGGGCCGGCGAGACTGACGACGAACGGCGCGTGCGCGTGCGCCACCGACTGGAGGTGGGCGACGACGTCGTCGAACGCGTCCTGCGCGACCACCGTGGGGCCGAGCATCGTCACGTGGGCGGGGCTGCGCCGGGCCATCGGGTCACCGAGGCGCGCCCGCAGGCTCTGGAGCCACAGGCCGTACGGCTCGGGCACGGGCAGGGCGACCCCGATGCGGAGCTCGCCGTCGCGGCGCGGGGGCAGGTGCACGTCAGGCCCGCCCGCTCGGCGCGGCGCCCGGCGCCGTGGACAGACGGGTCATGGCTCCCATCCTCGCAGGCTGTGCGCGCAGGTCGCACCCGTCGCCGCCCGTTCTCGGTGCTGGTAGGACGTGTTCGCTTCTGGGAGTTGGTGCACAATAGCCGCATGAGCCCGGACGCCCTCGCGCCCCCCGTCACCGCCGACGGCCCGCCGCTGCTCGCGCGCCAGCGCCAGAACCACATCCTCTCGGCCGTGAGCCAGCACGGGGGCGTCCGCGTGGCCGAGATGGTCGAGCAGCTCGGTGTCTCCGAGATGACGGTGCGCCGGGACATCACGAGCCTCGTCAAGCGCGGCCTCGTCGCGCGGGTGCACGGTGGCGCCGTCAGCCCCACCCGCTCCGCGCAGGAGCCGCGCTTCGCCGTGAAGTCGACCCAGCACCAGCAGGAGAAGACGCGGATCGGTCTCCTCGCAGCGTCCCGCGTCCAGGAGGGGGACTCGCTCGCGCTCTCGGCCGGGACGACGACGCTCGCCGTCGCGCGCGCCCTCACCGCCCTCCCCTCCTTCGGCACGCTCACCGTCATCACGAACTCCCTGCCCGCGGCCGAGGTCCTCCACACCGGGGCCGAGGCCGCCCGCGAGGCCGGGCAGGCGGCGCCCACCGTCGTCCTCACCGGCGGCGAGCGCACCCGGTCGGACGCCCTCGTCGGGCCCGCGACCGTGGACTACCTCCGCTCGATCCGCGTCGAGTGGGTCTT
Organism: Georgenia wangjunii; assembly: GCF_036421975.1. NCBI lineage: Bacteria > Bacillati > Actinomycetota > Actinomycetes > Allobogoriellales > Allobogoriellaceae > Georgenia > Georgenia wangjunii. The sequence continues at coordinate 16,941 of NZ_JAZGON010000009.1, read as the reverse complement.
CCTCGGTGCGCACGGCTTCGACCCCGGCATCGGTCTCATGACGCCCAACCTCCAGGAGGCCGAGACGAATGCGGCCCTGCTGTCGACGGGCCGATCCGCCGTCGCTGTGCTGGACTCGAGCAAGTGGGGCGTGCGCGGCCTGCGAACGTTCTGCCGGCCCGACGACCTCGCCGCGCTCGTCACCGACGTCGAGCCCGACGACGAGACCCGCGCGGCGGCCGAAACGTACGACTTCTCCCTGGAGGTGGCGATCGGTGGCTCCTGAACCGCAGCACGCACCGGTCCGCCGGACCGCCACGACGCTGGCGGACGGGCGCGAGCTCATCTACTTCGACGACTCCGAGCCGTACGTCTCCGCCCGCGCGACCCGCCGCCTCGACGACCCGCGCCCGCTGCCGGACCGCTTCGCGCCCGTCGCGGGCGCCGACGGCGGGCAGCGCCCGGTCACCGCTCCCGAGATGCGCTACGACGTCCTCACCGGGGAGTGGGTCCCCATGGCGAGCCACCGCATGAACCGCACGCACCTGCCCCCGGCCGACGCCAACCCCCTCGCGCCCGCGAAGCCGGGAGCGGCCTACTCCGACGGCGAGATCCCGGCGGAGGACTACGACGTCGTCGTGTTCGAGAACCGTTTCCCCTCCCTCCTGCGCGTCCCCGGCCAGGAGGACGCCGTCTCCCACGTCGACGGCGAGGAGCTGTGGCCGGTGCGCCCCGCCGCCGGGCGCTGCGAGGTCATCTGCTTCTCCCCCGACTCGACGGCCTCGCTCGCGGGCGTCGGGCAGCGCCGGATGCGCACCGTCATCGAGGCGTGGGCGGACCGCACGGCCGAGCTCGGCGCGCTCGACGGGATCGAGCAGGTCTTCTGCTTCGAGAACCGGGGCCGCGAGATCGGCGTCACGCTCCACCACCCCCACGGCCAGATCTACGCCTACCCCTACCTCACCCCGCGCACGGCCACGATGCTCCGCCAGGCGCGCGAGCACCGCGCCCGCACCGGCCGCAACCTCCTGCGCGACGTGCTCGACGCCGAGCTGCGCTCCGGCCGGCGCGTCGTGGCCGAGTCCGAGCACTGGGTCGCGTACGTACCCGCGGCGGCGCGCTGGCCCGTCGAGGTGCACATCGCCCCGCGCCGCGACGTGCCCGACCTCCCCGCCCTCGACGACGCCGAGCGCGAGGACCTCGCGGGTATCTACCTGCGCATCCTGCGGGCGGGCGACCAGTTCTTCGTCACCTCCGGTGCGGACGGCCAGGAGAGCGCGCTGCCGCTGCCCTACATCGCCGCGTGGCACCAGGCGCCGGTGAACGAGGGGCGCGAGGACCTGCGCCTGCACCTCCAGCTCTTCTCGGTCCTGCGGGCGCCCGGCAAGCTCAAGTACCTCGCGGGCTCGGAGTCCGGCATGGGGGCATGGGTCTCCGACACGACGCCGGAGAAGATCGCCGACCGGTTCCGGGACGTCATGCCGTGAGTGCGTTCCTGCCCGCCTGGGACGACGTCGAGGGCGCCGCCCGCGTGACCGCGCTGTTCGCGGTGAGCTTCTCCGCCGACCCCGACGGGGTGTGGGCCGCGCCCGGGCGGGTCAACCTCATCGGGGAGCACACCGACTACAACGGCGGGCTGTGCCTGCCGGTCGCGCTGCCGCACCGTACCTTCGTCGCGATGCGCCGCCGGGACGACGACGCCGTTCGCCTGGCCTCAGCGCAGGAGCCGGGCGTGCGCGAGCTCCGGCTCGCCGAGGTCGGGCCGGTCGGGAGCGCCGGCGCCGTCGACGGCTGGCCCGCCTACGTCACGGGCGTCGCATGGGCGCTCGTGGCGGAGGGGCTGGCGGCGGACGGGCTCGGCGGCTTCGACGTCGCCGTCGACTCGTGCGTCCCGTACGGGGCAGGACTCTCCTCCTCCGCCGCGCTCGAGTGCTCGGTCGCCGTCGGGATCGACGCGCTCGCGGGGCTCGGCCTCGCCGGCTCGGACGCCGGGCGCGCCCGGCTCGCCGCCGCGTGCGTGCGCGCGGAGAACGACGTGGCCGGCGCGCCGACGGGCGGCATGGACCAGGCCGCCTCGCTGCGCTGCGCCCCAGGGCACGCGCTGCTCCTCGACTGCCGGGACGGGGGCACGGCCCAGGTGCCGTTCGACCTCGCCGCCGCCGGCCTCGAGCTCCTCGTCGTCGACACCCGCGCCGAGCACCGGCTCGTCGACGGGCAGTACGCCGCGCGGCGGGCGGCGTGCGAGCGTGCCGCCGCCGGGCTCGGCGTCGCGACGCTGCGGGAGGTCACGGACCTCGAGGCCGCGCTCGCGGCGGTCCCGGACGCCACCGACCGGCGGCGCGTCCGGCACGTCGTCACCGAGATCGGCCGCGTCGAGGATTTCGTCGCCCATCTGCGCGCCGGGCCGCTCGAGGCTGAGCGGCTGCGCGCCGCCGGGGAGCTCATGGACGCCTCGCACGCCTCGCTCCGCGACGACTACGAGGTCTCGGCACCCGAGCTCGACGTCGCCGTCGCGGCCGCCCGGGACGCGGGCGCCCACGGCGCACGGATGACGGGCGGCGGGTTCGGCGGCTCGGCGATCGCGCTCGTCGACGCCGGTTCGGCGACGACGGTGGCCGGGGCGGTCCGGGCGGCGTTCGCCGCCCACGGCTTCACCGAGCCCGAGTTCCTCCTCGCCACGCCGGCCGGCCCGGCCGCGCGCATCGGCTGACCGCCTGGACCGACCACGCACGCTCGCGCGGCCCGCACGCTCGGCCGTCTCGCACCCTCGTGCGCCTCGACACGCGCCGTGCGCCCCGTCTACCAGGGGCACGGCGCGTGTCGAGGCGCACGGAGGGCGCAGAACGGCACGCACGCGCTCGGCGCCCGCCGCCGCACGTTGCCGCGCGCCGCCGACCGCCACCGGCCGGGGCGCCGTCAGAGGTCGTACGTGACGACGAACGGCGCGTGGTCGGAGAAGCGCTGGTCGTACGCCGCGGCGCGGTCGACCGCGGCCTCCCGGGCCCGCTCCGCCAGGCCGGGCGTCGCGAGCTGGTAGTCGATGCGCCACCCGGCGTCGTTGTCGAACGCCTTGCCGCGCCACGACCACCACGTGTACGGCCCGGGTACGTCGCCCGCGAGGCGCCGCCCCACGTCGACCCAGCCGAGGTCGTCGAACCAGCGGTCGAGGTAGGCGATCTCGGCGTCGAGCACCCCGGACGTCTTGTTGTGGTTGCCCTTGAAGTTCTTGAGGTCGAGCGCACGGTGGACGATGTTGACGTCCCCGCCCACGACGACGTCACGCTGCCCCGCCCGGGCCTGGGCGGCGAGCTCGGCCATCCGTGCCGACACCGCGTCGAGGTGGGCGTACTTCGCCGCCATCTTGTCCGGGTCCGTCGCCGTGCCCGAGTGGATGTAGACGGAGACGAGCGTGAGGGGGCGTTCGCTCCCCGGGACCACGACGTCCGTCTCCACCCACCTGCCCGTGTCGACGGCGGCCTCGGGGGTGCCGTTGGCGAGACCCACCCGCACCGCCGTCGCCGGGGCACGGGTCGCGACGGCGACACCGGCGCGGCCCTTGATGTCGCACGCCGCGTGCGCGACGTGCCAGTCCGGGCCGAGGAGGTCGGCGACGACGTCGTCCGGCGCGCGCAGCTCCTGGAGGAGGAGCACGTCCGGGTCCCGCTCGGCGAGCCACGCGCCCATGCCGCGCGTGAACGCGGCCCGGACGCCGTTGACGTTGACGGTGGCGACGGTGAGCATCCCCCGGCTCAACCCGCCGCCACGGCCTGCTCGGCCGCCTCGACGACGTTCGCGAGGAGCATCGCCCGGGTCATCGGCCCGACGCCGCCGGGGTTCGGCGAGAGCCACCCGGCCACGTCGGCCACGCCCTCGCCGACGTCGCCGCGCAGGCTCGCCTTGCCCGTCTCGGGGTCGACGACGCGCGAGACGCCGACGTCGAGGACGACGGCGCCGGGGCGGACCATGTCCGCCGTGACGATCCCCGGGACCCCGGCGGCCGCGACGACGACGTCCGCCTGGCGCACGAGGGCGGCGAGGTCGCGCGTACCGGTGTGCGTGAGGGTGACCGTCGCGTTGACCGCTCGGCGGGTGAGGAGGAGGCCGATGCTGCGCCCGACCGTCGTCCCCCGCCCGACGACGACGACGTGCGCGCCGGCGAGGTCGACGCCGTGGCGCTCGACGAGCTCGATGACGGCGCGGGGCGTGCACGGCAGCGGGGAGGTGACCGGCTCGTTGACCCGGAGCACGAGGCGGCCGAGGTTCGTCGGGTGGAGCCCGTCGGCGTCCTTCGCGGGGTCGACGAGCTCGAGGACGCGGTTGGTGTCGATCCCGGCGGGCAGCGGCAGCTGGACGATGTAGCCCGTGCACGCGGGGTCGGCGTTGAGCCGGGCCACGGCGTCCTCGATCTCGTCCTGGGTGGCCGTGGCGGGCAGGTCGACCCGCAGCGAGGCGATCCCCACCTCCGCGCAGTCGCGGTGCTTGCCCGCGACGTAGCTGCGCGAGCCCGGGTCGTCGCCGACGAGGACGGTCCCCAGGCCGGGGGTGACGCCGTGCTCACGCAGGGCGGCGACGCGCTCGGCGAGCTCGCCCTTGATAGTCGCGGCGGTGGCCTTGCCGTCGAGCACCTGGGCGGTCACTGCACGAGGCCCGGGTAGAGGTCGAACGCGTCCGTCAGCGCCGCGACGCGGGTGCGCAGCGCCTCGACGTCGGCGCCGGCGCCCTGGGTGAGCGCCGTGGCGATGATGTCGGCCACCTCGGTGAACTCGGCCGCGCCGAACCCGCGCGAGGCGAGGGCCGGCGTGCCGATCCGCAGGCCCGACGTGACGCGGGGCGGGCGCGGGTCGAACGGGACGGCGTTGCGGTTGACCGTGATGCCGGCGGCGTGGAGGAGGTCCTCCGCCTGCTGGCCGTCGAGGTCGGAGGCGCGCAGGTCGACGAGGACGAGGTGGACGTCCGTGCCACCGGTGACGACGGAGACCCCCGCCTCACGCACGGCGGGCTCGAGGAGCCGGTCGGCGATGATCGTCGCACCCTCGAGGGTGCGGCGCTGGCGCTCGGCGAACTCCTCGCCGGCGGCCACCTTGAACGCGACGGCCTTGGCGGCGATGACGTGCATGAGCGGCCCGCCCTGCTGGCCGGGGAACACGGCGGAGTCGAGCTTCTTGGCGAACTGCGCGGCGTCGCGGCTCAGCAGCATGCCCGAGCGGGGGCCGCCGAGGGTCTTGTGGACCGTCGTGGAGACGACGTCGGAGTGCGGGACCGGGTTCGGGTGGAGCCCGGCGGCGACGAGACCGGCGAAGTGCGCCATGTCCGTCCACAGGTACGCGCCCACCTCGTCGGCGATCGCGCGGAACGCCTCGAAGTCGAGGTGGCGGGGGTAGGCCGACCACCCGGCGATGATGACCTTGGGCCGGGTCGCCAGGGCCTGCTCGCGGACCTGGTCCATGTCGACCCGGTGGGTGTGCTCGTCGACGCCGTACGCGGCGACGTCGTAGAGCTTGCCCGAGAAGTTGATCTTCATGCCGTGGGTGAGGTGGCCGCCGTGCGGCAGCGACAGGCCGAGGATCGTGTCCCCGGGCGTCGCGAGCGCGTGGAGGACGGCGGCGTTCGCCGTCGCGCCCGAGTGCGGCTGGACGTTCGCGTACTCGGCCCCGAAGAGGGACTTCGCGCGCTCGATCGCGAGGCTCTCGGCGATGTCGACCTGCTCGCAGCCGCCGTAGTACCGGCGGCCGGGGTAGCCCTCGGCGTACTTGTTCGTCAGGACCGAGCCCTGCGCCTGCAGGACGGCGCGCGGGACGAAGTTCTCGCTGGCGATCATCTCGAGGGTGCCGCGCTGGCGGTCGAGCTCGCCCTCGAGGACGGCCGCGATCTCGGGGTCGAGCTCGGACAGCGTCTGGTCGGCCACCGACGTCGTGCTCGTGGTGCTCTGGCTCATGCTTCCTCCGCAGGGTGCTCACACGTTGGACGCGTGCCGCGCACGCGTCCTCGGGTGACCCTCGGCCCAGGCGGGCGACCGCGAGGTCTGCTTCCTTGCCGCTCCCCGGTGGTGATCCACCTCAGGCGCCAGTCGCGACGGTCACCGAGCCTACCAACTGGGCGCCCCCGGGCCTACCAGGGCCGGCGCTCAGGCCTCGGCGGGTGCGTCCTCGTCCTCGCCGAGGATCCGGCGCAGGTAGGCGTACGTGAGGTCGCCCGTGTGCTGGTCGTACTGGTGCTCGTACCCGTGCTTGGCGTACATCGACAGGTTCTGCTTCGAGTCCTGCCCGGTGAACACCCAGACCTCCTTGGTCTGCTCCGGGAGGTAGTTCAGCACCGCCATGAGGAGCTCGGTGCCGATGCCCTTGCCCTGGAGGTCCGGGACGACGGCGAGCCGCCCGAGGTTCGCGCGCTCCTCCTCGAGCTCGACGCGGATCGAGCCGACGAGCCGGGTGCCGCGCCAGGCCCCGAGGGTGACGACGTCCGCCCGGGCGAGGTCCTCGCGGAGGTCGGGGAGCGTCTGCGTCAGCGCCGGGATGTTCGGGTCGTTGTAGATCTGGGCCTCGGTGACGAACGCGGCGCGCCGCACCGTGAGCAGCTCACCGGCCGCGGTGTCGTCGACGAGGTCGATGCGCAGGTCGTCCATGCGTCCATCCTTGCACCCCGAGCGGCGCCGCGGACCGCGGTCCACGGTGCGGCTCCGGCGCCCCCGGCACCGCGGATCGCGGCCCGGGCCGCCGCGTCCGTGCCGCGGCCCCGGCAGGGGCAGCACGTCCGCGGTGCGGCGCGAGGGTCCCGGCGCCAGCCGGGTGGACTAGCCTCGGCCGGATGAGCCTGCCGAACGCCGACCGCACCCACCTGGTGCTCTCGTTGTCCTGCCCGGACCAGCCCGGCATCGTCGCCGCGGTGGCCGGGCTGCTCGCCGCGCACGGCGGCAACATCACCGAGTCACAGCAGTTCGGGGACCCGGCGACGGGCCTGTTCTTCATGCGCGTGCAGGTCGAGACCGCCGCGCCGCGCGCCGAGGTCGAGGCGGCGCTCGCCGAGCTGGCGCAGGGCTTCGGCATGACGTTCACCCTCGACGTCGTCGGCCGCCCGCTGCGCACCCTCGTCCTCGTCTCGACGGCGGCCCACTGCCTCAACGACCTCGCCTTCCGCGAGCGCAGCGAGCGCCTGCCGATCGACGTCGTCGGTGTCGTCTCGAACCACACCGTCCTCGCCCCGATGGCGGATTTCTACGGCTACGACTTCCACCACGTGCCGGTGACGAAGGAGACGAAGCCGCAGGCAGAGGCGGCCCTGCTCGAGCTCGTGCGGGAGCGCGACGTCGAGCTCGTCGTCCTCGCCCGGTACATGCAGGTGCTCTCCGACCCGCTGTGCCGCGAGCTCGCCGGCAGCATCATCAACATCCACCACTCGTTCCTCCCGAGCTTCAAGGGCGCACGCCCCTACGCCCAGGCGCACGAGCGCGGCGTCAAGCTCATCGGCGCGACCGCCCACTACGTCACCGCCGACCTCGACGAGGGGCCGATCATCGAGCAGGACGTCGAGCGCGTCGACCACAGCGACGACGTCGCCGAGCTCGTCGCGCTCGGTGAGGACGTCGAGCGGCGGGTGCTCGCCCGGGCGGTCCGCTGGCACGCGGAGCACCGGGTCCTCCTCGACGGCGGCAGGACAGTCGTCTTCCGCTGACGACGCCGGGCCGCCACAGCACGGTTCGGCGGCGCCACGTCCGCCGCAGGCCACGTCCGTCGGAGCGCGACGTCCGCCGCAGTGCGACGACGGCAGGCGACCGCCACCGCGCTCACGGGTAGCCCGTCCCGCCGACGGTCGGGCCAGGTGCCACGCCCGATCCCGACATTGGCGCGCCCGCTGTTCGCGTCCCGGAGGCGACCCGTGAGCCCGCCTGCGCAGCGCCCGCCTGCGCACCGACCGAGTGCATTTCTTCACAAACTGCAGGGACGTGCCTTATCGTGGGCCTTCTTTACCTCATCGAGCGAAGGAAAGGTGGCCCGGTGGGCGATCCTGTGCGGAGCGGCGACCCAGCTCGCGGCGCGGGGCGGCTGCGGGCACAGAACCGGGCCGACGTCCTCGGCCTCCTGCGCGAGCGCGGCCCGTTGTCCCGCGCCGACATGGCCCGCGAGCTCGCGCTCTCCCCGACGACGGCCTCGAGCCTCGTCACCGAGCTCGTCGACGAGGGCCTCGTCGTCGAGGACGCGGAGCCGGCCCTGCCGCAGCGTCGTGGCCGGCCGGCACGCCGGGTCCGGCTCGCCACCGCCCCCGGGCTCCTCGCCGGCGTCGACGTCGGCCGGCGGCACGTCAGGGTGGCGCTCGCCGACCGGGACGAGCAGATCCGCGCCGAGCGCGACGTGCCCCTCGCCGTCGGGCACGCCCGGGAGCTGACGACGGACCTCGTCCTCGACGTCCTCGACGAGCTCCTCGACGAGCTGGGCGCCGGTCGGGGCGACCTCAGCGCGCTCGGGATCGGCCTCCCGGGACCGTTGGACAGCTCGACGCACCTCATCGGCGTCGGCGCGATCCTCCCCGAGTGGGTGGGCTTCGACGTCGTCTCGGTCCTGCGCGCGGAGCTCGGGATCCCCGTCAGCATCGACAACGACGCCAACCTCGGCATGCTCGCGGAGTCGCGGCACGGGGCGGCGCGGGACGTCGCGCACGCCATCTACCTCAAGGTCTCGACCGGCCTGGGCGCCGGGATCCTCATCAACGGGGCGCTGCACCGCGGAGCGGTCGGCAGCGCCGGTGAGCTCGGGCACACCCCGCTCGACCCCGACGGCATCGTGTGCCGCTGCGGCAGCCGCGGGTGCCTCGAGACCGTCGCGTCCGTCACGGCGATCCTCGACATGCTGCGGCCGACGCTCGGTCCGCAGCTCACCCTCGACGACGTCCTGGCCCTCGCCGCCCGGGGCGACCGGGCCTGCGAGCGCGTCCTCGAGGACGTGGGGCGCAGCATCGGCCGCGGGGTGGCCGTCCTCGGCAACCTCTTCGACCCTGCGCTCGTCCTGCTCGGCGGGCCGTTGGCGGCCGCGGGTGAGCCGCTGCTCGACGCCGTGCGCGAGACCGTCCGGCGCACGTGCATCCCCTCGATCGGGTCACGGCTGCGCGTCGAGGCGTCCGCGCTCGGCGCCCGGGCCGAGGTGCTCGGGGCGGTGTCCCTCGCCGCCGAGGCCGCGCACGGGGCGCACACGGGAGCGACCGCTGGTCGATCCTGAGCACTTCGCTCCTCGACGTCCTCGCCCACCCGCCTCGGCGCGGGGTCTGCGGACGTCGTCAAGGTTACAAACTGGTGTCGGTTTCCTCCACTAGTTGACGTGATGGGTACCTCATGGGCGAGACTGTCGCCGAGACGCCGACCGGTCCACATCCGGATCGGCCGAGGCCGAGGCTCGACGCCCGGCCCGGAGACGATGAAGTTTCGAAGGAGTGACGATGCGACGCACGACAGTGGTAGCGGCCCTCGCAGCAGCCAGCCTGGCGCTGACGGCCTGCGGCAGCGACGACGGCGGCACGGACGGCGCGACTGACGCGGGTGACAACGGGACCGGGGGCGGAGGCGGCGGCGAGGTCGAGGTCTTCACCTGGTGGGCGGCGGGATCCGAGCTCGCCGGCCTCGAGGCCATGGTGGCCGTCTTCGAGGAGCAGCACCCGGACGTCGAGTTCATCAACGGGGCCGTCGCCGGTGGTGCCGGCTCCGCCGCGAAGGACCTCCTGCAGTCGCGGCTGCAGGCGAACGACCCGCCGGACACGTTCCAGGCGCACGCCGGTGAGGAGCTCGCCGACTACATCGGCGCCGGCCAGCTCGAGGACGTCTCCGACCTCTACGAGGAGTTCGGGCTCACCGACGCCTTCCCGCAGGACCTCATCGACCTCCTCACGGTCGACGGCGCCATCTACTCGGTGCCCTCGAACATCCACCGCTCGAACGTCGTGTGGGCCAACCCGACCGTCCTCGAGGGCGCCGGGCTCGACCCGGCCGAGGTCCCCGCGGACATGGACGAGTGGTTCGAGGCGCTCGACGCCGTCCAGGCCGCCGGCCAGGTCCCGCTCTCGGTCGCCACGACGTGGACCCAGGTCAACCTCCTCGAGACGGTCCTCATGGCCGGTCTCGGCGCCGAGGCCTACAACGGCCTGTGGGACGGGTCGACCGACTGGGAGGGCGCCGAGGTCACGGCCGCTCTCGAGGACTTCGAGAAGCTCATGAGCTACACGAACACCGACCGCGACGGCCTCGACTGGCCCGAGGCGACGCAGATGGTCATCGACGGCACCGCCGCGTACAACGTCATGGGCGACTGGGCCGTGGCCGCGTTCGAGGAGCAGGGCGTCGAGGACTTCGTGCACTTCCCGGTCCCCGGTACGGACGGCATGTTCGGCTTCCTCGCCGACTCCTTCACCCTGCCGGTCGGCGCCCCGAACCCGGACGGCGCGAGGGCGTGGCTCGAGACCGTCGGCTCCCTCGACGGCCAGGTGGCCTTCAACCAGGCCAAGGGCTCCATCCCGGCGCGGACCGACGCCGACCCGGCCGACTTCTCCGAGTACCAGCAGACCGCCATCGACTCCTACGGCCAGGACGCGATCGTGCCCTCGCTCGCGCACGGCGCGGCCAGCTCGATCTCGGTGCTCAACGCGATCTCCGACGCGACGAGCAAGTTCACGGTGGGTGCCTCCGACCTCGCGGCGTACCAGAGCGAGCTCGCGGCGGCGGTCGCGGGCTGATCCGCTGACCGTCGAGGCAGTGTGGGGCGGCCGGGACACCATTCTGCCCCGCACAGCATGTTTCATCCGTCGCTCACTCCCGAGGTGCATCGATGTTCCGGACCGTCCGCACGTGGGGACCACCCGTCCTCCTCCTCACCCCCTCGCTCATCCTCATCGGCGTCTTCGTCTACGGCCTCATCGGGGCGAACTTCCTCACGTCGACGACCGACAACCACACCGCCCCGCAGGCGACCGGTCAGGCACCGGTCAACGGGGTCGGCTTCGAGAACTACTTCGCCCTCCTCGCGGACGAGGCCTTCCAGCACTCGCTGAAGAACCTCCTCCTCTACACCGTCGTCTTCCTCGTCGGCACGATGGTGCTCGGGTTCGTCTGGGCCTGGCTGCTCGACAAGCCCATCAAGGGTGAGGGCATCTTCCGCTCGGTCTACCTCTTCCCCATGGCGGTGTCCTTCGTCGCCTCGGGAGTCGTGTGGCGCTGGCTCCTCAACTCCAACGAGGGCGAGCGGGCGAGCGGGCTCAACCGTCTCTTCCAGATGATGGGGCTCGACTTCCTCCAGAACCCCTGGTGGAACAACGTCTCGTGGGGCATCGCCGCGATCGCCATCCCGGCGATCTGGCAGCTCTCCGGTTACGTCATGGCGCTCTTCCTCGCCGGGTTCCGCGGGATCCCCGAGGAGCTGCGTGAGGCGGGACGCATCGACGGTGCCTCCGAGTGGAAGCTCTACCGCCACGTCCTCTTCCCGCAGCTCTCGCCGGTGGCGCTGAGCGCGCTCGTCATCGTCGGTCACATGTCGCTCAAGGCGTTCGACCTCATCATGTCGATCTCGAAGCCCGCGAACTACCAGACCAAGGTGCCCGCCATCGACATGTACGTGTACAAGTCGAGCTTCGACTACGCGAACTCCGCCGCTGTCGGCTCGATCCTGCTCATCATCGTCGCGGCGGTCATCATCCCGTACCTCATCCACAACGCCCGGGCGGAGAAGCGCTGACATGACGACGACCACGGGCGCCGTTCCCGTCCCGCCCATCCACGCCGGCGAGAGCGGCGGCAAGCCGCTGCCGCCGCCACCGCCGCCCGGGCTCTCCCGCCCCACCCGGGGCCGGTTCAGCCTCGGCCGCACGCTGCGCTACGCCGTCCTCCTCTTCTTCCTGCTCGTCGTCCTCATCCCCGTATACGTCCTGCTCGTCACGAGCTTCAAGGGATCCGGCGACGCCTCCCCCGCGCGGGCATGGGCGCTACCGACGACGTGGACCACCGACAACTGGGTCGCCGCGTGGAACGCGCTCGCGCCCTCCATCTGGCGCACGCTGCAGATGGTGGTCCCGGCCGCGCTCATCGCCGCCATCCTCGGGTCGATGAACGGCTTCGTCCTCTCGCGGTGGACGTTCCGCGGGGCGAACATCGTCTTCACGGTCATCCTCTTCGGGATGTTCATCCCCTACCAGGCCGTCATGATCCCGATGCTCCAGCTCATGCTCGGGGCCAACATCCCGTCGGGCGTTCCCTCGCTCATCATCCTGCACGTCATCTTCGGCATCCCGATCACGACGCTCATCTTCCGCAACTACTACCAGTCGGTCCCGCACGAGCTCATCGAGGCGGCGCGGGTCGACGGCGCAGGCATGCTGCGGACCTACGCCTCGGTCATCCTGCCGATCTCGGCGCCGGGCTTCGTCGTCGTCCTCATCTGGCAGTTCACCTCGGCGTGGAACGACTTCCTCTTCGCCGTGTTCTTCTCCTCCAGCCAGAACGGCCCGGTCACCCTCGCGCTCAACAACCTCGCGAACGGTGCCCTGCTGCAGAACTACGGCGTCTCCATGGCGGGTGCGCTCTTCGCGTCCCTGCCCACGCTCGTCGTCTACATCGTCCTCGGCAAGTACTTCATCGGTGGTCTCATGTCCGGCTCCGTCAAGGGCTGAGCGTCCGTCACCCCGGCAGGGGCGTCCCCGCACCGCGGGGGCGCCCCTGCGGTGTTCCCACGGGCGGGCGCGACCGCCGTCGGGAGCGGGCAGCCGGCGTCGTCCGGCACGGCCGAAACCACACCGTCGGGTGGGCGCACGACCGGCCAGGCGGGCACGACCGTCGCCCGCAGCCACCATCCGCCGCCCGCACGGCCACCACCGCCGTCGGGCACCTCTGCACCCGCCGCCCGGGCGGCCCACCCGGCGTCGGGCACGACCGCATGGCGGTGCACATCACCCTCCCCAGCCTGGTCACGACGCCGGCCGCCCCATGTCGTCGCGGTAGATTGGGACCTCCCCCGCAGGCAGCGAGCGAGCGCCCCGGCGCACACGCACAGGGGCCACGAGGAGGAACGTGCAGGACGACGTCAGGACGACCGCGAGCACGGACGTGACGGCGCAGGCCTCACGCCGGCGTGCGTTCGCCGTCATCAGCCACCCCGACGCGGGAAAGTCCACCCTCACCGAGGCGCTGGCCCTCCACACGCACGCCATCACCGAGGCCGGCCACGTGAGCGGCAAGACCGGGCGCCGCCACACCGTCTCGGACTGGATGTCGATCGAGCAGGACCGCGGGATCTCCATCACGTCGGCCTCGCTCCAGCTCACCTACCGCGACACCGTCCTCAACCTCGTCGACACCCCCGGCCACGCCGACTTCTCCGAGGACACGTACCGCGTGCTCGCGGCCGTCGACGCCGCGGTCATGCTCATCGACGCCGCCAAGGGCCTCGAGCCGCAGACGATGAAGCTGTTCGCGGTCTGCAAGCACCGCGGGATCCCGGTCATCGCTGTCATCAACAAGTGGGACCGGCCCGGCCGCGAGGCCCTCGAGCTCATGGACGAGATCGCGGACCGCACCGGGCTCACGCCGACGCCGCTCACGTGGCCCGTCGGCATCGCGGGCGACTTCCGCGGCGTGCTCGACCGGCGCACCGGTGAGTACGTGCGCTTCACCCACACGGCGGGCGGCGCCCACATCGCGCCCGAGGAGCGGTTCTCCGCCGAGGAGGCCGCCGCGAGCGAGGGGCAGGCGTGGATCGACGCCGTCGAGGAGGCCGAACTGCTCGGCGTCTCGGGCGGCGACCACGACCAGGAGACGTTCCTGGCGGGTGTCTCGGCGCCCGTCCTCTTCGCCTCCGCCGTCCGGAACTTCGGCGTGCACGGCCTCCTCGACGTCCTCGTCGACCTCGCCCCCTCCCCCGGCGACCGGCCCACCGCCGACGGCGGCACCCAGTCCGTCGAGGACCCGTTCAGCGCGTTCGTCTTCAAGATGCAGGCGGGGATGGACACCGCGCACCGCGACCGGCTCGCCTTCATCCGGGTGTGCTCCGGGGTCTTCGAGCGCGGCATGGTCGTCACGTCGTCCCGGACGGGGCGCCCGTTCGCGACGAAGTACGCGCAGCAGGCGTTCGGCCGGGACCGCACGGGGATCGAGCGGGCCTACCCGGGCGACGTCGTCGGGCTCGTCAACGCCTCCGACCTCCAGGTCGGGGACTCCCTCTACGTCGACAAGCCGGTGACGTACCCGCCGCTGCCGACGTTCGCGCCCGAGCACTTCACCGTGTGCCGCGCGGCGGACGCGGGTCGGTACAAGCAGTTCCGGCGCGGCATCGCCCAGCTCGGCGCGGAGGGGGTCGTGCAGATCCTGCGCTCAGACCTGCGCGGGGAGCAGGCGCCGGTGCTCGCCGCCGTCGGGCCCATGCAGTTCGAGGTGGCGGAGTCGCGCATGGCGACCGAGTTCAACGCGCCGGTGCACCTCGAGACGCTCCCCTACAGCCTGGCCATGCGCACGACGCGCGAGTGGAGCGCGGTCCTGGCCGGCGAGATCGGCGTCGAGGTCCTCGAGCGGCCCGACGGCGAGCTCCTCGCGCTCTTCCCGGACAAGTGGCGCCTCCAGTCGGTGCTCCGCCGTCACCCCGACGCCGACCTCACCCCGCTCGTCGCCGCCTGACCTTGCGCGCCGGGTGCTTCTGCGCCCGGCACCTCGGAGCCCAAGGAGTTCCCATGACCTCTCCGCTGCCCTCGTCCACGCCCGCTCGCCAGACCCCGGAGGAGCGGCGCGAGGCCCGCAGCGCCGACGTCACGTCGGTCATGGGCGCGCTCCGGTCCCCGAAGCGGCTGAAGACCGAGGTGCTCGCCGGCCTCGTCGTCGCGCTCGCGCTCATCCCGGAGGCGATCTCGTTCTCGATCATCGCCGGGGTCGACCCGCGCGTCGGGCTCTTCGCCTCGTTCACCATGGCCGTCTCGATCGCGTTCCTCGGTGGCCGGCCGGCGATGATCTCGGCGGCGACCGGGGCGATCGCGCTCGTCATCGCGCCGGTCATGCGCGACCACGGCATGGACTACCTCATCGCCACCGTCATCCTCGGCGGCCTCATCCAGGTGGTCCTCGGGCTCCTCGGCGTCGCCCGGCTCACGCGCTTCATCCCGCGCAGCGTCATGATCGGCTTCGTCAACGCCCTGGCGATCCTCATCTTCACGGCGCAGCTCCCCTACCTCACGGGCGTGGGCTGGCCGGTCTACGCGATGGTCGCCGTCGGCATCGCGATCATGGTGCTGCTGCCCCGGCTGACGACGGTCGTACCCGCGCCGCTCGTCGCGATCGTGCTGCTGACGGGCGTAACCCTGCTGGCCGCTCTCGACGTGCCGGACGTCAGCGACCAGGGCGACCTGCCGGAGTCGTTGCCGTCTCTGTTCTTCCCGGACGTGCCGCTCACTCTCGAGACCCTCGAGATCATCGCCCCGTACGCGATCGCCATGGCGCTCGTCGGCCTCATGGAGTCGCTCATGACGGCCAAGCTCGTCGACGACGTGACTGACACGCACTCGAACAAGACCCGCGAGTCGCTCGGCCAGGGTGCGGCGAACGTCATCACCGGCTTCTTCGGGGGCATGGGCGGGTGCGCGATGATCGGCCAGACGATGATCAACGTCAAGGTCTCGGGAGCGCGGACCCGCATCTCGACGTTCCTCGCCGGCGTGTTCCTGCTCATCCTCGTCGTCGGGCTCGGCGACGTCGTCGGGCTCATCCCCATGGCCGCCCTCGTGGCCGTCATGGTCATGGTCGCGGTCGGGACGTTCGACTGGCACTCCGTGCGCCCGTCCACGCTGCGCCGGATGCCGCGGTCCGAGACGACGGTCATGGTCGTGACGGTCGCCGTCACCGTGCTCACGCACAACCTCGCCTACGGCGTCGTCACGGGCGTCGTCGTCGCCGCGCTCATGTTCGCGCGGCGCGTCGCCCACTTCACCCAGGTGGTCGACGTCGACCACCCCGACGACGACACCCGCGTCTACGCCGTCGTCGGGGAGCTGTTCTGGGCCTCGAGCAACGACCTCGTCTACCAGTTCGACTACACGGGCGACCCCGCGAACGTCGTCATCGACATGTCCGGCTCCCACATCTGGGACGCGTCGACCGTGGCGACGCTCGACGCCATCGTCACGAAGTACGCAGCCAAGGGGAAGACGGCGACGATCGTCGGGATGAACGAGGCGAGCGCCGAGCGCCACCAGCGCCTCGCGGGGCACCTCGGAGGCTGAGCGGCCGTGGCCCCCGCGGGCCGGCGCTGGCTCGCGCTCGGTGCGGCTTGCGTGTCTGTCCACCCCTCGGGGGTGGCTTCGTGCTTGATGTCAGACCCTCGTTCTAGGGTGGACACATGTTCGAAGAGCAGGGGTCGGTGGCGACGGGGTGCAGGTGCGGCCCGTGGGATCCGCTCTGCGCGGCGGAGATGGAGACCGAGGCCGACGTCGCGTTCATGAGGGCGCTCTTCGCCCAGGAGACCGCCGAGCTCAACGCCCGTGAGCGTGCGCGCGGCGAGATCGACGAGCGGCTCGACGAGGCCTCCGGGGGTGGGTGGTCCGCGGGCGAGGACGCCGTCCCGCCCGCCTGGCTCGAGGAGACCGAGCCCGCCCCCGCTGGTCCGGCCAGGCTGGACGACCCGGCGCCCGCTCCCGCAGCCGGGGCCGGGGCCGGAGCCGTGGTGCCCGCAGCCGCTCCGCCCGCCTGGCTCCAGGAGACCGGGCCCGCGCCCGCTGCCCCGGCTGGGGGTGTACTGGTCCCGCCGGCGGCGGATGCTGATGGTGGGGAGGCGCTGGGTGAGTGGCTCGCGGGCCTGGCGCCCGGCCCGCAGCTCGCCGCCGCGCTCGAGGGCATCGACGTCGGTGGGGTCGGGGACTACGCCGCGGTCGAGGTCGTGGCCGCCTACCGCCGCCAGCAGGCCTGGGCCGCTGCCCGTGCCGCGATGAGCGCCGCGGACCTGGCCCGGCGCCCGAGCATGA
>NZ_JAZGON010000008.1:0-186465 GCF_036421975.1 Georgenia wangjunii | reverse complement strand
CGGCGGCGCCGCGTCCGGTACCGGTGGTGCGGGAGCGCCAGTCGGTGAAGTCCCGGTCCCGCGAGCTGCCCCACGCCCCGTCCTCCTTGTGCGCGAGCAGCACCTGCCCCCGGTACACCGTCACGTCGCGGACGATCGCGTCGAGGGACCCGATGACCTCTTCCCGCTCGGCCCGCGCCCACCCGACCGCCGACGTACCCGGCGCGGCCTCCCGTAGCCCCGCCAGCGCCGCGCGCACCGCGGCCACCAGCTCCGCCGGTGAGGCGGGGGCGCCACGCGGTGAGGGGTCGGCGGCGGTGGGCTCGTGAGCGCTGGCGGGGCCCGCAGCGGGACCGGTAGGCGCTAACGAGGCACCCGTGCCGGTAGCTGAAGCCAGAGGCCCGAACGAGGCACCCGTCCCGCTCGCCGTCATCCCGCTGCCCGCACCCGGACCGGTGAGGACATCAACGGCTCCGCCGTGCCCACCGGCCACCGGGATCGCTGCCATCGTCCTCACCCCCACCCTGCTTCGAACGCGTGTATGAAGACTATGCCCGACCACCGACATCGCCCCGGGCCCTCTGAATGAGTTGGGAGTCTGTGGGAGTCGGAGCGCTAGACCCTGTCGTAGCCAAAGGTCGACGCTCCTGGGGTCGTGCGCCCGAGCGCCGGTGCCACAATCGGTTCGGGCGGGGCTGCGAGCCATGATCGCGTTACGCGACACGTGTAGACGACCGTCCCCAGGCTCCCGACGTCAGGAATCGCCGTGCGAAAGCTCCGCTCCGCAATCCCCGCAATCGTCAGTGCGACTGCGCTCTGGTTGGTGGCGTCCGCCCTCCCTGTCAGCGCAGATCCGGCCCAAGCCACGTCTCTCGGCACTGCTACGCCACCCACGAGAGCCGCCGCCCCGACGGCGTCGGCCTCACCGCAGGTCATTGCGGAGGCCGTTCCGGTCGAGCCCGAGGTCGAGGTCGTGAGCTTCTCCGCGCCGCCCGTCGCGCCCGTGGGGCTCGCGGACGTTGTCAGTTCCGCGCCGTCGTCAGCGCCCGCCGCACGCTCGGTCGCGTCGTCGGCACCCACGGGTTCGGCCGCGTCGTCCGCACCCGCCGACCTCCTCACCGCGACCGCCGGCGTCACGAGCGTGGTCGCCGTCGCTGGCGTCACGTGGGACGAGGCGGACACCACCGCCGTCAGCGGTGTCTACCTCCGTAGCCGCTCCGGGGAGACGTGGAGCGAGTGGGAGGCACTCGAGGTCACCGCCACCGACGGCGACCTGCCGGCGGAGTCGCGCGGGGGCACCGAGCCGATGGCCGTCATCGAGGTGGACGAGGTGGAGGTCGCCGTCGTCGTCGAGGGGTCCGCCGTCGAGCCGGAGCTCGCCGTGTGGGACCCGGGCGAGTCGGAGGCGGACGCGCTCGCAGCGGCCCCTCCCGCTAGCGCCACCGCCGCGACGGCTCGCGGCGCCGACGCCACCACGGCCTTGGACGCCACCACGGCCGCGCCCGCCGTCCCCACCGCCCCTGCAGCCGCGCCCACCACCACCGCCTCGACGGCGGCCGTCACCGCCCCGACCGTCTTCACCCGCGCCGACTGGGGCGCTGACGAGTCGATGCGCTGGGGCGAGGTGGCGACGAGCTCGATCCAGGGCGTCGTCGTCCACCACACGGCCGGCACGAACTCCTACACCGCCGCCCAGGTCCCGGGCATCATCCGCGGCATCTACGCCTACCACGCGGTCACGCGGAACTGGGGCGACGTCGGCTACAACGTCCTCGTCGACAAGTTCGGCCGCGCCTGGGAGGGGCGGTACGGCAGCCTCGAGAAGTCGATCTGGGGCGCCCACGCCTCCCCGTACAACTCGACGATGTTCGGCATCTCCGTCCTCGGCAACCACGACCTCGTCCCCGTCACCGAGGCCGCGATGGACGCCGTCGCGCGGGTCACGGCGTGGAAGTTCGACCAGCACGGCATCCCCGCCGCGGGGACGACGACGATCGACGGCGTCACCCTCGACCGCGTGGTCGGGCACCGCGACGTCGCCTCGACGAGCTGCCCCGGCCGGTACTTCTACCCGCGCCTCGGCGAGCTGACGAACCGGATCGCGGCCTACCAGGTCGACACGGGCGACCGGAGCCTCGACCGTGACCTCACGGGGGACGGGGTGCCCGACGTCGTCGCGCGGGTCGGCAACGAGGTCCGGCTCCTGCCCGGCAGTCGCGGTGACGGCCTCGGCGACGCTAAGCTCGTGGGCTGGGGTTGGGACGCCGAGCGCACCATCGATCCGGGCGACTGGGACGGGGACGGCATCGCCGACCTCATGCTCACCGATGTGTCCGGCCGACTGTGGTTCTACGCCGGACGCGCCGGCGGCGGGTGGGACTCCCGCGTCCAGATCGGCAAGGGCTGGAGCGGCATCGACATGATCGCCTCCGGCCTCGACTGGGACGGCGACTCCCGTCCGGACCTCCTCGGCCGCAACGCGGTGACCGGCGGGCTCCACCTCTACCCGTCGAACGGCGCGGGTGGCTTCCGTGCCGCTCGCCAGGTCGGTGTGGGCTGGGGCTCGATCGACCTCGTCGCCATGGTCGGCTCCCTCTCCGGCGGTCGTCCGACGCTCGCGGCGCGCGTCGCCACGACCGGCCAGCTGCGGATGTACACCGGCGACGGCGCGGGCGGGTTCGCCGGGGGATACACGACGGTGGGCGGAGGGTGGAGCGGGATGCGCTCCCTCATCACCGCCGGCGACCGGACGGGCGACGGCGTCCCGGACGTCCTCGCGCTCGACCGCTCGGGAAACCTCTGGCAGTACGCCGGCCTGGGCACCGGCCACCTCGGAGCCGCGGCCCCGGTCGCGACGGGCTGGGCAGACGCGCGCGCCATCCTCCCGATCACCCGCGTCGGGACGGTGGCGGGGGTCCTCAGCGTCGACAGCGTCGGCCGGCTCGACCGCCGGGACTTCGGCGGCGACGCCGCCCTCCTCGCCGCCCGGGCGACGGCGGTCCGGCTCGCCGCGAGCGACCTCGACGTCACACCCGTCGGTGACTGGGACGGCGACGGCGCCGGGGACCTCGTCGTCCGCAAGGCCAACGGCGACCTCATGCTCCACCCGGGCACCGGGCGCGGAGGGTTCGCCGCCTCCGGCGCGCGGATCGGGTCGGGGTGGCAGGTCTTCGACACGGTCCTCGGCGCCGGGGACTGGTTCGGCGACGGGACACCGGGGATCCTCGCCTACGACGAGGGGTCAGGGAAGGTGTGGCTCTACCCGGGGACCGGTACCGGGGGCTTCGGCCGACGGATCGAGGTCGGCGACGGCCTCGACGGGTACGACGCGGTCGTCAACGCCGGCCACTGGTCCGGCTCCGGCGTCCCGGACCTCCTCATGCGCGGCGACACGTCGCGCAACCTCTTCCTGTGGCCCGGCAACGGCCCGGGTCTGCTGCTCGAGCGACGTCAGGTCGGCACTGCGTGGGGCGCGATGCGCCACATCGTCGGCGTCCACGACCTCGACGGGGACGCGGTGCCCGACGTCCTCGCCGTTGACGCGGCGCGCCGGATGTGGCTCTACCCGGGCCGGGGCAACGGCGGCTTCGGCACGCGCGTCGACCTTGGGCCGCTTCCTGCCGGGGTCACTGCGCTCAGCTGAGCGGACGTCTGCCTGAGGCGTCGCCCCGGGCAGCGCCAGCGGCCCTCGCGTCCGCACCGCCTGGACGGGATGGTCGGCGTTGTGGGCCGCCCGCGAGGGGACGTCGGTTAGCGTCTACTCCACGACGTGACGTCGGTTAGCGTCTACTCCACGACGTGACGACGTGAGTGTGGTGCGACGACGAGCAGGAGATTGGTGACCGACCGTTCCGTGGCCCGACGGCCCGGCCGTGCCCGCGCCGTCCTGGGCGCCATCGCTGTCCATCGGGGATACCCGGGGCTCTGGCTCCTCGCCATGCTGCTCACGGTCCTCGCGCTCGCCGCCGCGCACATCGGGCACATGACCGCCGGTCGACCGGCCGACTGGTACTGGCACCTCGGCAACGACCGCGGCTACGGCGAGCTCCTCGGATACCTCCAGGCCGGGTGGGGTGCCATCTTCCTCATCATCGCCTGGTGGCGGATGCGGGAGGCGGTGCTGCTCGCGTGGGCGGTCGTTCTTGGCTACTACCTTCTCGACGACTCGATGCGGTTCCACGAGCAGTACGGATGGGCTCTCGCGCGAGCCACCGGCTGGTACGACCGCTGGGGCAACAGCGGCGGGGACCTGGGCGAGATCGCGTACATGGCGTTGGTCGGCCTCGTGCTCGCCGCGGTGGTGGCGGTCGCCCACGCCTTCTCCGGGCAGCCTGGCCGGCGCGTGTCCTGGCACCTCGTGATGCTGTTCCTCGTGCTCGTCGTCGTCGGCATCGGGGTCGACGTCGTTCACGCGCTCATCGTGCACAGCGCCGTCCTCGACCTCGTCTTCGCCCTGCTCGAGGAGGGTGGGGAGCTCCTCGTCCTCAGCGTCATCGTCGCCTACCTCCTCAAGGTCGCGCACGAGGCAGCTCCCGCTGCTGAGCGGGTCTCGACGGCCGCCGCGCGGCGGCCAAGCGTCGAAGGAGCGCGTTCTCCTCAGCACTGACGCAGCAGATCGCGGGTGGCAAGCGGACCTCGATGCCTGTGGCCACCGTGCGCCGTGGTCGACGGCCACGCCTGGAGCCGCGTTAGGGTCGACACGCCCTGACGGTACGAACGACGACGGAGGACATGTGACGGAGACCGGACGCCGGCTCTCGGTGGTGGTCGCGACCCGGATCTTCCTCCCGGAGCCCGCCGCGGCGTCGCTGCGGCTCGCGGCGCTGGTCCGCGTGCTGTCGCGAGCCGGCCACCGTGTGCGCGTCCTCACGACGACGGTGCCGTCGGCGCCGGCCTACGTCCCGCCGGTCGGCGCCGACGTGAGCCGCTGGCCGGTCCTGCGGGACGCGGACGGCTACGTGCGGGGGTACGTCCAGTACCTCAGCTTCGACGTCCCGCTCGTCCTGCGGCTGCTCGTCGGCCCGCGTCCGGACGTGGTCGTCGTCGAGCCGCCGCCGACGACGGGGGCGGCTGTCGCCCTCGTGTGCTGGCTCCGCCGGGTGCCCTACGTCTACTACGCCGCCGACGTGTGGTCAGAAGCCGTGCGGGAGACGGGCGTGCCGAAGGTCGTCGAGCGCGTCCTGCGCGGCCTCGAGAGGACCGTCATGCGCCGCGCCAGGGCCGTGCTCGCGACATCGCCGGGCGTGGCTGAGCGCCTGACGGCGCTCGGTGTGAGCGGGCACGTCACCGTGGGCAACGGCGTCGACATCGAGGCCTTCACCCCTGAGGGCCCGGTGGCCGACGACGGCGCCCCGTACCTCGTCTACGCCGGCACCGCCTCGGAGTGGCAGGGTGCCGACGTCTTCACCCGGGCGATGGCCCAGGTGCTCGGGGAGCGCCCGGACGCGCGCCTCGTCTTCCTCGGGCAGGGGAGCGACGTCGAGCGCATGAAGAAGCAGGCGGCCGCCTACCCAGCGGGCGCCGTGACCTTCCACGACCGCGTTCCGCCGGAGCAGGCGGCGTGCTGGGTCCGCGGGGCGCATGCCTCCCTCGCGTCCGTGCGCCCCGGCACCTACGAGTTCGCCCTGCCCACGAAGATCTACGCTGCCGCGGCGTGCGGCACCCCTGTGGTGTTCGCGGGCGCCGGCCCGGCTCGCGAGCTGATCGCGGCCCATGGCCTCGGTGCGGTCGTCGACCACGACGTCGAGGCCGTGGCCGCGGAGATGGTCGCGGCCATCGACCACGTGCCCACCCTGGACGAGCGTCGGCAGCGAGCGGCGTGGGCAGTCGAGAACGTCTCGATCGACGCCGCGGCCGCTCGCGCCGTCGCCGTCATCACGAATCTCTAGACCGCCGCGAACGAGGGTCTCTCGCGGGACATAGCCCGGCCCGACTGGCTCGGGCGAGCCTGTGACCGTCTCGGTCAGCGGCCGGGCCCGCCCACGGCGCCGTCGCGGGTCACCGCCGGCCAGGCCGGCGCGGCCCGACCAGCCTGGCGCGGCCCGACCAGCCCGGTCCCGAGCCGAAGCCGCGACCCCAGTGACGCGCCGTAGGCGGCGAGCTCGCCGGTGGTCAGGCGCCGAGCCCGCCGGCCAGGGCTGCTACGACGCGAGCGGCGGCGTGGCCGTCGCCGTAGGGGGCGGCGCCGGTCGGGGCCGGCGTGGGGCGCAGGGCGTGCGCGGCGACGTCGGTGAGGTCACCGTCGAGGACGTTCCAGCCGAGGTCGACGGTCTCGACCCACTCGGTCTCGTGGCGCAGGGTCGTGCAGGGCACGCGCAGGAGGAAGGCCTCCTTCTGCAGGCCGCCGGAGTCGGTGACGACGCCGGCCGATCCCTGGACGAGAGCGACGAGCGCCGGGTAGGGGGTCGGGTCGAGGACGCGGATCGCGCCGGCCTCGAGCGTGATCCCGGCGCGCTCGGCACTGGCGCGCAGGCGGGGGTGGGCGAGGAGGAGGACGGGCACGCTCAGGCCGGCGAGGGCGTCGACGATGGCGCGCAGGCGGGCGGGGTCGTCGGTGTTCTCGGCGCGGTGGATCGTGGCGACGAGGTACCCGCTCGCCCCGACGTCGGCGGGCACGGGGGCGGCGGTGCCGGCGGCGAGGTTGCGGTCGCGGGTGAGGTAGAGGACGTCGGTCATGACGTCGCCGACGAGGACGGTCCGCGCGCCGAGGCCCTCGTTGCGAAGGTGGGCCACGGCGACGTCGGTGGGGGCGAGGAGGAGGTCGGCGGCGTGGTCGGTCATGACCCGGTTGTGCTCCTCGGGCATGCGCCGGTTGAAGGAGCGGAGCCCGGCCTCGAGGTGGGCGACGCGCTGGTGGATCTTCACCGCGGCGAGGGTGCCGGCGATGGTGGAGTTCGTGTCGCCGTAGACGAGGACCCAGTCGGGCGCGTGCTCGAGCATCGCGCGCTCGAGGCCGGGGAGCATGGCCCCGGTCTGCTCGGCGTGGGACCCGGAGCCGACGTGGAGGTTGACGTCGGGGCGGGGTATCCCCAGGTCGGTGAAGAACACGTCCGACAGGGCGGCGTCGTAGTGCTGACCGGTGTGGACGATAACGTGCTCGTGGCCCGCGGCCGCCAGGGCGTGCGCGATCGGCGAGAGCTTGACGAGCTGGGGACGGGCACCGACGACGCTGAGGATCCTCATCCGGACGACTCTAGCGATCGCCGTGCGCAGGCGAGCCGCCCCGGGTGGAGGTGGCACCATGGCTGACGTGACAGTGCAACGCAAGGAGGACGACGCGTGAAGCGCCTGTGGACCGCCCTCAAGGAGCTCATGCCGCTCCTGCCGCCGAACGCGCGACGCTTCCTGCTGATGTTCGCGTTCGCGACGAGCTCCCTCGCTCTCCTTGACGTCGCCGCCCTCGGGCTCCTCGCACTGACGATGACACCGCTCGTCCAGGGGCGCCCCCTCAGCCTGCCGCTCATCGGCGAGGTCGCCACCGAGCACACCGTGTGGATCATCGTCGTCGTCTGCGCGCTCATCATCCTCAAGAGCGTCCTGTCGATCGGCCTGCAGTGGTTCGCCACCCGGCGCTTCGCCGCCTACGAGCTCCTCATCGGGGACCGGCTCTTCGCCGCCTACATCCGCGCGCCGTGGACCGAGCGGCTCAAGCGGAACTCCGCCGAGCTCGTCCGCCTCGCCGATGTCGGCATTGGCAACACGACCGCGGGCCTCCTCCTGCCCGCTGCCTCGCTGCCGACCGAGGGCGTGACGTTCGTCGCGGTCCTCGCCGTCCTCGTCGTCGCCGAGCCCATGACAGCCGCGATCACCCTCGTCTACCTCGGCCTCGTCGCCGCGGTCCTCTACTTCATCATCTCCAAGCGGGCCGTCGTCGCCGGCCGCGTCAACCGCGACTACTCCTTCCGCATCGCCACGCTCATGACCGAGATGGTCTCGACGCTCAAGGAGATCACGCTGCGGAACAAGTCCGACGAGGTCGCCCAGGTGGTCCACCGGAACCGCATCCACACGACCCGCGCGCGGGCGAACATCCAGTTCCTCAACGCCGTGCCGAAGTTCGTCGTCGAGTCGGCGCTCATCGGCGGTTTCGTCCTCGTCGGCGGTGCCGCCTACCTCCAGGGCGGGCCGGCGAGCGCCCTGAGCGCCGTCGCCCTCTTCGCCGTCGCCGGCTTCCGGATGGTCCCCTCGGTCACCCGCTTCCAGAACATCATCACCCAGACGTCGTCGACGATCCCGCACGCGAACGCCGTCATCCGGGACATCAAGGCGGCGGAGTCCTACACGACCAATGCCGAGAAGGTCGGCACCAAGCGCCTCGAGCACGACCCGAAGCTTCTCGTTCTCTCCGACGTCGAGTTCACCTACCCCGGCTCGGACACCCCCGCGGTGACCGGCGTCGACGTCACGGTGCCGATGGGCAGCTCACTCGCCCTCGTCGGCTCCTCGGGCGCCGGCAAGTCCACGCTCGTCGACATCTTCCTCGGGCTGCTCGTGCCCTCCTCGGGCACGGTCACCGTCGACGACCAGCCCCTCGTCGACGTCCTCGCCCACTGGCGGTCCAAGGTGGGGTACGTGCCCCAGGACGTCTCGCTCTTCGACGCGACGATCGCCCAGAACGTCGCCCTCGCGTGGGAGAGCGAGGTCGACGAGGACCGCGTGCGCCAGGCCCTCGAGCGGGCTCAGCTCCTCACCGTCGTCGAAAACCGCGCCGGCGGGATCCACGCGCGAATCGGCGAGCGGGGGATGGCGCTCTCTGGTGGCCAGCGCCAGCGCCTCGGCATCGCCCGCGCCCTCTACGCCGACCCGCTCATCCTCGTCATGGACGAGGCGACGAGCGCGCTCGACACCGCCACGGAGGAGGCCGTCTCGGTCGCCATCCGCGAGCTCCACGGCGATGTCACGGTCATCAGCGTCGCCCACCGCCTCTCGACGATCCGGCACAGCGACCAGGTGCTCTTCATGCGGGACGCCCGCATCGCGGCGCGCGGCACCTTCGACGAGATCGTCGCCGCCGAGCCGGAGTTCGCCTACCAGGCCGCCCTGGCGGGCCTGCGGTGAGCCCGACGGCGCAGGGCGGTCCGCACGCCGGCCCGCCCGCCCCGGGGGAGCCCGACGTCGACGTCGTCGTCGCCCTCCACGACCTGTCCCGCCCGGTCGCGCGGTGCGTGACGTCCGCGCTCGCAGGCGCCGGTGACCACGTGCGGGTCACGGTGGCGTGCCACGAGCTCGAGCCCGACGACGTCGCCCCCCTCCTCCCGGTCGACCCGCGCGTGCGCCTCCTGAGCGTCCGGGACGGCCTCGGCAGCCCGTCCGGTCCCTACAACGCCGGCATCGACGCCGCGACGGCGCGCTACGTCGCCATCATCGGTTCCGACGACTTCCTCGAGCCGGGCGCCCTGTCCGCCTGGGTCCGTGCCGCCGACGCCCAGCGCTCCGACGTCATGCTCGCCCGGGTGCGCATGCAGGACGGCACGGACGTCCACACCCCCCGCGTGCGCCCGGGCCGCTCGCGCCGTCTCGACCTCGTCCGTGACCGCCTCGCCTACCGGACGGCGCCGCTCGGCCTCATGCGCAAGGCCACGCTCGAGGCCCTCGACCTGCGTCTCGTCGCCGGCATGCGCTCGGGCGGTGACGTCGCGTTCACGGCGCGGCTGTGGTCCTCGCCCGTGCGCATCGACCTCGCCCGGTCCGCGCCCCGGTACGTCGTCGGCCTCGACGCGCGCACCCGGGTGACGACGTCCGTCCGGCCGATCACCGACGAGCTCCGCGCCTTCGCGCACCTCATCGCCCTCCCGTGGCTCCACGAGCTCCCCGCCGCCCAGCGCCGCGCGCTCGCCGTGAAGACGATCCGCGTCCACCTCGTCGGCGCGCTCATGCGTCGGCGGGAGGCAGCCGACTGGCACCCCGGTGAGGTCGAGTGGCTGCGTGACCTGCTCCGGGCGTGGGTGGACCTCGCGCCGCGCGCGTTGCGGCCGTTCAACCGTGCCGACCGGGCCCTGCTCGACGCCGCTCTTGATCCCGGCGCGGACGAAGCCTCGCTCGTCGCGGCGGTGGCCGCCCGGAGCGCGGCCCCGCGGTGGGATGCCGTGCTGACGTCGTCGCTGGCCGACAACCTCGACCGGGAGTCGACGCTGCGCTACTACGCCGCCGACACGTTCTGGCGCTGACGGCGGTCGCTCAGCCGGTCCGGGACGCGACGCTGCGGTAGACGTCCTGGAGCGGGGCGACGTACCGGTCGGCGGTGTAGTGCTCGGTGACCCACCGGCGCGCGTCGAGGCGTCGGCTCACCGCTACCGGGTCTGCGAGCGTTGTGAGGACGTGCTCGATGGTCTCGGCGATCGTGCCGGACAGCACCGGGGGGGCGCCGCCGTCCGGGTGCGGGATCAGCGTGCTGGGAACCGCTACGGGCACGCCGATCGCCATCGCCTCATGCTCGCTCACTGCCAGGATGTTGGACGCCTGACCCACGACGACATCGGCCCGGGCGAGCATCGCAACGTACTGGTCGTGGGATGCCCGCGGAAGGAGCTCGACGCCGGCCTGAGCCGCCTCCGGGGCGGCCTCGCCCCAGTCGATGCCCTGGACGCGGACGTCCGCCGGGAGCGCCCGTCGCAGCTCCGCCGCGAGCGCAAGCATCGTCTCGGCGCCCTTGACCCGGGACCAGCGGGAGGCGAAGACGACGCGGCGCCCGCCCGCACCCGGTGCCCACGCCGGGAGCCCCGCGACGTCGACGAAGGCGGGCATGTACTCGGCGTCGGCGCGCGCCGCCCGGGCCTGCTCGGCGGTGTCGAGGTTCGTGTAGTAGACGCGCTCCGCGCCGTCGATCGCCCGCGCCACCTCGTCGCGGTAGCGCGGGTCGCTCGCCTGCTCGCGGATGTCCGTGCCGTGCAGGTGGAGGAGGTAGGGCCGCGGCGGCATGAGGCGCTCGCGGATGAGCCGGACGCTCGTCGCGTAGTGGACGTGGACGACGTCCGCGCGGCGCAGGGCCCGGGCCCGTCGGGCGACGAACGGCACGTACTGGAGCCGTCCGAGCGCGCCCTCCGGTGTGGAGGCGGGGCGGACCTTCGCAGGCGGGAGGTAGCCCCACGTGAGGTCCGCGCGGCGGGCCGCCCGAACGAGGTTGAGGGCGACGAACGCGCAGTCGTTGACGTGGAGAACCGCGGGCTCGGCGACCATCGGGCCACCGTAGCCGACGGCCGCTGGGCGCGAGGTGGCAGGATCGCACCCGTGCCGTCTCGTCCCGCTCTCCTCATCCTGTCCTTCTCCGCGATCCACGCCGATGCCCGTGTGCTCCGCCAGGTCCGCCTGTTCGCCGACACGTACGAGGTGACGACGTGCGGGTACGGGCCTGCCCCCGAGGGGGTCGCCGGCCATGTGCGTATCCCCGACGAGCTCATCTACTGGCGCAAGGACCGCACCCTGCTGCTGCAGCGGCGCTTCGCCGCCGTCTATCGCCGGAACGCCGTCGTCTCGTACCTCTGGGACAGGCTGCAGCGCGACCACTTCGACGTCGTGCTCGCGGACGACGTCGACACCGTGCCGCTGGCGCTCTCGCTGCGGCCCCGCGGCGGTGTCCACGCCGACCTCCACGAGTACGCGCCCCGCCAGAACGAGGACGTCTTGCGCTGGCGTGTTGCCGTGGCCCCCTACATGCGGTGGCTCGTGCGCACGTACGTGACACGGGCAGACTCCGTGACCACGGTGGGGCCTGGCATCGCCGACGAGTACCGGCGTCAGTTCGGTGTCGACGCGCAGGTGGTGACGAACGCCGCGCCGTACGCGGAGAAGCAGGCGACCCCGGTCACCGATCCGATCCGGTTGGTCCACAGCGGTAACGCCATGTCGGGACGAGGGATCATCGAGCTGGCGCGAGCGGTCGAGGACGTCGACGCGAACGTCACGCTGGACCTCTATCTTGTCCCGAACGATGCCTCCTACCTCGCTGAGATCGCCGAGCTGGCGTCGCGTTCCACCCGGGTCCGCCTCCACGCCCCCGTGCCGTACGCACAGCTTGTCACCACCCTGAATGCGCACGACGTCGGCGTGCACGTCCTGCCGCCCGTGAGCTTCAACAACTACTGGGCCCTGCCCAACAAGGTGTTCGACTACGTGCAGGCGCGGCTCGGCCTCCTCGTCGGGCCTTCACCGGAGATGGCTCGGATGGTGCGCGAGCACGGTCTCGGCGAGGTGACGGAGGACTTCTCGAGCGGTGCGGTCGCTGCTGCCCTGGCACGTCTCACACCGGGGCGCGTCGCGGAGTTCAAGGCAGCGTCCACGCGCGCGGCCCACGAGCTGAGCGCCGAGCGCCAGGTGGAGGTGTGGGCGAGGGCGGTCGACGCCCTCGCGGCGCGTTCTCGCTGAGGACTCTCGACCGACTTGGGGCGCTGGTACGGTCGTGAGCGTGCGAATCGTGGCGGTGACGACGTGGTTCCCGACGGCCGTCGCGCCGGCCAGCGGCACCTTCGTCGTCAAGGACGCGCTCGCGATCGCCTCGCTCGGCCACGACGTCGACGTCGTCCACCTCGTCCCGCCGCACCAGGACGACGGCACCCGGCGCCTCCGCCACGAGGGCCTGCGCGTGGTCCGCGTCCCCATGAGCACGACCGACCCGCGCCAGGTGCTGGCCGCCGCCCGCGCCCTGCGCCCGCTGCTCGCCGGCGCGGACGTCGTCCACTCGATGGCCTTCTCCTCCCTGCTGCCGCTCTCCCTGCAGCGCCCCGCCGCGCCGTGGGTCCACACCGAGCACTGGTCCGGGCTCACGTCCCCCCAGAACCTGCCGGTCTCGTGGCAGCGCGTGCTCCCGGCGCTGCGCCACCTCCTCGCCCGCCCCGACGTCGCGACGGCCGTGTGCGAGTTCCTCGCCCAGCCGGTGCGGGCGGTCCGGGGCGGCCGCCCCACCCACGTCGTCCCGTGCATCGTCGAGACGCCGGTGCCCCTCCCGCCCCGCGCCGCCCGCTCCGACCGTCTGCGCCTCGTCGCCGTCGGTGGCCTCATCGATCGCAAGGACCCCGTCCTCGCGGTCGAGACGGTCGCCGAGCTCGAGCGCCGCGGCGTCCCCGCCCAGCTCGTGCACGTGGGGGAGGGGGAGCTGCGCGATGCGGTCGTCCGGCGCGCGGAGGAGCTCGGCGTCGCGGAGCACGTGCGCCTCACCGGGTCCCTGCCGCGGGCGGGTGTCCTCGCCGAGCTCGCCGCTGCGGACCTGTTCTTCGGGCCGACACGCGGTGACAACTTCTTCGTCTCGGCGGCCGAGGCGATCGTCTCCGGCAGGCCCCTCGTCGTCGGAGCGACCGGCGGTCAGGGCGAGTACATCGACCCGCGCGTGGGTGAGCTCGTCGACGTGCAGGACGCCGGGGCGTACGCCGACGCGATCGTGCGCGTCGACGCCGCCACCCGGGACCTCAGCGCGGCGGAGATCTCCGCGACGGTGGGGGACCGGTTCTCTGTGCCCGAGGTCGCCGCCGGGTACGCGTGCGCCTACGACCGCGCCCGTGAGGCGCGCCGGTGACTGCCCCGGTCGACGTCGTCATCGCCGTCCACACCCCGCGCCGCCCGATCGGCCGCGCCGTGGCCTCCGTCCTCGACGGCAACGCCGCGCAGGCACGTCTCACCGTCGTGTGCCACAACCTCACGGCGGCCGAGATCGTCGCCGTCGTCGCTCCCGAGCACCGGGACCGGGTGCGGTTCCTCGAGCACGTCGACGGGATCCCGAGCCCGTCCGGCCCCTTCAACGCGGGGATGGACGCGGCGGACGGGGAGTTCGTCTCCATCATGGGGTCCGACGACGTCCTCGACCCGGGCGCCGTCGACTCCTGGCTCCGCCTCGCCCGGCGCACCGGCGCCGAGACGGTCGTCTCCCGGCTCGTCCTCGGGACCCGGCGCCGTCCCGTGCCCACACCTCCCGTGCGGCCGTGGCGCCGGGGCCTCGCCCACCCGGTCAAGGACCGCCTCAGCTACCGCAGCGCCCCTCTCGGTCTCGTCTCGACGGCCGCCCGCGAGCGGCTCGGCGCCCGGCTCGTCGAGGAGATCGTCGTCGGCGACGACGTCCCCTACGTCACGCGGCTGTGGTTCGAGACCCGTGTCGCCGTCGACCGGCGCGGCCCCGCGTACGTCATCGGTGAGGACGCCGAGGACCGGGTGACCCTCGCGCCGCGGCCGATCGCCGTCGAGCTGGCCTTCCTGCGCCACCTGTGCGCGGAGCCGTGGTTCCGCGGGTACACGCTCGAGGAGCGCCGGTCGGCCTGCGTCAAGGCCACCCGCATCCACCTCTTCGGCGCCGTGCACAACCGGACCGACCCCGCCTTCTGGACGGCGGAGGAACGGACGGCGCTCGCGCAGGTCGCGACCGACCTCCTCGCAGCCGCCCCCGGGTTCGAGCGCGTCCTCTCCCTCGCCGACCGGGACCTCCTCGACGCCGTCCGGTCCCGCCACGTCAGCGCGGACCGGATGATCGACGCCGCCCGGGCGCGGCGGCGCCACGGCCGTCCTCGGACTCTGCTCACCCGGGACCCCTCCCGGGTCCTCGCCCGCGAGGCCCCCGCGCGCCTCATGGCAGCCTCGGTGCTGGTCCGGTGAGCACGGAACCGCGGGTCACCCACCTCTTCGACTGCGCCGACGTCGGCGGGACGCTCGTGCGCGAGGCACGCAGCCGCCGCCTCCCGTGGCGGTACGTGCCCGGGCTCCAGGACGTCCCGCGCCGCGAGTTCTACGGCGACTTCTACCTGTGGACCGCCCGCCGGATCTCCTCGGTCGCGCGCTCGGACCTCGTCCACCTCCACTACGGCGGCCGCACCGCCTGGGTGCGCAAGTTCCCGCACCGGCCGTACGTCGTCCATCTCCACGGCTCGGACATCCGCACCCAGTACCGCGACCCCCGCTTCCACGACGAGATCCAGGGCGGGCTCGACGCCGCCCGCGCCGTCTTCTTCGCCACGCCCGACCTCGCCGAGGCGGCCCGTGCGGCCCGGCCCGACGCGACCTACCTGCCCAACCCGATCGAGGTCGCGGCGCTGCCGACCTGGGCGCCCGCCCCCCGGCCCACGGTCCTCTTCCCGTCCCGCTGGGACCCGGTCAAGGGCCTCGAGAGCCAGCTCGCCATCGCCCGCGAGCTACGGAGGGCCCTCGGCGCGGACGTCGACCTCGTCGGTCTCGACTGGGGGGAGGGCACCGGTGAGGCCGCGGCGGCCGGCGTGCGCCTCGTCCCCCGGATGGAGCGCACCGAGTTCGTCGCCTGGCTCGCCTCCGCCCATCTCGCCGTGGCGCAGTCGACCGGCCTGCTCGGGATGAGCGAGCTCCAGACGCTCGGGATCGGCGTGCCCACCCTCATGGCGGACCCGCACCCCGGCTACGCCGCCCCGCCCGTCCTCGACGCCGACCCCGCCGTCGTCGGGGACGTCGCCCGGGCCGTCCTCGACGACCCCGCCGCGGTCGCGGCGCAGCTCGACCCCCGTGCGTGGGTCCGCCGGCACCACGGCCCGGCCCAGGCGGTCGACCGGCTGCGCGCGGTGTACCGACAGGTGCTCGCCCGGTGAGCAAGCACCTGCTCTACGTCGCCTGAGGCTTCCCGCCGCGCGCGGCGGCCGAGGTGCGCCACCCGGACCGGCCCGCTGGCGGGAGGCCGCGGCCTGGGCGCCCAAGGTCGCCCGATCCGCGCACCTTGCGCCGCGGGTCGCCGCGCTCGCGGAGGCGGTGGGGAGCCGATGAACGGGCCGAGGTGGGCGCGCCGCTCCCGCGCCCCGCGACGGTGAGCGGACCGCACGGCGCCCGCTCCCCACGGGCCTGACCGCGCGGGCGGCCCGGCCGGCTCAGCGGGGCACCCAGCCGTCCCGGCTGCGAACCTCCGCCGTCCGCCCGTGCGCCGCGCCCCCACAAGTCAGCGCCCGGCCGCCGGCCAGCGCGGCGCCGGCCGCGAGGAGCAGGCAGGCAAGGGCCACCAGCCCCGTCCCTGGGCCCGTCCGCGGGAGCTCACCGCCCGGGCCGCCCGGCGTGGTCGGGGACGGTGTCGGCACCGGTGCCGTGGTGGGCGCGACGTCGACGGTCCCGGACGCCGTGCGCCCGGCAGCGTCGCTGGCCGTCACCGTCAGCGGCCCGGACGCCACCGCGGCCGGGAGCACAAGCGTCGCGCCCCCCGCGCCTGCGGCATCGACCGTGACGGTGTGCGGGCCCACGACCGTGCCGTCCGCGGCGGTGGCGGTGAGCGTCACCTCGCTGTCCGGGACGAAGCCCGCCAGTGCGGCGCTCACCTCCCCGCCGGGGGCGACGCGCGGGGGGCTGAGCGCGAGGGTCGGCGTGAACGCCCGGACCGTGACGGTGTCCTGCGCCGTGCGCATCCCCTCGCTCGCCGTGACCGTGAGGACACCGCCGGGGTGGGCGAAGGGCACGTCGAGGACGTGCGTCGCGGTGCCCTCGGCGTCCGCCGTCACCTCGTCCGTCGCGAGCACCGAGCCGTCTGGGCCGGTGTACGTGACGATGGCGGCCTCGCCCGGGACGCCGCCGCTCACCGTGGTCGTCACGTGCGCGCCGGGGTCGACGACGTCGGGGGTCGCCTCCACGGCGAGCTCGCCGACGGGCGCGGCCACCCCGTAGAGGCGCACGTAGTCGAACCGGGCGTCCACGGGCGGCTCGGCGCCGCCCCCGGCGTAGAGCCCGATCGCGGGGTCGCTCCCGGCGGGCAGCGTCCACGTCGCGCCCCAGCGCCACGCCTCGCCGTCGCGCGACGTCGCCG
The DNA here is from genome assembly GCF_036421975.1 of Georgenia wangjunii. NCBI lineage: Bacteria > Bacillati > Actinomycetota > Actinomycetes > Allobogoriellales > Allobogoriellaceae > Georgenia > Georgenia wangjunii. The sequence continues at coordinate 169,766 of NZ_JAZGON010000008.1, read as the reverse complement.
AGCGGTAGAGGAGGTCCCCGCTGACGGGGTGGGTGCTGTGGTGGACCCGCAGCCACATCGTCGGCGCGACGGGGCCGCCGACGTGCCCGCCCCAGTCGAGGCGGCCCTGCGACGGGGCCTCCTTGCCGAACTCGGACTGCCGGGTGCCCCAGATGGCGACGTGCCCGAGGCGCAGGAAGTCGTCGTCGTCGATATGGACGACGAGCCCGGCCTGCTGGTAGTTCCGGACGGTGTCGACGCCGAGGTCGAGGTCGAGCTTGGTCTCGAGGATCCACTCGCCCGCGGGCGCGTCGCGCAGGAGCAGCGGCCCGGTCCCGCCGGGACCGACGAGGTCCGCCCCCGTGAGCGGCCACACGAGCTCGCCGTCCGTGACCGTCACGGCCTCGTCCGGGCGCACCCACGTCCACCCGGCCTCGAGCGGGGCGTCGAACTCCTCGGCGAGGAGGAGCTCACCGGCCTCGGGCTCGGGGACGCGCTCGGTCACGGGTACGTACGCCTCGACGACGGAGAGGTTGTCGACGTGCGCGGGCCCGTCGCCGGCGACGAGCGAGACAGGGGCGACGCCCTGCGCCCCCGGCGGAAGGTCGAGGCGGACCTCGCTCAGCACGTCGCCGAGGCGGGACTCCGAGAGCCGGACGTGCAGGACGCCGGCGCGGACCTCGACGGACAGCGCGGTCCACGTCGCGGGGTCGTAGAGCCCGGTCAGCGCAGCCGCGGCCTCGGTGGTCTCGGTGGTCCCCAGGGCGTCAGCGCGCAGCTCGCCGGCGCGCTCGTCGAGGACGACCGTGATCGCGGTGCCGTCCGCGGCGCCGAGGCGGACCGCGAAGGCACCGCCCTCCGGCAGCCGGACGTCCGCCTCCACCCGCACGTCGGCGGGTGCGGCGGCGGCGGAGCGCGCGACGGCGGTGGGCTCCGCGCCGGGGTCGAGCACGGCGAAAGTGCCGGCGTCCGCCGTCGTGTCCTGCCCTGGCGTCCACGCCCCGGAGGTCGCCGCGAAGGCGGCCCCGGAGGCCGGGGCGGTGAGCTCGATCTCGAGCCCCGTCCCGACGAAGGGCCCCGGGAGCGGCGTGTCGGAGGGGCCGGCACCGGCGTTCGTCACCGGCCAGCCGTCGATCCAGTCGAGCCGGTCGAGGAGCGTGGGCCGCTCGTTGATGCCGCCGGGCTCGGTCAGCCAGGGGTCCTCCTTGTCGAGCGCGTGGTAGAGGATCCAGTCCTGGCCGGTGAGGTCGGTGACGACCGCGTGGTGGCCCGCGCCGATCCACCGGTTGCCGTTCTGGACGAGCACCTGCGACCCGCCTACCCGCGACTCGGCGAGCCCGACGCCCTCGGCGTCGACGAACGGCCCGGTCGGGCTGGTCGAGCGCCCGGCGTGGACGCTGTAGCCGGTCGAGGGGCCGGCGCAGCAGTTCGCCGAGGAGCCCATGAGGTAGTAGTAGTCCCCGCGCTTGACGACGTACGCCCCCTCGTAGCGGTCGGTCGTCGTCAGCCGCACCGGATCGCCGACGGCGGCGAGGCCCGTCTCGTCGAGCTCGGTCACCCAGATGCCGCCGTGGTAGCTGCCGAAGTAGAGGTACCGGGAGCCGTCGTCGTCGACGAGCAGGGCCGGGTCGAACGTCCAGTAGAAGCCGCCCCCGCCGTCGGGCCGGGGCGCGACGACGGGCGCGTCCGTCGGGGTCCAGGGCCCGTTCGGCGTGGGTGCGGTCGCCGCGCCGATCGCGGGGTCGCCGCCGGGGTTGAGCACGGTGTCGGTCACCGTGTAGTAGAGGACGTACTCGCCGTCGACGTAGCGGACGTCCGGCGCCCAGAACGCGGACTCCGGAGCGGCCCACGCGGGCCGGTTCGTCTCGTCGAGGATCGTGCCGAGGTATCCCCAGGAGACGAGGTCGCGGGAGCGGGCGACGTGCATGAGCCCGAGCTCGCCGCCCTCGACGAGGGGGTCGCTCGTCGCGTAGAGGTACCACCAGCCGTCCTTGCCGCGGATGACGGCGGGGTCGGCGTACGTGTCGGCGAAGGCCTCGGTGAGGGGGTTCGCGTACGTCTCGCCGGGCGGTGGCTGCGCGCCCACGGCGGAGGCGGTGAGGAGGAGCACCAGCAGGGCGAGGAGGGTCGTGACGCGCGCGCGCCCCCGGTCCGTCCGTGATGAGCGACCGGCGAGTGCCATGGAGTCCTCCGTGCATCTTTGCCAACGGACCACCTGCGGTTGCCTCTGTATAGCACCGCGCAGCGCCGGCGTACATGGCCCGGCGACCCCCTCCTCGTGCCCGGCGGAGGGCGGAGGACACCCGCCCTACGCGAGCCCGCGCCCGGGGTCGATATCGTGGGGTGCTGCCGCCGGGTCGTCCGGGGAACTTCCGCGAAGGAGAACGATGCGCATCGCCGTCATTGCCATGGGGAAGATCGGTCTGCCCCTGGCCGTCCAGTTCGCTGACGCCGGGCACGAGGTCATCGGTGTCGACGTCCAGCAGGGCGTGGTCGACAAGGTCAACGCCGGCGTGGAGCCGTTCCCGGGTGAGGCGCAGCTGCAGGAGAAGCTGAGCGAGCTCGTCCCTGCCGGGCGCCTGCGTGCGACGACCGACTACGCCGAGGCGATCCCAGGGGCCGACGCCGTGGTGCTCGTCGTGCCGCTCTTCGTCGACGACGCGACGTGGGAGCCGGACTTCGCGTGGATGGACGCCGCGACGCGCTCCCTGGCCGAGCACCTGACCCCCGGCACGCTCGTCTCCTACGAGACGACCCTTCCGGTGGGGACGACGCGCACCCGGTGGAAGCCGATGCTCGAGGAGATCTCGGGCCTGGCCGAGGGCAGTGACTTCCACCTCGTGTTCTCCCCCGAGCGGGTCCTCACGGGCCGGGTGTTCGCGGACCTGCGCCGTTACCCCAAGCTCGTCGGTGGGCTGAGCGAGGCCGGCGCGCGGCGAGCGGTCGAGTTCTACGAGGCGGTCCTGTCCTTCGACGAGCGCCCCGACCTGGCCCGTCCGAACGGGGTGTGGGACATGGGCTCGGCCGAGGCCTCGGAGATGGCCAAGCTCGCCGAGACCACCTACCGCGACGTCAACATCGGCCTGGCGAACCAGTACGCGCTCTTCGCCGACAAGGTCGGTATCGACGTCTACGCCGTCATCGAGGCATGCAACTCCCAGCCCTACTCCCACATCCACTCCCCGGGCATCGCGGTGGGCGGGCACTGCATCCCCGTCTACCCGCGGCTCTACCTCTCCACCGACCCCGACGCCTCGATCGTGCGCACGGCCCGCCAGCACAACGCGGCCATGCCTGAGTACGCCGTGGCCCGCGCGCAGGAGCTCCTCGGCGACCTCGCCGGCCTGCGGGCGGTCGTCCTGGGTGCCTCCTACCGTGGCCGGGTCAAGGAGACGGCGTTCTCCGGGGTCTTCGCGACCGTCGCGGCCCTGCGCGAGCGCGGCGCCAAGGTGCTCGTCCACGACCCGATGTACTCCGACGACGAGCTCGCCGGCTTCGGGTGGGAGCCCTTCCACCTCGGCGAGCCCGCCGACCTCGCCATCGTCCAGGCCGACCACGACGAGTACCGCGACCTCGCCCCCACCCACCTGCCGGGCGTGCGCCTCCTCGTCGACGGGCGCCGGGTCACCGAGCCCACGACGTGGGCCGGCACCCCCCGCATCGTCATCGGCGGCGGCGACGCGGCATGACGAGCACGAGCGCGAGCAGGGCCGAGGTGGCCGGTCGCGTCGCGCACGGGCCGGAGCGGGTCGTGGCCGTCGTCGTCGCGTACAACCGCCGCGACCTCCTCGCCGAGACGCTCGACGCGCTCGCGGCGCAGACGCGCCTTCCGGACGCCGTCGTCGTCGTCGACAACGCCTCCACCGACGGCTCGGCCGACCTCGCCCGTGCGCACGACGTCGGCGCCGACGTCGTGCGCCTCGAGCGCAACACCGGCGGCGCCGGCGGCTTCGCGACCGGTCTCGCACGGGCACTGACGGAGTTCGCCGGTGACCTCGTCTGGCTCATGGACGACGACACGATCCCCACCCCGACGGCGCTCGCCGAGCTGCTGGGCGCACGCGAGGACTACCCGGGCCGCCCGGCGCTCCTCGCGTCCCGGGCGGTGTGGCACGACGGGCGCGAGCACCCGATGAACACCCCGCGCGAGCGGCCATTCGTCTCCGCCGACCTGCGCGACCGGGCGCGGCTCGCGGGCGCGGTCCAGGTCCGCACCGCGTCGTTCGTCTCGCTCCTCCTCGACGCCGGCGCGGTGCGCCGCGAGGGGTTGCCCATGGCGGCGTACTTCATCTGGAACGACGACTTCGAGTACACCGCGCGGCTCCTGCGCCGGCGCGTGGGCCTGTACGTGCCGGGCAGCGTCGTCGAGCACCGGACGAAGACCTTCGGCGCCACCGACGTGGACCCGGGGGAGCGCTTCTACTTCGAGGTCCGCAACAAGCTGTGGATGTACGCGTACTCCTCGGCGTTCGGCCCCGCCGGGACCGTCCTCTACGGCGGCTCGAGCGTGCGGCGCTGGGTGCGGACGGCGCTGCGCTCGACGGAGCGCGGCGTCCTCGCGCGCGCCGCGTGGCGCGGCCTGCGGGACGCGCTCGCGTCCCCGCCCGCCGCGACGACGGAGGTCCTCGCCGGGCTCCCGGTGAGCGGGGCGGTGGCGCAGGTCGAGGCGGGAGCCGGCCGTGGCTGAGACCGCTCCCGCCGCCGAGCGGTTCAGCGTCCTCCTGCCCGTCTACGCCGGCGACGTCCCGGACCACTTCCGCCGCGCCGTCGTCTCCTCGACCCGGGAGCAGGAGCTCGCGCCCGACGAGCTGGTCGTCGTCCGCGACGGGCCCGTCGGCGCGGCGATCGCCGCCGTCCTCGCCGAGCTCGACGCCGGCGGCCCGGGCTCACCCGCCGGGGACGTGCCGGTGCGCATCGTCCGCCTCGAGCGCAACGTCGGCCTCGCCCAGGCGCTCGAGGCGGGGCTCGCGGCCTGCGCCCACGAGATCGTCGCGCGCGTCGACGCCGACGACGTCAGCCTCCCGGAGCGCTTCGCCCGTCAGGTCCCGCTCGTCGCGGCCGGGCTCGACCTCCTCGGCTCGGCCATCACCGAGTTCGCCGACGACGAGGCCGCGCCCGGCGTCGTCCGTGCCCTGCCGACGGACCCGGACGAGATCGCCCGCACCGCCCGCTTCCGCGACCCGTTCAACCACCCCTCGGTCGTCTACCGGCGGTCCGCGGTCGCCGCCGCCGGCGGGTACGAGGACCTCCCGCTCATGGAGGACTACCTCCTCTTCGCCCGCATGATCGCCGGCGGGGCGAGGGTGGCGAACGTCCCCGACTCGCTCGTCCTCTACCGCGTGGGCGCCGGCGCCTACGCACGCCGGGGCGGCCTGCGGCTGCTCCGCTCCGAGGTCGCCCTCCAGCGTGAGCTCCGCCGCGCCGGGTTCACGACCACGACGCAGGCGCTGCGCAACGTCGCTGTACGCGGGGGGTACCGCCTCGTGCCGGAGGCGCTGCGGCGCCGCGCCTACCGGCGGATGCTCCAGTGAGCGGGCTCGGGGACGACCGACCGGCCCGCGGCTCTCGGTAGACTCACCGCGCACCTGCACTGCCGGACGGATGACCCAGGCGGTACACCCCCGCGGAAGGAACTGACGTGTCGGCCTGGCTCAGCATCGTTCCGGCCGGGTTGCTCGCCCTCGTCGTCCTCTTCCTCCCCGGCCTCGCCCTGGGCAGGGTCCTGCGCCTGCGGGGGTTCCTCTGGTGGGGGAGCGCGCCGCTCCTCAGCGGCGGGGTGATCGGCACGACGGCGATCGTCGCCCCGGCCGTCGGGCTCCCGTGGGGGCTGACGACCGTCGCCGCCGGCACGGGCCTCGGTCTCGTCCTCGCCGCCGTCGTCCGGCTCGTCACCCGCGGCGCTGGACCGGCCATCGAACCCGGCGCCACCGCGGAGCGCCCCGGCGCCGGCGAGCGCGCCGCCGCGCAAGGGGGCACCGCCGAGCGTGCAGCCGCCGACGAGCGCGCGGCCGCCCAGGGCCGCCACGCGCGGCGAGGGGCCGTCCTCGTGCTCGCCGGACTCGCCGTCGCCGCCGTCCTGCAGACCGGGCGGATCGTCGCGGCGCTCGAGGGGCCGCAGGCCATCTCCCAGACGTACGACGCGAACTACCACCTCAACGCGGTCCAGTTCATCCTCGACCGCGCGGACGCCTCCTCGCTCCACATGTCGATGTCGAACCCGATGCTCGACGCCTCGTTCTACCCCGCTCTCTGGCACGGGATCGTCGCGCTCCTCGAGGGGGCGACCGCGATCGGTGTGCCGCAGGCGACGACCGCCCTGACGATCGTCGTGGCGGCGGTCGTGTGGCCGCTCGCTGTCGCGGCGCTCGCTCGGGTGCTGTTCGGGCGACGTCCCTGGCTCGTCGCCGCGAGCGCGCTCCTCGCGACGTCCTTCACCCAGTTCCCCGAGCTCCTCACGTACTACGGGGTGCTCTACCCCAACCTCATCGCGTACGCGATGCTCCCCGCGTTCGTCGCGCTCGTCGTCTCCATGCTGTGGCAGCGCACGGTGCGCGGGTGGGTCGCGCACGCCGCGCTCCTCGCCGTCGGGTCGCTCGCCCTCACCCTCGGGCAGACGAACGCCCTCTTCGCAGCCGCCTTCATCCTCGTCCCCGCGGTCCTCTACGTCCTCGGGCAGCGGTCCGTGGACCTCGTGCGGAGGTCGGCCCGGCCCGGACGGGCAGCCACCCTGCTCGCCCTGGCCTGGGCCGTGGGGATCGCCGCCGTCGCTGTGGCGTACCGGGTGGCCGACCGGGTGCCCCAGGTCGGAGGGCTGCGCTCCTCGCCCGTGTACTGGCCGGTCGACGAGACCGTCCTCGGCGCCGTCGGCAGTGCGCTCACGCTCGCGGCCGGCCACCCCCACGGCACGCCGGACTGGGCGATGGCGGCGCTCGTCCTCGTCGGGCTCGTCGGCGCGGCCCGGGTGTCCCGACTGCGGTGGCTCATCGCGGGCCACCTCGTCGTCGTCGTGCTGTACGTCGTCTCGACGAGCGTCGACGGCGCCCTGCGCTCCGAGCTCACCGGGTACTGGTACGGGGACGACCACCGCCTCGCGGCGCTCCTGCCCGTCACCGGCATCCCGCTCGCGGTGCTCGGCCTGCGTGAGCTCGTCCGACGGGCCCGCGGGCTCCTCGCGCTCGCGGCGACGCGTGGCTCAGCACCACGGCACGCGCGGCGGCGCGCGGGGGCCGAGGCCGCGGGGGAGCCCGCGGGGGAGCGGGGCCCGCGGAGCGCCCGGTGGGTCGCCCCGACGGGTGCCGCCGTGCTCGTCCTCCTCGTCCTCGCCCACACGCAGGTGCCGGCGGCGCGGCAGTCGTTCGCGGAGCTCGAGCGCCTCTACCGCATCGACCCGACGTCCTCGGGCTCGATCGGGCTCCTCGCCGCGAACGAGTACGCACTCCTCGAGCGCCTCGAGGAGATCGTCCCCGAGGGCGTCGTCGTGGCCGGCAGCCCGTGGGACGGCAGCTCCATGTCATGGGCCGTCGGCGGGCGCGAGGCGCTCTTCCCGCACATCTCGATCGTCTGGACCCACGACGCGGGGATCATCGCGACACGCCTCAACGAGGCCCGCACCGATCCAGAGGTGTGCCAGGCGGTCGAGAACCTCAACGTCGGGTACGTCCTCGACATGGCCTACCCGATGTGGGGTGGGGACCCTGCCGGCGGCGAGCACGCGTACCCGGGCCTCGACTGGCTCGTGGCGACCGGCGTCGCCGAGCCCGTCGCCGTCGAGGGGCCCGCCCGCCTGCTCGAGATCACCGCCTGCGACTGACGCTCAGGGCCGGCGCGGCGGGCCGTAGAGGATGGCGGCCGTCTCGCGCTTGCGCGCGCGCAGCGCCGGCCAACGCTCCCGCAGGTTCCCGTACGCCAGGTCGGAGGCGACGGGCGCCCGGAGGTCGGAGAGGAGCTCCCACCGGGAGCCCGCGGCGAGGACGAGACCGTGCTTGGCGTCGTAGTAGTCGCCCCGCACCGAGATCGCGACGCCCCGGGCCCCGGCCCCCGCGGCGAGCAGGTGCGGGTGGAAGCGGGTGGAGATCCAGCGCTGGTGGGCCGCCGCGGGGAACCCGTCGCGCCACACCTCGTGGAACGAGCGGAGCTGGAGGCCGGGCCAGTGCGCGCTCAGGTCGTCGTAGACCGTCGCGTCGAGCCGCGGGATGCACTCGATGACGGCCACGCGTGAGGGGTCGACGTCCCACTCCGTGACCTGCGCGCGGACGAACGCGAGCAGGTCTGGCCAGTCCATCGAGCGCAGGTCGTGCTGGACGACGACGCCGACGTCGAACGCCGCGCCACCCTCCGCGTCGAGGAAGTCGTCCGCGGCCTGGACGAAGAGGTCGTCGCTCGTGAGGCGCAGCGGGAGAGTCGGCCGGGCCCCGCCCAGGAGCGCCCGCGCCGTGCCGGTGTCGCGCACGTCGAGGACGGCGAAGTGCTGTGCCGCGTCGGCCACCCGGGCCGCCGAGGCCTCCCCGAGGGGGAGCAGCCCCAGCCCGGTGGCGCCGACGCGTGCCGGCGTGTGCTGGGCCAGCCACGCGAGCGCGTCGAGGAGCGCGAGGTTGTGCGGCCACAGGTCGTTGGCGTAGCCACCGCCGACCAGGTGGACGACGTCGGCCCCCCGCACGAGGTCGATGCCGCTCGTCCACCACGGCGTGTTGCCCGGGTCGGCGAGCGCGCGGGTCATGTAGGCGCCGATCCCCGCGGCGTCCGCGGCGTCGACGCCGTCCTCGACGGCACGGTCCCGCAGGCGGAAGAGCGTGTCCGTCACGTGCAGCCGCGGGTGGATGCCGGCGAGCAGCGCGGAGGCCGGGCCGGGGTAGGGCGTGTCGAGCCAGACGTCGGCGTCCGGGAGGTGGTCCGCGAGGTACCGCAGCCACACGGCGACGATGAGCTCGTCCCCGAGGTTGGGGTTTCCCGCCACGCCGACGAGGTAGACGGTGCTGGCCTCGGGTCCTGGGTGGGGCACGGCTCTCCTCGGGCGTCTGTGGAACGTCCCCAGCAGCCTACTGTCGACCGGCCCGCACCAGTGCTGTGCCTCACGTCGGGGCGGGGCCAGCACTCCCGACGGGACCCGACGGGCTAACCTTGCAGCGGTCGTTGCCCACCGGCGAGGAGATATCTGCGTGAATGTCGACCTGATCGTGGTCGGATCCGGCTTCTACGGACTGACGGTCGCCGAGCGGTGCGCCCGTGAGCTCGGGCTCAAGGTCCTCGTCATCGACCGTCGGGAGCACATCGGCGGCAACGCCTACTCCGAGGCCGAGGCAAGCACCGGGATCGAGGTCCACCGCTACGGCGCGCACCTCTTCCACACCTCGAACGAGCGCGTGTGGGACTACGTCACCCGCTTCACCGCCTTCACGAGCTACCAGCACCGCGTCTACACCAACGTCGGTGGTGAGGTCTTCCCGATGCCCATCAACCTGGGCACGATCAACCAGTTCTTCCGGTCCGCCCACGGACCCGAGGCCGCCCGCGCGCTCGTCGCCGAGCAGGCCGCCGAGCTGGTCGGGCGCGAGATCACGAACCTCGAGGAGAAGGGCATCTCCCTCATCGGGCGTCCGCTCTACGAGGCGTTCATCAAGGGCTACACCGCCAAGCAGTGGCAGACCGACCCCCGCGAGCTCCCGGCGGGCATCATCTCCCGCCTGCCCGTGCGATACACGTACAACAACCGGTACTTCAACGACACGTACGAGGGCCTGCCGGTCGACGGCTACACCGCGTGGATCGAGCGCATGGCGGACCACCCGAACATCGAGGTGCGCCTCGGCACCGACTTCTTCGACACGTCCCAGCCGATCAACAAGGACGCCGTCGTCGGCCACGTCCCCGTCGTCTACACCGGCGCCGTCGACCGCTACTTCGACTACGCCGAGGGCGAGCTCAGCTGGCGCACCCTCGACTTCGAGGAGGAGGTGCTCGACGTCGGGGACTTCCAGGGCACCCCGGTCATGAACTACGGCGACGAGGACGTCCCGTACACGCGCATCCACGAGTTCCGCCACTTCCACCCCGAGCGGGACTACCCCAAGGACCGCACGGTCATCATGCGCGAGTTCTCCCGCTTCGCCGACCGCGGCGACGAGCCGTACTACCCGATCAACACCGCCGCGGACCGCGAGCGCCTCCTTGCCTACCGCGACCTCGCGCGCGGGCAGGAGGGCGTCATCTTCGGTGGTCGGCTCGGCACGTACAAGTACCTCGACATGCACATGGCGATCGGTGCCGCGCTGACGACGGTGGACAACAAGCTGGTCCCGCACTTCCGCGGGTCGGCCCCGCTGACGAGCGGCGGTGTCGACGAGTGAGCGGTGCGACCGCCACGGCCGGCGCCTTCGTCGAGCCGGGGCGCGGCGGAGGCCTGCTCGACGTCTTCCGCCAGCGTTACCTCCTCAAGCTGCTCGTCCGCAAGGACCTGCGTGTGCGCTACCGGGGCTCCGCCCTCGGCATGCTGTGGTCCTACGTGAAGCCGGCGGTCCAGTTCGTCGTCTTCTACTTCGCCGTCGGCGAGTTCCTGCGGATGAGCGACGTCATCCACAACTTCTCCGTCTACCTCTTCTCCGGCATCGTCGTCGTCAACTTCTTCGGTGAGGCCTTCGGGAACGCGACGCGCGCGATCGTGGGCAACAACGCGCTCGTCAAGAAGATCTACCTGCCGCGCGAGCTGTTCTCCGTCTCGGCGCTGTGGGTCGCGATGGTGCACTTCTTCCCGCAGCTCGCCGTCCTCGTCGTCGGAGCCCTCATCTTCGGCTGGCGCCCCTCCCTCGCCCAGCTCGGGGCGGGGCTGCTCGGGTTCGTCATCCTCACGATCTTCTCCCTCGGGCTCGGGCTCATCTTCGGCGCTGTCAACGTCCTCTTCCGAGATGCCGAGAACCTCGTCGACCTCCTCCTCATGGTGGCGACGTGGGCCTCGCCGGTCCTGTACTCGTGGACGGCCGTCGCGGACGTCATGGGCACGGGCAGGCTGTGGACGATCTACCAGCTCAACCCGCTGACCCCGGTGGTCGAGCTGTTCCACTGGTGCTTCTGGGCGCCGACGGCGGGCGTCGTCTACGAGATGCCGCCCGACATGTGGCAGTGGGTCGGTGTGGCCGCGGCGACCTCCGTCGTCACCCTCGTCGTCGGCGAGCTCGTGTTCCGTCGCCTCGACGGACGATTCGCGCAGGAGCTCTGAGTGAGCACCGAACCGAGGATCGTCGTCCGCGACGTCGCCAAGCACTTCACCCTGCGCCACACGCGCACCGCCAAGGACTGGGTCGTGTGGAACCTGCGCGGGCGCCAGGCGCGGCTGAGCGACGACTTCGTCGCTCTCCACGACATCTCCTTCGACGTGGCCGACGGGGAGGCGCTCGCGCTCCTGGGGCTCAACGGCTCCGGGAAGTCGACGCTCCTCAAGCTCATCTCCGGCGTCATGCGCACGGACACCGGGAGCATCCGCGTACGCGGGAAGATCGCCGGACTCATCGAGGTGGGGGCGGGGTTCCACCCCGACCTCACGGGCCGGGAGAACGTCTTCCTCAACGGGGCGATCCTCGGGATGAGCGAGCGGCAGATCACCGAGAAGTTCGACGAGATCGTCGCGTTCAGCGAGATCGAGGACTTCATCGACACCGAGGTTAAGTTCTACTCCTCGGGGATGTTCCTGCGCCTCGCGTTCGCCGTCGCGGTCCACACCGACCCCGACGTGTTCCTCGTCGACGAGATCCTCGCCGTGGGTGACGAGCCGTTCCAGCGCAAGTGCCTCGCGAAGATCCGCGAGCTGCGCGCCGCGGGGAAGGCGCTCGTCATCGTCAGCCACGACCTCGAGATGGTCGCCAAGCTGTGCGACCGTGGCATCCTGCTCGAGCACGGCCGGGTCGTCGTCGACGGCCCGATCGAGACCGCGGTCGCGACGCTGAGGGGGAACGCATGAGTGTGGGTACAGCGGAGGTCGACGCCGTCGTCACCGAGCTCCAGGCCGGCCTGGACGGCCGGGAGGTGACGCTCACGCTCAGCAGTGCCGGGACCGACGCGGTCCGCGCGCTCGGGGCGGCCTGGCTCCTCGCGACCGTCCGCAGCCTCGAGACGGCGTACCCGGGCCGGGGCGTCGAGCTCGTCCTGCGGACGAGCTCGAGCGAGCCGATGCCCGAAGGGGGCGTCATCCAGCCGGCCTCCGCCGGGGGGATCTTCCTCGGGGGCGACGGCGTCGGGCGCCTCACCGTGCGCGGCGAGGCCGATGCCACCCCGGTGTGGCGGGTGCTCCAGCTCCCGAGCCCCGACCTCCTCGCCCACGACGGCACCTTCACCTTCATCGCCCCGACGGACCGCGTCCGGCGCCGCGTCGGTGCCCTCTACTCGGCGCTCTACGACCGGGCTCCGGTCCTCCTCGACACGTGGCGCCAGAACCGCAACGACATCTCGCCGTCGTCGCGCTCGCCCATGCAGCCGCGCGCGCCCCGCCTCGACCCCGTGGGCGCCGCCGTCGCGCCGCGCGAGCCGCAGCGGGAGGCCGGCGGGCGCCGGCCCGCCGTCTGGGTCGCCATGCACTGGATCGAGACCGGCGGCGCCGAGGCGTGGGGCTTCCGGTCCGCGCAGATCGCGCGGGACGCCGGCTACGAGGTCGTCATCACCGCGGACCGCAGCGCCCCGCAGCGGGCGCTCGACAAGGCGCTCGAGATCACGCCGCACGTCTACCTCGCGGCCAACGCGCTCGCCCACGAGGACTGGGACCCGTTCCTGCGCGGCCTCCTCGAGCGCCACGACATCCGGCTCGTGCACGTGCACCACTCCGCCCGCGCGTACGCGTTCCTGCCCGAGCTCAAGCACATCCGCGCGGACATCGGCGTCATCGACAGCACGCACATCGTCGAGCACCGCACCGGCGGGTTCGTCCGCCAGAGCCTCGAGTACTCGAACCTCATCGACGTCCACCACGTCATCAGCCCCGAGCTGCGCGACCTCTACCTCCTCGACGGGGGCGTGAGGCGGGACAAGGTGGTCTACCGCCCGCTCACGGACCTCCACGTCTCCGAGAGCGCGACGCGCACCGACGGCGTGGAGCTCATCGCGGGCGGGCGCGAACTCGGCGCGCCGCTGCGGATCGGGTTCCTCGGCCGTCTCGTCCCGCAGAAGCGTCCGTTCCTCTTCGTCGAGCTCGTGCGGCGCCTCCACCGCGCACACCCCGACGCGTTCACGTTCCTCATGCAGGGCTCGGGGACGCTCGAGCCGCAGGTCCGGGCCCAGATCGCCCGCAGCGGGCTCAGCGACGTCATCGTGCGCCGCGAGTGGGGGCCGGTCGCGGACTTCTTCGCCAGCGTCGACGTGCTCGTCGTCTCGAGCGACAACGAGGGCATCACGCTGACCTCGCTCGAGGCCGACGAGCACGGCGTGCTCGTCGTCTCCGCCGACGTCGGCAGCCAGCGCACGGTCGTCGCGCCCGCGGCACTCGTGCCGCGCCAGCCGCAGCAGTTCCTGCGTCAGGCGCAGGGAGTCCTCGAGCGCCTCGCCGCGGACGACGACGCCTTCGCCCGTGCGCAGTCCGAGCAGCGGGCCCTCCTCGCGGAGCTCCGTGCTGCGGAGCCCGCCACCACCTTCCTCACCACCTTCTACCACCAGCTCAAGGAGCGAACCTGATGCGCGTTGGAGCTGTCGTCGTCACGTACAACCGGCTGGCCCTGCTCGAGAAGACCCTCGAGGGCCTCGAGAGCCAGACCCGGCCGGTCGACCACGTCATCATCATCGACAACGCCTCGACCGACGGCACGGAGGAGTACCTCGCCGCGCGCGAGCACACGCTCCCGACGACGGTGCGCCGCATGAAGGAGAACACCGGCGGTGCCGGCGGGTTCTCCACCGGCACCGAGCTCGCCTACGGGCTGGGGATGGACGCCATCTGGCTCATGGACGACGACACCGTCCCGCAGGCCGGGGCGCTCGGCCCGCTCGTGCGCGACCTCGAGGACGCCGAGACCCGGCTCGGCGCGATGCCGAGCTTCGCGTGCAGCCTCGTGGAGTGGAAGGACGGGACGCTCTGCGAGATGAACACGCCGGACCCGACTTGGGACTGGGCGCGCCCGCTCACCCTGGGCGCGACGTACACCCTCATGAAGTCGTGCTCGTTCGTCTCCGTCCTCATCACGCGCGAGGCGGTGCACGCCGTCGGCCTGCCCTCGGCGAACTTCTTCATCTGGTACGACGACGCCGAGTACACCCAGCGGCTCTCGAAGTTCCGCCCGGGCATCTTCGTGCCGGACTCCCGCGTCAACCACCTCCTGCCGCAGAACCGGGGCGTCAACTTCGGGGACGTCAACGAGGGCAACGTGTGGAAGTTCGAGTACGGGGTCCGCAACCAGATCGCCACGGCCATCAAGTTCCGCAGCCCGACGATCGCAGCCTCGCTCGGCGAGAACATGATCAAGCAGATGCGCGGCGCCGGCGTGGCCAAGCCGCTCGTCGCGCGGCTGCTCAAGGCGGCAGCGCGCGGCGTGGTCTTCCGGCCCGAGGTCAAGCAGGCCCGCACCATTCGTTGAGGCGTTGAGGCGTTGAGGCGTTGAGGCGTTGAGGCGTTGAGGCGTTGAGGGGCTCGGAGCCGCTGCCGCGCCACCTGGTGCCCTCGCCGTCGGCAGCGCTGCGCTCCGTGCACCGAGACCGCCGCGCCGGATGCCGGCGGCTGCCGACGTGCCCGGCGCGCGGCGATACGGTGGACGGCGGCGCTCACGTGCGCCGAGAACCTGCAAGGAGGTCCGATGCTCCGGATGGCCGGCGTCCCGCGTGACTACGCGTGGGGCTCGACGTACGCCATCCACGACGTCATCGGGTCCACCACGGACGACCGGCCGCTGGCCGAGCTCTGGCTCGGGGCGCACCGCAGCGGACCGGCGCCGCTCGAGCCCGGTGCGCCGGCGCCGGACCTCCGCACGCTCATCGAGGCCGACCCGGACGCGACGCTCGGCAGGGACGTCCACAGCCGGTTCGGCGCCCAGCTGCCGTTCCTCCTCAAGCTCATCGCGCCGGAGCGCCCGCTCTCGCTCCAGGTTCACCCGAACCTCGAGCGGGCGCGCGAGCGGTTCGCTGCCGAGTGCGAGGCGGGCATCCCTCTTGAGGCCCCCGAGCGCAACTACCGCGACGCCAACCACAAGCCCGAGCTCGTCTACGCGCTGACGACGTTCCGGGCCATGTGCGGCTTCCGCGCGCCCCGCCGCGCGGCGGAGCTCCTCGCCGACCTCGACGCCGGCCTCGCCCGCGAGCTCCACGCGATGCTCGTCGCCGACCCGTCCTCGACCGGGGTGTGCTCCGTCTTCACGCGGCTGCTCGCCGCGGGCTCGCGGCCCAGCGCGGGAGAGGTGGCCGACGTCGTGCGAGCCTGCGTCGCGCGCCTCGCCGACGGCTCGCCCTCGCCCCGCGCCGATGACACCGTCCGGCTCCTCGCGGAGGAGTATCCGGGCGACCCCGGCGTCGTCGCGTCCCTCCTCCTGAACCCCGTGACGCTGCGCCCGGGGGAGGCGCTCTTCGTCCCCGCCGGCGGCGTCCATGCCTACCTCTCCGGGCTCGGCGTCGAGCTCATGGCGTCCTCGGACAACGTGCTCCGCGCGGGGCTGACGGCCAAGCACGTCGATGTGGCCGAGGTGCTCGAGTGCGTCGACTACGTCGCCGCCCCGCCTATCCGCCTCGCGCCGGAGACGTTCCACGGCGCCACCCGGGTGTTCTACGCGCCGGTCGACGACTTCGAGCTGTCGGTGACCACCCTCGCGGACGGTGACTGCGCCGACGGTCCTCGCCCGCTGCCCGGCCGGGGGCCGCGAGTCCTCCTGTGCCTCGACGGCACGGTCGAGCTCAGCGCCGCAACCGGGAGCCTCACGCTCGGGCGGGGCCAGAGCGCCTTCGTCCGCGCCGACGACGGACCCCTGCGCGTAGCGGGAGTCGGGACGCTGTTCCAGGCCGACGTCCCGTAGCGGGGTGACCTGAGGTCGAGCGGCGCGGCGCCTTCCGCTCGGGAGGCCCGCCGGCGGACGCCACGCGGGTGGTTACGAGCGCCCGTCGGTTGGTGGCGTTGCGACCAGCCGAACGCCCATGGAGTCCCCGTGCCTGCACGCTGGCTCGCGGCGAGGGGGCGGCCGGTGCCGGGCGGAGTCGTCCAGGCGCGATCTCTTGCATGAAGTCACGCGCAGCCAGGTTCCTCAGAGGGGTCTGTCCACAGCGGTGGCTGGGGTCGGTGTCGTTGTCGGTGGTGGGTGGTTGACTTCAGGTAGTGGTCGAACACAGGTACTGGTGGGGTGGTCCGGGTGGCTGTCGCGATGGGGGCGCTGGGGGATCTGGAGCGCGCCGCGACGACGCTGGCCGGCGCTGATCTCGGGGACCTGTCGGGTGAGGCGCTGGGGGAGGCCCTGGCCCGGTTGTCGGCGGTGGAGGGCCAGGTGTGCGCGGCCCGGGCCCGCCTGGTGGCGGCGATCGATGCGGACGGGACGTGGGCGGCGGGCGGGGCGCGGTCGTTCCCGGCGTGGGTGCGGGAGCGGACGGGCCGGTTCGAGCGGGAGGCGTCGCGGATGACGCGGGAGGCGCGGGCGTTGCGTGATCACCTGCCCGGGACGGTGAGGGTGTTGGCGGCGGGGGAGATCGGTCCGGATCATGTCGCCGCGCTCGTGCGCTACGGCACGAGCTCACCGGGGTGCACCCGGGTGCTGGCGGACCCGGACGTGGGTGAGGAGTTCCTGCTTGGTCAGGCGCGGGTGCTGGACGCGAGCCGGTTCAACACGTTGATGAAGAACTGGGTGCTGCGGGCGGATCCGGGGGCGGGGGACCGGCGCTGGAAGGAGGAGTCGGAGCGGGAGGAGGTGTCGTTGGCGAGGACGCTGGACGGCTACCACGGCAAGGTCTGGCTCTCCGAGGCGAACGGGGCGTTGGTGCTGGCGGCGTTGGAGGCGCGGGCGGGCCGGCGCGGCAAGGGCGATACGCGCACGGTGAACCAGCGTCGTGCGGGCGCGCTGGTGGAGCTGGCGGGGATGGTCCTGGACTCGGGCACGCTCCAGCCCGGCGCGCGTATCCGCCCCCACATCGCGATCACCGCCACGATCGGGACGCTCATGGCGATGGTCCGCGCCCAGCGCCCGGGCGAGCCCTGCCCGACCCAAGGCTCGGCCGGTCCCTTCGGTGTCCTCGAAGCCACGCTCACCGGCGCGGGGCACGGCGCCGCTGACGACATCAGCCTCGAGGCCACTCACGCCGGCGCCGCCTCGGGTCGCGGGGCCGCTGAGGGCGGCGGCGCCGTCGGCGACGACGCCGGTGACGGTGTCGGGTCGGGGGCGAGGGTGTGGGGTCAGCTGCTCGGGAGGATCGAGACGGCTCTGGACCACACCCGGCTCGTCGGGGTCGAGCCGGCCACGCTCGAGGACGACAGCCCGGTCCCGTTCGGGCTCTTCGCCCAGCTCGCGTGCAGCTCAGCCCTGCACCGCGTGGTCTTCGGGGCGGACTCGGAGATCCTCGACGTGGGCCGGGAGGAGCGGTTGTTCACCACCGGTCAGGCCCGCGGGATCATCGCCCGCGACGGGCACTGCATGTTCCCCGCCTGCACCGCCCCACCCGGGCAGGGCGAGATCCACCACTCCCTGTGGTGGTACGCCCACCACGGCACGACCGACACCGCCAACGGCATCCTGCTGTGCCGCTACCACCACGGCTTCGTCCACCAGCGCGAGCTCATCATCGAGAGATACCCCGACTCCTGGCGCTTCGTCAGACCCAACGGCCAGACCTTCGCCACCACCCAGACCCACAACCAACCCATGCTCGTGTGAGCCGTGGCGACTTCGCAGGGTGCCGGCTCCGTCGTCCTTGCGGGAGCGGAGAGCGTCGGCTACCTCACCAGTCCGCGATGCCTGTGCATCGCGTCAGGCGCCACGATCGTCAACGCGTCAACGCGTCAACGCGTCAACGCGTCAACGCGTCAGCCCGCTGCTCGCTGGGGTCCGCGGCAGCCGTCCGCCTAGCAGCGAATGACAGCGCGCTCGGCGGCGGCGATCTCCTCGAGACTCGCGTGCGGGACGTCCTCGGCGACGAGCACGACAGACCCACCGGTCTGCCACGCCGCCAGGGCGTGACCGAGGAGCTGGTCGAGGGACCCGGGCCGGCACAGGATACGTGCGCCGGCCTCGTCGCGGTGGGCGGCAGGCATCTGCCGCACGCTCCAGGCGGCGAGGTCCGCGTAGGTGACGTCGGTCGACGTCCCCAGCCCGACGACGTCCGGCCCGGAGAGCGCGCGGTCCTCCGGGCGCGGCTCGGCGACGGGCCCGAGGTCGTCCCCGTAGGTCATGAGCGCTGCCGAGGCGTCCATCGCCCCCGCTGGGATGGCCTCGTCGACGCGCATCGCGAGGGCGGGCAGCGCGACGGCGAGGATGAGCCCGGCGCTCGGGGCGTCCATCGCGCCCGCGCTCACGACGACGTCGATCTCGTCCTCCGTGATGTCGGCGACGAACGACTCGTCCTCCTCGTCGTCGTCCTCGAGCTCGTCGTCCGCGAGGTCCTCCTCCGGCTCGTACGGGTCGAAGGGGTCGACCTCGTCGTCCGCCTCGTCGTCGATCGTGCCAGCCAGCACCACCTCCCCGCCGGCCGTCCACGTCGCGAGCGCCCAGACGGTGGCCCGCCAGTGGATCGGCATGTCGAGGAGCACGCGGGACCCTGGTGAGATATCTGCCTCCTCGGTGAGGAGGTTCGCCGCCTTGGTCACCCAGTTCGCCAGCACGCGCCCGGACAGCTCGACGCGCTCGTCGTCTGCCCCGTACCAGGTCAGGCGGGGTTGGGTGCCTCCCTCGGTGGAGAGCTGCCTCAGTACGGTCGTCGCGATGCTCATGCCTCGAGCGTACGTGCGGGCGGTGGCGGGGCGCACTGCCGCAGCCCCTAATAACACTTCAGGGCTTGACGTGTGGGGATGACACGCGTGTAATTCACTACGAGGACGTGCTGTCGACGAGGGGGAAGTGCTGTGTGGAACATTCTGGGTGATGGTCCGCTCACCACTGGGGTTGCATCGGGGCAGGAGGGTCTCTACCTCCTGAGCGACGTGAGCGACGAAGGTGTGCTCTCGTGGCAGGACCGCGCGCTGTGCGCCCAGACGGACCCTGAGGCTTTCTTCCCCGAGAAGGGCGGCTCTACCCGCGAGGCCAAGCGCGTGTGCACCTCGTGCGACGTCCGTGCCGAGTGCCTCGAGTACGCCCTCGCCAACGACGAGCGCTTCGGCATCTGGGGCGGCCTTTCCGAGCGTGAGCGGCGCAAGCTCAAGCGCCGCGCCGTCTGACCAGGAGACGTACGACCCGATTCATGGCGGACGCCGGCACGCCCCATCCTCCCGCCGCGACGCTCGCCGTCGTGGTGAGCGCAGGCGTCTCGCCGTACCTGTTCCGGACCCTGCGCGGCCTCGCCGCCCAGACCCTCGCGCCCGGCACGGTCCTCGTCATCGACACGAGCGCGCCGGGACGGTCCGTAGGGACGGGCGTGCCAGTGGCTGATGCGGTGAGCGACGCTGGGCTCGACGACGTCACGACTGTTCGCATCGTGCGCGCCCCGGGAGCGCGGACCTTCGGTGAGGCGGTCCGCAGCGCGCTCACCGAGCACGCGGAGCACACCGCGAAGGTCCTGCACCGCAGGGATCGCGAAGCCACCGTCCCGCCGCCCCCACCATGGCTGTGGCTGCTCCACGACGACTCCGAGCCGGCGCCCGATGCTCTCGCCGAGCTCGTGCGTGCGGCCGAGTCCGGCCCGTCCATCGCCATCGCCGGAGCCAAGCAGCGCGACTGGTCGCGTCCGGACCACCTCCTCGAGGTCGGACTGAGCGCGACGTCGACGGCGCGCCGCGTGCTCGACATCGAGGCCGGGGAGATCGACCAGGGGCAGCACGACGGCCGGGAGGACGTCCTCGCCGTCGGCACTGCAGGCGCCCTCGTCCGCCGCGCCGTGTGGGACGACCTCGAGGGGACCGACCCCGCGCTCGGGCCGTTCGGGGACGGGCTCGACCTCTCCCGCCGCGCGCGCCTCGCTGGGCACCGCGTCGTCGTCGTGCCCAGCGCCGTCGTCCACCACGCCCGCGCCTCCTACCTCGGCCTGCGCGCGGACTCCTCCCCGCGCGCCGAGGCGCCCGAGCGGCCGGACCCGCGGCGCTCGTTCGCCGCCCGCCGGCACGCCCAGCTCCACAACTGGATGGTCTCCGCCCCCGGGCCGCTCCTGCCGCTCATCGCCCTTGCCGTCCTCGTCCTGGCCCCGTTGCGCGCCCTCTGGCGGGTCGCGACGAAGGAGCTCGGCCTCGTCGGCGCGGAGATGCGTGCCGCCGCTGAGGTCCTCGCGCGGCCCGGGGCGATCCTCGCGGCCCGTCGTCGGGCACGCAGCACCCGCACGCTCTCGCGCCGTCATCTCCGTCCGCTGCAGTCGACGTGGCGCGACGTCGCCCGCGGCAAGAAGGACGCCCGGCGTGCGCGGGCCGCCGCGCGGACCACCCGGGAGGCTCCCAGCGAGCTCGAGCTCAACGAGCGCGCCCAGCTGCGGCGGCGCCGGCGCGGCACGCTCGGGGCCGTCGCCCTCGGCCTCCTCGTGCTCGCGCTCGTCGCGTTCGCCCCGCTCCTCACGGCCGGCCCGCTGACAGGCGGAGCGCTCGTGCCGTCGGATGCCGGGCTCCGCGGGCTGTGGTCCGCCGCGATCACGGGGTGGGTCCCCAGCGGCCTCGGCCACGCCGGCCCAGCCGACCCCCTCCTGCTCGTCCTCGCCGTGCCCATGCTCGTGCTCGCCCCCTTCGGCGGGAGCGTCAACGTCCTCGTCACGGCCCTCGTCGTCCTCGCTGTCCCGCTCGCCGGCATCGGCGCGTGGTTCGCGGCCGGCGCCGCCACCCGCTCGGTGCTGCTGCGGGCATGGGCCGCCGTCGTGTGGGCCCTGGCCCCGGCGCTCCTCCTCGGTGTCGGTCAGGGACGCCTCGGAGCGGTGCTCGCACACCTCGCGGTGCCATGGGTGGCGCTGGGCGTCGCCCGCGCCGTCGGCGTCAACCGCGTCGACACGATCCTCTCGGGGATGGTCGGCGCGCAGCGGGTGGCCCCGGCCGACCTCGCGCCCGAGCGCCCGACGGCGGAGCAGGCCGCCGAGGCGGAGAAGCTCGACGATCGTCCGTCCGAGCACGCCCGCGTGCATGCGCCCGAGGCTGCGGCGGTGCGCGGTGCCGGGGCGGCGGTGCACGCGCCCAGGGTCGGGGCGGTGCACGCGCCCGAGGCTGCGGCGGTGCACGCGCCCGGGGACGCGGCCATGCACGCGCCCGAGGCTGCGGCGGTCCACGCGCCCGGGGACGCGGCGGTCCGCGTCTCCGGGCCCACAGCTGACCCCGCTCTCGCCGTGCCGTCACCGGCCGTCCCGACGACGTCGGAGCGAGCGGCTGCCGTCGACGCCACGCCCGCGACCGCGCTCGAGCCCGCGCCCGAGCCCGAGCCCGAGCCCGAGCCCGGGTCCGGGGCGGCGCCAGAGCCGGCCGTCGCTGTCGAGCACGACGCCCCGCACGAGGGCCAGACGATGCCGGTGAAGCCAGCGGGTGCCGCTGCGAGCGCTCCCCGAACAAGGCCTGCCTCCGTCCCCGCCGCCGCCGAGGTGGCGCCGCCGCGGGCCCACCGCTCTGCCGCCGGGTCCCTGGCGGCCGCGGCCGGTGCGGGCCTCGCCCTCGCCGTCGCGACCGCCGGCGCGCCCGTCCTCCTCCCGGCCTCGCTCGTCGTCCTCGTGCTCCTCGCCGTCGTCGCCCCTCGCCGTCGGCACCTCCTCGTCATCGTCGCCCTGCCGCCGCTCGTGCTCCTCGGCCCCCTGCTGACGGCTGCGCTCAGCGACGTCGATGCCGGTTCCTGGCGGATCCTGCTCGCGGACCCGGGTGCGCCCTACGCCAGCGAGGCCGGGCCGGCCTGGTTCCCGCTCCTCGGGTGGCCGGTGCCGACGCCGGGCGTCCCCGGCCTCGACGAGCCGTGGTCGACCTGGCTCCCGCTCGCGGGCGGCGCCGTCCTCGTGGTCCTGGCCGTCGTCGCCCTGCTGCGCGGGACGGGGCGGGCGCGCGCGGTGCGTGCTGGGTGGGTCGTCGTGCTCGTCGGCCTCGTGGCGGCGCTCGCCTCTGCGCGGACCGACGTCGCGGTCGGCGCGGACTCCGCTGGCGTCGCCCAGCTCGTCCGCGGGTGGGCCGGTGGTGGGACCTCGCTCGTCGTGCTCGGGCTGCTCGTGGCGACCGTCGCCGCCGGGGACGGGCTGCGGGCGTCGCTCTCCTCACGCTCCTTCGGGTGGCGCCAGCTCACGGCCGGCATCCTCACGGTAGCCATGGTCCTCGCGCCGCTCGTCGTGGCGGCGGGCTGGGTCATGTCCGTCACCGCGGAACGTGAGCGCCCGACGGCGGTCCTCGCCGTCCACGGCCGCGAGAACCCGCCCGTGCCCGCTCTAGCGGAGGAGCTGCAGAACGGGTCCGAGCGCTCCCGCGTCCTCGCCCTGGGCACCGACGGCGAGCAGATCACCGCCGAGATCTGGCGCGGGCCGGGTCCGCAGCTGACGGGCACGTCGACGGTCGTCGCGGCGCGCGCCCTCACCGGCGTCCCGGGGCGCACGCGGCTCGTGCAGCCGGACGCCGCGACCACCGAGGTGGACCAGCTCGTGGCCGAGCTGGCCGGCGGCACCGCCACCGGCACCGGCCGACGCCTCGGCGAGCTCGGCATCGGCGTCGTCCTCGTCCCGCCCGTGAGTGCCTACGAGACCGACGGCGAGGCGCCGGTGTCCGTGCGCGACGACCTCGTCGCCCGGCTCGACTCCACCGCCGGCCTCGAGCGCGTCACCGAGAACGACTCGGGCGTCATCTGGCGCGTCTCCCGCTCGGCAGACCAGCCCGGCGCGGCGGACGCCGTCTCGCGGGCCCGCGTCGTCGACGCCGACGGTGCGGTGCTCCAGCCGTTGGCCGCGGGCGCGTCCGACGTCACGGCGCGCGTCCCGCAGGGGCCGGAGGGGCGCACCGTCGTCCTGGCCGAGCGGGCCGACGAGGGGTGGCACGCGACGTACAACGGGCGGGCGCTGCGCGCGACGACGGACGGGTGGCGCCAGGCGTTCGAGCTCCCCGCGCACACCGGCGAGCTGAGTGTCAGCTACGAGCCCGCCTGGCGGATGCCGTGGCTCCTCATCCAGGTGGTCGTCCTCGGCCTCGTCGTCCTGCTCGCGCTGCCCGTCCAGCGCCGTCGAGAGGGGTTCTGATGGCCGACGCCGCCACGCCACGCACCGCCGACGCATCCCGCGGGCACCGCCGCGGTGCCCACGTCGCGCGCCGGCTCGCCACGGTCGTGAGCGGCCTCGTCCTGCTCGGTGCCGTGGCCGGCGTCACGGTGGCGGGGGAGGAGTGGCCCCCGGCGGAGGCGGAGCTCGTCCCGGCCCGGACCGTCGACGTCCCCGCCGCCCCCGTCGCCCAGGTGTGCCCCGGCCCTCCGGTGCTCGCGACCGCCGCGGCGGGGGAGGACCTCGACTACGACGAGTTCGACCCGGACGGCGCAGGCACGACGTCCCAGGTGGACGTCCTCACGCTCGGCCGCGACGGCGGCGCCCCCGCCGAGGCGCGCTGGCTCAGCTCGCCGGACGGCGACGCGCCGGTCGAGCTCGAGCGCGTCGGCGACCTCCACCGCCTCACCACCACCGACGTCACGGGACCCGGCGTGCTCGCAGCGGACCCGGCCGACGACCGGGCAGCCCTCGCCGCCGGTGCGAGCGTCTCGCGCACCGACACGGGCGACCTGCGCGGGCTCTTCGCCGGGCCGTGCCTGAGCCCGGGTACGACGTCGTGGCTCGTGGGCGGGAGCACGGAGCCGGGCAGCAGCGCCCAGCTCGTCCTCGTCAACGTCGGCGACACCCCCGCGACGGTCGAGGTGAGCGCGTGGGGCAGCACCGGCGTGCTCGACACCTCGGGCGCCGGCAACGTCCTCGTCCCCCCGCACGGCCAGGAGGTCGTGCTCCTCGAGGCGCAGGCACCCGCCGAGCCCCGGCTCGCCGTCCGTGTGCGGGCCACCGGTGGGGAGGTGAGCGCCTACGTCCAGGACGCGCAGCTGCGCGGCCTCGTGCCCGCCGGTGCCGCAGCCGTCGTCCCCACGGTCGAGCCTGCGACCGACGTCCACATCCCCGGCGTCCAGCTCGTCGAGAGCACGCTCACCGACGTCGACCCCGCCGTCGTCCGCATCCTCAACCCGGGCGACGAGGACGCGACGCTCTCGGTCTCGCTCCTCGGCCCGGACGGCGAGGAGACCGTCCCGGGCGCCGAGGACCTCGTCGTCGACCCGGGCAGTGTCGCCGAGGTGTCCCTCGCCGGGCTCCCCGCCGGCACGTGGACGGTCGCGCTCACCTCGGACCGCCCCGTCACGGCCGGCGCGCTCCTCACGCGCGTCGGCACGGCCGCAGAGGGCGACGACGAGGCTCCCCTCGACCGTGCGTGGGCGCCGGCCGTGGGGCCGCTCGAGACCGGGGTCGTCGTCGTCCCCGGGCTGGGCGCCACGGTCGACACCGCGACGCTCGCCCTCGGCAACGCGTCCGACGAGGCCCGTGACGTCGTGCTGCGACCCATGACCGCCGACGGCGAGGCGGCCGACGACGTCGCCCTCACCGTTCCCGCCCGCTCGGGCCTCGACGTCGACGTCGCCGGGCTCGCGGAGGTCGACGTCCTCGCCGTCCAGGTGCTCGTCGACGGTGCCGACGGCCTCCACGTCGCCGCGGTCCTCGACGCCGCCTCCGACGACGGCGCCCTCATCGCCGTCGTGCCCCTCACGGAGGACCCGGACGCGGCGCAGAGCATCACGCTGAGCGCGAGGTCCCCCGCCCTGCGCTGACCCCGCCGCACAGCCACGGCACCGCCCGAACGACGCCCGCGCCGGCCAGCGCTCGCGACCTGGGGCAACGGCGAGCACAGTAGCGGCGTGTCCCCCGAGAGCAGCGATGCCGCGTCCCCGGCCACCGGCCGACAGCTCGACCCGGATGACGAAGGGCGCAGCCGGCCCGGGCGGCGTCGTGCGCGGAGGCTGCTCGTCATGGCCGGCGGTGTGGCCGTGCTCGTCGCCGGTGCCCTCAGCTATGTCGAGCTGAGCAGGGGTGGACCGGCCGAGCCGCCGGTCCTGGCCGTCGACGCGGCCTCCGGCGGCGTGTCCGCCTTCCCGGTCCCCGGCACCGCCGTCATCCGCCCCGAGGCACAGCTGAGCTTCCGCGGTGCGACGGACCTCGACGGCATCCGGATCGTCGGCTCGGAGTCCGGCGAGCACACCGCCTCGGTGCTGGCCCACTCCGACGGCGGGGGTGCGAGCCTCGTCCCCGACGAGCCCTTCATCGAGGGCGAGACGGTCACCGTCAGCACCGGGCTGGACGTCCGCGGGGCCGACGCCGGTGACTACGTCCTCACGGTGGCCGAGCTGGGCGAGCGGCCGGACCTCGAGGAGCCGCCCGTCGAGGAGCTCCGTGGAGCGTCTCCGGACCCGGATGGTGAGCTTGCCGCGGGGTACGTCAGGCAGTACGCCTCGGCGCCGGGGATCGAGCCGCCCCAGGTGGACGTCACCGGGCCGGAGGCGGGCACGGTCGCCGTCGGTGATGAGCGGTCTCCCGGCGTCACGGCCGTCGGGGTGAAGAACGGATTCGGGCAGAAGGGGCCGCTGCTCGTCGACGACGCGGGGGAGCCGGTGTTCTTCCTGCCCCTGACGGGGGTCGATGCCCGCGACGTCCAGGTGCAGACCTTCCGTGGGGAGCCCGTCCTCACGTGGTGGGAGGGACTCATGGGCACGGGGTACGGGTACGGCGAGGCCGTCGTCATGGACACCACGTACGCGGAGGTAGCCCGCCTCACCATGGTTGGCGGGTACGCCGCCGACTCCCACGAGTTCCGGCTCACCGACGACGGCACGGCGCTGCTCATGGCCTACGAGCCGGTGCGGATGGACCTGCGGGACGTCGGCGGCGACGCCGAGGGCGAGGTCATCGACAACGTCGTCCAGGAGATCGACGTCGCCACCGGGGCGCTGCTGTACGAGTGGCACAGCCTCGGCCAGGTCGGCATCGCCGAGACGTACCTCGAGCCGCCGGAGGAGGGGGACCGGTACGACTACTTCCACGCGAACTCCATCGAGGTGGACGACGACGGCGACCTCCTCGTCTCGGCCCGCCACACGTGCGCCGTCTACTCCCTCGACCGCCAGACCGGGACCGTCGAGTGGCGCCTCGGTGGGCGGGAGAGCGACTTCGCGATGGGCGAGGGCACGACCTTCCTCAAGCAGCACGACGCGCGGCGCGCGGAGGACGGCATGATCACCCTGTTCGACAACGGCGGCACGTGCGGGGACGTCACCCGGGAGCTCTCCCGGGGGATAGCGCTCGACGTGGACGAGACGGCGATGACCGCGGAGCTCACCCGTGAGGTCATCCATCCCGACGAGATCTTCTCCGAGAGCCAGGCGAGCTACACCGAGCTGACCGGCGGGCACGTGTTCTTCGGCTGGGGGAGCGTGCCGCGCTTCAGCCTCATGGACGCCGGCGGGCAGGTGCTCCTCGACGGGGAGATCCCGGAGGACCTCACCGTCACGTCCTACCGCGCGCAGCGGGTGGAGTGGGTAGGACGGCCGACGACGGGTCCTCGTGCTGTCGTGGTCGACGGCGAGGAGGGCGCGGCGGTCCACGTGAGCTGGAACGGCGCGACCGAGGTCGCGTCATGGCACGTCGTCGACGGCACCGGCGCGGAGGTCGCCGCCGCGGACCGCACGGGCTTCGAGACGACCGTCCCGCTGCCCGGGACGGCTGACGCCGCCGACCTGCGCGTCCATGCGGTCGCCGCGGACGGCACCCTCCTCGGCGAGGGGCAGGTCGGCCCGGCCACCGGGGCGGTGGGCTGATCGCCCCGGCTCCCGCGAGGAACGAACGCGCGGCGTACCGTCACCACGCCGCGGGGAGAGGACCAGCTACGGCTCGAGCCCGTACTCCGGATCGACCTCGTCGGGCTCGCGGTCGAGCACCTGCGCCACCTGCTCGACGACGACGTCACGCACCATTGCCCGCAGCTCTGCCCGGTCCTCGCAGCGCGACTGGACGGGGCGGCGGTAGATGACCACGCGGTGGCGCAGCCCGGCGGCGCTGTCGGCGGGGAAGTAGCGGCCGAGGGCGACGGCGTCGTCCTCCCACGGGCTCGGGTCCGACGGCGGGACGTCCTCGACCGCGAACTCGACGGCGTCGAGCGCGGCGGACCAGCGGCGCTCGAGGCGGTCGACGACGCCGAGGACAACGTCGTCGAACGTCTCGGCCCGCGTCCGCCAGCCAGGCAGCGTCGGGGGGATGAGCGGGCCCCGGGGGCCCCGGCCCCGCCGGTCGCGGCGGCGCGCGCTCCGCCGGTCGGGGATGGCGGGCAGCGGCTGGGTGTCGGGCACGCCAGTGAGCGTATCGACTCGCGAGGCCCACCGGTGGCCCCTAGCGACCGAGCACGGCCCACCCGTGCGGCCCGAGCCGGACGTGCGCACCCTCGCCGGGCTCGCGCAGGTCTCCCTGGCCCGCGAGCACGGTGCGAGCGCCGGGGACGGCGAGATCGGCGTCGTCGTCGGCGGTGCTGAGCGCGACGACGAGGGACTCGGCGCCGTCCGTCACCCGGTAGACGAGCACGGTGTTCGTGCACGTGAGCGCCTCGGTCCGGGCGCGGTGCAGCCAGGGGTGGCGCCGGCGCAGGCCGATGAGCTCGGTGTGGAGGCGGTAGGTCGCCCAGCCGTCGGGCGCGAGCTCGGTGGGCTCGGGCGGGAAGGTGGGCCGGACGGCGTCGTCCCCGCCGGCCCGGTCCTCCTTGACGCCCTCCATGCCCTGCTCGTCACCGGCGTAGACGGTCGGGCTGCCGCCGACCGTGAGGAGGACGACGAGTGCGTGGGCGACGTGTCGCCGGTCGGTGAGGCGGCTGGAGATGCGCGTGACGTCGTGGTTGCCGACGAACGTGAGGGGGGCAAAGCTCGCCACGAACGCGTTGTGCCGCTGGAGGGTCCACTCGAGCTCGTGGAAGTTCGCGTCGTTGAGCGAGCTCCAGATGGCCTTCCACAGCTCGTACTGCGTGACGGCGTCGAAGCCGGCCTCGGTGACCGCCGCGATGTAGTCACCGTGGAGCACCTCCCCGAAGACGTACGCCTCGGGGTGGGCGGCTCGAACCCGCGGCAGGACGGCCGCCCAGAAGGCGTGCGGCACCGCGTAGGCGGCGTCGAGCCGCCAGCCGTCGATGCCGAGGTCGAGCCAGTGGTTCATGACGCGGACGACGTGGTCGACGACGGCGGCGTGGTCGTGGTTGAGCGCGACGAGCGCGTGGTGGCCCTCGAAGTCGATGTAGTCCGGCTCGCTCCCGGGCCCCGCGCCCTCGGGCCACGCGAGGCGGAACCACTCCTGCGTGGGAGCACCGGGCCCGTGCTCGAGCACCTCCTGGAAGGGCGCGAAGCCGCGGCCCACGTGGTTGAAGACGCCGTCGAGGGTGACGCGCAGCCCGCGGGCGTGGCAGGCGTCGACGAGCGAGCGCAGGTCGGCCTCGTCGCCGAGGCGCGGGTCGACGGCGAGATGGTCGACCGTGTCGTAGCCGTGGGTCTCGGACGCGAACACCGGCCCGAGCGCGATACCCGACAGGCCGAGGTCGACGACGTAGTCGAGCCACCGCTCGAGGTGCGCGAGCCGGTGGACCGGCGCGGCGCCGTCGGGCAGCGCCTCCTGCTCGGCGCCCACGAACCCCAGGGGGTAGACGTGCCACCACATCGCGTGCTCCACCCACCCGGGCATGCCACCTCCAGCGCGTCGTTCGGCCACGCCACCGTACGGGACCGCGCCGGTCACCGCCCGTGCGGTCGTGCCCGAGTCGACGCCCGACCGCGCCGTGCGGTCGTGCCCGTAGCCGTAGCCGTAGCCGTAGCCGTAGCCGTAGCCGTAGCCGTAGCCGTAGCCGTGCCCGTGCCCGTGCCCGTGGGCACGGCGAGCGGTCAGCGGCGCCAGCCGGTCGAGGCCAGGGGCCGCCCCCGGCGTGCCTCACCCCGGGTACCCCGGCGCGCCACGTCCCGGGGAACGCGGCGCGGGTTGTACCGTCACGGTGTGAGGACGTCCCGCCACTGCACGCGCTCGTCGTGCGCCCAGCCCGCCGTGGCGACGCTCACCTATGTCTACGCGGACTCCACCGCCGTGCTCGGCCCCCTGGCCACGCACGCCGAGCCGCACTCCTACGACCTCTGCGCCCCGCACGCCGAGCGGCTCACCGCGCCGCGCGGGTGGGACGTCGTGCGGCTCGTCTCGGAGTTCGTCCCCGCAGCGCCCAGCTCGGACGACCTCGAGGCGCTCGCGGACGCCGTGCGCGAGGCCTCCCGTGCCCGCCCGTCGCAGTCGCGCCCTGCGGCGCGGCCAGGTTCTGCGGCCCCGGCGCCCGTCACGCACCGGCTTCCCGAGCAGGCACCCGAGATCGGCCGGCGGGGCCACCTCCGCGTCCTGCGCGGCGAGGGCGAGTAGCGCCGCACCGCTTCGGCAGCGTCGTTGCCCGCAGGGGCCGGCCTGGAGGTGGCGCACCGTGACGGGGGACGTACCCGACGCGCGAGTCGTTACGCTGTGGCCAGGCGCACCGCACCGGCGGCGCGGACGGCAGGACGGAGCGCACGAGGTGAGCAGCACCGCAGCGGGAAGCCGCATCGACCCCTGGGTCCGCGAGATCCTCCGGTGCCCCGTGACGGGTGCCCCGCTCGTCGAGGGTGTCGGCCCCGACGGCACGCCGGAGCTCGTCTCGACCGATCCCGCGAACCCTCTCGCGTACCCCGTGCGCGACGGCGTCCCGGTGCTCCTCGCCGACGAGGCGCGCGCCGCCGACCGCTGAGGACGCCCGACCGGCACGCTGCCCGCGCGGCGCTAGCCATCGGGGTGCCCGGCACCAGTCCGGGCGCAGACGGAGGGACAGGCCACATGGCGGCTGGCGGAGGAACGAAGGCGGTCATCACCGCGCTGTTCGCGAACCTGGGGATCGCGGTGACGAAGTTCGTCGCGTACGTCCTCACCGGCTCGAGCTCGATGCTCGCCGAGGGGGTGCACTCGCTCGCGGACACGAGCAACCAGGCGCTCCTCCGGACGGCCTGACCGCATGGACGACCGCGGCCCCGGCACCCTGAGGAGGGTGCCGGGGCCGCCGTCGTCCGTGCTGCGGGGCTCAGCCCCTCAGCGCAGGTGTCAGCCGACGATGCCGGGGACGAAGTCGGGGTTGTCCTCGAGCCACTGCTCGATGGAGCCCTCGTTGTCGTTGCCCTCGTTCTCGTTGAACATGATGTTCTCGAGCGCGTGGAGCTGGTCCGCGTCCATCGTGAAGTCCGCGATCCACCCGGCCACCTCGGGGTACTCGTCGGCGAAGCCGGTGGTGCCGTAGGCGTAGATGTCGTCAGCCTCGCCGAGCGCGCCCTCGGGGTCCTCGAGGTTCTTGATCGGGTACGCGTCGTAGGCCCAGTGCGGCTCCCACAGCGTGACGACGACGTTCTCGCCGGCGTCCGTGGCCGCCTCGAGCTCGGCGAGCATCGCCGGGGTGGAGGAGATGAGGAACTCCATGTCCTCGAGGCCGTAGGCCGGGATGACGGAGTCCTGGACCACGCCGGTGAGGCCGGCGCCGGACTCGATACCGATGAGGCGGTTGTCGAAGAGGTCGGCGTTCTCGGCGAGCTCCGCGAGGGAGTCGATCGGGGCGTCCTCGTTGACCGCGATGGTCAGCGGGGCCTCCTCGAGCCACATCCCGAGCTCGGTGATCCGGTCGCCGAACTCCTCGAGGTAGTCGCCGTGGGTGAGGGGCAGCCACGTGTCGAAGTTGACGTCGTAGTCGCCCTCGGCGAGGCCGGTGAAGACGATGCCGGCGTCGGCGGTCTCGAGCTCCACCTCGTAGCCCTGCTCCTGGAGGATGTGGGCCCAGAGGTAGGAGACGGCGATGCCCTCCTCCCAGCCGGAGTGGATGCCGATCGTGATGGGCTCGGCGTCAGCGGCGCCGCCAGCGGTGGTCGTGCCGTCGGCGTCGCCGGCGGGCTCGTCGGACGAGCCGCAGCCCGCCAGCGTGAGGGCCAGGGCGGTGGTGGTCGCGAGAACTGCTCCGCGACGTCGGGTGTTGCGCATAGTGGTGTTCCTTCCGTGAGCGCCGGGCGCTCTCGTGGGGTCTGTCAGGTGGACGGTGTGGGCCGGCTACTCGCCGGCGGTGCGGGCCTTCGCGGCGCGGGCGACCGGCGAGCGGTCGCCGAGGGCGGCGGTCACGCGGTCGAGGAACATCGCGAGGATGACGACGGCCAGGCCGGCCTCGACGCCGAGCCCGACGTCGACGCGCTGGAGTGCGCCGACGACGTCCTGGCCGAGTCCCGGCGCGCCCACCATGCCGGCGATGACGACCATGGACAGCGACAGCATGATGACCTGGTTGATCCCGGCCATGATGGTCGGCAGGGCGAGCGGGACCTGGATCTGGCGCAGGATGCGCCCGGGCGTCGCGCCGAAGGCGTGGCCGGCCTCGACCACCTCGGCGTCGACCTGCTGGATGCCGAGCTGGGTGAAGCGGACCCCGGGAGCGGCGGCGAAGATGATCGTCGCGACGATGCCCGGGACGACCCCGACGCGGAAGAGGACGACCGCCGGGATGAGGTAGACGAAGGCGGGCATCGTCTGCATGAAGTCGAGGACAGGTCGCACGGCGGCGGCGACCCTCGCGTCGCGTGCCGCCCAGATGCCCGTCGGGATGCCGATGAGCAGGGCGATGAGGCTCGCGACGAGGACGAGCGCGAGGGTGTCCATGGCGTTGTCCCACTGGTCGACGCCGTAGATGACGGCGAAGCCGACGAGGCTGCCGACCGCGAGCTTCCAGCCCTTGACGAGGAGGGCGACCGCCGCGAGGACGAGGGCGACGACCCAGAACGGGGGAGTACCCGCGGCAACGGCCATGACGTCGAACATCCAGCGCAGGATGTCGCCGATGACGTCGAAGACCGGGCGGAGCGTCGCGGTCAGCCAGTCGACGAAGACGTCGACCCACTCACCGAGCGGGATGCGGAGCTGCTCGTTCATCGGACGCCTCCTTCGGTCGTTGCCTGCGCGCCCGGTCCGGCCACGTCCTCACCGGGCAGCCGCGGCGTGCTCGCCGGCAGTGCCGTGCCCGCCGTCGTCGTCGTAGCAGGGCTGGTGCTGGCGGCGGCGCGCATGCCGACGGAGGCCTCGGTCGGGGCCGCGCCGAGCGCGCCCTGCGTGTCCTGGCCGGTGCCGTTGCTCGGCTCGTTAGGGGCCATGGCCTGGAGGATGTCGATGCGGGGGATGACACCGACGAGCCGGCCGCCGTCGTCGAGGACGGCGAGCGGCAGCACGGACTCGGCGGCGGGGGCGAACACCTCGGACAGCGGGGTGCCCTCCGTCACGGCCGTCGTGTCCGGACGGACGATCGAGGTGAGGTCCTCGACACCGCCGCGCTGGGCGGCGACGACGTCGGCGTCGTAGACGACGCCACGCAGCACACGGGTCTTGTCGACGACGTAGGCCGCTGAGGTCTGCGCCTCCCGCATCTCGCGGAGCGCCCGGTTGGGGCCGGCGGTGACCGGCACGACCGCGACCGGGCGGCGCATGAGCGACCCGGCGGTGATGACGCGGGAGCGGTCGACGTCGGCGACGAACTGGGCGACGTAGTCGTCGGCGGGCTCGGAGAGGATCTTCTCGGCGGTGCCGACCTGGACGATCCGGCCGTCACGCATGACGGCGATCCGGTCGCCGAGGAACATCGCCTCGTTGAGGTCGTGCGTGATGAACACGATCGTCTTGCCGAGGGTGGCCTGGAGCTCGACGAGCTGCTCCTGCATCTCGCGGCGGATGAGCGGGTCGAGCGCGGAGAACGCCTCGTCCATGAGAAGGATCTCGGTGTCCGCGGCGAGCGCCCGGGCCAGGCCGACGCGCTGGCGCATGCCGCCGGAGAGCTGCGAGGGCAGCGAGTTCTCCCACCCGCCCAGCCCCGTCATGCGCAGGGACTCCGCAGCGCGCTCGCGGCGCTCGACCCTGCCCACGCCCTGGATCTCGAGCGGGTAGGCGGCGTTGTCGAGGACGGTGCGGTGGGGGAGGAGCGCGAAGTGCTGGAAGACCATGGAGACTCGCTTGCGCCGCAGGGCGCGCAGCTCGGCGGGGGCGACGTCGGACACCGACTCCTCGCCGATGAGCACGTTCCCCGCGGTCGGGGTGAGCAGGCCGTTGAGCATCCGGATGAGGGTCGACTTCCCCGACCCGGACAGACCCATGACGACGAACGTCTCGCCCTTCGCCACCTCGAAGGAGGCGTCGATGACGGCGGCGGTGCCGAGCGGCTTGACGTCCTCCCGGCTCGCGCCCTGCTGCAGGCGGCGCGCGGCCTCGCCGGGCCGCCGGCCGAATACCTTGTAGACGTTCTCGGCGCGTAATGCGCTCACGCTCACCTCGCAGTGTTCTCGGGCGGCCGCCGCGCTCCAGGCGCACGCAGCCGCAGACGACCACCGCGCCGGGACGGCGGGCATCGCAAAGTCGGTAGGGGATTGACCTCCACCATGCCACCGTCGAGTTCTCCTGACCAGCACCGGTATGGCGCGAACGGGGCCTCACGGGCACGTCGTGGTGTCGGAGAACCGGCCCTGACCTGGTATGACGTCTGAGACCAAAATGTGACCCGTTCGTGGTGGATGTATTGCCAAACGAGCCGTGCTATGAGCGTGGCGCGGCCCACAACAATGCGTCGGCGGAACGCGCGTGCGCTGCGCCACAAGCCCCAAGCGTGTGCTGCACCACAAGCAGAAGCGGGGGTGCCCTCCGTGGAGGGCACCCCCGCTCGGGTGGTGCGTGTCCGAGCCTGGCGCCTGCGGCTGGTCTGGGCAGGTGCGGCCCGTGCGCCCGCGCCGGTCTAGGCGCAGCTGCGCGCGGTGTAGACCGCGCTCACGGTCTGGGCCTGGTCACCGACCGTGGCATCCACCGCGACGTCGCCCGCCGGGACGGAGCCGAGGCGGGAGCTGAACGTCACCGAGGTCGACGCCCCCGCGGCCACCGTGGCGGTCCGCGAGCCGTAGTTCCCAGTGACCGTCACCTGCGCCGCGGTGCCGGTCGTGTTGGTCACCCGCGCTACCTGGACGACCCGGCCGACGACGCAGCGGGTCTCCGCCGTGACGGACACGCCCGAGGCGTCGAAGACGTGGGTCCACTCCGTCGTCGCCCCGGAGGCGAGGGTGTAGCCGTCGGTCGCCCGGGCGGTCACGGTGACGGTGCCGGTGGCGGGGTAGGTGCCCGCGGCGAGCACCTCGCCGTCGACGAGGTACTCCACGCCCTCGACGGCCGGGATCATGAACATGTCCTCCGCCGTCCCCAGCGCGTCGGTGAACGCCACCGCGGCCGGCCTGATGTTCGTGGGGTAGCGCAGGCCGTGGCCGACGGGGAAGAGGACTCCGCTGCCGTTGGCGGTGGGCACCGCGACGGGGAGCGTGCCGGAGGGGTTGATGTCCCCAGCGAGCGCCCGGACGGCGCCGTAGAAGTTGATGACCTGGACGCCGTAGGTGTTGAGCACCGCGTCCGCCCCGGGCATCCCGTTGATGTCGTAGGGGTTGCGCGTGGCGATGACGACCACCGGGGTGTCGGTCGCGGCGAGCGCCTCGACCATCTGGCGCTGGGCCGCGTTGGCGTTGTTCGAGGCGAAGACGACGACGTCGTGGTCGGCTGCCGCGGCCACCGCGCGGTCCCGGTACGCGGCCGACGGCGAGGCGCCGTTCTCGTAGTCCTCGGTCACCGTGAAGCCCCGCTCACGGAGCATCGGACCCATGCGCTCGGGCCAGGCGGAGCCGGCACCGACCATGAGGACGGAGTCCGCCTCCGGGTCGAGCGGCAGCAGGTCGTACCGGTTGCGCAGCAGCGTGACCGCGCGGTCGGAGATGGAGTTCGCCACGACCTGGTGGCTCGCCTTGCCGACGACCGTCGGGACGGCGTCGACGTCCACCATCGGGTCGGCATCCCAGACCCCCCGCTCGATCTTCCACTCGAGGATCCGCCGCACCGACTCCTCGAGGCGCTCGCGCGTGATCTCCCCGCGGTCCATGGCGGCCTTGATGCCGGCGATGGAGGCGTCGAGGTCCGGCGAGAACAGGAGGATGTCCGCGCCGGCGACGATCGACATGGCGGCGATGTCGTAGTCGTCGAGCAGCTCGCCGTCCGGTCCTTCGACCTGCTTGAGCGCCGCCATGTTGAGCGCGTCGGTGGTGATGAGCCCGTCGAAGCCCATCTCCTCGCGCAGCAGGTCCGTGAGGACGGCGGGGGAGAGCGTGCCCGGCAGCTCGGGGTCGATGGCCTCGACGATGATGTGCGCCGTCATGATCATGTCGACACCGGCGTCGATCGCCTGCTGGAACGGCACGAGGTGCTGCTCCAGCGTGGCGCGGTCGTACGTGACGGTCGGCAGCCCCGTGTGGGAGTCGACCGAGGTGTCGCCGTGGCCGGGGAAGTGCTTCGCGGCGGCCGCGATGCCCTGCGACTGCATGCCCTCGACCTGGGCGACGACCATCGGGCCGACGCGCGCCGGGTCCGCGCCGAGCGATCGGACGTTGATGACCGGGTTCGCGGGGTTCGTGTTGAGGTCCGCGACCGGTGCGAAGTTGACGTTGACCCCGATGGCGGCCATCTCGGCGCCGAGGACCTCGCCCTGGGCGCGGGCGAGCTGCGGGCTGTTCGACGCGCCGAGCGCCATCGCGCCGGGCAGGACGGTGGCCGGCGCCTGGAGCCGCGCGACGGTGCCGCCCTCCTGATCGATCGTCACGGCCAGGGGGATGCCCGACCCGTTCTCGCCGGTGGAGGCCGCCTGGAGGCCGTTGGACAGGAGCGCCGTCTGCTGCGGGCTCGTGATGTTGTGCGCGAAGTAGAGGACGCCGCCGAGGTCGTACTTCTCGACGACCTGCGCGGGGGTGTCCACGTCGTAGCGGGTCTGGTTGCTGGCGTGGACGGAGTCGGCGGCCGTGCCGAAGACGTCGGCGAAGGACATCTGGCCGATGAGCTCGTCGACGCTCATCGCGTCGATGGCCGCCTCGAGCTCGGTGCTCGATCCGGGGACGGGGGTGGCGGCGGCCGCCGGTACCACGCTTGCCGCGAGGACGGCCGCCGCTGCCGCGACGACCCCCGCCCGCCGAACTGGTCGTGAGTGCATCACGACACCTCCTGGGTGTGACCCGCGCCGGTGCGGGGATGAGGGAAGGAAGGGGGAGAGGGAACGCCGTCGACGTTATTGCGCACGACTGCGATCGTCAACGAGTTTCACGCGCGATGTGGCCGGTGGAACGCAGGGACACCGGGCCGTAGAGCACCGCCGGAGGCAGCGGAGCGGGGGTGCCCTCCGAGGAGGGCACCCCCGCTCGGGTGGTGCTAGGTCAGGCGGACGTCAGCCGTGAGGCGTCAGACCGTCTGGCGGCGGCGCACGGCGAGGACCGCGCCGCCGAGGGCGAGGAGCAGCAGCGCGCCCGCGGCGAGGCCGGTGGCCTCGGCGCCCGTCGACGGCAGGTTGCCGCCGCCGCCCGGGGTCGGTGACCCACCGCCGGTGGAGTCCTCGCAGCCGATGCCGTCGCCGTCGCTGTCGAGGTGCTCGCCGTACCCGGGCTCGCCCGCGTGGACCGGTGCCGCGCCGGCGGCTCGCGCGGCGGCGCAGTTCTCGTAGTAGACCCCGCCCGGCGTGGTCGGCTCCGGGCCGGGCGTCGTGGGCCCCGGCCCCGGCGTCGTCGGCTCCTCCCCGGCCGTGCTGAACTCGTGGACCCACAGTGCCTCGGCGTCCCACGCGAGATAGTAGCCCTCCAGCGGGACCGCGGCGATGGCGATGGCACCCTCACCCGGGTACGTGCCGGCCTCCACGACCTGGGCGTCGTCGCCCTCGCCGACGACGTACTCGACGCCCTCGCTGACGGGGATGGTGTAGGTGTCGTCCGCCGTGCCGGGCTCGTCCGAGAAGGTCGGGGCGGTGGGGGCGACGGCGATGCCGTAGCCGAGGCCGTAACCGATGGGGTGCATGACCCCGGAACCGTCCGCCGTCGGGATGTTGACGGGCAGGCGACCGCTCGGGTTGACCTCGCCGAGGACCGCGTCCGCGAGCGAGCTCAACGACGGCGCCTGGTAGCTGTACGTCGCGATCTGGGCGTCAGCCGCGGCCCAGCTGACGTCGTAGGGGTTGCGCACGGGGACGTGGATGACGGGGATGTCGGTGGCGATGAGCGCGGCGAGGTAGGCGCGCTGCGCCGCGGCGTCGGCCGCGGAGAGCCCCGAGACGTTCGTCATGACGAGGATGGCGTCGTGCCCCTCGGCCGCCGCCAGCGCGGCGGTGACCGCATCGTCGTCGGGTGAGGCGGCCGGGTGGGCGGTCGCGTCGGCCCCGCGGGCCTCGAAGGCCGCGGCGAGGTTCGGCACGCCGGTGGCTCCCCAGCCGGTGACGAAGATGGAGTCGTCCGTGCTCAGCGGCAGGACCTCGTCCTCGTTGCGCAGGAGCGTGATGGACCGGTCGGCGATCGCGTCGGCGACGGCGAGGTGGTCGGCGTTGCCCACGACGCCGGAGACGGCGTCGACGTCGACGTACGGGTCGGGCGTCCACACGCCGCGGTCGACCTTCCACCGGAGGATCCGGGTGACGGACTCCTCGAGACGCTCGCGCGTGAGCTCGCCCGCGTCGACGGCCTCGGTGATCGCCTCGAACGTCGCGGGGACGTCCGGGGACATGAGGAGGATGTCCGAGCCGGCCTCGATGGCCAGGACGGCGATCTCGCCGTCGGTGAGCGGGTTGTCGGGGAGCTCCTTGAGCGCGGCCATGTCGAGGGCGTCGGTGGTGATGAGGCCGTCGAAGCCCATCTCCTCGCGGAGCAGACCGGTGAGGACGTCATACGAGAGGGTGCCCGGCATGTCCGGGTCGATGGCCTCGACGATGACGTGCGCGGTCATGATCATGTCGACGCCGGCCTCGATGGCGGCCTCGAACGGAAGCAGGTGCTCATCGAGCGTCTCGCGGTCGTACGTGACGATGGGCAGCCCGGTGTGCGAGTCCGTCTCGGTGTCACCGTGGCCGGGAAAGTGCTTCGCTGCCGCGCCGACGCCGTTGTCCTGGAGGCCCATGACCTGGCCGACGCCGAGCGCCGCCACGGCCTCGGGGCTCTCGCCCATCGACCGCACGCCGATGACGGGGTTGGCCGGGTTGGTGTTGACGTCGACGACGGGGGCAAAGTCGACGTTGACGCCGACGGACGCGAGCTCCGTGCCGAGGACCGAGCCCTGGGCGTAGGCGAGGGTCGGGTCGAACGTCGCGCCGAGCGCCATGTTGCCCGGGAAGACGGTGACGGGGCTCGCCATGCGGGCGACGATGCCGCCCTCCTGGTCGATGGTGACGGCGAGCGGGATGCCCGAGCCCTCGTCGCCGACGGACGCGGCCTGGAGGTCGTTGGAGAGCTCCGCCGTGCCGGCCGGGTCGTTGACGACGACGGGGTTCGACCACGCGAAGTAGAGGACGCCGCCGAGGTCGTACTCCTCGACGACCTGCGCGGGCGTGCCGACGCCGTATCGGGCCTCGTTGCTCTGCACCGGGTCCCCGTAGGTGTGTCCGACCTCGTCCGCGGTCGAGCCGTAGACCTGCGTCCACGTCATCTGGCCGATGAGCTGCCGCAGGGTCATGCCGTCGACGACGGCGGCGATCTGCTCGTCCGTCGTCGGCGGAGCGATCGCGGCGCTCGCCGGGACCACGGAGGCGGCGAGCATCGCTGCTCCCGCGGCCGTGGCGAGCCCGGCCTTCCGGCCGGTCGATAGGTGTGTGCGGGACACGATTTCCTCCAACTCGTCACCGATGTGGCACAGCGTCACCGGCGCGGGGACCGTGCGTGAAAGTCCATGACAGCTCTGTCGGCGCGCGCCGAAACATGTGACCCGCCCCACCCTACGGGGCGGGGTGAGCGGCGTCACCCCCTCCGGTGCGTCGAAGATGGGGGGACGACGAAGCGGGGGTGCCCTCCGAGGAGGGCACCCCCGCTCGGGTGCTACGTCAGGCGGACGTCAGCCGTGGGGCGTCAGACCGTCTGGCGGCGGCGCACGGCGTGGACCGCGCCGGCGCCGAGGACGAGGAGCAGCAGCGCCCCCGCGACGAGGCCGGTGGCCTCGGCGCCCGTGGACGGCAGGTCGCCGCCCGTGCCGGGCTGGCTGGGCTGCTCCGTCGTGGGGGCGTCCGTGGTCGGCGCCTCGGTGGTCGGCGGCGCGTCGGTCGTGGGCTCCTGGCTGGTCGGCTCCTCGCCCGGCGTCGTCGGCTCCTCGCCGGCGGCGTCGAACGTGTGGGCCCACAGTGCCTCGGCGTCCCACGCGAGGTAGTAACCCTCCAGCGGGACGGCGGCGATGGCGACCGTGCCCTCACCGGGGTAGGTGCCCGCCTCGAGCACCTCGGCGTCGTCCTCCTCGCCGACGACGTACTCGACGCCCTCGGTGACCGGGATCGTGAAGGTGTCGTCCGCCGTGCCGGGCTGGTCCGTGAACGTCGGGACCGCGGGGGTGACCGCGGTGCCGTAGCTCAGGCCGTAGCCGATCGGGTGCAGGACCTCGGTGCCGTCCGCAGTCGGGATGTTGACGGGGAGACGACCGCTGGGGTTGACGTCCCCGGCCACGGCTGCGACGGCGCCGCGGAAGCTCGGCACCTGCCAGCTGTAGAGGTTGAGGACGGCGTCGGCGCCGGGGAAGACGCTGATGTCGTACGGGTTGCGCGTCGACACGACGACGACGGGCTTGCCCGTCTCGGCGAGGGCGGCGACCATCTGCTGCTGCGCGGCGTTCGCCGTCGCGTTGTTCGACGTGAAGATGACGGCGTCGATGTCCTCCGACTGCGCCGTCGCCACCGCACGGTCGCGGTAGGCGGCGGACGGCGAGGCGCCGTTCTCGTAGTCGGCGGTCACGTCGAAGCCACGCTCGACGAGCATCGGACCCATCCGCTCGGGCCAGCCGGAGCCGGCGCCGACCATGAGGACCGAGTCCTCGTCGGCGTCGAGCGGGAGGACGTCGTCCTCGTTGCGGAGCAGGGTGACGGCGCGCGCGCCGATCTCGTCAGCGACCGCACCGTGCTCGGCGTTGCCGACGATCCCGTCGACGGCGGAGACGTCGACCGCGGGGTCGAGCTCCCACACGCCCCGGTCGAGCTTCCACTGGAGGATCCGTATGACCGACTCCTCGAGGCGCTCGCGGGTGATGTCGCCGTTGTCGACGGCCTCCGAGATCGCCTCGACGGTGGCGGGCACGTCGGGGGACATGAGGAGGATGTCCGAGCCCGCCTGGACGGCCAGCACGGCGACGTCGCCGTCGTCGAGCGGCATGCCGGGGAGCTGCTTGAGCGCCGCCATGTCGAGCGCGTCGGTGGTGACGAGACCGTCGAAGCCCATCTCGTCGCGGAGGAGCTCCGTGAGGACCTTGTGCGACAGCGTGCCGGGCATCGTCGGGTCGATCGCCTCGACGATGACGTGCGCCGTCATGATCATGTCGACGTCGGCCTCGATGGCCGCCTCGAACGGGACGAGGTGCTGGTCGAGCGTCTCACGGTCGTAGGTGACCGTCGGCAGCCCGTAGTGGGAGTCGGTGACGGTGTCGCCGTGGCCGGGGAAGTGCTTCGC
The DNA here is from genome assembly GCF_036421975.1 of Georgenia wangjunii. Taxonomy (NCBI): domain Bacteria; kingdom Bacillati; phylum Actinomycetota; class Actinomycetes; order Allobogoriellales; family Allobogoriellaceae; genus Georgenia; species Georgenia wangjunii. Next base: position 129,144 of record NZ_JAZGON010000008.1, on the reverse strand, counting down.
CGAGGCGCCGACGTTGTTGTCCTGGAGGCCCATGATCTGGCTGACGCCGAGGGCGGCGACGGCCGTGGGGTCCTCGCCCAGGGAGCGCACGCCGATGACGGGGTTCGCCGGGTTCGTGTTGACGTCGACGACCGGGGCGAAGTCGACGTTGATGCCCATGGCGGAGAGCTCGGCACCGAGGACGGAGCCCTGGGCGTAGGCGAGGGTCGGGTCGAACGTCGCGCCGAGCGCCATGCTGCCCGGGAAGACGGTGGCCGGGGCGCCGATGCGCGCGACGGCGCCACCCTCCTGGTCGATGGTGACGGCGAGCGGGATGCCCGAGCCGTCCGCACCGGTCGAGGCGGCCTGGAGGCCGTTCGACAGCTCTGCGGTGGCCGTGGGGTTGCTCGCGACGATCGGGTTCGACCACGTGAAGTACAGGACGCCGCCGAGGTTGAACTTCTCGACGACCTCCGCCGGCGTGCTGACGCCGTAACGCGCCATGTTCGTCTCCGCCTCCGACGTGTCGTCTGCGGAGTTGCCGTAGACCTGGGTCCACGTCATCTGGCCGACAAGCTCCTCGACGGACATGTCGTCGACCATCTGCAGGATCACCTCCGACGTCTCCGGCGGGGGGATCACTGCGCTGGCCGGCACGGCGGATGCGGCGAGCAGACTCGCTGCGGCCGCCGTGACGACACCGGTCCTGCGACCGGCCTTTGACACTCGTAACACTTTTCCTCCACTCATGAACCACTACGGGTACGCGACAGGCCTCGACGGGGACGCCACCAGCAGCAGCGGAGGCGTCGGGCTCGGGCCGTGCGCGCTCCGTCACACTACGGGGGGCTGGTCTAGACGTGCACATCCGCCAGCGTGTCGACGTAAGGAACTTTCACGCGCCGAGGTGCGCACCGGTGCGCAGGGGCCCTTGGTCCCGGGTGGGGCGCGCGGCGTGCGGCGTGCGCCTAGCGTGGGACCGTGACGGACCCGACCGCCGCGCCGGGGCGCCCGAGCCCCCTCGCGAGCCCGACGCGGCGCGGCCGGCGGGCCGGCGGACGCGGCAGCCATCGGCGCGGAGGCGCCGGACCTCGTCGTCTTCAACGGGGTATGCCGACCAGTACGACCACGAGCCGCTGACCGCCCGGGTCGGCGAGCGCGTGCGGATCTGGGTGCTCGCCGCCGGCCCCTCCCGCGGGTCCGCGTTGGAGGCCAGTTCGACACGGTCTACACCGAGGGCGCGTACCGCCTGGGAGGCCGTCAGGGGCCGGTGGCGACCCGACGGGAGGCGCGCAGGTGCTCCCGCTCGTCGCGGCGCAGGGCGGGTTCGTCGCGCTGACGTTCCCGGCGGCCGGCACGTACCCGTTCGTCTCCCACGCCATGGTCGACGCCGAGCGCGGCGCGCACGGGGCGGTCACCGTCCGCGAGTAGGTGGTCCGTCTCGCCGCTGCCGGTGCCGACGGTCGTCTCGCCGGTGCGGGGACGCTGACCCGCCGCCGAGCGCGCCGCCGGGGCGTGCCCCCACCGGTCGGGCTCGTCAGGCGTCGGTGCCCTCCTGGGGGGCGGTGTTGTCGGTGCCGCCGAGCTCGACGAGGAACTCGTGACACTTCTTCGCCCGCGCGGAGTCCTCCGCCATGACGTTCTCGAAGAAGGTCGCGATGTCCTCCCGGCCCGCGTTGCGGGCGTCGCGGACGTACTGGCCGTAGTCGTGCCCGGCCTTGAGCGAGTGGTACTGCACCGAGATGAGGTCGAAGGTGACGTCGTCGAAGCCGGTCTCTCCCGTAGCCATGATGCCCTCCAGTGCTGTCGGTCCGATGTCCCACCGACGTTACGACTCGGTGCTGACCCCGCAACCCGAGCCGCGCCCTCCTCGGTGGCACGCAGACGTGCCGCGGCACTCCGGCATGCTCACGACCGGGGGAGTGATGGGGGGAGGAGGGACTACTCCGGGATGCCGTACGGCAGGCGGCGCAGGCCCGCGCCCTCGGCCTCCATGCGCGCGCGGGCGGCGAGCCCGACCTCGTACTCCCGGTCCCGGCGGGCGACGAGGACGGCGGCGAGGAAGCGCTCAGGGTGGGTGCCCCACGGCGCGGGCGGGGAGACGAGCGGCTCTACGCGCGCGGCGAGCTGGGTAGCGAGCGCGTCGCGCGAGGGCGGGTCCATCGACCCGGTCCGGTCGAGAAAGCGCCGGGCGGTGAGCGCGAGGCCGTCGGGCAGCGCACGGATGTCCGCGCCCGCCGCCCACGCCGCCAGCTCGGGGGGCATGACGAGCGGGGCGGACCGGCGCTCCTCCCCGCGCACCCGGGCGGCGTACGTGCCGGCGAGGAGGTCACCGACGCGCTTGCCGCGGGCGTTGATGAGCGCACTGATGACCGCGACGGACCCGGCGGTGAGCCACAGCTCGCCGAAACCGGTGAGCGAGCGCACGAACGCGTGCCGGAACCGGATCGGCCCGCCGTCGTCGCGCACGATGCGGATGCCGGTCGCGAGCTTGCCGAGGGAGCGTCCGCGCGTGAGGGTCTCGACGGTCGTCGGGGCGATGACGACGACGCACACGAGCGCGACGATGACGAGCGTCTGCACGCGGGCGGCGTTGACCTCGTCGAGGGCGGCCGTGACGCCGACACCGATGGCGATCATCGCGACGACGTAGACGGCGGCGTCGATGAGTCCGCCGAAGAGCCGCAGGAGGAAGGACGCGGGACGGATCTCGAGCGCGACCGCCTCGCCCGTGATGATGAGGTCGGGCGGCAGCCCGGGGATCGCCGGCGCTGCGGCCTGGGGGGTCCGGGCGCCGTTCGACATGTGTGGCAGGGTACCCGCGTGGACGTCGACGCCTTTGCCGCTGTGCACGGCCCGCAGTGGGAGCGCCTGCGCGCGCTCGCTGCCCGGCGGCACCTCACCGGCGCCGAGGCGGACGAGCTCGTCACGCTCTACCAGGCCACCGCCGGCCACCTCTCGGCCCTGCGCACGAGCGCGCCCGACCCCGGCCTCGTCTCGCGGCTCTCCGGCCTGCTCGCGACGGCGCGCGGGCGCATCGCCGGCTCCCACGAGATGCGGCTCTCCGACGTCAGCCGTTTCGCCCTCGTCACGGTGCCCGCCGCGTTCTACCGCGTCCGCTGGTGGACGGTGTGGGTCATGGTCGGTTTCGTCGCCGTCGGTGCGCTCAGCGGCTGGTGGGTGGCGACCAACCCCGCCGCGATGGCCGCGCTCGGCACTCCCGAGGAGCTCGAGCAGTACGCGCAGGAGTCGTTCGCCGCCTACTACTCCAACTACCCGGCCGGGGACTTCGCGGGCCAGGTGTGGACGAACAACGCCTGGATCGCCGCCCAGTGCATCGCGCTGGGGATCACCGGCGTCTTCCCCGTCTACGTGCTCCTGCAGAACGCCGTGGGCGTCGGGTCATCCGGCGGCATCCTCGCCGAGCACGGCAGCCTCGAGGTCTTCTTCGGGCTCATCCTCCCGCACGGCCTCATGGAGCTCACCGCGATCTTCATCGCCGCCGGCGCCGGCCTCAAGCTCTTCTGGGCGTGGGTGTCGCCCGGCCCGCGGACCCGCTCGCGGGCCCTGGCTGAGGAGGGGCGCTCGCTCTTCACCGTGGCGATCGGGCTCGTCGTCGTGCTCGGGGTCTCGGGGCTCGTCGAAGGGTTCGTCACGCCCTCGTCCCTGCCGGGCTGGCTCAAGATCGCCATCGGGGCGCTCGTCCTCGCCGCGTACTGGACGTACACGATCGTCCTCGGCCGCCGCGCCGTGCGTGACGGCCACACGGGCGACCTCGACGACGACGTCGCCGGCTACACCCTCGCCCAGGCGGGCTGAGCGGGCCCGGCCGGGCCGCCCCTCCGGAGGGGCGGCGGGGGGGGGCGTGTGCTCGTGCGTCGGGGGCTACAGCCGGCCTGCGGCCTTGAGTGCGAGGTAGGTGTCCGCCAGCGCGGGCGCGAGCTCGTCGGGGGAGCCCTCGACCACCTCGACCCCGCGCCGGCGCAGCCGCACGGCGACGGCGTCCCGCTCGAGCGCGCCCCGCTCCGCGGCGGCGGCGTCGAACGCCGCCTCGCTCGTCGCGCGGTCGCGCCGGATCTCCTCGGCCTCGGGGTCGGACGCCGAGGCGAGCACGAGCTGGTGGTCCGCCCCGAGCGCGCCCGCCACGGGCAGGAGCCCGGAGACGACGGCGGAGGGCTCGAGCGCGCTGAGGAGGACCACGAGCGAGCGCTGGGACAGCGTGCTACGCACGACGTCGGTCACCGCCGTCCAGCTGATCTCGACCAGCGACGCCTCGAGGGGGGCGAACGCCTCGGCGACGGCGGACATGAGCCGGGGACCGTTCGCGCCGGCCACCCGGGCGCGGACCGCGCTGTCGACGGCGACGACGTCCACGCGGTCCCCGGCGCGCCCGGCGAGCGCGCACAGGAGCAGCGCGGCCTCGATCTGCGCCTCGAGGCGCGGTGCGTCCCCGAGGCGGGCCGCCGCGAGCCGGGAGGTGTCGACGACGATGAGGACCCGCCGGTCACGCTCGGGCCGCCACGTCCGGACGACGACGTCGTTGCGCCGGGCGGTCGCGCGCCAGTCGATCGCCCGGACGTCGTCGCCGATGACGTACTCGCGCAGCGAGTCGAACTCCGTGCCCTGGCCGCGCACCTGCGTGGCGGCGCTCCCGTCGAGCTCGCGCAGGCGCGCGAGGCGGGAGGGGAGGTGGCGCCGGGAGGCGAACTCGGGCAGGACGCGTAGCCGGGCGGGGCTCGGGACGGACGCCTGCCGGGCGGCGAGCCCGAGCGGGCCGAAGGACCGGATCGTCACGAGGTCGGCCGTGCGGTCGCCGCGGCGCGTGGGGACGAGGACCGTGCGCACCCGCCGGGCCTCCCCGGCCGGGACGGTCACGCGGTGGCGGTTCGCCCGGGCGCCGGCGGACGGCGGCCACGCGTCCCGCACGAGCGCGCGGACGGGCCGCCGTCCGGTGCTCGTCAGCGTGAGGGCGGACGTGGCGGCCTCGCGCAGGCGGACGGCGCGCGGCACGTCCCGCTCGGGCCGCAGGTCGCGCGGCGACGCGGCGAGCGCGAGGTCGACGGCGCAGAGCACGACGACGAGCAGCGCCCACCACGCCACCGTCGCCGTGCGCGGCACGAGCAGCACCGGGATCAGCCCGGCGGCCGTGAGCGCGGCGGCCCGCCCCGTCAGCACCACGTGCCCGTCCTCCTCGTCCCCGGTCGCCGGCTCAGCGGGGGACCGGGACGGTGCGCAGGACGCCGTCGAGGACCGTCTCGGCCGTGACGCCCTCGAGCTCGGCCTCGGCGCGCAGCTGCACGCGGTGGCGCAGCGTGGAGTGGGCGAGGGACTTGACGTCGTCAGGCGTGACGTACTCCCGGCCGGACAGCCAGGCCCAGGCGCGGGCCGTGGCGAGGAGCGCCGTCGCCCCGCGGGGGGAGACGCCGAGCGAGAGCGAGGGCGACGTACGGGTCGCGCGGCAGACGTCGACGATGTAGCCGAGGACCTCGGGGGCGACGTGGACCCGGGCCACCTCGGCGCGGGCGGCCGCGAGGTCGGCGGGGCCCGCGGCCGGGCGCACGCCCGCACCGGCGAGGTCGCGGGGGTCGAAGGCGTTCGCGTGCCGGTGCAGGACCTCGATCTCGTCGGTCCGCTCCGGCAGGGGCAGGACGAGCTTGAGGAGGAAACGGTCGAGCTGGGCCTCGGGCAGCGGGTACGTGCCCTCGTACTCGACGGGGTTCTGGGTGGCGATGACCATGAAGGGGTCGGGCAGGGGGAGCGGGTCGCCGTCGACCGTGACCTGGCGCTCCTCCATGGCCTCGAGGAGGGACGCCTGCGTCTTGGGCGGCGTCCGGTTGATCTCGTCGGCGAGCATGAGGTTGGTGAAGACCGGCCCCTCCCGGAAGGAGAACTCCGCCGTGCGGGCGTCGTAGACGAGCGAGCCGGTCACGTCGCCCGGCATGAGGTCCGGGGTGAACTGGACGCGCTTCGTGCCCATGTCCAGGCCCGCGGCGAGCGTGCGGACGAGGAGCGTCTTCGCGACGCCGGGGACGCCCTCGAGGAGGACGTGCCCACGGCACAGGAGCGCGATGACGAGCCCCGTCACGGCGGCCTCCTGCCCGACGACGGCCTTGGCGACCTCGACGCGGAGCTGGCCGAGCCGCTCGCGCGCGGTCGTCCCCGCGTGCGCCGCGGGGGCGGGCGGGGCGGGGTGCTGCTCGGTGTCGGGGGAGCCGGTCGGGGGATGGGTCACGGTCGGTGAACCTCGCTTTCCAGGGTGTCGAGCGCGTGGGTCAGGGCGAGCAAGGAGGCATCATCGGTCGGGGCCGTTCCGTACAGGAGGGCGCCGAGCTCGTCCTCGGTCCGGCCGGTCGCGCGCGCCGTTGCCTCGACGAGCGTGGTCGCCGCCGCGGAGCGGGGCAGGCCGAGCGCCCGGGCGAGGCGGTGCGCGCACCCGGCGCGCAGCGCGGCGGCGGCATGGGCGTGGGCACCGGAGCGACGGTACAGCCGCCCGCGCCCCCGGGTCGTCTCCGCGGCCCGCACGACGACGGGCATCGCCTCCGTGACGACGGGCCCGAGCCGGCGGGCGCGCCACGCGATGACGACGAGCGCGAGGAGGGCGAGCTGCAGGCCGAGCACCGTCGCCTCGGGCGGCAGGACCGCGGCGCCGGACGCGCCGGCCGGACCGTCGGGGCCGACCGTGTCACCCGGTGTCGGGATGTACCAGACGAGGTCGGGGTGCTGGCCGAGGACCCGCAGGACGAGGGCGGCGTTGCCGGAGTCGGCGAGGTCGCCGTTGCTGAGGAGCTCGCCGTCCGCGATGGCGCGCACGCTCCGCCCGTCCTGCTCCCACACGGCGTAGGCACCGGTGCCGTCCCCGGTGGGGAAGCACAGCTCGACGTCGTCGCGGAGCGCGCGCAGGCCGCCCGTGCTGCGGGAGATCTGCTCCGCCGCGAGCGCGTCGGGGTCGGTGCACCGGGCGGCGACCGGGTCCCGGGCACCGGCCGGGTCCGGCTCGACGGCGTCGGTGAGGGCCTCGAGGCCGATCGCGAAGGGAGTCTGGACGAGGACGAGGTCCGCCGCGGTCCCGCGCAGCGCGGTGAGATGGTCGGCGTCGAGGGTGTTCGTACCGGTGACGAGGAGGGTGGTGCCCGCCCCGCCGAGCCGGACGGCGTCGTCGGTCGTGCGGACCAGGTGCACGTCGACGCCCTCGCGCCCGAGGATCTCCGCGACCGCCATCGCGCCCGCGGGCATGGGGTTGTCCGGGGCGAGCGGGAGCGCAGACGTCGTGCTGCGCGCGAGGAGGAGGACGACGGCGGTCGCGAGGAGGACGAGGGCCGCGAGCACCGGGAACCAGTGCCGGCGCCAGCGGGGCGTGCCACCGGCACCGGCCGGCGGCGTGCCGCCGGCCCCGGGGGCGCGCGCGGGCACGACCGGTGCCGCGCCGGTGGCGGGGGCGTCTCCGACGTCGGGGGGCGCGCTCATCCGAGCGGCGCCCACATCGACGGCGCGCCCGCCGTCGCCCGCTCCGGGCGTGCGGCGGCGACGGCGCGGGCGAGCGTGCGCAGCTCCGCGTCCTCCTCCGGGCCGGGGCGCGCGCTGCCGTAGCAGACGTCGTCGAAGAGCCGGCCGGCCGCCGTGAGGCCCCCCGCGACGCCCGGCAGACGTGCGGCGGCGAGGGTGCTCGCCTCGTGCGCCGTCAGCCCCGGCCGGTCCTCGAGCACGGTCCGCTCGTCGAGGGAGCGGACGATCGCCCGGAAGCGCATGAGGACGGCGAGGGCCCAGTCGCCCTCGCCGGCCGCGCGGTCGGCCGCCGCCGTGAGGTCGGTGCTCGAGCGCTCGTCGTCGAACACGGCGAAGGAGGTGGCGGGCGCGCGGCGTCGCCGGCGCACGGGCCCGCCGAGGTAGAGGGCCAGCCCGAGCAGGACGGCGACGCCGATGACGACGACGAGCGGGACGAGGTTGGGCGGGGTGGAGGCCTCGAGCCGCAGGAGGCGGTCGAGCTGGGTGACGAACCACTCCCAGGCCCGTGCGAGCAGGCCGGGGTCGGTGTCGTAGACGCTGCGCGCGAGCTCGTCGGCGGCCCAGCGGCGGGCCTCCTCCGCGTCGGGCGTGACGGGGACGCCCGCGGGCAGGGCGAGGGGCCCTGCGGCGAGGGCGCGCGCGACGCCGGTGCTCACCCTCAGCCCCCCTGGGCCGCCCGCGCGAGCTCGACGTCGAGCGCCTCGCGGCGCATGCGGACGTCGATGTAGAGCAGCGCGAGGACGGCGGAGACGAACGGGATGGCGACGGCGGAGCCGATGGCCTGCCCGAGGAACTGGAGGATGAGCGGCCACGTGGGGGACGTCGTGCCACCGATGATCGTCCCGACGATCGTGAACGGGACGGACAGGATGCCCTGGAGGACGGCGAGGAGGACGAGGGTGAGCAGCATGATGCCGAGCAGGCGCCAGAAGCTGCGCCTGGACAACCGCCACGAGCGCGCGATGCTCGCGAGGACGCCGGTCCGCTCGAGCATGATCGCGGGCGAGGCGAGCATGGTCCGCACGCCGAGCCAGGCGAGGACGAGCCCGAGGCCGATGAAGACGACGAGGCCGAGGAGCACCCCGAGGACGACGAGGTCACCGCTGACCGCGGCGAGCCCGGCGACGATCCCGACGAAGAGGAGGATCGCGGCGAAGCCTGCGACCGTGCCGCCGACCCCGAGCAGGAGCGTGAGGCCGACGAGGCGCCACATCTGCCCGCGGGCGCGCTGCCAGACGCCGCCGATCGAGATCTTGCGGCCGAGGACCGAGTCGCTCACGGAGAGGATGAGCAGGCCGGTGAGGATGACGGTCGCGAAGCTCGTGGCCAGCGCCGCGAGGAGGACACCGGCGAGCGACCCGGCGTTGACGACCCCCTCGAAGTCGGTCGACCCCGACAGGACGAACGTCTCGAGGTCGGAGAGGAACGTCCCGATGAGGGCGAGCTCGATGAGGGTGCTGACCCCGACGACGATCGCGGACAGCCCGAACATGACGGCGGGGTTGGTGCGGATGGCGCGGAAGGCGCCGTCGTAGATCTCGCCGAGGGTGAGCGGGCGCAGCGGGATGATCCCGGGCTGCACGGCGGCCGGCACCTGGGCGAAGCCTGGGCCGTAGTAGCCGCCGCCGGCGGGCGCACCGTACTGGCCGTACTGCGCCGCCGGGGAGCCCGGCGGCGCCGGAGGGGTGCCGTGCTGGCCGTACTCGGGCCGGCCGTGCTGCGGCGCGGGCGGGGCGGGCGGGACGCCGCCTTCCTGCGGGGGGCCGTACTGCCCGTACTGGTTGTACTGGTTGTACTGGCTGTTCTGCCCGGACTGCCCGTACTGCCCCGACTGCCCGTACTGGCTGTTCTGCCCGGACTGGCCGTACTGGGGCGTACCGCCCGCGTTGTCCTGCGGCGCGCCGTACCGGCCGTAGCGGGGGGCGTCGTCCTGACCTCGCGTGCCCTCGTCCTCGGGCCGTTGGCTCATCGTGCGTTCCTCTCGTGCGCTCGCAACCACCCGGTGCCGTCCGCGGTCATCGTGCCATGGTCGGGCGGCGCGGGAGTGGACCGCCGGCGCCACCTGCCGCGCCGCGGCGCCGGGTGTGGACCGCGCGCCGTGCAGGGGTGCGACCATAGGGGCATGAATGCTCGTCTCCTCGTGGTCGACGACGACACCGCCCTGGCCGAGATGATCGGCATCGTGCTCGGAGCGGAGGGTTTCACCGTCGCCTTCTGCGCCGACGGTGCCCAGGCGCTCGACGCCTTCCGCGCCGAGCAGCCGGACCTCGTCCTCCTCGACCTCATGCTGCCGGGGCTCGACGGCATCGAGGTCTGCCGGCTCATCCGCGCGGAGTCCGACGTCCCCATCGTCATGCTCACCGCGAAGTCCGACACGATCGACGTCGTCACCGGCCTCGAGGCAGGTGCGGACGACTACATCCCCAAGCCGTTCAAGCCCAAGGAGCTCGTCGCGCGGGTACGCACGCGCCTGCGCCGCACGACGGGCCCCGACTCCGAGCGGCTGCAGATCGGCGACCTCCTCATCGACGTCGCCGGGCACCAGGTGCTGCGGGGCGAGGAGGTCATCGCGCTCACGCCGCTCGAGTTCGACCTCCTCGTCGCCCTCGCGCGCAAGCCGTGGCAGGTCTTCAGCCGCGAGGTGCTCCTCGAGCACGTGTGGGGCTACCGCCACGCGGCGGACACCCGCCTCGTCAACGTCCACGTCCAGCGGCTGCGCGCGAAGATCGAGAAGGACCCCGAGCGCCCGGAGGTCGTCGTCACGGTGCGCGGGGTCGGGTACCGGGCGGGGGCGCCGCAGCGGTGACCGCGCCCGCGCAGGTCTAGGAGGACACGCCCGTGAGCCTGAGACGCCGCGCTCACCGCATCGCGCGCACCGTCGCGATGCGGTGGCGGTCCTCGCTGCGCCTGCGGGTCGGCACGCTCACCGCGCTCGTCGGCCTCGCCGCCCTCGTCGTCCTCGCGCTCTTCGTCACGATGACCATCCGCGACGGCCTCTTCGAGGAGCGGCGGGACCGGGTCCTCGCCGACGCCGCGGCCCGCGCCGTGACGGTCCAGCAGCGCTTCGACACCGGCCTCGCGACGACGGGGCCGGAGGTCCAGGACCTCGCGAACGACCTCATCGTCTCGCTCCAGGGCGCGGGGTCCGGGGCGGTCGGCACGATGCTCCTGCGCTCGCCGGCCGAGCAGTCGCAGGTGCTCATCAACGAGGCGGTGACGGACGCGCGGCTGCTCGACGACGACGACCCGGTCCTCACGCCCGAGCTGCGCAAGGCCGTCGCCGCCGAGGGGGGCCAGCACTGGCAGTCCGTCGAGCTGCCGCAGTCGATGGGCGGTGCACCGGGCATCGTCGTCGGCACGCCGGTGACCCTCCCGGTCGTCGGGACGTACGAGCTCTACGCCGTCTACACGCTCGCGCCGGAGGAGGAGACGCTCGTCGTCGTCATGCGCGTCCTCGCCGCCGGGGCCGCCGTCCTCGTCCTCCTCCTCGGTGCCATGACGTGGATCCTCACGCGCCGCGTCCTCGGCCCCGTCCAGCAGGCGGCCCGGACGGCCGAGCGGCTCGCGGACGGCCTGCTCGACGAGCGGCTCGAGGTGCGCGGTCACGACGAGCTCGCCACGCTCGGGCGCTCGTTCAACGAGATGGCCGAGAGTCTGCAGGACCAGATCGAGCGCATGGCCGAGCTCTCCCGGCTCCAGCAACGGTTCGTCTCCGACGTCTCGCACGAGCTGCGTACCCCGTTGACGACGATCCGGATGGCGAGCGAGGTGCTCCACGCCGCGCGCGACGACTTCGACCCCGCCGTCCGGCGCTCGGCCGAGCTCCTCAACACCCAGCTCGACCGTTTCGAGTCGATGCTCGCCGACCTGCTGGAGATCAGCCGCTTCGACGCGGGCGCCGCCGTCCTCGACGCCGAGGAGCGGGAGGTCGTCGCCGTGGTCCAGCGGGCTGTCGACATGGCCGCGCCGCTCGCCGAGCGGAGCGGCTCGACCGTCACCGTGACCGGACCGGGCCGGCCGTGCACCGCGGACATCGACTCCCGCCGGGTGGAGCGCATCCTGCGCAACCTCCTCATCAACGCCATCGAGCACGGCGAGGGCCGGCCCATCGAGATCACCGTCGGCGTCGACGCCACCGCCGTCGCCGTGCTCGTGCGCGACCACGGCGTGGGCATGACGGCGCAGGAGGCCGAGCAGGTCTTCAACCGCTTCTGGCGGGCCGACCCGGCTCGGGCCCGGACGACGGGAGGTACGGGCCTGGGGCTCGCGATCTCGCTCGAGGACGCGCGGCTCCACGGCGGCTGGCTCGAGGCGTGGGGCCAGCCCGGGGACGGTGCCGCGTTCCGGCTCACCCTGCCCCGGCGCGCCGGCGTCGTCCTCACGGGGTCCCCGCTCGAGCTCCGTCAGAGCCTGCCCGACCGGACGGAGCCGCACCCGCGTCCGCACGAGCCGGCCGGCCCCGCCGCCGTGCCCGACCTCAGGGTGGGCGGACGATGAGCGCCGCCCGCGACCGTCGCGCGCCGCGCGCCGTGCGCCGCGTCCTCGCGGCCCTCGTCCTCCTCGCCGTCCTCGCGGGGTGCGCGAGCCTGCCGCGCTCCGGGCCCGTCCGGGCGGCCGCCCCCGAGCCGCCGGCCTCCGACGCGGTCGCCCTCGTCGCCTACGGCCCCACGCCCGACGCCGAGCCCGAGGCGATCGTCCAGGGGTTCCTGCGCGCCGTCGCCGGTGGCGCGGGGGACGAGTTCACCGTCGCGCGGGAGTTCCTCGCCGGTCCCGTCTCGCAGACGTGGAACCCGCGCGCGCAGGTGCGGCTCTACGCGGCCCGGGACGAGCTCGAGATCTCCCAGGCGGCAGACGGTGCGGTGCGCGTGAGCGTCCTCGCGGCGGCGAGCGTCGACGGCCAGGGCCGCTACACCGAGGCCGCCCCGGACACGACGATCGAGCTCGACTTCAGCCTCGCCCGCGGCCTGGACGGCCAGTGGCGCATCGCCGACCTCGAGGACGGGATCCTGCTGTCCCCGGCCGTCTTCGACGCGCAGTACGTCCAGCACGCCATCTACTTCCTCAGCCAGGACCGGGAGTCGCTCGTCCCCGAGACCCGCTGGTTCCCCGAGCGCCACGCGGCGACGTCGGTCGTCCGCGGGGTCCTCGACGGGCCCTCTCCGTGGCTCGCCCCCGGGGTCGTCAGCGCGGTCCCCATCGGCACGAGCCTGACGGTCGACTCGGTGAGCATCCTCGACGGCGCGGCGCAGATCGACCTCTCCGCCGAGGTGCTCGCGGCGAGCGTCCCCCAGCGGGCGTACATCCTCGCCCAGCTCCAGGCCTCGCTCCGAGCCGTGCGGGGGGTCCAGTCCGTCCGCGTCACGGTCGCGGGGTCGCCGTTCGAGGTCGACGGCACCGTCCCCACGCTCCTGCGCAACCCCTACGTCACCGCCAACCCCGTCGTCGTCTCGGGCGTCGAGCTCTTCCGGTTCAACGGGTTCGACCTCACGACGCTGGCGGACACGGTCCCCATGGAAGGCATGGAGCCGAACAATCCTGCCGTGCCGTACGAGAGCAGCCCGGGGCCCGTCGTCGTCCTCGACGGCCCGGACCGGCTCGTCACCGTCCCGACGACGCAGTCACCGGCCGTCGTGCTCCTCGAGGGCACGGGCCTCGTGCGACCGTCGATCGACCGGCTCGGCTGGGTGTGGACGACCCCGACGCGCAGCGACGGCGCGCTCCGGGCTGTCCGCGAGAACGGCACGGTGGCCCAGGTGGACGCGACGTGGCTCGCCGGCAACGACGTCCACTCCGTGCGGATCTCCCGCGACGGTGCCCGCGCCGTCGTCATCTGGTCGAGCCAGGGCGCCTCGGCCGTGGAGGTGGCAGCCGTCGTGCGTGACACCGACGGGACCCCCCTCGCCCTCGGGGAGCCGGTGCGGCTGGGTGAGGTGCTCTCGAGCGCGACCGTCGCGGCGTGGGTGGACGAGCAGACCGTCGCGGTCCTCGGCCAGAGCGGGACGGACGAGGTCCCCTCGGTGCACCTCCTCCCGATCGGCGGCCCGACGACGGACCTTCCGGCCGTCTCCGGCGCGACGACGATCGCCGCCGGTACCGGTGACCGCACGCTCGTGCTGGGGACCGCCGAGGGCGAGCTGTACGAGCGCAACGGCCTCGGGTGGAGCCTGGCCGTGACGGCCGTCCACGACCCGGCCTACCCGGGGTAGCAGGCCTCCGACGAGGGCCGGCGCGGGGGCTGGGCGCCGTGGGAGCGGTGGGGCGGGTCGGCGGCCGTGCCGGGTCTTCCATCCGCCGCTCGTCCCTCGCGGCTCCCGCCAGACCCACCACGACCCGGCACAGCCGCCGCCGCGCACGGCCGTGCTCCCGGCCGGGCGCCGCCGGCGGCTGTCGCGCGTCCCGAACAGGAGGGGTCCGGGGCCGGGCGTCCACCGGTGCGGCGCCGCCCGGCCCGGACCGGGAGGCGGGGTGCGATGGTGCGGCGATGAAGGACGGGCGCGCAGCGCCGGCCGGGGGAGGCTGGGCCGAGGAGCTGCGGACCGGGCTGCGCGAGGGGCTCGGGCTCGTCCTGCCGGTGGAGTGCGCGGGTTGCGGTCGGTGGGACGTGGCGGTGTGCGCCCAGTGCGCCCGGCTGCTCGACGGGCCGCCGGCGCGGTGCGACGCCGACGCCCCGCTGCTTGCCGGGACGGGCGCGGGACCGGTGCTGCCCACGTGGTCGCTGGCGGAGTACGCGGGCCCGGTCCGCGACGTCGTCCTCGGGTGGAAGAGCCACGGCCGCGCGGACGTCGCGCCGGCCGTCCTCGCCGCGGGCCGGTGCGCCGGGGCCGCGTGGGCCCGCGACCCGGAGCTCGACCTCACGGGTGCTGCGGACGTCGTCGTCGTGCCCGCGCCGTCGGGGCTCGGGAGGCGCCTGCGCCGCCAGCTCGTCGTCGCCGACCTCGCGGACGCCGTCGCGCGGGGGGTGGCCGACGCGCTGCCGTCGGGCGCGCACAGGCGGCGGGTCCTCGTCGTCGACGTGCTGCGCCGCCGCGGTGGGCGCGCGCACCAGAGCGGGCTGGGCGCGCGTGGGCGCGCCCGGAACCGGCGCGGGACGGTGCGCCTCGTCGCGGTACCCCCGCCCCGCACCGTCGTGCTGCTCGTCGACGACGTCGTGACGACGGGAGCGACGCTCGCGGAGTGCGCCCGCGTGCTCGCCGGTGCCGGTGCCCGGGTGGGTGGCGCGCTCGTCCTCGCCTCGACGCCGCCCACGGCGCGGGGCGTCCGACGGCCCGCGGTACCGGGCCGGGGAGCAGATCGAGATGTTGGACACGCCCACCTCGACTAGCGTGAGGTCATGGAGCCCGACCCGCACCGTCATCGCGATGGGGCGAGACGTGCGCGCGGGTCCGCGGGGGGAGGTGGGAGACGCATCAACCGCTCATCCCGCCAGGGCTGAGCCACCCGTCCGGGGCCACAGAGTCCCGTCTCGAACTCCACGGAGGTCAACATGGATATCGCCGTCGTCGGTCGTAACACCGAGGTGCCGGAACGTTTTCGCGAGCACCTTGAGGACAAGCTGTCGAAGGTCGGGCAGCTCGCCCCCCGAGCGCAGCGCATCGATGTCGAGATCACGCACGAGCGCAACCCGCGCCTCGCGGACCGGGCGGAGCGGGTCGAGCTGACCGTGCTCGACCGGGGGCCGACGATCCGGGCCGAGGCCTCCGCCGCTGACCGCTACGTCGCGCTCGACCTCGCGACGACGAAGCTCCTCGAGCGGCTGCGCCGGGCGCGCGACCGCCGCAAGAACCACCACGGCCGCCAGAACGGCCTCACGCCGGTCGACGTGGCCACCCCGGCGCCCGAGCCGGAGATCGTGGACGAGATGCCCGAGCACCCCGTCGCTCCCACGGAGACCGGCGTCGCCGTCGAGGCGCAGCTCGGCGACTCCCCGGTCATCGTGCGGCAGAAGATGCACGAGGCGAACCCCATGACTGTCGACCAGGCCCTCTACCAGATGGAGCTCGTCGGCCACCCCTTCTACCTCTTCATCGACGAGGAGACCGGGCAGCCCTGCGCGGTCTACCACCGCCACGGCTGGACCTACGGCGTCATCCGCCTCAACACCGTGGTGGCCCCCGCCGAGTAGGCCGCTCCCTCCGGGACGGGGGCCTGTACCCCGTCCCCGCACGCCGCTCAGCCTCGACCCGCGCCGTACGCCTGCCGACAAGGTGCACGGCGCGGGTCGAGGCGCGTGAGGCCCCCGGGTGCCGACATGGTGCGTGGACGGGTCGGCGGGCACGTGCCGCCGCCGGGAGGGCACGTGCGCCCCACCGCGCGACGCGCCAGGATGGCCGGGTGCGCACGCTCACCCTCGCCCAGGCCCGGCGCGTCGCCGTCGCTGCGCAGGGCCTCGACCGCGCCCGACCCGCACCGGTGACGACGGCGCACGTCCGGCGTACGGTCGAGCGCACCGGCCTGCTGCAGATCGACTCCGTCAACGTCCTCGCGCGCGCCCACCTCCTGCCGCTCTTCTCCCGGCTCGGTCCCTACGACGTCGCCCTCCTCGAGCGGGCCACCGCCCGCCCGCCCCGCCGGCTCGTCGAGACGTGGGGGCACGAGGCCTGCTACGTCCCGGCCAAGACCTACCCGCTCCTCCTCCAGACCCGGCGTCGCTGGTCCGGGATGGGCGTCGAGACCCTCGAGTCCCAGCACCCCGGCGCACTCGCGGAGGTGCGCGCCGTCGTTGCCGAGTCCGGGCCGGTGACGACGCGCGAGGTGGAGCGCCTCCTCGACGCCCGCTACGCCGTCCGGCGCGGCGGCTGGGGATGGCGCTGGAGCGTGGCGAAGCTCGCCCTGGAGAACCTCTTCGACACCGGCGAGATCACCGCCGCCCACCGCACCGCCCAGTTCGAGCGTGCCTACGACCTCACCGAGCGCGTCCTGCCGCCGGCGGTGCTCGCGCGGGGGGTGCCCGACCCGGCGGACGCCAGCCGCGAGCTCGTCCGGATCGCCGCCCGCGCCCACGGCGTCGCGTCCCTGCGCTGCCTCGCCGACTACTTCCGCCGGCCCCAGGCGACGGTCCGCGCCGCGGTCGCGGACCTCGTCGACGCCGGCGAGCTCGAGCCGGTACGCGTCCACGGGTGGGGCCGACCCGCCTGGCTGCACGTCGGCGCCCGCGTCCCGCGCCGCACCCGAGCGCGTGCGCTCCTCGCGCCGTTCGACCCGCTCGTCTTCGAGCGCGAGCGGCTCGCGACGCTCTTCGGCATGCACTACCGGATCGGGATCTACACGCCCGCCGCCCAGCGCACGCACGGCTACTACGTCCTGCCCTTCCTCCTCGGCGAGCACCTCGTCGCGCGGGTCGACCTCAAGGCCGACCGGCCGCTCGGGGTGCTGCGTGTGCGCACCGCCTACGCCGAGGAGCCCGGCGCCCCCGGTGACGCCGCGGCGCTCGCCACGTGGCCGGGTCCGGGTGAGGTCGTCACCGAGCTCGCCGCCGAGCTGGCCGTCATGGCGCAGTGGCTCGGGCTGGGCGCCGTCGTCGTCGACCCCGACGCGGCGGGGGACCTCACGGGCCCCCTGCGCGCCGTCG
The DNA here is from genome assembly GCF_036421975.1 of Georgenia wangjunii. NCBI lineage: Bacteria > Bacillati > Actinomycetota > Actinomycetes > Allobogoriellales > Allobogoriellaceae > Georgenia > Georgenia wangjunii. Next base: position 112,094 of record NZ_JAZGON010000008.1, on the reverse strand, counting down.
TCGGCGGGTGAGGCCCGCTCGAGAGGTGTGACGCACGCCGCGTCCGGGGGCGCCTACCATGGGAGCAGGTGCGCGCCCGTCAGGGCGCGGGCAGACGGGCGTCGACGACGGCGCCGACGACGACCGAGACCGGGAGTGGCGCGAGTGCCTTCGATCCTCAACAAGATCCTGCGGATGGGCGAGGGGCGCATCCTCAAGCAGCTCACCGCGATTGCCGCGCAGGTCGATCTGCTCGAGGACACGGTCAGCTCGCTGACCGACGCTGAGCTGCGCGAGGAGACCGACCAGTTCAAGGAGCGCATCGCCGCGGGGGAGTCGCTCGACGACCTCCTCCCCGAGGCCTTCGCCACGGTGCGCGAGGCAGCCCGCCGCACGCTCGGGCAGCGCCACTTCGACGTCCAGATCATGGGCGGCGCCGCCCTCCACCTCGGCAACATCGCGGAGATGAAGACCGGTGAGGGCAAGACCCTCGTCGCCACGCTCCCCGCCTACCTCAACGCGCTGTCCGGCAAGGGCGTCCACGTCGTCACGGTCAACGACTACCTCGCGAGCTACCAGAGCGAGCTCATGGGGCGCGTGTTCCGCTTCCTCGGACTGACGACGGGCTGCATCACCTCCGGCCAGCGTCCGGACGAGCGCCGCGAGCAGTACTCCGCGGACATCACGTACGGCACGAACAACGAGTTCGGCTTCGACTACCTGCGCGACAACATGGCGTGGACCACCGCCGAGCTCGTCCAGCGCGGCCACAACTTCGCCATCGTCGACGAGGTGGACTCGATCCTCATCGACGAGGCCCGGACGCCGCTCATCATCTCCGGTCCCGCCTCCGGCGACGTCAACAAGTGGTACGCCGAGTTCGCGCGGCTCGTGCTGCGCATGAAGAACGAGACCGACTACGAGGTCGACGAGAAGAAGCGCACGGTCGGGGTCCTCGAGCCGGGTATCGCCACCGTCGAGGACTACCTCGGCATCGAGAACCTCTACGAGTCCCTCAACACCCCCCTCATCGGGTTCCTCAACAACGCCATCAAGGCCAAGGAGCTCTTCAAGCGGGACAAGGACTACATCGTCAAGAACGGCGAGGTGCTCATCGTCGACGAGCACACCGGGCGCGTGCTGCCCGGGCGCCGGTACAACGAGGGCATGCACCAGGCCATCGAGGCCAAGGAGGGGGTGGCGATCAAGGCGGAGAACCAGACCCTGGCGACCATCACCCTGCAGAACTACTTCCGTCTCTACGACAAGCTCTCCGGCATGACCGGTACGGCCGAGACCGAGGCCGCCGAGTTCTCCAGCACGTACAAGATCGGCGTCGTGCCCATCCCCACGAACAAGGGGATGCAGCGCAAGGACCAGCCGGACCTCATCTACAAGAGCGTCACGGCCAAGTTCGAGGCCGTCGTCGAGGACCTCGTCGAGCGCCACGCCGCCGGCCAGCCGGTGCTCGTGGGAACGACGAGCGTGGAGAAGTCCGAGCTCCTCTCGGGGATGCTCAAGAAGCGTGGCGTCCCGCACGAGGTGCTCAACGCCAAGCAGCACGAGCGCGAGGCGCCGATCGTCGCGATGGCCGGGCGCAAGGGCGCCGTCACGGTGGCGACGAACATGGCCGGGCGCGGGACCGACATCATGCTCGGCGGCAACGCCGAGCACATCGCCATCGCCGCGCTCGCGTCCCGGGGGCTCGACCCGACGGAGACGCCGGAGGAGTACGAGGAGGCGTGGCCCGCGGCGATCGAGGAGGCGAAGGCCTCCGTCGCCGCCGAGCACGAGGAGGTCACCGCCCTCGGCGGCCTGTACGTCCTCGGCACGGAGCGCCACGAGTCCCGCCGCATCGACAACCAGCTCCGCGGCCGGTCGGGACGGCAGGGCGACCCCGGAGAGTCGAGGTTCTACCTCTCCATGGAGGACGACCTCATGCGCCTGTTCAACTCGGGCCTGGCGATGCGGGTCATGGACGGCTCCGCCTACCCGGACGACATGCCGCTCGAGTCCAAGCTCGTCACCCGCGGCATCGCCAGCGCGCAGGCGCAGGTCGAGGCCCGCAACTACGAGATCCGCAAGAACGTCCTCAAGTACGACGACGTCCTCTCGCGCCAGCGCACCGTCATCTACGACGAGCGCCGCCGGGTGCTCGAGGGCGAGGACCTCAAGGACCAGATCCAGGCGTTCCTCGACGACGTCGTCCGCGGCCTCGTCACCGAGCACACCGCGGCCGGCACCCCGGAGACGTGGGACCTCGAGGCGCTGTGGGCCGCGCTCAAGACCGTCTACCCGGTCTCGATCACGGCCGAGGACGTCATCGCCGAGGCCGGCAACGCCACGCGCGTCACCCCGGACATGCTCGTCACGGAGATCTCCTCCGACATCCACCTCGCCTACGCCCGCCGCGAGGAGGAGGTGACCCCCGCGATCATGCGTCAGCTCGAGCGGCGCGTCATCCTCTCCGTGCTCGACCGCAAGTGGCGCGAGCACCTCTACGAGATGGACTACCTCAAGGAGGGCATCGGCCTGCGCGCGATGGGCCAGCGCGACCCGCTCATCGAGTACCAGCGCGAGGGCTATGAGCTCTTCCAGGCCATGATGGAGGGCATCAAGGAGGAGGCGATCGGCTTCCTGTTCAACCTCGAGGTCAAGGTGCAGCAGCCCGCGGCCGTCCCGGCCGACGGTCCCGCCGCGGTGGCGGCGCCCGTCGCGGCGAGTGCCACGGACGAGGCGGACGACGACGACGGCGCGGCGGCGCCCGCGGCGGCCGTCAAGGAGTCCCAGGGCAAGCGAGCCGGCGCGAAGTCGCTGACCGCCAACCGGGAGCCCGTGGCTGCCGCAGCCGGTGGCTCCGGTGCGGTGGGCGGCGGTGCGGGCGAGCCGCAGCTCGTCGGGCTCGACGCCCCCCAGCGGCCGACCACGCTCAGCTACTCCGCCCCCTCGGCCGACGGGGACGCCAAGCCCGTCGTCCGCACCGAGGGGCGCGGAGCCGGTGACGGCGCGGGCGCAGCGGCGGCGGGTGACGGCCAGAACCGCGAGGCGCGACGCCGCGCGGCCAAGGCCGCGAAGAAGCGCTGACCCTCCGGTCCCTCAGGGCCCCGGCACCACGACATGGTGCCGGGGCCCTGTCGTCTCTCGGCGGGCGGAGACGGCCGGCCTCGGCCAGGCTGGGGACGACAACCGATCAACCCTCAGGAGAGCTCCATGACGGACATCGTCCACTTCCCCATCGCGACCGTCGCCGAGCGCAGCGCGGACTTCCGGCGCGTGCTCTGGACGGGCGAGCACACCCAGCTCGTCATCATGACGATCCCGGCCGGCGGCGAGATCGGCGAGGAGACCCACGAGGACATCGACCAGGTGCTGGCCTTCGTCTCCGGCGTCGGCAAGGCCGTCATCGAGGGCTCGACGAAGTCGCTCGTCCCCGGCGACATCGTCGTCGTCCCCGCCGGCACGAAGCACAACTTCACGAACACGGGCGAGAACCCGCTCGTGCTCTACACGGTCTACGGTCCCCCGGAGCACGCCGACGGCGCGGTCCACGCGACGAAGGAAGAGGCGGACGCCGCCGAGGAGGCCGGCGAGGACGAGCCACCCGCGAGCTGACGCCCGCGCACGCTCGCGCAACGGCGCGGCCTCTCCGGAGGCCGCGCCGTCCTTGTCTCTCGGGTGCATCCGTCGGCCCGGAATAGACCGGCATGGTTGTCGGTTCACCCTTGTGTACATGCAAATGCATTGACCTAGCGAGGGCAGACATGCAGTTCGGGATCTTCACCGTCAGCGACATCACCACCGACCCCACCACCGGCCGCACGCCGACGGACACGGAGCGGGTGCGCGCGATGCTCACGATCGCCCAGCACGCCGAGGAGGTGGGGCTCGACGTCTTCGCCACGGGTGAGCACCACAACCCGCCCTTCGTCGCGTCGTCGCCGACGACGATGCTCGGCTACCTCGCCGCGAAGACCGAGCGCATCATCCTCTCGACCGCGACGACCCTCATCACGACGAACGACCCGGTGAAGATCGCCGAGGACTACGCGATGCTCCAGGTCATCGCCGACGGCCGCATGGACCTCATGATGGGCCGCGGCAACACCGGCCCGGTCTACCCGTGGTTCGGCAAGGACATCCGCGAGGGGATCAACCTCGCCATCGAGAACTACGCGCTCCTGCGCAGGCTGTGGGACGAGGAGGTCGTCAGCTGGCAGGGCAAGTTCCGCACCCCGCTCCAGGGCTTCACCTCGACCCCGCGCCCGCTCGACGGCGTCGCGCCATTCGTGTGGCACGGCTCCATCCGTAGCCCCGAGATCGCCGAGCAGGCCGCCTACTACGGCGACGGCTTCTTCCACAACAACATCTTCTGGCCCATGGACCACACGGAGAAGATGGTCGCCTACTACCGCAAGCGCTACGAGCACTACGGCCACGGCCCCGCGGACCAGGCCGTCGTCGGCCTCGGCGGCCAGGTCTTCATGCGCGCCCGCTCCCAGGACGCCGTCAACGAGTTCCGGCCCTACTTCGACAACGCGCCCGTCTACGGGCACGGCCCGTCGCTCGAGGACTTCAGCGCCCAGACCCCGCTCACGGTCGGCAGCCCGCAGGAGGTCATCGACCGTTACGCCGCGATGAGCGACCACGTCGGGCACTACCAGCGCCAGCTCTTCCTCATGGACCACGCAGGCCTGCCGCTCAAGACCGTCCTCGAGCAGCTCGACATCCTCGGCGGGGAGGTCGTGCCCGTCCTGCGCAAGGAGATGGAGGCCAAGCGCCCCGCCCACGTGCCGAGCGACCCGCCCTCGCACGCTCAGCGCGTCGCGGCCGCCCGCGCCGCCGGCGCCGCCGAGGCGAGCGCCCCGGCCGCGCAGGACCACTGGACCGGCAAGACCGCCGAGGACGACGCGGTGGCGGCGCAGGCCGCCGGCGCGGCGTTCGGGCTCTGAGAACGACGACGCACAAGGAGACCACCATGAGTACGCGCACCATCGCCGTCGTCTCGGCCGGGATCGGCCAGCCCTCGTCCACCCGCCTCCTCGCGGACCGTCTCGCGGCGGCGACCGTCGCCGAGCTCGGTTCCCGCGGCGTCTCCGCCGAGGTCACGACCGTCGAGCTGCGCGACGTCGCCCACGACGTCGTCAACGCGATGCTCACCGGGTTCCCGAGCGGGGACCTGCGGGGCGTGCTCGAGACGGTCACCGGCGCCGACGGCGTCATTGCCGTCACCCCGCTCTTCACGACGACGTACTCGGGCCTGTTCAAGTCCTTCGTCGACGTTCTCGACAAGGAGTCCCTCACCGGCATGCCGGTGCTTCTCGGGGCGACGGGCGGCACCCCGCGCCACTCCCTCGCCCTCGAGTACTCGGTGCGCCCGCTGTTCACCTACCTGCGCGCCGACGTCGCGACGACGTCGGTCTTCGCCGCCACGGACGACTGGGCGGGCGAGGGGGACGACCTCGCGCGGCGCATCACCCGTGCGGGGCGCGAGCTCGCCGAGATGGTCGCGGCCCGGCAGAACGCCGGCCCCGCGGACGCCTTCGGCGACGTGCCCTCCTTCGCCCAGATGCTCGGCGGCATCGAGGGCTGAGGCCGGCCCTCAGCCGATCTCCAGGGCGGTGGCCCGCCACCGGCCGCGGTGCACCTCCAGGCGCACCGCGGCCGCCCGCACGCGCTGCCCGTCGTGGACGACGACGGACGCCTCGCACACGTCCGGGCGCACCACGCACACGTGGACGTGCTGGATCCGTGCCTGGCGGGCCGTGCTCGGGCGGCCGAGGATGCGCACCGCGAGCCCCGCGCGGCGGGCCAGCGCCTCGTAGAGGTCGGCGGAGAGCCACCGCGTGAGCTGGCTGACCGGCCGGGTGCCGACGAGGACCTCGACGGCGGCCCGCACGAGCGACCCCGCCCACGGTGCCGGGTCCGGCAGCGGCGGAGCGTCGGGGGTACGCCCCGGCACGGTGCCCACGAGGGCGGACGCCTCTGGCTCCGAGGTCGTCGTGGCACTGAACCGGACGCGGTCCCACGGCGCCGCGGTGCTCGTGCGGGGCAGGACCGGGGTGCCGGGCCGCCCGGCGGCGGGCACCGGTTCACCCCGGGTGGTCGTCGGGCGCCGCAGCGTCGTCGTCGTCATCGGTCGTTCTCCTCGGTCGGGGCCAGGAGGATCTGGCCAGGGTGGATGAGGTCGGGATCGGGGCCGATGGTCGCCGCGTTGGCGGCGTACCACAGGGGCCAGGCGGCGGCGACGGCACGGTCGTCCGCGTCCGGGCCGAGGTGCGCGGCGGCGATCGACCACAGGCAGTCGCCGGGACGCACCGTGCGGCGCTCCGCCGGCACGGAGGTGGCAACAGTCCCGGACTCGCGGCCGACGTGGGTGGCCGGGCCGGCGTGCCCGGGGGTGGCCGGTGCATCGGCCCTGGGCTCGACGCTCGGCGTAGGCCCGCGCTCGGCCGGCCCGGGACCGGGCGCCGTGCCCGCAGTGCTTCCGGGTGCGGGCGCGCCCCGCGGTGCGGCCGGCTCAGCCTGCCCCAGCGGCACAGCAGGCTCATCCGGCCCAGCAGGCACTGCCGGCACCGCCGGCCGTGCGGCCGAGGCCTCCGCGGGCGACGGGTCGCGCGTCGGGGCGTCGCTGCCCGTGCGGTCATCGAGGACGCCGGTGCCGGTAGCAGCGCCGGCGTCCGTCGGGAGCGGCGGTGCGGGCCCGGTCGACGCCGGGCCCGTCGGTGCCGATCCGCCCGGGACGAGGTCGGAGGGGACGTGCGGGGACGGTGCCGCGACGGGGGCGGCCGCGCCCGGGGCGCCGGAGGGGGCAGCGTGCACGGACGTGCCGGGGATGTCGGCCCCGACGCGGCCGCCGGAGGGCCTCGCCGCTCCGGGTGCGTCACCGGGGATGCCGACGTCGAGCGGCACATCGGCAGGGGCGGGAGCCCCGGGCCCGAGGTCCGCGGGGAGGGCAGCCGCCGCGGTCGCCGGCGCGGACGGGCCCTCGGCGCTGGCGACGGCCGGCGCCACGGTGAGCGTGAGGCCGAGGCCCGCGTAGGCGCCGACGACCGCGGCGTGGCGCAGGACCGGGGCGCCCGCCCGCAGGAGCGCGTCCTCGAGGGCGGCGACGCCGACGCCCAGCGCGCGTGCGGCCCTCAGCGCCAGGGCGAGGGCGGCGGTGACGGCGTACCAGGCCGCGACGAGGACCCCGAGACCCACGACGGAGGCGGCGACGACGGCGTCGGCGGTCGGCGCGGTGCGGACCTGTGCGGCCAGGGTGAGCGCAGCAAGCGCGAGCCCGGCCGTGAGGGCCGTCGCGAGGAGCAGCGCGCCGGTGAGGCTCCGTGTGCCCACGCCGTCCCCCGTCCGCCTGTCGTCGCGCATCGACACATTTGATGACGGTTGATGCGATTTGAGGTGTCTAGGTGTACGCCTGTCCGCCGTGGCTGTCTACCGCGGGCGAGGTCTGTGGACGGATCTGCGTCCCTGCGGGCTGTCCGGCTCTAGCGTGGGGACGTGCGCTGGGAAGCCCTCTTCGGAGACCTCGAGGCCCAGTTCGAGGACGCGGCTCGCGACCTCGACGACGACCTCGTCGTCGATCTCGCCGAGGCCGAGATGGCCCGCGCGGCCCTCTCGGACAGGTTGCGCGCCCGCCGTGGGCACCCGCTGACGATCCGCCTCGTCGACGGCAGCGACGTGCGCGGCGTCGTCGTCGACGCGGCGCCCCAGTGGCTCCTCGTCGGCGAGGGGCAGCGCCGGGTGCTCGTGCCCCTCGAGGCCGTCGTCGCGGCATGGCCCCTCGGTGAGGTCGCGCCCGAGCCGGGCGGCGTCGAGCGCCGGCTGCGGATCGGTCACGCGTTGCGCGCGCTCGCCCGCGAGGAGGCCCGCGTCGTCGTCCGCACGATGGCCGGTGAGCACCGCGGGTGGATCCTGCGGGTGCGCCTCGACCACGTCGACGTGCACGTCGAGGGGCCACAGGTGCCAGGGCAGGCCGGGAGCCGCGCCGTCGTCACGGTGGCGCTGCGCCACCTCCTCACCGTGCGGACGAGCTAGGCCGTCCGCGCGGCCGGTCAGTCGGGGGCGTCGGCGTTCTCCCGCCGGGCCCGCGCACGGGCGTACTGGCGCTGGATGTACTCCTCGAGCGCCACGGCCTCGACCCGCCAGATGCCACGCCCGCCGACCTGGATCGCCGGGAGCTCGCCGGAGTGGACGAGGGCACGGGCCTGCGCGACGGACACCGAGAGCTCCTCGGCGACGTCGGCGAGCGAGAGGAAGCGCGGCATGGCGTCAGTGTCTCACCGGTCCACCGCAGTGACCGGGACGACAGACCGCTGTGGATGACTCTGGCCTCTCCGGCCCCCGGACCGGCACGATGTCCCTCATCGGTGCCGGCACCAACGAGGGGGAGCCCATGAGCAGCGAGGAGAGTCCCGCCGCCCGGCGGATCAGGCGCCCGACGTGGCGCGACCCTCGGCTCGGCGTGGGCCTCCTGCTCGTGGCGGCCTCCGTCGCCCTCGGCGCGTGGGTGGTCGGTGATGCCTCGCGCACCGTCGAGGTCTACGCCGCGGACTCGGCGCTGGCGCCCGGCGACCGGCTCACCGAGCGCCGTGTCCGCGTCGTGCAGACGAGTCCGGGGACGGAGGGCGCGTACCTCCGCGTCGCCGACGGGCTGCCCGCGGACGCGGTGGTGACCCGCGTCGTCGGCCCGGGCGAGATGGTCCCCGCCGCGGCCGTGAGCAGCGAGGACGTGCTCGCGCTGCGCCCGGTCGTCGTACCGCTGTCCGGGTCGGTGCCGAGCGGGCTCGGCAAGGGATCGGTCGTCGACCTCTGGCTCACGCACCCGGCGCGCCCCGGGGACCTCGAGGAACGGCCCACCCCGACGCTCCTCGCGGGAGATCTCGTCGTCGCCGACCTCGTCGAGGCCGACACCCTCTTCACCGGTGGGAGCGGGACGTCCGTCGAGGTGCTCGTCCCGCTCGCGGAGCTCCCCGGGGTCCTCGACGCCGTGAGCGGGGACGGGGCCGTCGTGGTCGTGCCGGTGCCCGGCGGATGAGCACCGGGGTCCTGCTCGCCGTCACCGGCGCTCGGGAGGGCGAGCTCGTCCGGCTGCTCGACGCGCCCGGGACGGGGGTACGGGTGGTGCGCCGGTGCGCGGACGTGCCCGAGGTGCTCGCGGCGGCGCTTGCCGGGCTCGGTGCCGTCGCGGTCCTGTCCGGGGACCTGGCCGGGGTGGACCGGACGCTCGTCGGTCGCCTGACGGCGGCGGGGGTGCGCGCCGTCCTCGTCGCGGCCGTCGGTGACGCCGAGCGCTGCCGCGGCCTCGGTGCCCGGGTGGTCCTCGACGCGCGCTCGCCCGTCACCGCATGGGCCGAGGCCGTGCAGGCAGCCGCGGTCGCGGACGCGGCGCCCGACGCGGACGCCTCGGCGGGGGCCAGCGCGGCGACCCCCGGCGCTGCGGGACGAGACCCCGCGGCCCCCGGCCCCGGGCGCCCCTGCGCGGCGGCCCCTGGCGGGGCGGGGACCAGCACGACGGGGCCCGTCCCGGCGGGTCCGGACGCGGACGGGGCCGCGTCGACGGCGCCGGCGGGCCTCGGCCCGGCGGCGGCCAGCTCGACGGGGCCGGGCGGGGCTGGGGCGACGCCCAGGCTCACCGATGCGTCCCCAGGCGCGCCGGGTGCGATGGGTGCCTCCCGCGTGGAGGCGGAGCAGGGGGCCGGCGCCGGGGCACCGGGCGGTCCTCGCCGCGTGCGGGGGAGTCGCCGTTCACACGGTGCGTCCCCGGCGGAGGTGCCGGGTGCGCCCGTGCCCGGGTCCCCTCGGGCAGTCGCGGACAGCACGGGCGGCACGGACGGCGCGGACGGCGCGGGCGGCACGGACGGCGCGGCGAGCGCGGGCGGCGCGGACGACGCGGACGACGGCGCGCGCCCGGGTCGGCTCGTCGTCGTGTGGGGACCACCTGGCGCACCGGGGCGCACGACGGTCGCGGTCAACCTCGCCGCCGAGCTCGCCGCGGCGGGCGGGTCCTGCCTCCTCGTCGACGCCGACACCGAGGCCCCGAGCGTGGCGCAGGTGCTCGGCCTCCTCGACGAGACGGCCGGGATCGCGGCCGCCGCGCGCGCTGCGGCGAACGGTCGCCTCGACCGCGCCGCCCTCGCGCGCGCCTGCCTCACCGTGGACGGGTTCCGGGTGCTGTCCGGCCTCACCCGCGCCGACCGTTGGCGGGAGCTCCCGCCGACGTCCCTCGAGGTCGTGTGGGAGCGGGCGCGCGAGCTCGCCGCCTGGACGGTCGTCGACACCGGGGCCGGGATCGAGGGCGCCGGCGCGGGCTTCGAGGCGTCCTTCGGTCCCCGCCGGCACCAGGCGACGCTCTCGGCGCTCGCCGCCGCCGACGTCGTGGTGGTCGTGGGGGCCGGGGAACCGGTCGGGATCCACCGGCTCGTCACCGCCCTGCACGACCTCGCCGACCGCGCCGTGTGCGCGCCGGGCGCGGAGCGGGTCGTGCTCGTCAACCGTGTGCGGGTCTCGGCGGCCGGGCCGCAGCCCGAGCGCTCCATCCACGAGGCGCTCGTCCGCTTCGCCGGGGTGGAGGACGCCGTCCTCGTACCGGACGACCGGGCGGCCCTCGACCGGTGCGTCCTCGTGGGCGAGACCCTCGTCCAGGGGGCGCAGGGCTCACCGGCCCGGGCCGCGTTCACCGGGCTCGCCGCGCGCCTGGCCGGGACCGCCGTGACGCGCAAGGAGCGTCGACGTGCCGCACGGACACGCCGGCGTGGGCAACACTGAGCGCATGCGCATCTACGTCCCCGCCGCTGCTGCTGACCTCGCCGAGCCCGACGGGCTCCCCGTCCGCTGGGCGCACGCCGTCACGCCCGCGCTGACCTCGGCGCTGCCCGACGAGGACGAGGAGGGGCTCGCCGAGGCCGCCGTGCTCGCCGCCGCCGACGAGAGCGTCACTCGCCTCCGCGAGCGCGGGTCGGCCGTGCCCCGCCGGGTCGTCGTCGCGGCGGACGTCCCCGAGAACCACGTGCACGTCGCCGTCCAGCGCTGGTCTCCCGACGACGACCGCCTCCCCAGCGCCGTCGAGCTGACGGCGCCCGTCACGTGGCGCGACGTCGTCAGCATCCACGTCGACGAGCCCGGGGCGGCCGAGGACGTGGCGGCGGCCGTGGCGGGCGACGACGACGCCCTCGAGCGCGCCGCCGAGCGTGACCTCCTCTGGTACGACGTCGTCGAGCTCGACGCCCTGCGCCGCGAGCTGGGGGAGTAGCCCCGGCCCTCAGCAGCGGACGGTGAGCGTCGAGGCGCCCGAGGGGAGCCGCCGCACCTCGATCCGCTCCGCGATCCGTGACTTGAGCTCGCTCACGTGGGAGACGATGCCGACGGCCCGGCCGCCGGCGTGGAGCCGCCCGAGCTCGCTCATGACGTCGTCGAGGGTCTCCGGGTCGAGCGAGCCGAAGCCCTCGTCGATGAAGAGGGTGTCGAGGGCGATACCGCCGGACTCGCTCGTCACGACGTCCGCGAGCCCGAGCGCCAGGCACAGCGAGACGTAGAAGGTCTCCCCGCCCGACAGCGTGTGCGGGTCCCGCGCCCGCTCGGTGACGTGGTCGCGCACCTGGAGCCCGAGGCCGGCCTTGCGGGAGCGCTGCCCGCCCTCCCGCTCGTCGATCCGCTCGAGGCGGTACCGGCCGTCGGACATCGCGGCGAGGCGCTCGTTTGCGGCGGCGACGACGTCCTCGAAGCGCCGTAGGAGCACGAACGTCGCCAGGGTCGTCGCGCTCGCGTTCCCCTCGGCGGCCGTTGCGAGGTTGGCCATCCGCACGAGCGGCGCCGCGGCCGCCGTCCGCTCCTCGTGGGCGGCGAGCGCCGCCCGCAGGGTCTCGCGTGCTCTCGCGGCCCGTTCCGCGCACTCGCGGGCCTGGGCGGCCTCGCGGGTCGCGCTCGTGAGCCGCTCCTGGGCCTCGCCGTGGGCGAGGGCCGCCGCGGGCACGTCGGAAGTCTCGGTGCCCGTGAGCGCGGCGATCGGCTCCTCCGCGAGCCCCGCCGCCACCCGGGCGGTGTGGGCGCGGTGGTCGTCGACCTCCCGCTCGAGCGCCGCGACCGTGGCGGCGTCGAGGGCCGCGGCGCGCGCCTCCTCCGCGCCGGGGAAGCCGCACTCGGCGAGCGTCCGGGCGAGGGCGGCCTCCGCCTCGGTGACGGCCCGCTCGGCGGCGAGGTGCTCCTCGAGGGCGTCGGCGAGGTGGTGGGCGGCGGAGATGTACCGGGCGAGGCCGTCCGAGCGGGCGGCCACCGAGCGCTCGTCCCCGCGGGCGTGGGCACAGTGCCCGCGGTCGCGCTCGAGGTGCTCGGCCTGGGCTGCGACCTCCGCCTCCCGGGTGGCGAGCGCCGTGCGCGCGTCGGCGAGGGCGCGCTCGAGCTCGGTCGTGCGGGCGTCGAACCCGGCGAGCTCGGCCTCGAGCGACGCGAGCTCCGCCGCCGCCGCCTCCGCCCGGGCGAGCGCCTCGGCGGCGGCGGTCAGCTCGGCGGCGGCGGTGGCGACGTCGCGCTCGCCTGCCGCCTCGCGCAGCGTCTCGACCTCGCGCCGCAGGGCGGCCTCGGTCGCATGGGCCGCGGTGAGCGCGGCGTCGGCCGCGGTGCGGGCGGCGGTGGCCGCCTCGACCTCGGCGTCGCTCGCGTGCTCCGGCGTCGGCGTCGCCGGCTCGGGGTGGTCCGGGGAACCGCACACGGGGCACGGCTCGGCGTCCTCGAGCTCGGCGGCCAGCGCACCCGCGAGCCCGGCGATCCAGCGCAGGCGGACCTCGTGCTCGCCCTGCTGCGCCTTGCGCGCGGCGATGACCGCCGCACCGTGCACCTCCCGGGCGCGCTGGTGCTCCTGCGCGCGCGCCGCCCACCGGCGGGCTGTCGCGAGGAGCGCCTCCGCCTGGCCGTGGGCAGCGCGGGCGCCGGAGACCTCGGTGGCCAGACCGTGGACCTCGGCGGCGCGCGCGACGAGGGACGCCCGCTCCGCCGGACGTGCGGCGCAGACCTCCGCCCGGGTGTCGAGCGCGGCGCGCTCCGCCGTGCACGCGGCCTGCGCGGCCGCGAGGCGCGTGGCGCGGCCCGCGAGCCCCGCCTCGACGTCGAGGACGTCGCTGAGTGCGCCCCGCTCACCCGCGGCGTCCTGGGCGGCGGCGCGCAGCGCCGCGAGGTGGCTCCGGGCGGCGCCGTCGGGCGGGACGAGCTCGGCGAGGGCGGCGTGCTCCCCGACGGACACCTCCGCGAGGCGGACGGCGAAGGCCTCCCGCGCCGCCCGCGACCGGGCGGCCGCCTCCGTGTGCGCGCGCAGCGAGGCTGTGGTCCCCGCGGCTCGCCGGGCCCGGGCGAGGTGCTCGGTTGCCCGGGCGACGGCCGGGCGCAGCTCGGAGAGCGCGTGCTCCTCGCCGAGGAGGGCGCTGCGGCGCGCGAGCCGCGCGGCGAGGTCCGCGGCGGCGTCGAGGCCGGCCTGCGCCGCGCGCTCCTCGGTGCGGGCCGCGCCCTCCTGCTCGGCGCCGCGCTCGGCACGGGCGGCGGCCTCCGTGCAGGCGGCGTCCGCGGCGCCGCCGAGCCCGGGACCGTCGAGCTCCCGTGCAGCGTCCTCGAGCCCGGCTCGCTCCTCCTCGCCGAGGCCCGCCGCCTGGGCGAACCCGGCGGCCGCCGTCCGGATCTCCTCGGCGGCGCGGGCGAGCTCGACGCGGGCGTCGCGCGCCTGGGCGGCGAGCTGGCTCTGGACGCGCTCGTAGACCTCCGTGCCGAAGACCTCCTGGAGAAGCGTGCGCCGCTCCTCGGGCTTGGCGCGCAGGAACGCGGCGAAGCGGCCCTGGGGAAGGACGACCGTCTGGGTGAACTGCGAGCGGTCGAGCCCGACGATCCGCCCGATCTCGGTGCCGACCTCCTGGGTGGTCGCGGCGAGCGGCTCGCCCGCCTCGTCCTCGACCGATCCCAGGCGCCACAGCTTGGCGGTGGCGTTCTGGGTGGTGACGCCGCTGCCCCGCCGCTTGGGGCGCTCGTGCTTGGGGGTGCGGCGCACGCGGTGGATGCCGGAGCCGGTCGAGAACGTGAGGTCGACGAACGGCTCGACGTCCGGGCCGGCGTGGGCGGACGGGAGCCGGTCCTCGCTCGTCTCGCTCGAGGCGATGGAGCCGTAGAGCGCGAAGACGGTGGCGTCGATGAGGGTGGACTTGCCCGCACCCGTGGGGCCCTCGAGGAGGAACAGCCCGCCGGCGGCGAGCCGGTCGACGTCGACCTCGTGGCGGTCCGGGAACGGGCCGATCGCCTGGAGCGTGAGCCGGTGGATGCGCATCAGGCGCTTCTCTCGGCGGCGAGGACGGCCTCGTAGGCGCGCGCGAGCACGGCCTGCTCCGCCTCGGTCGGGGCGGCCCCGGAGACGGCGTGGACGAAGTCGGCGGCGACCCGCAGCGGGTCGAGGGCGGTGATCGCGGGCGCCGCGCCCGCCCCGGCCGGAGCGGTGGCGGGACGGTGCTGGACGACGAGGGCGTGGGGGAACCTGGCGCGGACGCGGGCGTAGAGGTCGGCGGGGCGGACGTCGTCGGTGACGACGACGCGCACCCAGTCCCGCGTCTGGGCGTCGAAGGCGGAGGACGCGAGCGCGTCCAGCGTGCCCACCGCCTCGGACAGGGCGCGGGGGACCGGTGCCTCGAGGAGCTCGACCGCCCGGACCCCGTCGGGGCCGAGCTCGACGAGCGCGGAGGACTTGCGCTGGTTCATCTCGGAGAACGAGAACGCCAGCGGGGAGCCCGCGTACCGGGCGTGGGGGCGCCGGGAGCCGGGGTCGAGGTCGGGCCCGACGCGCTGCGCGCCGTGGAGGTGCCCGAGCGCGAGGTAGTCGATCCCCGCTCCGTCGCCCGGGGCTCCCGTGAGGACGCCGAGGGGCACGCTGTCCACCCCGCCGACCCGGATGTCCCGCTCGGACTCCGAGGCCTGCCCGCCGACGACGAACGCGTGCGCCATGAGGACGGCCGGGACCCGCTCCCCGCGCCCCGCGCGGCGCCGCGCGAGGTCGGCGCGGACCCGGCGCATGGCGGCCGCGGCCACCGCCTCGTGCGAGCGGGCCGGGACGAGCGGCGCACCGTCGTCGTCGGTCTCGGGACCCGCGAGGCGGTGCCGGCACGTGTCCGGGTCGAGGTAGGGCAGCGCGTAGACGAGCGCTCGCTCCGCGCCGTCGCGGGACGGGACGAGGACCGGGTCGCTGACGCCCTCGACCCGGCTGCGCACCGTGAGGTGGTCCTGGAAGAGGCTCGCGCCGAACCCGAGCCGCGTGGCCGAGTCGTGGTTGCCCGGGGTGAGGATGACGCGCGTGTGCTCGGTCAGCCGCACGAGCGCGTCGGCGAGGAGCTCGACGGCGCTCACCGGTGGGATGGCGCGGTCGTAGACGTCCCCGGCGACGAGGACGGCATCGACGCCCTCGGTGCGCGCGACCTCGACGAGGTGGTCGAGGTAGGCGCCCTGGTGCTCGAGCAGGTCGACCCCGTGCAGGGTGCGCCCGAGGTGCCAGTCCGAGGTGTGCAGGATGCGCATGCCTCGACGCTAACCGCGACCACCGACATCGCCGGGTACCGCGCGCCGGGGCGCCGCCGGGTGGCCGGTGCGAGGTGCGTCTCGCCGCCCATGGCGCGTGCCCCGACGGGCACGGGGTCAGGCGTCCTCGCGCCCGCCGTCCTTGACGAGACGCGCGCTGAGGTAACGCGTCTGCCCGGACTCGAAGCGCGCGAACGTCTCCGTGCCGCGCAGCCCGGCGAAGGGCTCGAAGGCGCGGCGGAAGGTCCGCGGGATCCACGAGCGGACGAGGGCGCGGCGGCGCTCGTCGTCGACGTCGAGCGCGGCGACGACGTTGCGCGTGATGTCGTGGGTCTCCACGACGCGCAGCGGGCTGCCGTCGAGCTCGGCGCGCAGCGCGACCAACCCCTCGGCCGAGCGGAAGTCGGCGAGGAGGAGGTGGCCGCCGGGGCGGAGCACGCGGTGGACCTCGGCGAGGAAGGCCGGCACCGAGGGGTAGCAGTGGGAGGACTCGACGTTGACGACGACGTCGAACGAGGCGTCGCCGAACGGCATGGCGAGCGCGTTCCCGGCGACGAAGGACAGGCCGGGGGCGCGCCGGTGGCGCCGGCACAGGGCGACGGCGCTGCGCGAGAGGTCGAGCCCCGTCGTCGTGCGCGGCCGGCGGTAGCGGGCGATGAACGACGCGCCCCCGCCGCGCCCGCAGCCGACCTCGAGGACGTCGGCCCCGCCGAGCGGCTCCGGGCCGAGGACGTGGTCGTAGAGCTGGATGCACCGGCGGTCCGCCTCGTCGGCGGGGTCGAGCGGGAGCGTCGCCGCGCCGGGGTCGACAGGGGCGTAGCCGTAGTTCATGAAGGCCCACTCGGGCCGGCGCACCCGCGCGGCGAGCACCTCGTACACCGCCCGCCACCCGAGCTGACGCACGTCCACGGTGGGCCGGCCCCTCAGTCCTGCTGGGCGGTGAGCGCGGCGAGGACGTCGTCGTGGAGGAGGCCGTTCGTCGCCACGGCGTTCCCGCCGAAGGGGCCGGGCGCGCCGTACAGGCTGGTGAAGCGCCCGCCGGCCTCGGTGACGATGGGCACGAGCGCGGCCATGTCGTACAGCTCGAGCTCGGGCTCGCACGCGATGTCGACGGCGCCCTCGGCGACGAGCATGTAGGACCAGAAGTCGCCGTAGGCGCGGGTGCGCCAGCACTCCTGCGCCAGGCCGAGGAACGCGCGCAGCCGCCCGTCCTGCGCCCAGCCGTCGAGCGAGGAGTAGCTGAGGGAGGCGTCGGCGACGTCGGTGACCTTCGAGACGTGGATCTGCCGGGCCGCGGACAGCGAGCGCCCCGTCCACGCGCCGGACCCGAGCGCCGCCCACCACCGCCGCCCGAGGGCCGGGGCGGAGACGACGCCGAGCACGACCTCGTCGTCCTCGACGAGCCCGATGAGGGTCGCCCACACGGGCACGCCGCGCACGAAGTTCTTCGTGCCGTCGATGGGGTCGATGACCCACTGGCGCGGGGAGCGGCCCGTCGTGCCGAACTCCTCACCGAGGACGGAGTCGCGGGGACGGGTGCGCGCGAGCTGGGAGCGCACGATCTCCTCGGCGCTGCGGTCGGCGTCCGAGACCGGCGTGAGGTCGGGCTTGGTCTCGACGACGAGGTCGAGGGAGCCGAAGCGCGCCATCGTCTGCGCGTCCACCTGGTCGGCGATGACGTGGGCGAGGCGGAGGTCGTCGTCGTAGCGGGGGCGGGCGGTGCCAAGAGCCATGGTCCGCACGCTATCGCCGGTGCGCACGCGCGCCGGCGGGCCGCGCCGGGCACCCGGCGGCGTTGATCACGACTCGTCGGCGAAGCCGGCCGGGTCCGCGCCACCGGTGCGCGCGGCGAGCAGCCGGCGGAACGACTCGAGCCGTGCCTGCCCGGCCGGGCCCGCCGCGCCGGAGGCGACCCACGCGTCGAGCGCGCAGTCCGGTGCGCGCTCGCCGTGGGTGCACCCGCGGGGGCACTCCTGCGCGACGGCGGCGAGGTCGCCGAACGCACGCAGGAGGTCGTCCGGGCCCACGTGGGACAGCCCGAAGGACCGCACCCCGGGGGTGTCGATCGCCCAGCCGCCGTCGGGGAGCGCGAGCGCGACGGCGGAGCTCGACGTGTGCCGGCCCCGCCCGGTCACGGCGTTGACGCCGCCCGTGGCGCGCTGGGCGTCGGGGACGAGCGCGTTGATGAGGGTGGACTTGCCGACACCGGAGTGGCCGACGAGGACGGACGTGCGCCCGGTGAGCCGCTCGCGGACGGCGTCGAGCCCGGTGACCTCGCCGCCGGCGACCGACGTGACGATCGCCGGGACCTCGAGCGCGGCGTACTGGGCGAGGAACGGACCCGGGTCGGCGAGGTCCGCCTTGGTCAGGCACAGGACCGGTTCCATGCCGGCGTCGTAGGCGGCGACGAGGCACCTGTCGACCATCCGGGGGCGCGGCTCGGGCTCGGCGAGCGCCGTGACGATGAGGAGCTGGTCGGCGTTGGCGACGATGACCCGCTCGACGCCCGTGGACTCCCCGTCCTCGCCGCTGCGCCGCAGCGCCGTCGCCCGCTCCTCGACGCGCACGATGCGGGCGAGGGTGTCCTTGCGCCCGCTCGTGTCCCCGACGACGCCGACGCGGTCGCCGACGACGACGGCGGTCCGTGCCCCGCGCCCGAGCTCGCGCGCCTTCATGGCGACGAGGTGCGTGCCGTCGTCGGCGAGCAGGGCGTACCGGCCCCGGTCGACGCCGAGGACCATGGCCGGGACGGCGTCGGCGTGCTCGGGACGCACCTTCGTCCGGGGCGGCGTCCCGCGGCGGGCGGGGCGCAGGCGCACGCGGTCGTCGTCGGTCCCGGTGTCGCGGTGCTGCGGGGTCATCGGGTCATCGCCGCTCGTCCGCCGTCGCGAGCATCGCCTGCCACATGCCCGGGAAGTCCGGGAGGGTCTTGGCCGTCGTGCCGACGTCGACGACCTCGACCCCCGGCACGCGCAGCCCGATGATGGCCGCGAAGGTCGCCATCCGGTGGTCGTGGTACGTCTCCAGGCGCGCGCCGGAGAGCGGGCGCGGGGTGATGTCGAGCCCGTCGGGCGTCTCGACCGCCTCCCCGCCGAGCCGGTTGATCTCGGTGACGAGCGCGGCGAGCCGGTCCGTCTCGTGCCCGCGCAGGTGGGCGACGCCCCGCAGCCGGGAGGGGGTCTGCGCGAGCGCGCACAGCGCGGCGACCGTCGGGGTGAGCTCTCCGACGTCGTGGAGGTCCGCGTCGATGCCCGTGATGGGGCCGCGCCCGGTCACGGTGAGGACGCCGTCGGTGAGGTCGACGTCGGCGCCCATGCGGGCGAGGAGCGCGCGTGTGCCGTCGCCCGCCTGCGTCGTCGTCGTCGGCCAGCCCGGGACCCGGACGCGTCCGCCCGCGACGAGGGCGGCGGCGAGGAAGGGGCTCGCGTTGGACAGGTCGGGCTCGACCGGCACGTCGCCGCCGCGGACGGGGCCGGGGTGGACGCGCCAGCGCACCGGCGTGCCGTCGGGGCCGTCCTCGACGTCGACCCGGACGCCGCGCTCCCGGAGCACCTCGACGGTCATGTCCACGTGCGGCTGGCTCGGCAGCCCGGCGCCCGTGCGGTGGAGGTCGATGCCGCCGGCGAAGCGCGGGGCGGCGAGGAGGAGCGCGGAGACGAACTGGCTCGAGGCGGAGGCGTCGACCTCGACGCGCCCGCCGGGCAGGCTGCCCGTCCCGTGGACGGTGAGCGGCAGGGAGCCGCGGCCGTCGTCGTCCACCTGCGCCCCGAGGTCCCGCAGGGCGTCGATGATCGGGCCCATGGGCCGCTGGCGGGCGCGCGGGTCGCCGTCGAACGTGATCTCGCCCTCGGCGAGGCAGGCGAGGGCGGGCACGAAGCGCATGACCGTGCCCGCGAGCCCGCAGTCCACGTGGGCGGGGCCCCGCAGGGGGGCCGGGGTGAGGAGGAGGTCGGAGCCGGCGGCGTCGGGGCGGCCCTCGTCGTCGATCGCCTCGACCGTCGTGCCCAGGGCGCGCAGGGCGCCGACCATGAGGGCCGAGTCGCGGGAGTGGAGCGGGCGCCGCAACCGGGTGGGCTCGGCGGCGAGCGCGGCGAGCACGAGGTAGCGGTTCGTCAAGGACTTCGAGCCGGGGACCGCCACGAGGGCGTCCAGGGGGCCGGGGGACACGGGTGCGGGCCAGAGCTCGGCCGGCGCAACCTCGGGATCGATCGGTGCCATGCCTGCGAGGGTAGTGGGCCGCGCCCGCGGGCCCCCTCTCTGCCCGCCCGCGGGACGCGACCGCGCGCGGCCTCCTACGTGCAGAGGCGGGCGTCGCGGACGACGCCCGCCTCCGGCGGGTGGAGCGGGTGGACGAGCGAGGCGCCGGGGCTCAGCCCTTGAGCGAGGCCTTGAGCTCGCGCAGGGCGGCCCGGTGCTCGCGGGTGTTGCTCACGCGCCAGCCCAGCGAGGGCTTGCCGTCCCGGTCGACCGCGGCGAGGAACAGGCCCCCGACGAGGCTCGCGCCGCGGGCGAGGCCGCGCTGGAGCTCCTTCTTGCGCGCCCGGTCCTTCGTCGACCACGCCGGGTTGTTGACGATCGTGATCGGCACGGTGAGGACGGCGAGCGTGAGGGCGGCGGTGCGGGGCGTCCGGTTGGTCGCGAGCATGAGCGCGGCCACCGTCGTCACGGCGCCGGTGGCGCGCACGAGCATGCGCGTGTCCTGCGTGAGGGCCGACGGTACGCCGATCTTGGCGAGGGCAGGCTCGAGCTTGCGGAAGCGCTCCACGTGGGAGTCGGGGTGGCGGACGGCATCGATGCCGTCGGCGAGGAACGAGGATGCCAGCAGGGGGCGGGCGAGTCGGCGCGTGAGGCTCATAGGACATTGCTACCGCAAACGTGCGCTCGCGGCGAGCGCTACGCGGGCAGACGAGCCGGACGCCGGTGGCGGTGCGGAATGCACCGGCCGCAGCGCTGGTTGCACCGACCGTGACCATCCTTCTCGCCGCGCCCCCCGTGGCCCCGCCGCGCCCGGCGTCCGGCCCACGCCCCGTCCGGCCCGCCGCGCACCCGGCCTCGCGCGCGCGAGCGCTGCGGCGGCGGCTAGGCTCGAGGGTGATGAGTGACCTCCACGAGGACGACGACCTCGACCGTGCCCCCGCCGCCGAGAGCGACGAGGAGAGGTCGGCGCGCTTCGAGGCCGAGGCGATGCCCTATATCGACCAGCTCTACGGCGCGGCGATGCGCATGACGCGCAACCCGGCCGACGCCGAGGACCTCGTCCAGGAGACGTTCACCAAGGCGTTCGCCGCGTTCCACCAGTACCGCCCGGGGACGAACCTCAAGGCGTGGCTGTACCGGATCCTCACGAACACGTTCATCAACACGTACCGCAAGAAGCAGCGCGAGCCCCTGCAGTCGGACGCGGACTCCGTCGAGGACTGGCAGATCCACCGGGCGGCGTCCCACACCTCCAGCGGGTTGCGGTCCGCGGAGATGGAGGCCATGGACCGCCTCCCGGACTCGGAGATCAAGGACGCGCTCAACGAGCTGCCCGAGGACTTCCGGATCGCGGTCTACCTCGCCGACGTCGAGGGCTTCGCGTACAAGGAGATCGCCGAGATCATGGGGACCCCGATCGGGACCGTCATGTCGCGGCTGCACCGCGGGCGCCGTCAGCTGCGCGTCATGCTCAGCGACCACGCGCGCGCACTGGGCATGGCGACGGAGGGGACGTCGTGACGGGCGAGGGGCGTGAGCCGATGGCAGACCAGATGGACCTCGCGCGTCGCGGCTGGGGACCCGACCTGCCGCTGACCGACGAGGCCGGGCCGTGCCGCTGCGAGGAGCTCCTTGAGCACCTCTACGAGTTCCTCGACTCCGAGATGAGCGACACCCAGCGCGCGCGGCTGCGCGACCACGTCGTCAGCTGCCCGACGTGCCAGGAGGCCACCGACGCCGAGCAGCACCTGCGGGCGATCATCCGCCGCTCGTGCGCGGAGGTCGCGCCGCAGAACCTGCGCCTGCGCGTCGTCGCACAGATCGAGGTGCTCCGCGGCGGCGGCCCCGCCCGCTGACGCCCCGTCCTCGCACCGCCCCGTCCCGTAGTACGACGAAGGGCCGACCATGTGGTCGGCCCTTCGTCGTCTGTCGTGCGTCGCTCAGCTGTTGGGGCGCTTGCCGTGGTTGGCGGCGCCACTCTTGCGAGCCTTGCGCTTGCGTCCGCGCTTACTCATCGGTGTCTCCCGGTCTCGATCGGTCAGGACCCGCCCGCGGGCGGGGGTCATCACCCCTATCGTCCCACACCCCGGGTCCCACCCTGGCAGGCTGGCGTCCATGAGGACCGTCCACGCCGTCTCGCAGGACCCGCAGGAGCCGCTGGCGGGGCTCGCCGTCGCCGACCTGCCCGACGACGGCCCCCCCGAGCCGGGCTGGGTACCGGTGCGTGTGCGGGCAGCGGCGCTCAACCACCACGACCTGTGGTCGTTGCGCGGGGTGGGACTGCCGGCGGAGCGGCTGCCCATGGTGCTCGGCACGGACGCCGCCGGCGAGGACGCCGACGGCGCGCCGGTCCTCGTCCACGCCGTCGTCCCCACGCCGGACTGGGACGGGGACGAGACCCTCGACCCGCGCCGCACGCTCCTGTCCGAGCGCTACCCGGGCACGATGGCCGAGCGTGTGTGGGTCCCGGCGCGCAACGTCGTGCCCAAGCACCGGGACCTCACGTGGGCCGAGGCCGCGTGCCTGCCCACCGCCTACCTCACGGCCTACCGCCTCCTCTTCACCGCCGCGGCCCTGCGCCCCGGCCAGACCGTCCTCGTCCAGGGGGCGGGCGGCGGGGTCTCGACCGCCGCCGTGCTCCTCGGCCGGGCGGCCGGGCTGCGGGTGTGGGTGACCGGCCGGGCGGAGGAGCGGCGGGAGCGCGCCCGCGAGCTCGGGGCGCACGCCGTCTTCCCCTCGGGCGCGCGGCTGCCGGAGCAGGTCGACGCCGTCGTCGAGACGGTGGGGGAGGCGACGTGGTCGCACTCGCTGCGCGCCCTGCGGCCCGGCGGGACGATCGCCGTCGCGGGGGCGACGAGCGGCGCCATGCCACCGGCCGACCTCAACCGGGTCTTCTTCCGGAGCCTGCGGGTCGTCGGCTCGACGATGGGCACCCGCGCCGAGCTCGTCGCCCTCCAGGACTTCCTCGTCGCCACCGGGACGCGCCCGCTCGTCGACGACGTCCTGCCGCTCGCGCAGGCGGCGGAGGCGTTCGGCCGGCTCGAGCGCGGCGAGGCCGTGGGCAAGCTCGTCCTCGAGGTGTGAGGGGCCGGCCCCCGCGGCGTGCTCGGGCTCAGCCCTGCGGGACCCCGAGCCACTCGTGCCAGCCGTTGTGCAGGACGAGCCACGCGAGGAGGCCGTATCCGGCCTGCCCGGGGTGCGTGCCGTCGCCGGACGCGACGTCGGCGTGCCACTGGTCGTGGGTGCGCAGCGGGGCGAACGTCTCGACGTAGGGCACCTGCCGGCGGGAGGAGACGTCGGCGAACGCGTGGGAGAGCGCGGCGAGCGCGTCCGGGTCGACGTCGGGCCGCGGCGGCGGGCCGACGACGAAGCACTCGACGTGCTGCGCCCGGGCCGCGTCGAGGATGTTGGCGAGGTTGAGGCGGCTGCGGGCGAGGGAGAGCCCCTCGAGGAGGTCGCTCGACCCGAGGCCGAGGACGAGCCGGTTCGTCGTGCGGTGACCGAACCGGCGCCCGCACTCGGACTCCCACCGCCCGGCCGTCGCGGTCGACGTCTCGCCGGGCACGGCGAGCTGCGCGACGAACATCGGCGTCTCGGTCTCGGTGCGCGCGACGACGCGCCCGACCCAGCCGAGCCCGCGGAGGTCACCGATCCCCGCGACGAGCTCGTCACCGACGACGCACAGCCGAACCTGGCCCTCGTTCACGCACCTGCTCCTGTCCTCGTGCCGCGGACGGCGCCGGTGGGCGCCGTCCGGAGCGAACCTACCCCGCGTACGCCGCGGGGCCGGCCCACGAGGGACCGGCCCGGCGAGCGCACGGTGCTCAGCGGCGGAACGCGGCCTCGAGGAGCTCCGCCTGCTCGCGCTGGTGGACCTTGCCGGAGCCGGTCGACGGCGAGGCCGCCTCCGCGCGGGAGACGACGGCGAGCTCGCGCCCGCCGAGCGCGTCGCCCAGGTGGTCGGAGACGAACGTCCACGGCCCCTGGTTCCGCGGCTCGTCCTGCACCCAGACGACGTCGGCACCCGGGTAGCGGTCCAGCTCGGCGCGGATGGCGTCGAGCTCGAGCGGGTAGAGCTGCTCGAGGCGGACGATGGCCGTGGACGTGTCCTCGGTCTTCGTCCGGTGCGCGAGCAGGTCGTAGTAGACCCGGCCCGAGCACAGGAGCACCCGCGAGACGTCCCCGAGCTCGGCGCGCTCCGGCAGGACCGGCTGGAACGTGCCGGTCGTGAAGTCCTCGACGGACGAGGCTGCCGCCTTGAGGCGCAGGAGCTGCTTCGGCGTGAAGACGACGAGCGGCACGCGCGGCCGGTCGTACGCCTGCCGGCGCAGGAGGTGGAAGTGGTTCGCCGGGGTGCTCGGCTGGGCGACGATCATGTTCCGCTCGGCGCACATCTGGAGGAACCGCTCGATGCGTGCGGAGGAGTGGTCCGGCCCCTGGCCCTCGTAGCCGTGCGGGAGGAGGAGCACGAGGGAGGAGCGCTGGCCCCACTTCTGCTCCGAGGAGGAGATGAACTCGTCGACGACGATCTGCGCGCCGTTGACGAAGTCGCCGAACTGCGCCTCCCACAGGACGAGCGCGTCCGGGCGCTCGACGGAGTACCCGTACTCGAACGCCATGGCGGCGTACTCGCTGAGCGAGGAGTCGTAGACCCAGAACTTCGCCTGGTTGCCCGAGAGGTACATGAGCGGCGTCCACTCGGCGCCGGTCGTGCGGTCGTGGAGCACGCTGTGGCGCTGGACGAACGTGCCGCGGCGGGAGTCCTGCCCCGCGAGACGCACCGGCGTGCCCTCCATGAGGAGCGACCCGAACGCGAGGATCTCGCCGTAGCCCCAGTCGATCCCGCCCTCGCGAGACATCTGCTCGCGCTTCTCGAGCAGCGTCTTGAGCTTGGGGTGGACGGTGAAGCCCTCGGGCGCCCGGACGTGCGCGGCACCGATCCGGGCGAGGACGTCGGGCGCGACGGCCGTCTCCCAGCCGACCATCGTGCCGGCGTCCTCGAGCTGGGACTCGGGCAGCTCGAGCCCGGCCACCTGGTCGTCGTTGCGCACGGGCGCGCGCCAGCCCACCTCCCGGGTCTCGGTGAAGGCCTTCTCGAGCTCGGCCTGGTAGGAGTGGAGCGCGGCCTCGGCCTGCTCCTGTGTGATGTCCCCGCGCCCGATGAGCGACTCGGTGTACTGCTTGCGGACGCTGCGCTTGTTCTCGATGAGGGAGTACATGACCGGCTGCGTCATCGACGGGTCGTCGCCCTCGTTGTGACCGCGGCGGCGGTAGCACACCATGTCGATGATGACGTCCTTGTGGAACTCCTGGCGGTAGGCGAACGCGAGCTCCGCCACCCGTGCCACGGCCTCCGGGTCGTCACCGTTGACGTGCAGGATCGGCACCTGCATGCCCTTGGCGATGTCCGTGCTGTACAGCGTCGAGCGCGAGCTCGCCGGGCCGGTCGTGAACCCGATCTGGTTGTTGATGATGATGTGGACCGTGCCGCCGGTGCGGTACCCGCGCAGCTGGGAGAGGTTGAGCGTCTCCGTGACCACGCCCTGCCCCGCGAACGCCGCGTCCCCGTGGATGAGGACGGGCAGGACCGAGAAGCCCTGCGAGCCGAGGTCGATGCGGTCCTGCTTCGCGCGGACGATGCCCTCGAGGACGCCGTCCACCGCCTCGAGGTGCGAGGGGTTCGCGGCGAGGTAGACGCGGGTCTGCCCGCCGCTGGGGGCGGTGAACTCGCCGACGGTGCCCAGGTGGTACTTCACGTCGCCGGAGCCCTGGATGGTGCGCGGGTCCTGGTTGCCCTCGAACTCGGAGAAGATCTGCGCGTAGGACTTGCCGGCGATGTTGGCGAGGACGTTGAGCCGGCCGCGGTGCGCCATGCCGATGGCGACCTCGTCCATGCCCTCCTCGGCCGCACCGGTGAGGAGCGTGTCGAGCAGGGGGATGAGCGACTCCCCGCCCTCGAGGCTGAAGCGCTTCTGACCGACGTACTTCGTCTGGAGGAACGTCTCGAAGGCCTCGGCCGCACCGAGCTTGTGGAGGATCTGGAGCTGCTGCTCGACGCTCGGCTTCGTGTACGGCGACTCGAGCCGCGCCTGCATCCACCGGCGCTGGACCGGGTCCTGCAGGTGCATGTACTCCACGCCGATCGTGCGGCAGTAGGAGTCGCGCAGGAGCCCGAGGATGTCGCGCAGCGGCAGGCGTGAGGTGCCGGCGAACCCGCCCGTGGGGAAGGTCCGCTCGAGGTCCCACAGCGTGAGGCTGTGGTTGGTGATGTCGAGGTCGGGGTGGCGGCGCTGGCGGTAGGCGATCGGGTCCGTGTCCGCCATGAGGTGCCCGCGGGAGCGGTAGGCGTGGATGAGCTCGGCGATGCGCGCCGGCTTGCCCATCTCGACGTCCGGGTCGACGTGGATGTCGCGCTGCCAGCGCACGGGCTCGTAGGGCACGCGCAGGGCGGCGAAGACACGGTCGTAGAAGCCGTCCTCGCCGAGGAGCTTCGTGTGCAGGATGCGCAGGAACTCGCCCGACGCCGCGCCCTGGATGATCCGGTGGTCGTACGTGGACGTCAGCGTGAGGACCTTGGAGATGCCGGCGCGGGCGAGCGTCTCGGGGGAGGCGCCGGCGTACTCGGCCGGGTAGTCCATGGCCCCGACGCCGATGATGGCGCCCTGGCCCTTCATGAGGCGCGGGATCGAGTGGACGGTGCCGATCGTCCCCGGGTTCGTCAGCGTGACGGTCGCCGCGAAGTCCCCGACGGCGAGCTTGCCCGTGCGCGCCTTGCGCACGACGTCCTCGTAGGCCGTGCGGAACTGGGCGAAGTCCATCGTCTCCGCAGCCTTGATCGCCGGGACGAGGAGCTGGCGCGTGCCGTCCGGCTTCGGCAGGTCGATGGCCAGGCCGAAGTTGACGTGGGCCGGGCGCACGAGGCCGGGCTTGCCGTCCATCTCCTCGTACATGGCGTTCATCTCGGGCATATCGACGAGCGCCTCGACGACGGCGTAGCCGATGAGGTGCGTGAAGGAGATCTTGCCGCCGCGGCCGCGGGTGAGCTGGTTGTTGATGACGATGCGGTTGTCGACGAGGAGCTTGGCGGGGATCGCCCGCACGCTCGTCGCCGTCGGGACCTCGAGGCTGGCCTCCATGTTCGTCACGACGCGCGCGGCGGGCCCGCGGAGCTTGACCTGCTCCGGCTCGCCGTCGCCGTCCCCGTCGCGCTTCGTGCTGTGCTTGGGGGCGTACCCCGCGCTCATCGGCTGCGCCGTGGCGGGCGGCGCCGGCGCGACGTCACCGGTGACGTTCTCGGTCGCCGGCTCCTCGGAGCGCGGCTCCGCGGCGGGGGTGGGCTTGCGGCTGGGCTCGTTCGTCACAGGTGCGTCCGCCATGGCACGGCCCGCGGGGGCCTTGGTCTTCGGGGTGGGGGCAGGCTGGTTCGCCGCACGCTCGGCGTCGACCGGCGTGCCGTCCTGCGCCGGGGTCTCGGGTGCGGCCGCCGCGCCAGGGGCGGCACCGTCGTCGGTGTCCTCCTCCTTGGCGGAACCGTTGGACGTCGCGGGGTCGTAGTCCGCGAAGAAGTCCCACCACGCCGGGTCGACGAGGTTCCGATCCTGCTTGTACTGCTCGAACAGCTCCTCGATGAGCCACTCGTTCGCGCCGAACGCGGCAGCAATGGGGTCTGGGTGTTCCTGCGTGGACACTCGGGGATCGCCCTCTTCCGAAGCGGGGGTGGTGACGAAGATCGCCCAACAAGTCTAGGTGATCGCCCTCGCGCTGGCGCTCTCGGGGGGCCGGGGCAGGCGTCTATCGCGTCACTCTCCGGCCGTGGGGGACCGAAGTCCCAAACGGCGGTCAAGGCCACCTCAGCGCGGCGCCTTCTCGCCCCCTTGCGCTCCCCGGGTGAGGCGCGGCCCGCGGGCGGGCAGCCGCACCCGCATCGTGGCCCCCTCCCCGGCAGCCGAGTCGACGACAGCGATCGAGCCGCCGTGCAGCGAGACCGCCCAGCGGGCGATGGCGAGGCCGAGCCCCGTCCCGCCGGTGCTCGCCGACCCCGTGCGCGCGGGCGAGTTGCCCCGCGCGAAGCGCTCGAAGACGCGGTCGCGCTCCTCGTGCGGGATGCCGGCGCCCGAGTCGACGACGTCGATGACGACCTCCGCGCGCAGGAGCGAGGCGCTGGCGCGGACGGCCACCGACGTCCCGGGCGGGGTGTGCCGGGAGGCGTTGGCGAGGAGGTTGGTGAGGACCTGGGCGAGGCGGGCGGGGTCGGCGCGAACACGCAGGTCCTCCGGCTCGACGCTCACCGTCCATGCGACCCGGCGCCCGGCGGCCTCGGCGGAGGCGCGGGCCTCGGCGACGACGCCCTCGAGGAGGTCACGCACGCCGAGGTCGGTGAGGTCGAGGCCCACCGCCCCCGCCTCGATACGGGACAGGTCGAGGAGGTAACCGATGAGCTCGGAGAGTCGCTCGGTCTGGGCGAGGGCGCCGGCGAGGGTGTCGGCGTCGGGCTCCGTGACGCCGTCGACCATGTTCTCGAGCTGGGCGCGCAGGGCCGCCACGGGCGTGCGGAGCTCGTGGGAGACGTTGGCGACCATCTCCCGGTGCGCGGTGTCGACCGAGGCGAGGTCCTCGGCCATCTGGTTGAACGCCTTCGCGAGCTCGCCGACCTCGTCGCGGCTCGTCGCGGTGACCCGGCGCGTGTAGTCCCCCCGGGCCATCGCCCGCGCCGCCGCCGTCATCTCCCGCAGGGGGGAGGTCATCCCGTGCGCGAGGACCTGCGTGAGAAGGAGTGAGACGATGATGGCGAGCGGGAACGTCCGCGTCGGGCCGAGGCCGTTGTGGAGGCCCGCCCACGTGACGAAGGCGGCCGCGGTGACGGTCACCGCGACGAGGACGCCGAGCTTGATCTTGATCGTGCGCAGCCGGTCGAGCGGGCGCAGCCCGGCCGCCCGTGCGCCGCGCGGGCGGTGGCGAGCGTCCACCCGCCCCGGGTCGGCCGTCACGGCGCAGGTGCCCCGCCGCCGGGGGCGGAGCCGTCCGCGGCGGCGTCAGCAGGCTCGAGGGCGTACCCCACCCCGTGGACCGTGCGGACGAGGTCGGCCCCGAGCTTGCGGCGCAGGGCCTTGATGTGGGAGTCGACCGTGCGGGTGCCCGACGCGTCCGCCCAGTCCCAGACGTCGGCGAGGAGGCGCTCGCGGGAGTGGACGGTCCGGGGGTGGAGGGCGAGCCGGACGAGGAGGTCGAACTCCGTCGGCGTCAGGTGCGCCTCCCTCCCGCCCCGCCGTACCCGGCGCTGGGCGCGGTCGACGACGAGGTCCCCGACGACGAGCGGGGGCTCGCCGCCGTCGTCGGTGCCCTCGGCCGCGGTCCGGCGCGCCCGCTCCGCGCGCCGCAGGAGCGCCCGCAGCCGGGCGACGAGCTCGCGCATGGAGAAGGGCTTCGTCATGTAGTCGTCCGCCCCGACGCCGAGCCCGACAAGGATGTCCGTCTCGTCGTCGCGCGCCGTGAGCATGAGGACGGGCAGCTCGCGCTCGGCCTGGATCCGCCGGCACACCTCGAGGCCGTCGAGGCCGGGCAGCATGACGTCGAGCACGACGGCGTCGGGCAGAAACGTCCGCGCGGCCTCGACGCCGCCGGGCCCGTCGCCGGCGGTCTCGACCTCCCAGCCCTCGGCCGAGAGCCGGTGCGCGATCTGCGTGGCGATCGCGGGCTCGTCCTCGACGACGAGGACGCGCACGGGGCGGGGCTGGCTGGGTCCGGTCGCGGCCATGCCCGCACCCTTGCACACGTCTCCCCGCGCGGGCCGCGCGACCTGCTGACCAGCCGGGCCGGCGTGCGTAGGATTGCCCCACCATGCACGGCTCCAGACGTGGTCGACATCGCGTCGCCCGCCCGCCCACGCCCCGCCCCGCCCCCGGAGCACGCCGGTGCTGACCGACTGGCTCCTCGTCGCGCTGGGCGTGCTCCTCACCGCCGGCACCGCGGTCTTCGTCGCCGCCGAGTTCTCGCTCGTCGCGATCGACCCCGCCGACGCCGACCGGCGCGCGGCCGACGGCGACCGCCGCGCCGCCGGCGTCCAGCGGGCCCTGCGCCAGCTCTCCACGGAGCTCTCCGGCGCCCAGGTGGGCATCACGCTGACGACCGTCCTCCTCGGCTGGACCACCCAGTCCGCGCTGGCCTCGATCCTCACCGGACCGCTCGGCTCCGCCGGGCTCGCGCACGCCGCCGCCGGCGCCGTGGCGGTGGCGCTCTCCCTCGTCCTCGTCAACACCTTCTCGATGGTCGTCGGCGAGCTCGTCCCGAAGAACCTCGCGCTCGCGGACCCGTTCGGCACGGCGGGCCGCGTCGCGCCCGTCCAGCGCGCCTTCACCCGAGCCCTGCGGCCCGTCATCGTCGCGCTCAACGGAACCGCCAACGCGATCCTGCGCCGCTTCGGCGTCGCGGCCGTCGAGCAGCTCTCGGGCGGCCGCTCCGCGAGCGAGCTCGCCGCGCTCGTCCGCCGCTCCGCGCAGGAGGGCACCCTCGACGTCGGCACGGCTGCCCTCCTCACCCGCTCGATCGGCCTCGGCGCGCTCACGGCCGTCGACGTCATGACGGACCGCGGCCGGATCGCGGCCCTGCGGCGGGAGAGCTCGGCGGCGGACGTCGTCGCGCTCGCCCGCCGCACCGGCCACTCCCGCTTCCCCGTCCTCGGCCGGGACGACGACGACGTCCTCGGCCTCGTCCACCTGCGCCGCGCGATCGCCGTGCCCCACGAGCGCCGGCACGAGGTCCCCGTCACGGCCACGAGCCTCATGGTGCCGGCGCCCCGCGTGCCGGAGACGGTCCGGATCGCCCCGCTGCTCGTCCAGCTCCGCGACGAGGGGCTGCAGATGGCCGTCGTCGTCGACGAGTACGGCGGGACGTCCGGGATCGTCACGCTCGAGGACGTCGTCGAGGAGATCGTCGGGGACGTCGCGGACGAGCACGACCGGCGGCGCTCGGGCGCCCACGCCGGACCCGGCGGCACGTGGGTGGTCCCCGCCGTCATGCGCCCCGACGAGCTCGCGCACACCGCCGGGCTCGCGGTGCCGGGGGACGGGCCGTACGAGACCCTCGGGGGGCTCGTCATGGCGACCCTCGGACGCATCCCGCGGGTCGGGGACGAGGTCGGCGTCGCGGGGGTGGCGCTGCGTGTCGAGCAGATGGACGGCCGCCGCGTCGAGCGCCTGCGGGTCTGGGCGCGTGAGGGCGTCGGCGCCGGCGCCGACGGGACCGAGGCGCCGTGAGCACCCCCGCGGCCCTCGCCGTCGCCCTCGCGCTCCTCGCCGCCAACGCGTTCTTCGTCGGCGCGGAGTTCGCGATCATGTCCGCGCGGCGCAGCCGCATCGAGCCGCTCGCGGACGCGGGCTCGCGCTCGGCGCGCACCGTCCTGTGGGCGATGGAGCACGCCACGGTCATGATGGCGTGCGCCCAGCTCGGTATCACGGTGTGCTCGACCGGGATCGGCGCGGTCGCGGAGCCGGCCGTCGCACGGCTCGTCGAGGCGCCGCTCGTGTCCGCCGGCCTGCCCGCCGCGTCGAGCCACGTCGTCGCGTTCGGCCTCGCCCTCGCCCTCGTCGTCTCCCTCCACGTCGTCGTCGGCGAGATGGTGCCGAAGAACCTCGCGGTCGCGGACCCGGAGCGGGCGGCCCTGTGGTTCGGCCCGCCGCTCGTGTGGATCTCCCGGGCGCTGTCCCCGCTCGTCCGGGCGCTCAACGCCGTCGCCAACCTCCTTCTGCGCGCCGTCGGGGTGGTGCCCAAGGACGAGGTCACCTCGGCGTTCACCGTCGAGGAGGTCGCGGCGATCGTCGAGCGCTCGCAGGCGGAGGGCGTCCTGCGCGACGAGCTCGGCCTCCTCTCCGGCGCGCTCGAGCTCTCCACGAAGACCACCGCCGACGTCATGGTCCCGCTCGGCGCGCTCACTGCTCTCGCCCCCGACGCGAGCCCCGACGACGTCGAGCGCGCGGTGGCACGCACCGGGTACAGCCGCTTCCCCCTCGCCGACGAGGACGGCCCGCTCGTCGGGTACCTCCACGTCAAGGACGTCCTCTACGCCGAGGGCGAGGACCGGACCCGCCCCGTCGCGCGGTGGCGCGTGCGCGCGCTCGCCACGGTGCGGGCCGAGGACGAGGTGGAGGAGGCGCTCGCCGTCATGCAGCGCAGCGGCACCCACCTCGCCCGCGTCGTCGAGGAGCCCTCGGACGGGGGGCGGACCACGCTCGGGGTCGTCTTCCTCGAGGACATCCTCGAGGAGCTCGTGGGCGAGGTCCGCGACTCGATGCAGCGCCGGAGCATGCGTGAGCGAGTTGTGAACCGGTCGTGAAGCGGTAATAGACCGGCGTCGTCCGGCGTTGTTACTCTTTCGTGACACACGGCGAGCGCCTTGACGCGAGCCGTTCTCCACCCCCTTTCCCCTCCGGAGGATCGTCCATGCCCGAGCGCGCCCACGTGCCGTCCACGGCACCGCTGACGCGCCGCCAGATCCGCGAGGCCGAGCGCCTCGCGGCCCAGCGCACAGCAGGACGCGCCGTGCCCCGCCCGGTCGCTCCCGAGCCCCTCGCCTCCACGCCGGCCGGTCCCGCCGCCGAGGCGGTCGGTCCCGCCTCCACGCCGGCCGGTCCCGCCGCCGAGGCGGTCGCCGCGGCCGCGCAGGTCGCCACCGAGGACGCCGTCCCGGCACCCGTCCCCGCCCCGGCATCGTCGGCCGCGGCCCCCGTCGCGGCAGCCCCGGCCCGCGCCACCGGATCCTCCGCCCCGGCCGCGCTGCCCTCGCGTGCGGAGCGTCGCCGGGCCGAGCAGCTCGCCGCGCAGCAGGTCCGCCCCCGTCGCACCTTCGTCGCGCCGCCGCGCTGGCTCCCGCGCGCCGCCGTCCTCGGTGCGCTCGGTGCGGCGACGATCATCGCGCCGCTCACGGCGTTCGCCAGCCCGGACCACGGCCTGCTCGCCACGCAGCGGCCCGTGGCGGTCGCCCCGCAGGAGAGCGCCCTCGACCTCCTCGACTCGGCCGCGGCGCGCACCGCCGTCGAGGCGTCCGGCTCCGCGTCGGCCCTCATGGCCGACCTCGGCGCCCCCGGCCGCGCGCTGGTCGAGATCTCCCGCAGCGTCGAGCGCGACGTGGCCGTGTGCGTCCCGGCCAAGCACGACGGCGCGAACGGTGCGCGGGCCGCGCTCGCCCCCGAGGGCCTCGTCGTCCCCATCCGCGCGGGGGCCTACAACCTCAGCTCGGACTACGGCGACCGCGTGCACCCCATCACCGGCGTCTGGAGCAAGCACGAGGGCCTCGACTACGCCGCCGCGGTGGGCACCCCCATCCACGCCGTCGCCGACGGCACGGTCGTCCACGCCGGCAACGGCATCGACGGCCGCTCGAGCATGCTCGTCATCATCGAGCACGAGGTCGACGGCCAGACGTTCTACAGCTGGTACGTCCACATGTACGCGGACGGTGTCTTCGTCGAGGTCGGCCAGCCGGTCGAGGCCGGCGACGTCATCGGCGAGGTCGGCAACAACGGCAACTCGACGGGGCCTCACCTCCACCTCGAGATCCACCTCGACCTCGAGGGCACGACGACCGACCCCGAGGCGTTCCTCGCGGCCCACGGCGCCGTCCTCCTCGAGCCCGCCGCCTGCACCGCCGGCTGACGACCGTCGGCGCCGTGCGCCCCTCGGCCGAACGGGTCCGCCGGCGCGTAGACCTGCGGGTGTGACCTCGGTTACGATCACCTACAGAGTCCGTGCTCGATCGTGCGTGCGCGGGCGCGCCAGCGAGGGGAAATCACGACGATGCCAGAGCCTGCAGGGGCGCCGGAGCCGATGGTCGGCGCAGGCGACGTCCAGCCGGCCACCGGCGCGCCCCGCGCCGGGGCAGCCCGTCCCGGCTGGTTGCGGCGCGCGACGCTCGTGGGCTCGGCGGCCGCGCTCGTCGGTGTCACCGCGCTCGCTGGCCTCGGCACGGCGGTGCCGAGCGTGAGCAAGGGCACGCAGGACGGCTACGTCACCAGCGAGCTGCTCAGCCAGCTCGAGGCGGTCCCCGGCAGCCGGCCCGAGGCCCTGCCGGCGGCCGGCATGGCGGTCATCTCCAGCGTCGACACGCAGGTCAAGGCCCCGGGCGGCGCGTTCGCCCCGACGCCGACGTCGACGCAAGCGGCCAGCGCGCAGGGTGCGGCGTGCGTCGCCCTGCCCCTGTCCGCGGGCAGCTACCGCCTGACCTCGCCCTACGGCTACCGGATCCACCCCATCCAGGGGATCTACTCGCTCCACACCGGCGTCGACTACGCCGCGCCGCTCGGCACGCCCATCCACGCGGTGACGGACGGCACGGTCGTCTACACCGGGGCCGGCCGCGCCGGCCGGTCGAGCGAGCTCGTCATCATCGAGCACGAGATCGACGGGACGACGTTCTACAGCTGGTACGTCCACATGTACCCCGACGGCGTGTTCGTCACCCCGGGCCAGGAGGTCCGTGCGGGCGAGGTCATCGCCGAGGTGGGCAACAACGGCAACTCGACCGGCCCGCACCTCCACTTCGAGATCCACACCTCCGACCCCGGGCTGGGGAACCGGAAGAACCCGGTCGTCCGCACGACGTCGGCCATGGTCATGAGCGTCGATCCGACGGACGCGCCGGCCGAGTGGGACAACTGGCCGATCAACGGCCTTGGCTACCGGCAGGACCCGGAGGACGCCACCGTCTGGCGGCACCCGGGGACGGGGGAGCTGGTCGACCCTGCGACCGCGCCTTCGCTGCTCCCGCCGGCGACCGAGGAGCCGACGACCCCGCCCCCGACGGGTGAGCCGACGACACCCCCGCCGACGGAGGCACCGACGACCCCGCCGGCGACCGGCGAGCCGACGACGCCCCCGGCGACGGGCGAGCCGACGACCCCGCCGGCGACCGGCGAGCCGACGACCCCGCCGGCGACGGGCGAGCCGACGACCCCGCCGCCGACCGGCGGCCCGACGACACCCCCGCCGACCGGCGGCCCGACGACCCCGCCGCCGACAGGCACCCCGACCGACGGCCCCACGGACCCGGTGACGGGCGAGCCGACGACGCCGCCGGCCCAGCCCGGCGGCCCGACGGCCACGCCGTCGCCCGGCCCGCACACGCCCTTCCCGGTCGCCGCGTACGGCACGACGGTCGACCCGGCGCGGTTCCTCGCCTCCCTCGGCATCCTCATGGTCGACCCGGTGGAGTGCGCGGCGCCGTGACCCGGCCGCCCGTCCGGGCGGTGCGGATGGGCCCGTGAGCCCGTACCTCGACCAGCCCGGCCCGATCGCGCTCGCCCACCGCGGCGGAGGCGCCGAGACCCCGGAGAACTCGCGCGCCGCGGTCGAGCGGACGCTCGCCCTCGGCTACCGCTACCTCGAGACGGACGTCCGGGCGACGGCGGACGGCGTCGTCGTCCTCCACCACGACGCGCGCCTCGAGCGCACGACCGACGGGGAGGGGCCGATCTCCGCGCGCACGTGGGCCGACGTCGCGCGCCTGCGGGACGCCTCGGGCCGGCGCCCGGTGCGCCTGGACGAGGTCCTCGCCGACTTCGGCGGCCTCCGCCTCAACATCGACGCCAAGGACGACGGTGTCGTCGCGCCCCTCCTGCGCGTCATCGACGAGGCGGGCGCGCACGAGCGGGTGTGCCTCGCCTCGTTCTCTGACGCTCGCCTGCGCCGCATCCGCACGGCGACCGGTGGTGCGGTGGCGACGAGCCTGGGTCAGGCGGAGTGCGCCCGGCTCGTCGTCGCCGCCCGGGGCCGCGGACGCCTCGCCGGGACCCTCGCCCGCGCGGGCGCGCTGCGCTGGGGGGTTCCGGTCCCGGACGGCCCGCCCGCCGCGCGCGCGGTGTGCGTCCAGGTCCCCGAGCGGTACCGCGGGGTGCCCGTCGTCACGCCGCGGTTCCTCGCCCTCGCCCACCGCCTCGGCCTCGCCGTCCACGTGTGGACGGTGGACGACGCGGCGGACATGCACCGGCTGCTCGACCTCGGCGTCGACGGCCTCGTCACCGACCGTCCGACGACGCTGCGCGCGGTGCTGCGTGAACGGGGTCAGTGGCACGAGGGGCTGTGAAAGCACGCGCGGGAGCGGCCAGAGGCACACAATGGCCGGATGGCGATGGCTGACATGACCCGCGACCCCCGCGCGCGGCGCACCCTCGAGCGGCTGCGGGCGGGGATGTCCACGCTCATGGAGACCAAGACCCTCGACCAGATCTCGGTCGCCGAGCTGTGCCGGGTGTCGAACGTCCACCGCACCACCTTCTACAAGCACTTCGACAGCGTCGCGTCCTTCGCGACCGACGTGTTCGCCGGGCTCATCGACGAGCTCGCGGAGGTCGACCCGCAGGGCACCCACGAGGAGCTCGTCGACGCCTACCGGGTGGCCGTCGTGGCCGTGCTCACCCACATCGCGCAGAACCGGTTGCTCTACCGCCGCCTGTTCGACGGGCGTGGCGACCTCGTCTTCCAGCGGGCGGTCACGGAGGCGATGACCGCGCGGGCGTGGCTCGCGGTGCGCGCCTTCGCCGACCGCGGGATCAGCACGGGGACCGACGAGCAGACGGCGTCGGGGATGGTGGGCGCGGGCGTCGTCGCCGCCCTCGCCGTGTTCGCGTCCCAGGACGGCGGCGACATCGACGCGCGGGCCGAGGAGATCCTGCGCTCGCTGCCCGCGTGGTGGCCGCGGACGGACAACGCCCCTCCGGCGGGCGACCGCCGCCCGTAGGTGGGGCCGGGGCCGGGCCCGACGGTTCCCCGAGCAGGCAGAGTGCCCCCGACTGGACTCGAACCAGCGACCTTCTGCTCCGGAGGCAGACGCTCTATCCACTGAGCTACAGGGGCGTACGACGCCCGGCGATATTACCAGCAGCCGCGGGCCGTCCGTGACACGGTCCGTCGGCGCGGGTGCGACACGACCGGCTCCACGGCCTAGCCTGGACGCCGCACCGCCCGCGCCCGGGTCATCCGCCCGGGCCCGGGCACGGACACGAGGAGACCACATGAGTGAGAAGCCGCCCCAGAGCCCGGCCGACGCTCCGGACGGGGACGGGCGTCCCGCGCCCGGTGAGGAGCCCACGCAGGCGTCGGGCGCCGGTGGCGCCCCAGGCGACGAGCCGACGCAGGTGCTCGGCGCGGCCGGCGCCCCCGGGGCGCCCGGTGAGGACCCCACGCAGGCGTTCGGCCCGCTGAGCGGCTCCCCGTACGACGCCCCCGGTTCCTCCGAGCCCCCGACGCAGCCCTACGGGGCGGCCGGCGGGCCGGCGTACGGCCCGGCGCCGACGGCGGGCGAGGCGCCCTACGGTGCGCGGACGACCTACAGCCGGGACACGTACGGCTCGCCCGAGCCGGAGCCCGAGAAGAAGCGCTGGCTCGTGCCGGTCGTCGTCGTCGGTGCGCTCCTGCTCGTCGCCGCCATCGTCTACCTCGCGATGACCGTCTTCGGGGGTGACGACGGGACCGGGACCGAGGCGACGCCCACGGCACCGAGCACGACCGCCGCGCCGACCGCGACCGCGACGGAGGAGGCGACGACCGGCGCCACGACGGACCCGACGACGGACGCGCCGACGACGGCGGCGCCGACGGAGGAGCCCACGTCCCAGGCCCCGACGAGCGACGACCTCGAGCGGCAGCTCGACGAGTCCGTCGTCGCCGGGGACGCGACCTTCACGGTGACCGAGGAGGGCTTCGTCCCCGCCCCCGACATCATCGGCGCGGGAGCCGTCGAGGCCTACACGGCCACGTACGCCTCCGGTGAGAGCCAGGTCGCCATGCTTGCGACCTCCTGGCCGAGCGTCGAGGAGGCCGACGCCTACGCGGCCGAGCTCATCGCGGGCCTCGAGGGCGCCGAGCAGCTCGACACCGGCACCGTCTACCAGAACGGCACGGGCACGTACTGGGCGTTCCTCCTCAGCGACGGCAGCGGGATGTACGTCTGGACCACCGACCGCGGCGAGGTGCTGCGGGTCACCGGGCCGACGGACTGGGTCGACGGCTTCTACACCGGTTACTCCATCTGACCGCACCGCCCCGGCCGACCCGGTCCCCGCCGCCGCTTGCGCGGTGCCGGGGCCGGGGGAGGGCGGCGGCGAGGAGCCTGCGGGGCGCACTACCCTGGCCTGCGTGACTCCGATCGAGCTTGCCGCCCTCATCCGCTCCTGCCTGCGCGAGGCAGCCGCCTCGGGCGAGGTCGCCCTCGCCCCCGAGGACGTGCCCGAGCCCAAGGTGGAGCGGCCCCGCCAGCGCGAGCACGGCGACTGGGCGACGAACGTGGCCATGCAGCTCGCGAAGCAGGTCGGCACCAACCCGCGGGCCCTCGCCGAGCTCCTCGCGCAGCGCCTGCGCGCGGCCGACGGCGTCGCGGGCGCCCAGGTGGCCGGTCCCGGCTTCCTCAACATCACCCTCGAGGCCGGCGCCGCGGGCGTGCTCGCCCGCACGATCGTCGAGGAGGGCGCGGCGTACGGCCGCGCCGCCACGGGCGCCGGGCAGCGGATCAACCTCGAGTTCGTCTCGGCCAACCCCACCGGGCCCGTCCACATCGGCGGCGTGCGGTGGGCCGCGGTGGGGGACAGCCTCGCCCGGCTCCTCGAGGCCACCGGGGCCGAGGTCACGCGTGAGTACTACTTCAACGACCACGGCGCGCAGATCGACCGCTTCGCCCGCTCGCTCCTTGCCCGCTCACGCGGCGAGAACCCTCCAGAGGACGGCTACGGCGGCGAGTACATCACCGACATCGCCAACCAGGTCCTCGCCACCCGCGCCGCCGCCGGCGAGGCGGACCCGCGCGAGCTCGCCGA
The DNA here is from genome assembly GCF_036421975.1 of Georgenia wangjunii. Taxonomy (NCBI): domain Bacteria; kingdom Bacillati; phylum Actinomycetota; class Actinomycetes; order Allobogoriellales; family Allobogoriellaceae; genus Georgenia; species Georgenia wangjunii. The sequence continues at coordinate 73,590 of NZ_JAZGON010000008.1, read as the reverse complement.
GGACGAGGCCGCCGAGATCTTCCGCGCCGCGGGCGTCGAGCTCATGTTCGGCGAGATCAAGGGCCGGCTCCACGACTTCGGCGTCGACTTCGACGTCTACTTCCACGAGGACCACCTCCACACCTCCGGCGCGGTCGACCGCGCCGTGACGCGGCTGCGCGAGCGGGGCGTCATCGACGACCGCGACGGCGCCGTGTGGCTGAGGACGACCGACTTCGGCGACGACAAGGACCGGGTGGTCATCAAGTCCGACGGCGAGGCGGCGTACTTCGCGGGCGACCTCGCCTACTACCTCGACAAGCGCGAGCGCGGGTTCGACCGGGCGATCATCATGCTCGGGGCGGACCACCACGGCTACATCGGCCGGATGATGGCGATGTGCGCCGCTTTCGGCGACACCCCGGGGGTCAACCTCGAGATCCTCATCGGCCAGATGGTCAACCTCCTGCGCGGCGGCGAACCGGTGCGGATGTCCAAGCGCGCCGGGACCGTCATCACGCTCGACGACCTCGTCGACGCCGTGGGCGTGGACGCGGCGCGGTACTCGCTCGCGCGGTCCTCGACGGACTCCCCGCTCGACATCGACCTCGACCTCCTCGTCCAGCGCAGCAACGACAACCCCGTCTTCTACGTCCAGTACGCCCACGCCCGCACCCGCAACGTGGCCCGCAACGCGGCCGAGCACGGCGTGCGCCGCGAGGACGAGTTCGTCCCGGGCGCGCTCGACCACCCGGCCGACGGCGCGCTCCTCGGCGCGCTCGCCCAGTTCCCGGCCGTCATCGCCCACGCCGCCGAGCTCCGCGAGCCGCACCGCGTCGCGCGCTACCTCGAGCAGCTCGCGGCGAGCTACCACAAGTGGTACGACCAGTGCCGGGTCACCCCCCGTGGCGCCGAGGAGGTCACCGACGCCCACCGGGCCCGCCTGTGGCTCAACGACGCGACGACGCAGGTCCTCGCCAACGGCCTCGCGCTGCTCGGCGTCGGCGCCCCGGAGCGCATGTGAGCGCCCGCCGCGCGGACACTCCCGCGCCGCTGCCCCCGGCGCTCGCGCCGGAGCCCGACCGCGACGACCCGGCCACCCCCTGGTCCGCCTCGGTGCGGCGCACGCCGGCCGGGGCGCTCGAGGTGGGTGGCCTCGACGTCCACGCGATCGCCGAGCGCTTCGGCACGCCCGTCTACGTCCTCGACGAGGCAGACCTGCGCGCTCGCGCCCGCGGCTACGCCGAGGCCTTCGCCGAGGCCTTCGCCGACCTCGGCGGGGGAGCGGACGTCTACTACGCCGGCAAGGCGTTCCTCAGCGTCGCGGTCGCGCGCTGGGTCCACGCCGAGGGGCTGCGCATCGACACCTCGACGGGCGGGGAGCTCGCCGTGGCCCTGCGTGCCGGCGTGCCGGGGGCCGACATCGGGCTGCACGGGAACAACAAGTCGGACGCCGAGGTCGAACGGGCTCTGCGCGCCGGCGTCGGGCGCATCGTCCTCGACTCCCTCACCGAGCTCGAGCAGGTCGCGCGCATCGCCCGCGAGCTCGGCGTCCGTGCCCCCGTCATGGTTCGGGTGACCACCGGCGTCCACGCCGGCGGCCACGACTTCATCGCCACGGCGCACGAGGACCAGAAGTTCGGCCTCTCCCTCGCCGGGGGCGGCGCCCGCGCCGCGGTCGACGCCGCCCTCGCCGCCGACGAGCTCGAGCTCCTCGGCCTCCACTCCCACATCGGCTCCCAGATCCTCGACCTCAGCGGTTTCGAGGTCGCGGCCCGTGCGCTGCTCACGCTGCGTGCCGAGGTCGCCGCGGACACCGGCGTGCTCATGCCCGAGCTCGACCTCGGTGGCGGGTACGGCATCTCCTACACCGGCGAGGCGGCCCCGCCCGCGCCCGCCACGGTGGCGCGCGCGCTCGCCGACGTCGTGCGGCGGGCCTGCGCCGAGCTCGGCACGGCGCCCCCCCGGGTCTCGGTCGAGCCCGGGCGCTCGGTCGTCGGCCCGAGCGGCCTCACGCTCTACCGCGTCGGGACCGTCAAGCCGGTCGGGCTCGACGACGGCGCGCAGCGGCGCTACGTCTCCGTCGACGGCGGGATGAGCGACAACATCCGCACCGCCCTCTACGACGCCGAGTACACCGCCGCGCTCGCGGGGCGCCGCAGCGACGCCGAGCCCGTCCCGGCGCGGGTCGTCGGCAAGCACTGCGAGAGCGGGGACATCGTCGTGCGCGACGTCGCCCTGCCCGACGACGTCGCGCGCGGGGACCTCCTCGCCGTCCCGGCGACCGGCGCGTACGGCCGCTCGATGGCCTCGAACTACAACCTCGTCCCGCGGCCAGGGGTCGTCGCCGTCGCCGGCGGCGAGGCGCGCGTCATCGTCCGGCGCGAGACCGAGGAGGACCTGCTCGCCCTCGACGAGGGCTGAGCGGCGCCCGCCGCGTGGGCGGGGCCGGGCTGCCGTGCCGCGGGTGGACGCGGCCCCGGCCACTCCTCCGGCACCCCTATCCTGGCTCGGGTGCCCCGACGGGGCCGCGCCCCCGAGACGGGCGCAGCGGTGAGGACAGAGCGAGAGGCGGAGCGGGTGAGCGAGGGAACAGGGCGCAGCACGCTGCGCGTGGCGGTGCTGGGGTGCGGGACGGTCGGGACCGAGGTCGTCCGGCTGCTGACGGAGCAGGGTGCGGACCTCGCTGCCCGCACCGGCGCCGAGCTCGAGCTCGCCGGGATCGCCGTGCGCGACACCGACGTCGCCCGCGACCCGGTCGTGCCCACCGACCTGCTCACACGCGACGCCGCGGCGCTCGTGCGCCGGGCGGACCTCGTCGTCGAGCTCATGGGCGGGATCGAGCCCGCCCGCACGCTCATCCTCGACGCCCTGCGCGCCGGCGCGAGCGTCATCACGGCCAACAAGGCGCTCCTCGCGGCGCACGGCCCCGAGCTCTACGGCGCCGCCGAGGCCGCGCACGTCGACCTCTACTTCGAGGCGGCCGTCGCCGGCGCCGTCCCCGTCGTGCGCGGTGTGCGCGAGGCGCTCGCGGGCGACCGGGTCACCCGCGTCCTCGGCATCGTCAACGGCACGACGAACTTCATCCTCGACGAGATGACGACGCGCGGCGTCGGCTTCGACGAGGCGCTCGCCGACGCCCAGGCGCTCGGGTACGCCGAGGCGGACCCGACGGCGGACGTCGACGGGCACGACGCCGCGGCCAAGGCCGCGATCCTCGCCTCCCTCGCCTTCCACTCCCGGATCGGCATCGCCGACGTCCCCGTCGAGGGGATCCGGTCCATCACCGCCGAGGACGTCGAGGCCGCGACGAGCACCGGCCGTGTCATCAAGCTCCTCGCCGTCGCCGAGTCCGTCGCCGACGGGCCGGGACGGGGCGTCTCGGTACGGGTCCACCCCGCCCTCCTGCCCCTCGAGCACCCCCTCGCGGCGGTGCGCGGCGCGTTCAACGCCGTCGTCGTCGAGGCCGAGTCCGCGGGGCGCCTCATGTTCTACGGGCAGGGCGCGGGCGGGCGCCCCACCGCCTCGGCCGTCCTCGGGGACGTCGTCTCCGCGGCGCGCCACCGCGTGCTCGGCGGGCGCGGCCCCGTCGAGTCGACGTACGCCGACCTGCCCGTCCTGCCGCCGGAGCTCGTGCGCACCCGCCACCAGCTGCGGGTCCGCGTCGCCGACGAGCCGGGCGTCCTCGCCCGCCTCGCCGGCGTGTTCGCCGAGCACGGCGTCTCGATCCAGTCCGTGCAGCAGGACCTCGCCCGCGAGCCGGGCGCCGCGGCCGAGATCGTCGTCGCCACGCACCTTGCGAGCGAGGCGGCGCACGCCGCCACCGCCGCGGCGGTCGCGGGGCTCGCGGCGGTCGAGCAGGTCATCTCCGTGACGAGGGTGGAGGGTATGTGATGGCGCACCAGTGGCGCGGCGTGATCGAGGAGTACGCGGACCGGTTGCCGATCGCGGCGGGGGACGCCGTCGTCAGCCTCGGTGAGGGCGGGACGCCGCTCGTCAGCGCGCCCGCCCTGTCCAGCCGGACCGGCGCCCAGGTCTACGTCAAGGTCGAGGGGGCCAACCCCACCGGGTCCTTCAAGGACCGCGGCATGACGATGGCGATGTCGAAGGTGGCCGCCACGGCGACCGAGATGGTCGTGTGCGCCTCGACGGGCAACACGTCCGCCTCCGCCGCCGCGTACGCCGCCAAGGCCGGCCTCGGCTGCGCGGTCGTCCTGCCGGCGGGCAAGATCGCCGCCGGCAAGCTCGCCCAGGCCATCGTCCACGGCGCCACGCTCGTCGCCGTCGACGGGAACTTCGACGACTGCCTGCGGATCGTGCGCACGCTCGCGGAGCGCTACCCGGTCGCGCTCGTCAACTCGGTCAACCCCTACCGCCTCCAGGGCCAGAAGACGGCGGCCTTCGAGATCGTCGACGCGCTCGGCGACGCGCCGGACATCCACGTCCTGCCCGTCGGCAACGCCGGCAACATCTCCGCCTACTGGATGGGCTACCGCGAGTACGCGGCGCCCCACGCGGGCGAGCCGGCCCGGGCGACGCGCACCCCGCGCATGTGGGGGGTCCAGGCCGACGGGGCCGCCCCGTTCGTCAAGGGTGCCCCGGTCGAGCACCCCGAGACGGTCGCGACGGCGATCCGCATCGGCAACCCCGCCTCCTGGGACCTCGCGGTCGAGGCGCGGGACGCCTCCGGCGGGTGGATCGACTCGGTCTCGGACGCGGCGATCCTCGACGCGCAGGCGCTCCTCGCCCGCGAGGTCGGCGTCTTCGTCGAGCCGGCGTCGGCGGCGAGCGTCGCCGGGCTGCTCCAGGCCGCCGAGCGCGGGCAGGTGCCCGCCGGCGCCGTCATCGTGTGCACGGTGACCGGCAACGGCCTCAAGGACACCGCCACGGCCCTCGGCCAGGTGAGCATCGAGCCCGAGGTCGTCGCGGCCACCGCCGAGGACACCGCCCGCGCACTGGCCCTGTGAGCGACGCCCGATGAGCGCACGCCTCGTCCGTGACCGGGTCCGCGTGCGGGTCCCGGCCACGAGCGCCAACCTCGGCCCCGGGTTCGACGCCCTCGGCCTAGCGCTGGGGATCTGGGACGAGATCGAGGTCCGCGCCGTCGCGGGCCCCACGAGCGTCACCGTCCGCGGTCAGGGCGAGGGGACGGTCGGTGAGGGGGAGGAGCACCTCGTCGTCCGCGCCGTCCGCGCCGGTCTCGACGCGATGGGCGCCCCGCAGGCGGGCCTCGAGCTCGTCTGCGAGAACCGCATCCCGCACGGACGCGGGCTCGGGTCCTCCGCGGCCGCCGTCGTCGCGGGGCTCGTCGCCGCCCGCGGGCTCGTCGGTGACCCGGCCGCGCTCGACGACACCGCCGTCCTCACCCTCGCGACCGAGCTCGAGGGGCACCCGGACAACGCCGCCCCGGCCATCATCGGCGGGGCGACCGTCGCGTGGGTCGACGAGGACGGCCCGCGCGCGGCGCGCCTGCCCGTCGGCGAGCACGTGCGCCCCACGGTCCTCGTCCCGCCCGGCACGCTCCTCACCCGCCACGCGCGCTCGGTGCTCCCCGCGCACGTGCCCCACGCGGACGCCGCCCTCAACGCCGGCCGCTCCGCCCTCCTCGTCCTCGCGCTCGCGGAGCGCGCCGACCTCCTCCTGCCCGGGACGGAGGACCGGATCCACCAGCGTCAGCGCGCGGACGTCATGCCCGCGACGCTCGACGTCGTCGGTGCCCTGCGGGCGCGGGGGCTGCCTGCCGTCGTCTCGGGGGCCGGGCCCAGCGTCCTCGTCCTGGCACGCCTCGACGGCGAGGCGGCCGCGGCGCTCACCCGGCACAGGTGGCAGGTCCTTGCCCCCGTTGTCGCCCAGCGCGGGGCCGAGCTGCTCTAGCACGCGCGTCCCGGCTGGTATGCTAGCCGTGCACCGGCTCCACTCGGACCCGTCCGCGCGCTCGTGAGCGCGTCGCCCGTCCTTCTCAAGACGGTGCGCCCCAGCCCCAGAACCAGCGTCGCGACTGTGTCGCGCACGCCGGAGTGCGGCGCCAACGCCCGGTCGTCTCCGCGCCGGGTGGCCAATCATCGGACCTCGCCACTCGGGCTTGGGCCGATCCCCGAGGGAAGGAACCTCGTGACAGAACAGCGTGACGCGATCTCGCCCGCCGCCAGCACAGAGGCTGGCACCGGCGCGAAGGGTGGCTCTCTGGCCGCCATGCGTCTGACCGACCTCCAGGCCGTCGCGGCCGAGGCCGGGCTCAAGGGCACCGCCCGGATGCGCAAGAGCGACCTCGTCGCCGCCATCCAGGCCGCCCGCAACGGCGGGCCGGCACCGACCCGCACCGACCGCCAGCCCGCCGAGCGGTCCGACCGCCCCACCGAGGGCACGACGACGGACGCAGCGCCGCAGGGCACGACGACGCACGCAGCGCCGCAGGGCACGACGCCCGACGCGGCGCCGGAGCGGCCCGCCCGCAGCGGCCGCGCCCCGCGCACCCAGCGGTCCGAGCGCACCGAGCGCCCCGAGGCGGACCTCGAGCTGACGCTCGAGGCGCCGGAGCGCCCGGAGCGGCGCTCGCGCCCCTCCCGCGACCGGTCCGCGCCGAAGTCGCTCGACGCCATCGAGCTTCCCGCACCCCGCGACGAGGAGCCCCGCCAGGGCGCTCGCCGCCCCGACCGCGGCGAGGACGACGACCGCGCCGCGCGGGCGCTCGACGCCGTCGGCTCCGTCACCGGCCGTACGTCGCGCCGGGCCGGCCGCGACGCCGGCGCGCCCGTTCTCGACGTGCCGGCGCGCGGGGAGACCCGCCGCACCGAGGGCCAGGACGGCTCCGAGCGCGGGCTGCCCGACCTCGCGCCGCGCCGCGCCGAGGACGACGCCGACCGGGGCGGGCGCAACAACCGCCGCCGCAACCGGGACCGCAACCGGGACCGCAAGCGCCGCGGCACCGGCGCGGCCGGGGACTTCGGCCCGTACGACGACGTCGAGGTCACCGAGGACGACGTCCTGCTGCCCGTCGCCGGCATCCTCGACATCCTCGAGAGCTACGCCTTCGTGCGCACGAGCGGCTACCTCCCCGGCGCGAACGACGTCTACGTCTCCCTCGGTCAGGTGAAGAAGAACGGCCTGCGCCGGGGCGACGCCGTCACCGGCGCGGTCCGTCAGCCGGCCGAGGGCGAGCAGCCCGGTGGCCAGCGCCAGAAGTTCAACGCGCTCGTGCGCCTCGACTCGGTCAACGGTGCGCCCGTGGACGTCGCGCGCCACCGCCCGGAGTTCGCCAAGCTCACGCCGCTCTACCCTGAGGAGCACCTGCGCCTGGAGACGACGGCGACCGCGCTCACCCCGCGTGTCATCGACCTCGTCGCCCCGATCGGCAAGGGCCAGCGCGGCCTCATCGTCGCCCCGCCCAAGGCCGGCAAGACGATCATCATGCAGCAGATCGCCAACGCCATCACGACGAACAACCCCGAGGTCCACCTCATGGTCGTCCTCGTCGACGAGCGGCCCGAAGAGGTCACGGACATGGAGCGGACGGTCAAGGGCGAGGTCATCGCCTCGACCTTCGACCGGCCGGCCACGGACCACACGATCGTCGCCGAGCTCGCCATCGAGCGCGCCAAGCGCCTCGTCGAGCTGGGCCAGGACGTCGTCGTCCTCCTCGACTCCCTCACCCGGCTCTCCCGGGCCTACAACCTCGCCGCGCCCGCGTCCGGGCGGATCCTCTCCGGTGGTGTCGACGCCTCGGCGCTCTACCCGCCGAAGCGGTTCTTCGGCGCGGCACGCAACATCGAGCACGGCGGCTCGCTGACGATCCTCGCCTCGGCGCTCGTCGAGACGGGCTCGAAGATGGACGAGGTCATCTTCGAGGAGTTCAAGGGCACCGGGAACATGGAGCTGCGGCTCTCCCGCTCCCTCGCGGACAAGCGGATCTTCCCGGCGGTCGACGTCAACGCCTCCGGCACCCGCCGCGAGGAGCTCCTCATGTCCGCCGGCGAGCTGAAGATCGTGTGGAAGCTCCGCCGCGTCATGGGCGCGCTCGACCAGCAGCAGGCGCTCGAGCTGCTCCTGGGCAAGATGCGGGAGACGGGCTCGAACGCCGAGTTCCTCATGACCGTGCAGAAGACGACCCCGGGTGTGACCGGGGACTGAGGGCACGGCCCGCGGCCCGGGAAGATTTTCGGCCCGGGCTGCGTTCTGGCAGGATGAACGACTCCATCGCCGGTTCACGAGGGCGCCGCCCTCGACCCGGTGACGAGAAACCAAGGAGAAACCACATGAAGCAGGGCATTCACCCCACGTATGTCACCACCACGGTGACGTGCACGTGCGGCAACACGTTCGAGACCCGCTCGACGGCGGACAGCGGCGAGATCCGCGCCGACGTGTGCAACGCGTGTCACCCGTTCTACACGGGCAAGCAGAAGATCCTCGACACCGGTGGCCGCGTCGCCCGCTTCGAGCAGCGCTACGGCAAGCGCGCCGAGACCAAGGCCGCCGAGTCCGAGTAAGACGTCTGCCTCAGCGCCGGTGGGACCACTCCCACCGGCGCTGCGGTCTGTCCGGGTGAGCGAGAGAGGGGATCGGGGATGAGCGAGGACTTCGCCTCCGTCGGCCCGTTCCTCGACGAGCACGCCGAGATCGAGGCGGCGCTCGCGGACCCGGCGGTCCACGCCGACGCCGCTCGGGCCCGCACCCTCTCGCGCCGATACAGCGAGCTGTCCCGGATCGTCGCGGCGTACACCGCGTGGCGCACCGCGCTCGACGACGCCGAGGCGGCCGCCGAGCTCGCGACGGCCGACGCCTCCTTCGCCGCCGAGCTCCCGCTCCTCCAGGCCGAGGCCGACAAGGCTTCCGCCGCCCTGCGCGCCGTGCTCGTCCCGCGGGACCCGGACGACACCCGCGACGTCATCCTCGAGATCAAGGCGGGGGAGGGCGGGGAGGAGTCCGCGCTCTTCGCCGGGGACCTCCTGCGCATGTACCTGCGCTTCGCGGAGCGCCGCGGCTGGTCCACCCAGGTCCTCGGGGCGACGGAGTCCGACCTGGGCGGCTACAAGGACGTCTCGGTCGCGGTCAAGGCCCGTGGCGTCCCGGAGAACCCCGCCGACGGCGTGTGGGCGCAGCTCAAGTACGAGGGCGGCGTCCACCGGGTCCAGCGGGTGCCCGTCACCGAGTCCGCCGGGCGGATCCACACCTCGGCGGCCGGCGTCCTCGTCCTGCCCGAGGTCGAGGACCCGGGCGAGGTCGAGATCGACGGCAACGACCTGCGCATCGACGTCTACCGCTCCTCCGGGCCCGGCGGGCAGAGCGTCAACACGACCGACTCGGCCGTGCGCATCACGCACGTGCCCACGGGCATCACGGTCTCGATGCAGAACGAGAAGTCCCAGCTCCAGAACCGCGAGCAGGCCATGCGCGTCCTGCGCGCACGCCTCCTCGCCGCGCGGCAGGAGGAGGCCGACGCCGTCGCGTCGGAGGTCCGACGCTCCCAGGTCCGCACGGTGGACCGCTCGGAGCGGATCCGCACGTACAACTTCCCCGAGAACCGGATCGCCGACCACCGCACGGGCTACAAGGCCTACAACCTCGACGCCGTCCTCGACGGCGACCTCGAGCCGGTCATCGCCTCGGCCGTCCAGCTCGACGAGGCGGCCCGTCTCGCGGCCGCCTCCGGCCCGCGCCCGGCGTGAGCGCCGCCACCACGCCCGGGCCCGAGCGCGAGCTCCCCGGCTGGCGGGCCGCCGTCGACGGCGCCGCGCGCCTCCTCGCCGAGGCGGGGGTGCCCTCCCCGCACGTCGATGCCCTCGCCCTGGCCGAGCACGCGCTCGGCCTCGACCGGCTCGTCCTCGCCATGGCGCCAGCCCCGACGGCCGAGACGCTCGCGTCCTTCGCGGCCCTCGTCGAGCGCCGCCGCCGGCGGGAGCCGCTCCAGCACATCACCGGTCGGATGGCGTTCCGCCACCTCACGCTCCGCAGCGCGCCGGGTGCCTTCATCACCCGCCCGGAGACCGAGGTCGTCGCCGGTCACGCCATCGACGCCGCCCGCGCCGTGACCGCCGGCGGCGCCGTCGTCGTCGACCTGTGCACCGGGTCGGGCGCCATCGCGCTCGCCGTCGCGACCGAGGTGCCGGGCGCGCAGGTGTGGGCCGTCGAGCTGTCCGCCGACGCCCTCGCCGTCGCCCGGCGCAACGTCGCCGAGACCGCCCCGCACGTCCATCTCGTCGGCGGCGACGCGGCCGACGCCCTCCCGGAGCTCGACGGGGGCGTCGACGTCGTCGTCGCGAACCCGCCGTACATCCCGCCCGACGCCGTCCCGCGCGAGGTCGAGGTCCGCGAGCACGACCCGGACCTCGCCCTCTACGGCGGCGGCGCCGACGGCCTCGACACCCCGCGCGCCGTCGTGCGCCGCGCCGCGGACCTCCTGCGGCCCGGCGGTGTCCTCGTCATGGAGCACGCCGAGGTCCAGGCGGCCGACGTGCGCGCGCTGGTCGCGGGAACGGGCGCCTTCGCGGGCGTCCGCACCGCGCCGGACCTCACCGGTCGGGACCGGATGGTCCTCGCGCGGCGCGCGGGTCCCGCCGCGCGCTGAGCGCCCGGCCGAGCGCCCACCCGAGCGCCACCCCGACGACGTCGGCCACGGCGTCCCACACGTCGCCCGACCTGTTCGGCAGGAGCGCGTGCTGGACGAGCTCGCTCACGACCGCGTGGGCGAGCAGGAGGGGCACGAGCACGCGTGCGGGCACCCCGGCGAGCATGCCGGTGAGGGCGACGAGGGCGAAGACGGCCGCGTGGACGAGCTTGTCCGAGCCGGGGACGCCCTCGGCGCCGGTGGACGGCACGCGGGGGGCGTAGAGCGCGAGGAGGTGGGCACCGATCGCGAGCACGAGCAGCGCACGGCGCAGGGATGGACGCATCACCGCCAGGATGCCACGCGGGCCTCGTGAGCCGACCGGCTCGCCCGTGGGAAGATCGTTCCCGTGAGCGTGTACGACTGCACCGACCCCACCACCCGCGGCCCCGGCCTCGACGAGGCCGTCAACGCCATCGGCCGGGGCGCCCTCGTCGTCCTGCCGACGGACACCGTCTACGGGATCGGCGCCGACGCCTTCGACCCGCGCGCCGTCGCCGCCCTCCTCGCCGCCAAGGGCCGCGGCCGCCAGATGCCCCCGCCCGTCCTCGTCCCGCGCGCGGGCACCCTCGCCGGGCTCGCGACGGACGTCGGTGAGGAGGTCCACGCCCTCGTCGCGGCGTTCTGGCCCGGGCCGCTCACGGTCATCTGCCGCGCCCAGCCCTCGCTCGCGTGGGACCTCGGCGACACGAACGGCACGGTCGCCCTGCGCATGCCCGACGACGAGACCGCCCTCGCCCTCCTCGCCCGGACCGGGCCGCTCGCCGTCTCGAGCGCCAACCGCTCCGGCGAGCCCGCCGCGACGACGGCGCAGGAGGCCGCCGACGCGCTGGGCGCCGACGTCGCCGTCTACCTCGACGGCGGCCCCTCCCGCGGCGGCACCGCGTCGACGATCGTCGACGCGACCGGGCCGGTGCTGAGCATCCTGCGCGAGGGGGCCCTGAGCCGGGCGGACCTCGCCGCCGTCGTCCCGGCGCTCGCCGAGGCGCCGGAGGCAGCGGACTCCGCGGAGGCACCGGAGCCGGAGCCGACGCCCGAGCACCCCGAGCGTGACGGCACCGGCCCGCCGTGAGGGTATACCTGCTCGTCATGCTCGTGGCCGCGGCGGTGACGTTCGTCGCGACGCCCCTGGCCCGGCGCCTCGCGCGGCTCACCCACGCGCTCACGCCCGTGCGCTCGCGCGACGTCCACACGGTGCCGACGGCGCGGCTCGGCGGGCTGGCGATGCTCGCCGGCTTCGCCGTCGCGATGGTCGTCGCCTCGCAGGTGCCCTTCCTCGCCGAGGTGTTCGCCGGCCCCCAACCATGGGCGATCCTCGGTGGCGCCGCGGGCGTGTGCCTCCTCGGGGTCGCCGACGACATCTGGGACCTCGACTGGATGACGAAGCTCGTCGGGCAGGTCCTCGCCGCGGGCCTCATCGCGTGGCAGGGCGTCCAGCTCATCACCTTCCCCGTCGCCGGCCTGACCATCGGCTCGGCGCGCCTGTCCCTCGTCGCGACGGTCCTCGTCGTCGTCGTCGCCGTCAACGCCGTCAACTTCGTCGACGGGCTCGACGGGCTCGCCGCCGGGATGGTCGGCATCGGCGGGCTGGCGTTCTTCGTCTACACCTACGTCCTCACCCGCGCCCAGACGCCGGGGGACTACTCCAACCTCGCGACCGTCGTCATCGTCGCCGTCGTCGGGGTGTGCATCGGGTTCCTGCCGCACAACTTCTTCCCCGCCCGGATCTTCATGGGGGACTCGGGCTCGATGTTCCTCGGTCTCACCGTCGCGGCCGCCGCGATCACGGTGACCGGGCAGATCGACCCGGCGAGCTTCTCCGTGGGGCAGGTGTTCCCCGCGTTCGTGCCGATCATCCTTCCCGTCGCCGTCATGCTCCTGCCGCTGCTCGACATGACGCTCGCCGTCCTGCGCCGGCTGCGGGCCGGGCAGTCCCCGTTCCAGGCCGACCGCCAGCACCTCCACCACCGGCTCCTCGCCCTCGGGCACAGCCACCGGCGGGCGGTGCTCATCATGTACCTGTGGACGACCGTCTTCGCGTTCAGCGCGGCGTCGCTCGCCGTGTTCTCCACGACCGCCGTCCTCGTCGGGGCGAGCGTCGCCGTCCTCGTCGCCGGCCTCGTCACCGTCCTCCAGCTCCCGGCGCTGCGCCGGCGAGACAACGCCCCCAGCAAGGAGCTCCCCGCATGAGCGAGACCGACACCGCACGCGCGACCCGCGCGATGTTCCGCACGATCCTGCGCCGGCTCACCGTCCTCGTCGCCGTCCTCGCCGTCGGGGGAGCGGCCGTCGGGGCCGCCGTCGCCGGCACGCCCGGCGTCTGGGGCGCGCTCATGGCCGCCGGCATCGCGGCGCTGTTCGTGCTCGGCACGGCCGCGACGATGCTCCTCACCGCGGACAAGCCGGTCCACGTGGCGAGCGCCGCCGGTGTGGGCGGGTGGCTCGTCAAGACGCTCGTCGTCTTCGGCGTGCTCCTGCTCGTCCGGGACCGCGACTTCTACTCCCCGGGCGTCTTCTTCGCCGTCCTCGTCCTCGCGCTCCTGGGGTCCCTCGCGATCGAGTTCGGAGCCATGCTGCGGGCCCGCGTGCCCTACGTCGAACCCAACGCATGACAGGCTTTCCGGGCGGTCCGCGTGGTCACCACCGCGGCGCGCGTACGGTACGATTCTCGAGTCCCGGGGTTGGTCGCTGATGAGCCAGTTCTCCCGAGCGACACGTCCGACGTACGGCTCGAACCCATGGGGGTAGTCCTGTCCGCCGCCACGCTCGTCCTCGCAGCAGCGCCCGCCCTCGCGGCCGAAGAAGGCTCAGGGTTCCACGCTCCGTCGCTGGCCGACTTCTTCCCCGCGCCCATCCTCTTCGAGGGCACGATCTTCGAGTTCAACCGGATCACGATGGTCCGGCTCATCGCGACGCTCGTGCTCGTCACCCTCTTCTGGCTGGCCGTGCGGCGTCCGCGCCTCGTCCCGGGCCGCGGGCAGAGCATGGCCGAGATGGGCCTGGGCTTCGTCCGGGACAACATCGCGGTCGAGGTGCTCGGCAAGGAGTACGGGCGGCGCTACACGCCGCTCCTCATGGTCATCTTCTTCGGGATCTTCTCCCTCAACATCACGGGCATCATCCCCTTCCTCAACATCGCCGGCACGTCCGTCGTCGGGATGCCGCTCGTCTTCGCGATCCTCGCCTACGTCGCCTTCATCGTCGCCGGCGTGCGGGCGCAGGGCGGGGCCCACTACTTCAAGTCCCAGCTCTTCCCGCCGGGCGTGCCGTGGCCGATCTACATCATCCTCGCACCGATCGAGTTCCTCTCGACGTTCATCCTGCGCCCGCTCACGCTGACGGTCCGGCTCCTGGCCAACATGCTCTCCGGGCACCTGCTGCTCGTGCTGTGCTTCTCGGCCACGCACTACCTCTTCCTCGAGGCCTCGGGCGCGCTCTTCGCGGCCGGCGTGCTCACCTTCGCCGCCGGGTTCGCGTTCACGCTGTTCGAGATCTTCATCGCAGCGCTGCAGGCGTACGTCTTCGCCCTCCTCACCGCCGTGTACATCAACCTGTCGGTGGAAAGCCACTGAGCCACCCCCGGTGAGCCTGTCCGAGGCGCACCACCCCCTGCACGTGCCGGGCCCCGCCCGGGACAACCAACCTGGAAGGAAACACTCCACATGGAGATCACCGGAGACATCGCGACCATCGGCTACGGCCTGGCCACCATCGGCCCCGGTATCGGTATGGGAATCCTCGTCGGCAAGACGCAGGAGGCGGTGGCCCGTCAGCCGGAGCTGGCCGGCCCCCTCCGTATCAACATGTTCATCGGTATGGCCCTCGTCGAGGCGCTCGGCCTCATCGGCCTGGCCGCCGGCTTCGTCTTCTGATGATGCCCGCAGCCCTCGTCGTCGCGGCGGAGGAGGAGTACAGCGTCCTCATCCCCGCCTGGTACGACATCATCTGGTCGGCGGTCTGCCTCGCGATCATCGCTGGCGTCCTCCTCTGGAAGGTCGTCCCGGCGCTGACGAAGATCCTCGACGAGCGCTCCGAGAAGATCGAGGGCGGGCTCGCCGCGGGTGAGACGGCGCGCGCCGAGGCCGAGGCCCTGCGGGCCGAGGTCGGCCGCGAGATGGCCGAGGCGCGTGTCGCCGCGGCCCGCGTGCGTGAGCAGGCGACCGAGGACGGCAACGCGATCATCGCCGAGGCGCGGGCCAAGGCCCAGGCCGAGGCCGAGCGGGTCGTCGCGAACGCGCAGCGCCAGCTCGAGGCGGAGCGTCAGCAGGCCGAGATCTCGCTCAAGGCGGACGTCGGCATGCTCGCCACCACCCTCGCCTCGCGGATCGTCGGGGAGTCCCTCGCCGATGACGCACGGCGCTCGCGCGTCATCGACCGGTTCCTCGACGAGCTCGACGAGCAGGTCTCCGCGCAGCGTCCGGCCGGCGAGAGGGTCGCCGGGGCAGGGCAGGCGTGATGCGCGCCAGCAGCCAGGCCGCCCTCGCGGCGGCCGTCGAGCGGTGGGAGGCGGTGGTCCGCGAGCGCGGGGAGGCGTCCCGCGCCTACGGCGAGCAGCTGTTCGCCGTCGCGGACACGCTCACCTCCTCCGCGTCGCTGCGCCGCGCGCTCACCGAGCCGTCGCGTGACGGCGGGGCGAAGGCAGGCCTCGTCGCCGCCCTGTTCTCCGAGCGGGTCGCCCCGGAGGTCGTCGACCTCCTCTGCGGGCTCGCGCGCTCTCGGTGGTCGGGCGAGCACGACCTCGTCGAGGCGGTCGAGGAGCTCGGGCTGACGTCCGTGCTCGCCGCCGCCCAGGCGCGGGGAGACCTCCTGCGCGTCGAGGAGGAGCTCTTCTCCGTCGACCGCACCTTCTCCGCGGACCGGGAGCTGCGCACGGCCCTCGCGGACCGGGACGTGGCACCGGAGCGACGCACGGCGCTCGTCGCCTCGCTCCTCGCGGGCAAGGTCGCGCCGGAGACGGACATCATCGTGCGCCGCGTGGTCACCACCCTGCCGGGGCGCTCGCTCGCGAGCGCGCTGCACCACGTGAGCGAGGTGGCCGCCGCACGGCGTGAGCGCCTCGTCGCCACGGTCACCGCGGCCGCACCGCTCAGCCACGCGCAGGAGGAGCGGCTCGCCGCGATCCTCGGCCGGGCCTACGGCCAGGCCGTGCAGGTCAACGTCGGGGTGGACCCGGCAGTGGTCGGCGGCATGCGGGTGCAGGTCGGGCCCGAGGTCATCGACGGCACGGTCCGCACCCGTCTGCAGGACGCACAGCGCCGGCTCGCCGGCTGACGCACGAACGCACGGCCGAGCGGGGCACGTGTCCCGCCGTCCACCCGAACGAGAAGAACCGCGGCCACCGGCCGCCGAAGCGAAGGAAAGCACATGGCTGAGCTCACGATCCGGCCCGAGGAGATCAGGGCTGCCCTGGACAGCTTTGTCGACTCCTACGAACCCGCCGAGGCGGTGAGCGAGGAGGTCGGGCGCGTCTCCGTCGCCGGCGACGGCGTCGCCCGGGTCGAGGGGCTGCCCGGCGCCATGGCGAACGAGCTGCTGCGCTTCGAGGACGGCACGATGGGCCTCGCGCTCAACCTCGACGTCCGCGAGATCGGCGTCGTCGTCCTCGGCGAGTTCGCCGGCATCGAGGAGGGCCAGGCGGTGCACCGCACGGGCGAGGTGCTCTCCGTCGCTGTCGGCGACGGCTACCTCGGCCGCGTCGTCGACCCGGTCGGCAACCCCATCGACGGCCTCGGCGAGATCGCCACGGAGGGCCGGCGCGCGCTCGAGCTCCAGGCGCCCGGCGTCATGGCGCGCAAGAGCGTCCACGAGCCGCTGCAGACCGGTATCAAGGCGATCGACTCGATGATCCCCATCGGGCGCGGCCAGCGTCAGCTCATCATCGGCGACCGCGGTACCGGCAAGACGGCCATCGCCATCGACGCGATCCTCAACCAGAAGGCGAACTGGGACAGCGGCGACCCGGACAAGCAGGTCCGCTGCATCTACGTCGCCGTCGGCCAGAAGGGCTCGACGATCGCCTCCGTGCGCGGCGCCCTCGAGGAGGCCGGCGCGCTCGAGTACACGACCATCGTCGCGGCTCCGGCGTCGGACCCCGCCGGCTTCAAGTACATCGCCCCCTACACCGGCTCGGCGATCGGCCAGCACTGGATGTACCAGGGCAAGCACGTCCTCATCGTCTTCGACGACCTCTCGAAGCAGGCGGAGGCCTACCGCGCCGTGTCGCTGCTCCTGCGGCGCCCGCCGGGCCGCGAGGCCTACCCCGGTGACGTCTTCTACCTGCACTCCCGCCTGCTCGAGCGCTGCGCGAAGCTCTCGGACGCGATGGGCGCCGGCTCGATGACGGGGCTGCCCCTCATCGAGACGAAGGCGAACGACGTCTCGGCGTACATCCCGACCAACGTCATCTCGATCACCGACGGCCAGATCTTCCTCCAGTCGGATCTTTTCAACGCCGACCAGCGCCCCGCCGTCGACGTCGGCATCTCCGTCTCCCGCGTCGGTGGCGCCGCCCAGATCAAGGCGATGAAGTCTGTCTCGGGCACGCTCAAGCTCGACCTCGCGCAGTACCGGGCGATGGAGTCGTTCTCGATGTTCGCCTCGGACCTCGACCCGACGTCGCGCCAGCAGCTGACCCGCGGGGCGCGTCTCATGGAGCTGCTCAAGCAGCCGCAGTACTCCCCGTACTCGATCGAGGACCAGGTCGCCTCGATCTGGGCCGGCACGAACGGCTACCTCGACGACGTCGACGTGTCCGAGGTCGGGCGCTTCGAGACCGAGCTGCTCGACCACCTGCGCCGCAGCACGGACGTCCTGTCGACGATCGCCACGACCGGCAAGCTCGACGACGCGACGACGCAGACGCTGCGCGCGGCGGTCGAGGACTTCCGCACCGGCTTCCTCGCCGGTGGCCGCGCGGGCCTGTCGGGCACGCCGGAGGCCGAGGAGGAGGCCGGCGTCGACGTCGAGCAGGAGCAGATCGTCAGGGCCGGGCGAGGCTGAGCGTGGGAGCACAGCAGCGCGTCTTCCGGCAGCGGATCCGGTCCACCCAGACGCTCAAGAAGATGTTCCGCGCGATGGAGCTCATCGCGGCCTCGCGCATCGGCAAGGCGCGTGACCGGGCAGTCAAGGCGAGCCCGTACGCGCTCGCGCTGACGCAGGCGGTCTCGGCCGTCTCGGCGCACGCCGCGACGGACCACCCGCTGCTCACCGAGCGCACGGACACCAACCGCGTCGCGGTGCTCGTCCTCACGGCGGACCGGGGCATGGCCGGCGCCTACACGGCGAGCGTCCTGCGGGCCGCCGAGCGTCTCGCGGAGCAGCTCGCCGCCGAGGGCAAGGAGATCGACCTCTACGTCGTCGGCCGTCGCGGCATCGGGTACTACACGTTCCGGGGCCGCACGGTCGTCAAGACCTGGGCCGGGGAGTCCGACAAGCCGAGCGCCGGGCTCGCACGGGACATCGCCGAGACGCTCCTCGCGGCGTTCCAGGCGCCGGCCGACGCCGGTGGCGTCGCCGAGCTCCACGTCGTCTTCACGAAGTTCGTCTCCATGGTCACCCAGGAGCCGTACGTCCGCCGGATGCTGCCGCTCGAGGTCGTCGAGGGCGTCGCGCCCGCGGGGGCCAAGCCGCTGCCGCTGTACGAGTTCGAGCCGTCCCCGGACGCCGTCCTCGACCAGCTGCTCCCGCTCTACGTGCGCAGCCGGATCCACAACGCCCTGCTCCAGGCGGCCGCGTCCGAGCTGGCCTCGCGCCAGAGTTCCATGCACACCGCCACCGAGAACGCCGAGGACCTCATCCGCACGTACACGCGGCTGGCGAACTCGGCGCGCCAGGCGGAGATCACCCAGGAGCTCACCGAGATCGTCTCGGGAGCCGACGCGCTCGCCGCGGGATGAGCGTGCGCACACCCACCCCCGTCCCCGCCGGCACGCAAGACAAGGATGACTGACATGAGCACGACAGCAATCGACGCCAGCGCCCGGCAGGAGTCCACGCCCGGCGTGGGCCGCATCGCGCGCGTCACCGGCCCCACGGTCGACATCGAGTTCCCGCCGGACGCGATCCCGGCGATGTACAACGCGCTCGTCGCCACGGTCGACATGTCCGCGCAGGGCGAGGGCGAGGGCGTCGTCGAGATGACGTTCGAGGTCGCCCAGCACCTCGGCGACAGCCTCGTGCGCGCCGTCGCGCTCAACCCGACCGACGGCCTCGTCCGGGGCATGGAGATCCGCGACACCGGTGGCCCGATCTCGGTGCCGGTCGGGGACGTCACCCTCGGGCACGTCTTCAACGTGACCGGCGACGTCCTCAACCTCGCCGAGGGCGAGAAGCTCGAGATCACCGAGCGCTGGCCCATCCACCGCAAGCCCCCGGCCTTCGACCAGCTCGAGTCGAAGACGCAGATGTTCGAGACCGGCATCAAGGTCATCGACCTCCTCACCCCCTACGTCCTCGGCGGGAAGATCGGCCTCTTCGGCGGTGCGGGCGTCGGCAAGACGGTCCTCATCACCGAGATGATCCAGCGCGTGGCGCAGAACCACGGTGGTGTCTCCGTGTTCGCCGGCGTCGGCGAGCGCACGCGTGAGGGCAACGACCTCATCGAGGAGATGGGCGAGTCCGGCGTGCTCGAGAAGACGGCCCTCGTCTTCGGCCAGATGGACGAGCCGCCGGGCACGCGTCTGCGCGTCGCCCTGTCCGGCCTGACGATGGCGGAGTACTTCCGCGACGTGCAGAAGCAGGACGTGCTCCTCTTCATCGACAACATCTTCCGCTTCACGCAGGCGGGCTCCGAGGTCTCCACCCTCCTCGGGCGCATGCCCTCCGCCGTGGGCTACCAGCCCAACCTCGCGGACGAGATGGGCACCCTCCAGGAGCGCATCACCTCGACGCGTGGTCACTCGATCACCTCCCTCCAGGCGATCTACGTCCCCGCCGACGACTACACCGACCCGGCGCCGGCGACGACGTTCGCCCACCTCGACGCGACGACCGAGCTGTCCCGCGAGATCGCCTCGCGCGGCCTCTACCCGGCCGTGGACCCGCTCACGTCGACGTCGCGCATCCTCGACGCGCGCTACGTCGGCGAGGAGCACTACGAGACCGCGATCCGTGTGAAGTCGATCCTGCAGAAGAACAAGGAGCTGCAGGACATCATCGCCATCCTCGGCATCGACGAGCTCTCCGAGGAGGACAAGGTCACCGTCAACCGGGCGCGGCGCATCCAGCAGTTCCTCTCGCAGAACACGTACATGGCGGAGAAGTTCACGGGGGTGCCCGGCTCGACCGTGCCGCTGACCGAGACCGTCCAGGCGTTCCGGATGATCGCGGACGGCGAGTTCGACCACGTCGCCGAGCAGGCCTTCTACAACATCGGTGGCCTCGAGGACCTCGAGCGCAACTGGGCCCGCCTGCAGTCCGAGGCGCGCTGACGTGACGATGAAGGTGGATGTCGTCGGCCCCGATGCCTCGCTGTGGCACGGTGAGGCCACCTCCGTCAGCGTGCCCGCGGCCGACGGCGAGATGGGTATCCGCACGGGGCACCAGCCGGTGCTCGCCGTGCTCAAGGCCGGTCCCGTGCGGATCATCCCGGTCTCGGGGGAGCAGGTGAACGTCGACGTCCTCGGGGGCTTCGTCTCCGTCGACGACGACGTCGTCATGGTGGTCGTGGACGCCCACGACGAGCGGCGCGCGGAGGACGCACAGGCCGCTTCCGGGGAGTAGGACCGCGCCGTGGGCTGGGCGTGGGTGGGCGTTGGTGCGGCCGCCCTCGTCCTGCTCGCGGCCCTGGCCGTCGCGCTCCTGCTGTGGCGGGCGCGCACGCTCGGCCGGCGCGTGGGCTCGTTCGAGTGCGCGTGGCGGTCGGCCGGCGGCGGGGAGTGGACGTCCGGCATCGCCGGGTACGGGGTGAACCGGCTCGACTGGCACCGGCTCGTCTCGCTCGCCCCGCAGCCGACGGCCCGCTGGGACCGCCGGCGGCTCGTCGTCCTGTCCTCCGGGCGCCGGGCCGTCCCGGGCGCGGACAGCGACGTCGTCGAGGTGACGTGCCGCTACGGCACCGACGAGTTCCACCTCGCCATGCGCGCCGAGGCGGCCGCGGGCCTGACGAGCTGGCTCGAGGCGGCGCCCCCGGGCGACCCGGCCCTCACGTACTGACCCGCGGCGCCGGCGGCACGCGCCGCGACGTCCCCAGCCCAGCGATACGGAGGTAGCACGGGTGCGCACCGTCATCGCGACGTGCTCGGTCGACTACACCGGGCGCCTCGACGCCCACCTGCCCCTGGCCACGCGCCTCCTCATGGTCAAGGCGGACGGCTCGGTGCTCGTCCACTCCGACGGCGGCTCGTACAAGCCGCTCAACTGGATGAGCCCGCCGTGCCGGCTCGACGTGTCCGAGCCGGACGAGGCGGCGGCGCGCGCCGGCGCCACGCAGGTGTGGACCGTCCAGAGCACCAAGACGGACGACCGGCTCGTCGTCACGCTCCACGACGTCGTCCACGAGGCGGACGTCGACCTGGGCGTGGACCCCGGGCTCGTCAAGGACGGCGTCGAGGCGCACCTCCAGCGGCTCCTCGCCGAGCAGATCGACCTCCTCGGCCCGGGGCACCGCCTCGTCCGGCGCGAGTACCCCACGGCCATCGGCCCGGTCGACATCCTCGCGCGGACCGCGTCCGGTGCGGCGGTGGCCATCGAGATCAAGCGCCGCGGTGACATCGACGGCGTCGAGCAGCTCACCCGCTACCTCGAGCTCCTCAACCGCGACCCCCTCCTCGCGCCCGTCGCCGGGGTGTTCGCCGCGCAGGAGATCAAGCCGCAGGCGCGCGTCCTGGCGACCGACCGCGGGATCCGCTGCCTCGTGCTCGACTACAACGCGATGCGGGGCCTCGACGACTCGGACTCCCGCCTCTTCTAGCACCGGCCCGCGCCCCGGCCGACGGCGCCCGGCGCGCGCGCCGGATGAGACCGTGCGGTGTCGTGGGCAAGAATGGGGGGATGAGCATCCCTGCCGCACAGGCCGTCCGTGGGCGCGTCGTCACACCCACCGCCGTCGTCGAGGACGGCGCCGTCGTCCACGCCGGCGGGCGCATCGTCTTCGTCGGGCCGGCCGGTGAGGCAGCCGGTGCGGGGTGGCGCGAGGCGGTCGAGGCCGCGGGGGAACCGGCCCGAGGGACCCACGTGCTGCCGGGCCTCGTCGACCTCCACTGCCACGGCGGTGGCGGCGCGAGCTTCCCCGACGCCGAGGACGGCGCCACCGCGCAGGTCGCCGTCGACGAGCACCGGCGCCACGGCACGACGTCGCTCGTCGCCTCCCTCGTCACGGCGACGCCCGACGTGCTCCGCGCGCGGGTGCGCACGCTCGCCGCGCTCGCCGACGCCGGCGAGCTCGCCGGGATCCACTTCGAGGGCCCGTTCATCTCGACCGAGCGCTGCGGGGCGCAGAACCCGGCCGCCATCCAGGAGCCGGACGCCGCGCTCACGGCCGAGCTCCTCGCGCTCGGCCGCGGCCACGTCGTGACGATGACGCTCGCACCCGAGGCCCCCGGCGTCACCGGCCCCGACGGCGTCAGCGCCGCGCTCGTCGCCGGGGGCGCCCTGCCCTCGTTCGGGCACACCGTCGCGACGGCCGCGCAGACCCGGGCCGCCGTCGCGGAGTCCGTCACGCTGCTGGACGGCGCGCAGGGGCGCTCGGCGAAGGCGACGGTCACGCACCTCTTCAACGGCATGAACCCCATGCACCACCGCACGCCCGGGCCCGTCCCCGAGCTCCTCGCGGCGGCCTCCCGCGGTGAGGTCGCCCTCGAGATCATCAACGACGGCACCCACCTCGACCCCGGCCTGGGGCGCAACGTCCTCGAGCTCGTCGGGCGCGAGAACGTGCTCCTCGTCACCGACGCCATGGCGGCCGCGGGCATGGCGGACGGCTCGTACCAGCTCGGCTCGCTCGCCGTCACCGTGGCCGACGGCGTCGCCCGCCTCACCGGCGCCGACTCCATCGCGGGGGGCACGGCCCACCTCGTCGACGTCGTGCGCACGAGCGTGGCGGGCGGCATCAGCATCGTCGACGCCGTCTACTGCGCCGCGACCGGCCCCGCGGCCGTCCTCGGGAGCGCGGACGTCGGTGCGCTCGAGGTGGGGCGGCGGGCCGACGTGCTCGTCACCGACACCGACCTACGACCGGTCCGGGTCCTCCGCGCCGGCGCCGACGTCTGAGGAGGGTCCCCACGATGGACACCGCACCGCTCGACCTGCCCGACGACTTCCTCTGGGGCGCCGCCACGGCCGCCTACCAGATCGAGGGTGCTGCGGACTCCGGCGGGCGCGGCCCGTCGATCTGGGACACGTTCTCCCGCGTGCCCGGCGCGACCCTCGGCGGGGACACCGGCGACGTCGCCGCCGACCACTACCACCGGTGGGAGGAGGACGTCGCGCTCATGGTGCGGCTCGGCCTGCGCGCCTACCGGCTCTCGATCTCGTGGTCGCGCGTGCAGCCCGGGGGCACCGGCCCGCTCAACGCCGAGGGCGTCGCGTTCTACCGGCGCCTCCTCGACGCGCTGCGGGATGCCGGGATCGCGCCCGTCGTCACGCTCTACCACTGGGACCTCCCGGCGGAGCTCGAGGAGGCCGGCGGGTGGACGAACCGGGCCACCGCCTACGCCTTCGCCGAGTACGCGCGGCACATGGCGCGTGAGCTCGGCAGCCGCGTCTCGCTGTGGACGACGCTCAACGAGCCGTGGTGCTCGGCGTTCCTCGGCTACGCCGCCGGCGTCCACGCTCCCGGACGCACCGAGCCGGCGGCCGCGCTCGCCGCCGCCCACCACCTCAACCTCGCCCACGGCCTCGGGGCGCAGGCGATCCGGGCGGAGCTCGGCGAGGAGGCGCAGGTGGCCGTCTCGCTCAACCTCCACGTCACCCACCCCGCCGACCCGACGTCCTCGGCGGACCTCGACGCGGTCGCCCAGATCGACGCCGTCGGCAACCACGTCTTCCTCGGCCCGATCATGGACGGCTCCTACCCGCGCCGGCTCCTGCGCGACACGGCCGGCGTGAGCGACTGGTCCTTCGTCCAGCCGGGCGACCTGACGATCACCCGTCAGCGCCTCGACGTCCTCGGCGTCAACTACTACTCCACCCAGCGCGTGCGCCGCTTCTCCGGCGAGGGTCGGCCGGAGCGGGCCGACGGGCACGGCGGCGGCGCCGGCAGCCCGTGGGTAGCCGCCGACGACGTCGAGTTCCTCGCCCAGCCCGGGCCCCACACGGCCATGGGGTGGAACATTGCGCCGGAGGCGCTGAGCGAGCTCCTGCGCGCCCTCGACAACACCTACCCGGACCTGCCGCTCATGGTGACGGAGAACGGCGCGGCGTTCGACGACGAGCCGACCGGCGGCCGGGTGCACGACGCCGCCCGCGTGGCCTACCTGCGCGGGCACATCGCCGCCGTCGCCGACGCGCGCGCCGCGGGGGTGGACGTGCGCGGGTACTTCGTGTGGTCGCTCCTCGACAACTTCGAGTGGGCGTACGGCTACAGCAAGCGCTTCGGGATCGTCTACGTCGACTACGCGACCGGCGAGCGGACGCCGAAGGACTCGGCACGCTGGTACCGGGAGCTCGTGCGCACCGGCGCCCTGCCGCGCGTCGAGGACGCGGGCGCCCTGCCCTGGCCGGAGGACTAGCGGTGCCGCGGTCCCGCCGGTCGAGCCGGCGGCCCTACGGCCAGGAGCACACCCCGCTCGACCCGGAGCGGCTGCGGGGCGTCGCGCGCAGCGAGAGCGGCCCCAGCGGGGAGACGTTCACGGTGCGCGAGGTGCGGGGGTCGGAGAAGTCCTACCGCTGCCCCGGCTGCGACCAGCTCGTCGAGGCCGGGACCCCGCACGTCGTCGCGTGGCCCACGGACCACCTCCTCGGGGCCGAGGCGGCGCTCGCGGACCGGCGGCACTGGCACCGGGCGTGCTGGGGCGCACGCGGTCGCCGGCGCCCCACGCGCTGAGGCCGCACGGCCCAGCCCTCCCGACCGGCGGTCCCCGGTCGCGGAGAGCGCCCCCATCCCTGACGCCCTCCCGCGCCGGCGGCGTGCGTGCCATGCTCGGAGGCATGGACAGCTCGCCCCTCGCCCTCCAGGCCCATGGACCCGTGGACGGGCTCCCGCTCGTCCTCCTCCACGCCTTCCCCCTCGACGCGCGCATGTGGGACGACGTCGTCGCCCTCCTCGCCGGGGACGTGCGCGTCCTCACCCTCGATGCGCCCGGCTTCGGGGCCTCCCCGGGGCCCGGGGCCGTCGCGGACGCGCTCGGGCGCCCGGCCGAGCCGTCCCTCGAGACCTACGCCGACGCCGTCGCCGCGACCCTGCGGGGTGCGGGCATCGAGCGGGCCGTCGTCGCGGGGCTCTCGATGGGCGGGTACACGCTCCTCGCGCTCGCCGAGCGGCACCGGGGGCTGCTCGCGGCGGTGGGCCTCCTCGACACCCGCGCGGACGCCGACGGCGACGAGGCGCGGGGGAACCGGCTCGCCATGGCGGAGGCGGCCCGGACGGAGGGGTCCGTGGCCGTGGCCGGGATGCTCGAGCGGCTCCTCGGCGTCTCGACGCTCGCCGGCCGGGACCAGGTCGTCGCCCGGGTGCGCGGCTGGCTCGCCGAGGCACCCCCGGCCGGCATCGCGTGGGCGCAGCGCGCGATGGCCGCGCGGCCGGACCGGTTCACCGCGCTCGAGGACCTCGAGGTCCCCGGGCTCGTCCTGCGCGGGGCGGAGGACCCGGTCAGCCCCCAGGACGCGAACGAGGCGATGACCCGGCGGCTGGATGCCGGGGCAGAGCTCGTCGTCGTGCCGCGCGCGGGGCACCTGAGCGCCGTCGAGGACCCCGCCGCCGTCGCTGACGCGCTGCGGCGCCTCCACGCCCAGGCGGCGGCGCACCGCGCCGGCTGACGCGCCGCACCCCCGGCTGACGCGCCGGACCACCACGAGCCTCGGCCGACGGGTCGCCGCGAGCCGCCGCGGCGGTCAGGTCAGGCGGGTCGGGCGGGCTCGTCCGCGAGGCCGGCCCACCCGGGCAGGAGCCGCTCGAGCGCGTCCGGGAGGTCGATCGACTCCCCGTCCTTGCCCCCGGCGCCGAGGACGAGCGGCGGGGGAGCGGGGGTGAGCGTGACGCCCCGCAGCCGTTCGCGCAGGCCGAGCGGGGCGGTGAGGACGTAGAACCGGCCCTCGACGTCGAGCCCGGCGGCGCGGTCGGCGCGCAGGTACCATCCCGTGCGGTCGCTGCGGGCGGTGCCGCGGCCGCCGTACCCACGCACGAGGAGCGGCTCGGCCGGCAGACGGTCGCGCGCGACGGCGGCGAAGCGCTCGAGCAGGTCACGGGCGCGGGCGTGCTCGGCCTCCTGCCGGCGCGCGAGCATGTCCGCGTGCAGCTCCGCGGCCTCGCGGCGCCGCTGCGACCAGCTCTCCTCGCTCATGCGTCCAGGCTACGACGTGAGCCCCGCGCTGGGGCGCGGGACCCTACGCTGGGCGCATGACGAGCGACCCGGTCCCCGCCCGCATCCGCCCCGCCCACGTGGCCGACGCCGAGGCCGTCGCGGCCGTGCACGCGCAGGCGTGGCGGGAGACGTACTCGGGCTCGGTGCCCGACGACGTCTTCGCCGAGATGGAGCGCACCGGGCCGGACGGCTGGCGCCGGGCGCTCGCCGACCCCGGCGGCATGGCGACGTGGCTGGCCGAGCGGTCGGGCGAGGTGGTGGGCCTCGCGCAGGCCCACGCCGTCGGCCCGGGGAACGTGCGCCCGCTCCAGCTCTCGGTCCTCTACGTCCTGCGTGCGCACCAGGGCACCGGGACCGGCCAGCGGCTCCTCGACGTCGCCGTGGGCGACGCCCCGTGCTTCCTCTGGGTGGCCGAGGACAACCCGCGCGCGATCGCCTTCTACCGCCGCAACGGCTTCGAGCCCGACGGCGCCCGCGAGATCGAGGAGCGCTGGGGCGGGGTCGCCGGCGTCCGGCTCGTCCGGTAGGGCCGGCTCAGCTCGTCGCGCTGCCGGGCTCCTCGGACCCGGACTCCGCGGCGGCTCCTGCCGGCGCGGCTCCCGCGGTGTCGCCGGTCCGCTCGGCGTCCTCGGTCCCCTCGGCGTCGCCGGTCCCCTCGGTGGAGGGCACGGGCGCACCACCGGCGCCGCCCGGCCGCTCCTGGTCCGCGAGCACACCACGGAGCTGGGCGAGGTAGCGGGAGATGTCCTCCCGCTGCCGGTCGAGGTCGGCCACGTCGTCGGCGGCGGCCTGGCGCTCGGCCTCGGCCGCGGCGCGCGCCTCCTCCCGGAGCCGGTCCGCCGCGGCCTGCGCCTCGGCGAGGAGGCGGTCCGCCTCGGCGCGGGAGGTCTCGAGCCGCTGGCGGGCGTGCGCGTCAGCGTCGGTGAGGACGGACTCAGCACGGGCGACGGCGTCGGCGAGGCGCGCCTCGGCCTGGGCGGCCTGCGTCTCGCCGTCCGCGACGAGCGCCTGGGTGGCGGCGCGCGCCTGCTCGAAGGCCTCGGCGCTCGCCCGCTCCGCCGCCTCGCGGCTGGTGAGGGTCTCGCGCTCCGCCTCCGCACGGATGCGGCGGGCCGCCGCGTGCGCCTCGGCGAGCAGCTGGTCCGCCTGGGCGCGCAGCTCGGACGCCTCGGCACGGATCCGGGCGACCTCCTCCGCGGCGGCCTCGCGGAGCGCGCTCACCTCGTTCTCCGTCGTCGCCCGCAGGAGCGCCAGCTCGCGTTCGAGCCCCGTCCGGCGCAGCGTCTCCTCGGTGGTCATGGCCTGCGCGAGGCGGGCGGCCTCGCGCTCGGCCGAGGCGACGAGCTCCTCCGCCTTGCGCTGCGCGAGGGCGAGCGCCGTGCCGGCCTCCGCGGTGGCCTGCTCCGTCGCCTCCGCAGCGCCGCGCCGGGCGTCCGCGAGCCGGTCGGCGGCCTCGCGCTCGGCGCGGTCGGTGAGGGCGGCGGCCTCGTCCCGGGCACCGGCGAGCGTCGCGGCGGCCTGGGCGTCCGCCCGGGCGATGACGTCGGCCGACTGCTCCTCTGCCGAGCGCAGGAGCTCCTCGATGCGCGAGCCCAGTCCGGAGTACGTCGGCTGGTCGCGCTCGCGCAGGGCGCGACGGGCCTGCGAGAGCTCGCCGGAGATCCGGATGGCGCGCTCGTCGAGCGCGGTGACCTCGCGCCGTGCGCCGGCGAGCGCCTCCTCGAGGGTGTGGAGGCGCTGGTCGACCTGGGCGCGGTCGTACCCGCGCATGACGACGGGAAACTCGGGACGGTCCTCGCTCATCGGTCCTCCTCTGTGCTCGGACATCGAGGTGCTCGGACATCGAGCCCGCGTCAGCGTATCGACGCGCCCAGCGGGCGGCGCGGCACGTCCGCCGGTGGCCCGGACGATCGCCGTCCCATCCTGCCCCGACGGCTGCCGCGGGCGCGCGGCGACGCCTGGCGACGTATCCTGGCGTGTCGTCCGCGACCGCGGGCGTGCCGCTGCCGGGAGGATCTTCCCTCGTGAAACGCCGCACCGTCTCGTTGGTGCTGATCGTCGTGGGCGTGCTGGTGCTCGCCTTGGCGGTGGCCTCGGCGACCGTCCTCCGCTCAGCGGACAGCGCGTCTCCGAGCCTCGCTCAACGGCCCGACGTGCCGCTCGTCATCTCGGCGGCCGGGGTGCTCGAGGCGGTCGACGAGGCCGTGACCGTGCGCGCCACCGCCGGTGAGGACGAGACCGTCATGCTCGCCGTGGGCCGCACCGCCGACGTCGAGGCATGGGTCGGGGAGACGGGCCAC
Organism: Georgenia wangjunii; assembly: GCF_036421975.1. Lineage (NCBI taxonomy): Bacteria > Bacillati > Actinomycetota > Actinomycetes > Allobogoriellales > Allobogoriellaceae > Georgenia > Georgenia wangjunii. The sequence goes on along the minus strand of NZ_JAZGON010000008.1, from coordinate 45,250 downwards.
CTGCGCATCACCGGCCTCACGTCGTGGGAAGAGCTGGCGGGGGAGGTCATCGACGGCGCCGATGCCGAGCCGACGAGCACCCCCACCGCCGGTGCGACGCCGGACGCGGCGGCGACCGCGACGGCGGGGGCGAGTGCCACCCCGACCCCGACGGCGACGGCGACCGCCGGTGAGGGGACCGCGGCGGTCCCCGGCCCGGCCGGCTCCGACCTGTGGATCGTCGAGGCCAGCTCCACCGGGACGGTCGAGCTCGAGTGGTCCCACATGCCCGGCCGCTGGAGCCTCATCGCCGCCACCGGCAGCGGCTCCGCGCCCCAGGTCGAGCTCGAGTGGGGTCGTGAGGCGAGCACCCCCCTCCTCGTCCCGGGGCTGATCGTCGGCGGGCTCCTGCTCCTCGCCGGTGCCGCGCTCCTCGTGCTCGAGGAGCTCGCCGCGCGCGAGGCGCGCCGCAGTGCGCAGGCGTCCACGTGGACGCCCCAGGGCACCGGCCCGGTCGCCACGGACTCCGCCCCGACGTCCGCGGAGGGCAAGCCCCTCACGCGGCGCGAGATCCGCGAGATGGGGCGGACGCCCGCAACGGCCGAGCGCAGCGCCCTCGTCGGTGCGCCCCTGCCTCCCGTCCCGCTCGCGCCCACCGACGACGAGGCACGCGCTGACGACGAGGCGCGCGCTGATGAGGAGGCGCCCGCCGACGACGACGCGCAGGCGGCGGACGCTGCCGACGGCTCCAGCGCCGGGACGGCCGAGCACGCGACGCGCGCCGGTGGCACCGATGGCCGTGCGCCCGGTGCAGGCACCGAGGACGGCGACGTCGTCGCGCCGGAGGCCGGGGCCTTCACCAGCGGGACCGGCTCGACCGCGCTGGGCGCCCGGGGCACCGGCACCGGCCGCGGGCCCGAGGACCACGATGTCCCCGCCGTCGACCCCGACGGCGGTGCGCCCGGGCCCGGCCCGACGACACCCGCGCTCGACGTCGCCGACGACTCCGCCGTCGCAGCGGGCGGATGGCGCGAGCGGCTCCGCCGGCGCCGCGCCGCCGGAGGCCCCCCTGCGGGGGCCGAGGCCGTCGACGCCGTCGACCCGGGGCCCGTTGTCGCCACCGACGAGCCCGACGCCGCGCCGGGGACCGCACCCGCGCAGGACACTCCCGGCTTCGGCGCGGACCTGCCCGCGGCTGACGCTCCCGAGGCCGACGCGGCCACGGGCGGCAGCGCGGACGCTCCCGAGGCCGACGCGGCCACGGGTGGCAGCGCGGACGACGACCCGGACGCGGCGGCGCCGCCCTCATGGCGCAGCGTGTGGGGCTTCGGGACGGCTCCGGCACCGGATGCCGACGGCGCACGCCCACGCACGAGTGATACGGACCCCGAGGAGGAGCAGCGATGATCGCCACGATCGCCCAGCGGACGCGTCGTCGGGCCGCCCGCCTCGCGGCGGCCGGGACCACCGCCGTCGTCCTCCTCGCGGGCTGTGCCGGCGAGGTGCCCCAGCCGGTACCGGACCCCTCCGCGACGACGCCCGTCCCGGTCCTCGACGAGGTCCGGATCGACCGCGTCCTCGCGGAGGTCGAGGCGACCCTCGCCGCGGCGGACGAGGGGCTCGACCCCGAGGCACTCGCGGAGCGCCTCAGCGGGCCGGCCCTGGAGATGCGGCAGGCGGAGTACCGGCTCGCGCAGGCCTCCGGCGGCGAGAACCCGCCGACGCCGCTGACGACCGAGAGCCAGATCGAGGTCGTCGCCACGACCGACGAGTGGCCGCGCACCCTCCTCGTCGTCTCGCACCCGCCCGAGGGCTCGAACCTCCCGCTCCTCCTCGCCCTCACGCAGGAGGACCCGCGCAGCCAGTACTCGCTGTGGTTCTGGACGAGGCTGCTCCCGGGGACGCAGACACCGCCGACGGCGAGCTCGGACATCGGCAGCACCCCGGTCGCGCTCGACGCCGACGGCCTCGTCGCCTCGCCGCAGGAGACCCTCGCGGCGTACGCGGCCGCCCTCAACGACGCGGCGAGCGAGTCGGCGGCGCTCTTCGCCGCTGACGCCTACCGCGAGACCTACGCCGAGAGCCAGGCGGCCCTCGCCGCGTCCGTCGAGGCCGCGGGCGAGGTGTCCCGCGTCAACGAGGTGGTGCCGGAGGCGACGGCGGCGCTGTCGACGACGGACGGCGGCGCGATCGTCGTCGGGGTCATCCGCTCGACGCTGACGATGCGCAAGACGGTCGAGGGCTCGACGCTCCACGCGGGCGGTGCGATCGCGACGCTCATGGGGGAGGACACGGAGGTCGAGGGCGCGGTCAACGGCCACTACGACGTGACCCTGGCGTTCCACGTCCCGCCGGCCGGGAGCGACGACCCCATCACGGTCCTCGGCGCGGACCAGGTCCTCGTCGAGGTGACGCAGGAGGACCCGCCGCCCGCCGAGCCCGCCGAGTAGGTAACCTGCTCGCGCAGCACCTGCCCCGCCCGAGGAGAGGACCACGATGAGCCAGCCGCCGAGCATCAACCTGCGCGGAGCCGTCGACCTGTCGGCGCTCACCGCGCCGGCGCACCCGACGGGCGCTCGGCCCGGGGCGCAGGTGCCCCCTGGTACGGGTGCGGGCGCGGGCGGTGCCGGGATCGACGGCCCCGTCGTCGTCGACGTCACCGAGGCGACCTTCCAGCAGGTCGTCCAGCTCTCCACCCAGGTTCCGGTCGTCCTCGACCTGCGTACCGAGTGGGCCGAGCCCAGCGCGGAGCTGAGCCCCCTCCTCGAGCGCCTGGCGCGGGAGTACGGCGGACGCTTCCAGCTCGGGCGCGTCGACGTCGAGGCGAGCCCGCAGATCGCCGCTGCGTTCCAGGTGCAGTCGGTACCCACCGTCGTCGCCGTCATCGGCGGGCAACCCGTGCCGCTCTTCCAGGGCGCCCACCCCGAGGCACAGATCCGCCAGGTGCTCGACGAGCTCCTCCGCGTCGCCGCCCAGAGCGGCGTGATCGGCGTCCTCACCGGTGCCGGCGAGGACGACGACGCGGACGTGCCTGAGGTGCCGGCCGAGCCGCCGCTGCCGCCGCTGCACGCCGAGGCGATCGACGCCATCGAGCGCGGTGACTACGAGGCGGCCGCCGACGCCTACCGCCGCGCCCTCAAGGAGAGCCCGGCCGACGCCGAGGCGCGGGCGGCACTGGCCCAGGTCGAGCTCATGCGGCGCGCGTCCGCGGCGGACCCGGCCGCCGTGCTCGCCGCGGCCGACGCTGCGCCGGACAGCGACGTCGAGGCCCAGCTCGCCGCCGCTGACGTCGAGGTCGCCGGTGGACGCGCCCAGGCTGGGCTCGACCGGGTCCTGCGCGTCGTGCGCGCGACCGCGGGACCGGACCGCGAGACCGCACGCGTGCGCCTCCTCGAGCTCTTCGAGGTCGTCGGCCCGACGACCCACGAGGTCAACGCCGCGCGCCGCGCCCTGGCGATCGCGCTGTACTGACCGCTGGCCCGACAGGGCCCGCGCGCGGCGCCCCCGGTTCAGGCGGTGCGTGTGAGTGCGCCGGGCTCGGGCGGTGTGCGCGCAGCGCGCCGGCTCAGGCGGCGCGGAAGAGGTCGACCATGCTGCGTTCGAGAAGACTGCCGGCGGCCTCCTCGACGACGCGATCGAGGACGGCCTCGTCGAGCGCTTCGAACGACCGTCCTCTCGGGCCGGGCGGCGGCAGGCCCGGTGGCGGGGGCGCCGTGGACCGGTAGCGATGGCCGGTAGGGGTTGTCGTCGTGACGGTGTGCCCGCCCCGGCCCGGTGGAGCGCTCGCCCGCGCACTCCACCCGGGGCCCTGCTTGGCGTGGTTGCAGGCCTCGCACAGGCCCTGGAGGTTCTCTGCGGTCGTCGGCCCGCCGCGGTCCCAGTCGGCGACGTGGTCGCGATGGCGGATGGGGGCGTCGCACCAGGGCGTGCGGCACGTCAGGCCGCGGGCGTCGATGAAGCGCGCCAGGCCCGGCGGCGCGCAGCGGGCCCGAGAGTCCATCGCGACGGAGCTGACCCGTGGTCGGTGCCGTGTAGAGGCGCCGGATCCACACGGCGTCGGGATCCTGCAGGGCCGCGCGGACGAGGTCGCGCGCCCACTGGGCAGGGACGGTGCCGTACCCGGGGACCGTGGCTGGATCGTCGTCGCCGCGGAGGAGGGCGCCGTCGGTCATGATCAGCTGGACCTCGAGCCGGGCGCCGGCCGTCACCCCGCCACTCGCGTGGCCGGTGTCGTCGGGGCTCGCCGCCCCGCTGCGGTTCTGCCCCTCCTCGGTGCCCGCCATGCCGGTGCCCGGGGCGGTCGAGGCGCTCGCGGTGCCCGACGCGCACGCCGATCGGGTCAGGCGCTCGACGAGGAGGTCAGCCATGAGCTGGCCGCGGGAGCGCTCGTCCCCGGCGGCGCGCAGCGCGTCGGCGGCTCGGGTGAGGTCGGCGTACGCGGCGACTCCCGCGGAGACCGGGAGCAGCGCCGTGAGGTAGGACATCGTGTCGGGAGCAGGCCGCAGGGTGACAGCGCGCTCGGTCTCAGCCTTGCGCGCGCGGGCGACGACGGAGGCCGCGTCGAGGCGGTAGGCCGTCCGCTTCGCCTCGGCGACCAGCTGGCGGTCCCCGAGCCCCTCGAGGCGCGTGGGGTCGGCGGCCATCTCGGCGTCGAGCATGGTGCGGCCCTCCGCGCTGAGGCACGCGCTCTCGCGCACGAGGAGCGTGGCCCGCCACTCACTGATCCGCCCGGTGCTGAGGGCGGCATGGGTGTAGGGCATCTCGAGCACGAGCGCCTTCGCCAGGCCGAGGTGCCGGCCCCCGGTGAAGGGGGACTCGCGTCGCGCGAGGGCGACCTGTGCGCCCACCCCGCGGCCCCGTCGCGCCGCCGGCACCCCCGCTGCCGCCTGCTCCGCCCGCTGGGACGCGTCGAGGTCGACGGCTGCCCGCGCCTGGGCGGCAGCCGCGGCGGCCTTGAGCTCCTCGAGGACGCGGATCTGGTCGATCCGCACGGCGTCGTCCACGTCCCGGTCCACGCCGCCGAGGGCGGCGACCCACGCGGCGACGTCGAGGACGGTCGGGGGTGTGCTCGGAGACGCGGCGCCTGCACCACCGGACGTGGCCGCACCCGCATCTTCGTCACGGCGCCTGTGTGCCGGACCGGGAGGGATCACCACCTCGAACATGCGTACAGGCTATGACGAGGGTCCGACATCTCCGACCGCACGGGCCGACCTAGCGCATGACGGGGCCCGCGTGGGCCGGTGCTCCGGCTGATGTCACAGGACGGCCACCCCCCGGTGCCCGCTCGCGGACGCCGCGTGACGCCGCGGGATGCCGTGGGACGTCGTAGGACGCCGCGGCGTGTCGCCCCGGCGCGCGTGACCCCGGCGCCGCCGGTCCGCCACTATCGACACATGTCGTTGTCTCCCGTCGCTCCCGCACGCTCTGAGGTTGCCCCGACCGGCCGAGAAGTCGACCCGCGACTTCACTGGGTCGACGTGGCGAAGGCGGGAGCCGTCGTCCTCGTCGTGCTCTACCACGTCGGGCGGACAGGACTTTCACACCTCCTCCCCGGATCGGACAGCCTCGTCGTGGCGGCCTGGGGCGGGATCAACGAGGCCCTGCTGCCGGTGCGGATGCCGCTCTTCTTCCTTGCGTCCGGCATCCTCGCGGCTCCCGCGATGGCGCGCCCGTGGGCACGGCTGTGGCGCCCCCGCGTCGTCAACCTCGTCTGGCCGTTCGTCCTCTGGGGTGTCATCCACGCGCTCACGGCGGGCCTTGCCCATGGCGGCGACGACGTCCCTGGCCACGTCCTCGCAAGCCTCGCGGCGATCCCCGCCGGAGGGACGGCGTACTGGTACCTCGCGGTACTCGTCGTCATCTTCGTCCTCGCCCGGCTGCTCCGTCGCGCTCCTGCGGTGCTCGTCGTCGCCTCGGTGGCCGCGCTCGGCGTGGCGCCCCTCGTGCCGGCCGCGCTGTCCGGTGCCGTCGGGGAGGCGGCCGCCGTCAACGTCGGGCGCGTCTGCTACTTCGCCGTGTGGTTCCTCCTCGGGTGCTTTGCGCGACCGGTCGTCGAGCGGGTAGCGGCGCTGAAGCCGTGGCCGCTCGTCGCGGCGAGCTTCGTGCTGTACGCGGGCCTCGCCTACCTCGTCTACGTCCGGAAGCTCTCTGCGCCCCCGGGCGTCGTGCTCACCGTCGTCGGCCTCGCGGGCGCGATCGCCGCCTCGGTCCTGCTCGCGCGGAGCGCGCGGGTCCGGCGGCTGGCCGCCTACATCTCCCGACGGACGCTGGCGATCTACGTCGTCCACCCGGTCCTGCTGACGCTCGCCGTCGCGGTCGTGCGCACCGACGACGGCACGGTCCTCCCGCTCGGCAGCGTCGCGGTCGACGTCGTGCTCGCGCCGGTCCTCACCGTCGCTCTCGTGTGGCTGGCGGTGCTCGCCTACGACATCTCGTCCCGGGTCTGGATGGGCTGGCTCTTCGCCCCGCCCGCGCGCCGGGCCGCGGGCGGCGTCAGGTCCACGCGGAGGCGAGCCTGACCGGTCGAGCGGTGGGCCGGGAGGCGGCAGGGATCACCGTTGCCCCCGACACCCTGTGACGACGACTGAGGCCGCGGTCCGCAGACCGCGGCCTCAGCCGGTGGGACCTGGAGCGATCAGGCCGAGCGCCCGCTGCTCACTTCCGCTCGGGGGTCAGTCCCGCGCAGGCGCGAGCCAGACCGCGCCGAGCGGCGGCACGCGCAGGCTCACCGACGCCGGGCGTCCGTGCCAGGAGAGCTCTTCGGCGGTGACGCGACCGAGGTTCCCCACGCCGGACCCGCCGTACTCGTGCGCGTCGGTGTTGAGGATCTCGACCCATTCCCCGCCGTGGGGCAGGCCCACGCGGTAGCCCTCGTGCGGGGCGCCGGCGAAGTTGACGACGCACACGACCGTGTCCTCCGGCCCGTCGGCGGTCGGCGCCTTGCGGAGGTACGCGATGACGTTGTGGTCGCCGTCGCCGGCCTCGATCCACTCGAACCCGGCGTTGGAGAAGTCCTCCGCCCACAGTGCGGGACGCTCGCGGTAGACGTCGTTGAGGCGGCGGACGAGGTCCGCCACGCCGGCGTGCGCAGGGTTGTCGAGCAGGCTCCAGTCGAGGCTGCGGGACTCCGCCCACTCCTCCTCCTGGGCGAACTCCAGCCCCATGAAGAGGAGCTGCTTGCCCGGGTGCGACCACTGGTAGGCGAGCAGCGCGCGGACCCCGGCGAGCTGCTGCCACCGGTCGCCGGGCATCTTGCGCACGAGCGAGCCTTTGCCGTGGACCACCTCGTCGTGGCTGAGCGGGAGGACGAACTGCTCGGAGAAGGCGTAGACGAGGGAGAACGTCAGCTCACCGTGGTGGTAGCGACGGTTGATCGGTTCCTCTGCGAGGTAGCGCAGGGTGTCGTTCATCCAGCCCATGTTCCACTTGAGCCCGAAGCCGAGGCCGCCCTCGCTCGTCGGCGCGCTCACGCCCGGCCACGCGGTGGACTCCTCGGCGATCATGACGATGCCGGGCACCTTGCGGTAGGTCGTCGCGTTCGTCTCCTGGAGGAACGAGATCGCCTCGATGTTCTCGCGGCCGCCGTGGACGTTGGGCCGCCACTGGCCGGGCTGGCGGGAGTAGTCGAGGTAGAGCATCGACGCGACGGCGTCGACGCGCAGCCCGTCCACGTGGAACTCCTCGAGCCAGTACAGCGCGTTGGCGACGAGGAAGTTGCGGACCTCACGTCGCCCGAAGTTGAAGATGAGCGTGCCCCAGTCGGCGTGCTCCCCGCGCAGCGGGTCCGGGTCCTCGTACAGCGGCGTGCCGTCGAAGTTGGCCAGCGCCCACGCGTCCTTGGGGAAGTGCGCGGGCACCCAGTCGACGATGACGCCGATGCCCGCCTGGTGGAAGCGGTCGATGAGGTACCGCAGGTCGTCGGGGGAGCCGAGCCGCGACGTCGGGGCGTAGTACGAGGTGACCTGGTACCCCCACGACCCCCCGAAGGGGTGCTCGGCGACCGGCATGAGCTCGACGTGCGTGAAGCCGAGCCCGGCGACGTAGTTGACGAGGTCCTCGGCGAGGTCCCGGTAGCTCAGGCCCTGGCGCCAGGAGGCGAGGTGGAGCTCGTAGACGCTCATGGGCCCGGTGTGCGGGTTGCGCTGCGCGCGCTCGGTCATCCACGCGTCGTCGGACCACTCGTACGTGCTCTCGTTGATGACGGACGCCGTCGCCGGGGGCACCTCGGTCTGCCGCGCCATGGGGTCGGCCTTCTCGTGCCACGACCCGTCGCGGTAGCCGATCTCGAACTTGTACCGGGCGCCCGCGGTGGCGCCGGGGATGAAGATCTCCCACACGCCGGTGGACCCGAGCGAGCGCATGGCGGCGTTGCGGCCGTCCCACGAGTTGAAGTCGCCCTTGACCCGGACGGCGCGGGCGTTGGGGGCCCACACGGAGAACGACGTGCCGTGCACCTCGCCGAGCTCGCTGGGGTAGCGGCGCACGTGCGCACCGAGCGCCGCCCACAGCTCCTCGTGGCGGCCCTCCCCGATGAGGTACTGGTCCATCTCGCCAAGCGTGGGGAGGAAGCGGTACGGGTCGTCGGTGACGACGGTGTCCGCGCCGTAGGCCGCGCGGACGCGGTAGTCGGGGACGTGGTCACCGGGAACCGCGACGACCCACACGCCCTCGACCTCGTGGGTGAACGGCACGCTGCCCGTCCGCGTGACGAGCTCGACCGAGTCCGCCAGTGGACGCAGCGTCCGGATCGTCACCGTGCCGCCCGCCACGTGGCCGCCGAGCACCTCGTGCGGCTGGTGGTGGACGCCGTCGGCGACGGCGCGCAGGACGGCGTGGTCGACGGGCAGCGGGTCGCTGCCGTTCACGGGAGTCGGAGAGGGGCTGGGCGGCGTGCTGTGCTGCGGACGGTCCATGCGTCCACTCTGGCATCACCCGCGCTGACGTGCGCGTGAAGAGTCATCCCGCCAGGAGACGCAGCGCTCCCTCGACGGGGATGTGGAGCCAGTCGGGGCGGTTGCGGACCTCGTAGACCGCCTCGTACAGCGCCTTGTCGAGCTCGAGCGCTGTGAGGAGCGCCGCATCGGCGCGGGGGTCGCGCCCCGAGACCTCCGCGTAGCCCGCGAGGAAGGCGTCGCGCGCGGCGGCCGCCCACGCCCCGGCGTCGACCCCCGGTTCTGTCACCGACCCCGCGGCGTAGTCGAAGGAGCGGAGCATCCCGGCCACGTCGCGCAGCGCGAGGTCCGGCGCGCTGCGCTCGGCGAGCGGCCTGATCGGCTCGCCCTCGAAGTCGAGGAGCACCCACCCACGCTCCGGTGCGTCGATGACCTGGCCGAGGTGGAGGTCGCCGTGGACGCGCTGGAGCCGGGGCCACGGCGCGGCTGCGGCGGCCTCGAGCACGGCGCGGACGGCGTCGGCGTGCGGGGCGAGGGCGGGCACCTCCCGCAGCGCGGTCGCGGACCGCTCCCGCCAGGAGTCGAGCACCTCGCGCCGCGCCGCCTCGTCCGCCTCGCGCACCTCGAGCGTGCGCGCCATGACGTCGTGGACCTCGGCGACGGCGGCGCCGAGGGCGCGGGCCCGGTCGGTGAAGTCGGCCCCGGCGGTGGCGGAGCGCAGGGCGACCCGCCACGCGTCCTCGACGCCGGGGAGGAACTCCTGGGCGAAGGCGAGGTGGCCGCGGGCCGTGCCGGACCCGGTGGGCCACTCCCCACCGAGGTCGCCGACGGGCGCGGGCACGAGGGTGCACCCGGCCCCAGCAAGAGCTTCCTGGACGACGACGTCGGGGTTCTCGCCGTCGGCGAGCACCCGGAACACCTTGCAGATGACGGGCCGGGCGGCGCCGTCCGCCGTCGTCGCCTCGACGATGATCGAGGTGTTCGACTGCTCGCCCGAGAGCACCCGCGAACCGCGCACGTGCAGCTCGCCGGTCACCGCGCCGGCACCGTGGGCGCGGTGCCCTCGCGCCGCGCCCGTCCCCGGTGCGCCGTCGGAGCGGACGGCCTGCTCGGACAGGATGGTCTCGACGAGCGCCCGCGCGCCGACGGGGTCGTGGCAGCCGTCGTAGACCCAGCGGGGGCCGAGCTCGGAGTGCTCCACCTGAGCGACGAGTGCGTGCTCGAGCCCGTCGACGGGGGCGCCGCGGTAGGTGAGCGGCACCTGGTAGACCACCGGCTCCGCGCCGGAGGTGTCGCGCAGGATCCACGTCTCGATCCCCACCTCGCCCGCGGGGTCCTCGTACCGCAGCCCGCCCACGCGGGTCAGCTCGGGCGTGCTGCCCTTGCCGGCGTACCAGCGCTGCGCGCCGATCCACGCGGGCAGGAAGTCGCCGAAGGGCGGGGTCACCGAGGCCATCAGCGGTCCCCGCGCTCCGGCGCGCCGCTCACGTCGGGGGTGGCGGCGCTCGGGTGGGCCGCAGCTCCCGCCACGCCTGCCGCGCCCAGCGCAGCCGGGGCGCCCGGCCCAGCGGCCTCGGCCGTCACGGCGTCGCGGCCCGCCGGCGGGTACGTCGGCGCGCTGTCGTCCTCGACCTTGAGCCAGAAGAAGTCGCGCGAGCCGAGCGTGAACGTCACCGTGCCGTCCGCGGAGACGGGCGGGAAGGTCGCCCCGCCGAAGACGTCCGTCAGCCGTGCGCGGGCGTGCCCGGGCACGTTGATCGTCGTCGCGCGTGCCGTGTTCGCGAGGTTGACGACGCAGAGGATGCTCTCGGTCGCGTTCGACCGGAGGTAGGCGAGCACCGCCTCGTTGTCCGCGTCGAGGAGCGTGAACTCGCCGTTGCCGAACACGGGGTGGCGCCGGCGGACCTCGAGGATGCCGCGCACCCAGTGCAGGAGCGACGTCGGCTGGGCGAACTGGGCCTCGACGTTGACCGAGGCGTAGTGGTTGATGAGGGACTGGACGAGGGGCAGGTAGAGCTTGCCCGGGTCCGCCGAGGAGAAGCCGGCGTTGCGGTCCGGGGTCCACTGCATCGGCGTGCGGACCGCGTCGCGGTCCGGCAGCCAGATGTTGTCACCCATCCCGATCTCGTCGCCGTAGTACAGGCACGGGCTGCCGGGCAGCGAGAGGAGGAGGGCGTGGGCGAGCTCGATCTCGGAGCGGGAGTTGCCGAGCAGCGGGGAGAGCCGGCGCCGGATGCCGACGTTGGCCCGCATGCGCGGGTCCTCGGCGTACCAGCCGTACATCGAGGCGCGCTCCTCGGTGGAGACCATCTCGAGCGTGAGCTCGTCGTGGTTGCGCAGGAACGTGCCCCACTGCGCGGCCGCGGGGATCGCGGGGGTGTCGTTGAGGATGTCGCGGATGGCGTGCGCACGCTGCTCCCGCAGCGCGTAGAAGATCCGCGGCATGACCGGGAAGTGGAAGCACATGTGGCACTCGGGGTCCGAGTCGGTCCCGAAGTAGTCGACGACGTCGGCCGGCCACTGGTTCGCCTCGGCGAGCATGAGGGTCCCGGGGAACTCCGCGTCCACCATTGAGCGCAGGTCACGGAGGAACTCGTGCGTGCGCGGGAGGTTCTCGCAGTTCGTGCCCTCCTCCTCGAAGAGGTAGGGGACGGCGTCGAGCCGGAAGCCGTCGACCCCGAGGCGGCACCAGAAGCGCACGACGTCGTACATCGCGTCGCTGACCTTGGGGTTCTCGAAGTTGAGGTCCGGCTGGTGGGAGAAGAAGCGGTGCCAGAAGTACTGCCGGCGGACCGGGTCGAACGTCCAGTTCGACGTCTCCGTGTCGACGAAGATGATCCGCGCGTCCTGGTAGCCGGTGTTGTCGTCGCTCCACACGTAGAAGTCGCCGTAGGGCCCGTCCGGGTTCGAGCGGGAGGACTGGAACCAGGGGTGCTGGTCCGAGGTGTGGTTCATGACGAGGTCGACGATGATCCGGATGCCGCGGGCGTGGGCCTCGGCGATGAGCTCCTCGACCTCCTCGATGCTGCCGTAGTCCGGCGCGACCGCGGTGTAGTCCGAGACGTCGTACCCGCCGTCGCGCAGCGGCGAGGGGTAGAACGGCGGCAGCCACAGGCAGTCGATGCCGAGCCACTGGATGTAGTCGAGCCGGTCGATGAGGCCGCGCAGGTCCCCGGTGCCGTTGCCGGTGGAGTCACCGAAGGCGCGCAGGAGCACCTCGTAGAAGACCGCCGTGCGGTACCACTCCGGGTCGTCCGAGAGCCCGGGCCGGTGCTCGGACGCGAGGTGCGGCACGGGGTTGGCCGCGGCCGGCAGGGCCCGCATCGGGTTGGGGCCGGTCACAGCGACCTCACCGACAGGACGTGCGCGCACTGCGTGCTCGGGTCGAGGCGGACGTAGGGCGTCTGGCCCCAGAAGAAGGTCTCGCCCGAGAGCTCGTCGCGCGCCGCCATCGCCGGCATGGCCGGGTCCGCTGGTGGCTCGATCCCGAGCGCGGCGAGGTCGAGGTGGACGAGGCTCTCGCGGGTCGCGTGCGGGTCGAGGTTGACGACGACGATGACCGTGTCCTCCGCTCCGGTGGGTGAGTGCTCGGCCGGGACCCGGCGCGAGAAGCACAGTGTGGCGTCGTCAGTCGTGGGGTGCACGGTGACACCGCGCACCCGCTGGAGGGCCACGTGGCGACCGCGGATGTCGTTGAGCGCCGTGATGAGCCGGGCGATGCCGATCTCGCCGGCGCGGCTCCAGTCACGGGCCTTGTACTCGTACTTCTCGTTGTCGATCTGCTCCTCCGCGCCAGGCCGCGCGACGTTCTCGACGAGCTCGTAGCCCGAGTAGATGCCCCACGTCGGCGCGCCCGTCGCGGCGAGCACGGCGCGGATGGCGAACGCCGCCGCCCCGCCGTTCTGCATGTACGGGGTGAGGATGTCGTGCGTCGTCGGCCAGAAGCTCGGGCGCAGGACGGCGGCCGTGTCCTCGGCGAGCTCGGTGAGGTAGTCGCCGATCTCGTCCTTCGTCGTCCGCCACGTGAAGTACGTGTAGGACTGGTGGAAGCCGACGGCGCCGAGGGTGCGCATCATCGCGGGCCGCGTGAAGGCCTCGGAGAGGAAGATCACCTCGGGGTGGGCGGCATGGACGTCCGCGAGGATGCGCTGCCAGAAGTCGAGCGGCTTCGTGTGCGGGTTGTCGACACGGAAGGCCGTGACGCCGTGGTCGATCCACACCTGGAGCATGTCCCGCACCGCGGTGTAGATGCCCTCGGGGTCGTTGTCGAAGTTGAGCGGGTAGATGTCCTGGTACTTCTTCGGCGGGTTCTCGGCGTAGGCGATCGTGCCGTCGGCGCGCGTCGTGAACCACTCCGGGTGCTCGGTCACCCACGGGTGGTCGGGTGAGGCCTGGAGCGCGATGTCGAGCGCCACCTCCATGCCGAGCGAGCGCGCGCGGGCGACGAAGGCGTCGAAGTCGTCGAACGTGCCGAGGTCCGGGTGGATCGCGTCGTGCCCGCCGTCGGCGGAGCCGATGCCGTAGGGGGAGCCCGGGTCCTCCGGGCGAGCGGTGAGCGTGTTGTTCCGGCCCTTGCGGTTCGTCGTGCCGATCGGGTGGATCGGCGTGAGGTAGACGACGTCGAAGCCCATGTCGGCGACGGCCGGGAGGCGCTCGGCGGCCGTGCGCAGCGTCCCGGTCACCCAGCGGCCCTGCTCGACGTCGAAGTGCGCGCCCTCGGAGCGGGGGAACATCTCGTACCAGGAGCCGTAGAGCGCGAGCTCGCGGTGGACGACGAGCGGGTACGTCGCGCTCGTCGAGACCATCTCGCGGACGGGGTGCTCGGCGAGCGTCGCCCGCACCGCGTCGGACAGCCCGGCGGCGAGGCGGGCCTCGGCGGGGCGGGAGGAGTCGCGCAGCCCGGCGGCGGCGTCGCGCAGGACGGCGGCGGCGTCCGCCGGGAGGTCGCGGTCGGCGGCACGCTCGAGGAGGAGCGCGCCCTCGGTGAGCATGAGCTCGACGTCGACGCCGGCGTCGACCTTGAGCGGTGCGTCGTGGGTCCACGTGCCGTAGGGGTCGGACCAGCCCTCCACCCGGAACCCCCACGAGCCGGGGGCGTCGGGCGCGAGCCACGCCTCGTAGCGGTCGAGGCCGGGGGAGATGTCGGTCATCCGAGCCCGGCTGTGGTCCGCGCCGTCAGGGCCGACGAGGACGGCCGTCGCGGCGACGGCGTCGTGCCCCTCCCGGAAGACGGTGGCGCGCACGGGGAGGGCCTCCCCGACGACGGCCTTCGCCGGCCACCGTCCGCCGTCGACGACGGGCGCGACCTCGATGACGGGGATCCGCCCGATGGGCACGGGCGGAGCGGGCTGGGGGACCGGTGGTTCGACGGCGGGCGCGGCCGCGCGGGGCGTGGCGCGCCGCGCCGTCGGGCTCGGCGTGGACGGGGACGTGGCAGAGCGGCGGCCGGAGGACGAGCGGGCTCCGGGGGCGGCGGGCGAGGGACTCACGTGACGAACCTATCGACGCTCCCGGCGATGGTCGACCGCTGGGGCCGGAGACCCACGTTTCTGGCGTGTGAAAATTTCTGCAACTCGGCGCAAGACGGGCCCGTGGGCCGATAGACTCCGGCGCGTGAGAGCCATCCGCCGATTCACCGTCCGCACCGTCCTGCCTGACGCCCTTGCGCCGCTGGACACCCTCGCCCAGAACCTTCGCTGGTGCTGGCACGTCCCCACGCGGGACCTCTTCGCCTCGCTCGACCCCGCACTGTGGGAGTCGCTGCGCGGGGACCCGATCGCGCTCCTCGGCGCGCTGGGCCGCAAGCGCCTCGAGACGCTCGCCGCCGACGCCGGGCTCGTCGCCCGGGTGCGCGAGCTCGACGCCGACCTCAAGGCCTACCTCGAGCAGCCGCGCTGGTACCAGACGTCCTTCGCCGTCGAGGACAAGCCGGACGCGATCGCCTACTTCTCCGCGGAGTTCGGCATCACCGCCGTCCTTCCCCAGTACTCGGGCGGCCTCGGCATCCTCGCCGGCGACCACCTCAAGTCCGCCTCGGACCTCGGCGTGCCGATCGTCGGCGTCGGCCTCCTCTACGGGGCCGGGTACTTCAAGCAGTCGCTCACCCGCGACGGCTGGCAGCACGAGACCTACCCCGTCATCGACCCCGACAACCTTCCGCTCAGCCTTCTGCGCGAGGCCGACGGCACCGCCGCCCGCGTCACGCTGCCCCTGCCGGGCGGCCAGGTCCTCCACGCCCAGGTGTGGAAGGCGGACGTCGGTCGCGTGCCGCTGCTCCTCCTCGACTCCAACGTCACGGAGAACGACGACGTCTCGCGCCGCGTGACCGACCGCCTCTACGGCGGCTCCGCCGACCACCGCCTCAAGCAGGAGCTCCTCCTCGGCATGGGCGGCGTCAAGGCCCTGCGCGCTTACTCGCGCCTCACCGGCGCCCCGGCGCCGGAGGTCTACCACGCCAACGAGGGCCACGCCGGCTTCCAGGGCGTCGAGCGCGTCCGCGAGCTCGTCGAGGCCAAGGGCCTGTCCGTCGCGGCGGCCGTCGAGGCCGTGCGCGGGGGCACCGTCTTCACGACCCACACCCCGGTGCCCGCCGGTATCGACCGCTTCGGCGTCGACCTCGTCCGCGAGCACTTCACCGGCTCCGCCGCGGTGCCCGGCGTCCCGGTCGAGGACATCCTCGCGCTCGGCGCCGAGGACTACGAGGGCGGCGACCGCTCCGTCTTCAACATGGCCGTGCTCGGGCTGCGCACCGCGCGCCGCGCCAACGGCGTCGCCCAGCTCCACGGCCGCGTCTCGCGCGGGATGTTCCACGCGCTCTGGCCGGGCTTCGACGTCTCCGAGGTGCCGATCACCTCGATCACCAACGGCGTCCACGGACCGACGTGGACGGACCCGGCGTTCGCCGCCATGGCGGCCCGCCACCTTTCCGAGGACCAGATCGCCTCGGGCGAGGGCTGGCTCGTCGCCGGCGAGTCCGGCGGCGTCCCCGACGCCGAGCTGTGGGCCGTGCGCCGCGAGCTGCGCTCGAACCTCGTGCGCTCGGCGCGGCAGCGCGTGCGCACGTCCTGGCTCGAGCGTGGGGCGTCCCCCGCGGAGCTCGGCTGGGTCGACGACGTGCTCGACCCCGACGTCCTGACGATCGGCTTCGCGCGCCGGGTGCCGACGTACAAGCGCCTCACCCTCATGCTCTCCGACCCGGACCGCCTGCGCGCCCTGCTCACCGACCCGGAGCGGCCCATCCAGATCGTCGTCGCCGGCAAGTCGCACCCCGCGGACGAGCAGGGCGTCGGCCTCATCCAGCGCCTCGTCCAGTTCGCCGACGCCGAGGGCGTGCGTGAGCGCATCGTCTTCCTGCCGAACTACGACATCGAGATGGCGCAGACCCTCATGCCCGGCTGCGACGTCTGGCTCAACAACCCGCTGCGTCCCCTCGAGGCCTCGGGCACGTCGGGCATGAAGTGCGCCCTCAACGGCGCCCTCAACCTCTCGATCCTCGACGGCTGGTGGGACGAGTGGTACGACGGGCAGAACGGCTGGGCGATCCCCACGGCCGACGGCGTCGAGGACCAGGCCCGCCGCGACGAGCTCGAGGCGGCGGCCCTGTACGAGCTCCTCGAGGACACCGTCGCGCCGCGCTTCTACGACCGCGACGCCGACGGCATCCCGCAGCACTGGATGGAGATGGTGCGCCACACCCTGGCCACCCTCGGCCCGAAGGTCCAGGCCACCCGCATGGTGCGCGACTACGTCGAGCGCCTCTACTCCCCGGTGGCGGGCAGCTACCGCGCCCTCGGTGGGAACGCCCACGCGGGCGCCGTCGAGCTGGCGGAGTGGAAGCAGCGCGTGCGCGCGGGCTGGTCCGCCGTGCGCGTCGACCACGTCGAGTCCGGCGGCATCGACGCCGGCGCGAACGTCGGGGACGTCCTCGAGGTCCGGGCGTACGTCTCCCTCGGGGACCTCACCCCCGACGACGTCGAGGTCCAGGCCGTCTACGGCTCCGTCGGGGCGGACGACGCGCTCGCCGACCTCGCCGTGCGCCGCCTCGAGCTGACCGACACCTACGAGGCCGGCCGGTACGGCTACTGCGGGGAGATCGAGCTCGACACCTCGGGCGCGTTCGGGTACTCCGTGCGCGTCGTCCCCGCGCACGCGCACCTCGCAGCGGCCACCGAGCTCGCGCTCGTGGCCAACGCCGAGCAGTAGGGCGCACCGAGCAGGACGCCTCCGGGCCGGGCCCGTCGCAGCGCGACGGACCCGGCCCGGCCTGCGTCACAGGGCGGTGAGCTCCCGCTCGAGGTCGTCGAGGCCGAGCGAGCCGAGCGCGAGCGCCGCGGTGTGCCACCCCTTGGCGTCCCACGCACGGCCCAGCGCGGCGGCGCGCGCCTGGGAGGCGGCGCGCCCGGCGAGCCACGCGCGCTCGCCGAGCTTGTAGGAGATGGCCTGCCCGGGCCAGCCGAGGTACCGGTCGATCTCGGAGTCGAGGAAGTCGCCGGCCCGGCCGCTGTGCCGGCCGAAGAACTCCCGGGCCAGGGCCGGCGTCCACCGGGAGCCCGCCGCGAGCCCGGCCGCAGCGAGCAGGTCCGCCCCGGCAGGCTCGTCATCGGGGATCTCGAGCTCGAGGTGCATCCCGATGTCGATGACCACCCGGACCGCCCGCATGCGCTGGGCGTCGAGGTAGCCGAGCCGCTCGCCGGGGCCGGCGAGGTGACCGAGCTCGTCCATGACGCGCTCGGCGTAGAGGGCCCAGCCCTCCGTCGTCGCCGGCACGGAGCCGACGCTCACCTGGTAGCGCGAGAGCCGGTCCGCGAGGTAGGCCCACATGCCGAACTGGAGGTGGTGGCCGGGGACACCCTCGTGGAACCACGTGCTCACGAGGTCCCACAGGGGGAAGCGCTCGTGGCCGAGCGTCGGCAGCCACGTGCGCCCGGGCCGGGCGAAGTCGAGCGAGGGGCGCGTGTAGTACGGTGCCGCCGCGGACCCGGCCGGGGCGATCATCGCCTCGACGGTGCGCACCGGTCCCGGGATGTCGACGAGCGTCCCGTCGAGGGTGCGCACCGCGGCGTCCATGAGGCTCTGGAGGTGCGCGCGGACCTCCTCGACCCCCTCGATGGCCGGGCCGTGCGCGGCGAGGTGAGTGAGGACGTCGGGGACGTTCGCGCCGGGCAGGACGAGCTCGGCCTGCCCGGCCATCTCGGCCTCGATGCGCCCGAGCTCGGCCCAGGCCCACGCGTAGGCCTCGTCGGGGTCGATGACGGCGCCCGTCGTCGTCCGGGCGGCGAGGACGTAACGATCGCGCCCGACGGCGTCGGGAACCTCCGCCGCGGCGCCCGCGTACTCAGACGCGAGCCACGCCCGCAGGTCCGCGACGGCGGCCGCGGCGCCGCGGGCGGCCGCAGCGAGCTCGTCGGCGAGGGGTGCCGGGCCGGCGGCGACGAAGTCGCTGTACCAGTCGGTGCCGCCGTCGGGGCCGAGCCACGCGCCGAGCTGGCGGACGGCGGACCCCACCTGGCGTGGCGCGCTCACCCGGCCGGCGGCGATGCCGGCGCAGAGGGTGGCCCGGTAGCCCTCGGCGGCGCGGGGCACGTCCCGGAGCCGGCGGGCGACGACGGACCAGTCCTCCTCCGTCGCCGTCGGCATCATGAGGAAGATCGAGCGCAGCCCCTGGAGCGGGGAGCCGATGGGCCGCAGCGTGCGCAGGTCCTCCCCGGCGTCGTGCGTGGCGAGCTGCGTCGTCAGCCGCTCCCGCAGGAGGGTCGCGCACCGGCGGTCGTCGTCCTCGGGCTGCGTCGCGTCCGCGAGGTCGGCGAGGGTGCGGCGGGCGAGGTCGGCGCGCGCGCCGAGGCCCGCCGGCGAGAGGTCGGGCATCGCGTCGGAGGGCACGCCGAGCGCCGTCGCCACCGCGGGGTCGAGCCGGACGAGCGCGTCGACGTAGGCGTCGGCGACGGCGCGGGCCGTGGGGGCGGCAGGGGCGTCCACTCAGTACTCCATCGCCATGGCGGCCCGCACCTCGCCGAGCGTCGCCTCGGCGATGGCGTTGGCGCGCTCGTTGCCGGCGTGGAGGACGTCGAGGAGGTAGCGGGGATCCGCGGCGAGCTCGGCCCGCAGGGCGCGGATCGGCGCGAGCATCTCGTTGACCGCCTCGGTCGCGGCACGCTTGAGGGCCGCGCCGCCACCGTCGCCGATCTCGGCGGCGACGTCCTCGGGCGCGCGGCCGGAGGCCAGCGCGGTGAGGAGGACGAGGTTGGAGACCTCGGGGCGTCCCGCGGGATCGTACGTGATGTGGCGGTCCGCGTCGGTGACGGCCCGCTTGAGGCGCTGCGCCGTCGTGTCCGCGTCCATCCCGATCTCGATCGTGTTGCCGCGGGACTTGCTCATCTTCTGCCCGTCGGTGCCGAGCACGCTCGCGGCGTCGGACAGGAGCGCCTCCGGCTGGGGGAAGACTGGCGAGGTGGCGCCGCTCGGGCGCCCGTAGCGCTCGTCGAAGCGGCGGGCGATGACGCGGGCCTGCTCGAGGTGGGGGAGCTGGTCCTTGCCCACGGGCACGAGGTTGGCCTTGCAGAAGAGGATGTCGGCCGTCTGGTGGACGGGGTAGGTGAGGAGGAGCCCGGACATCGGGCGGTCCCCGGTGGCGTCGAGCTCCGACTTCACCGTGGGGTTGCGGCGCAGCTCGGCGTCGGTGACGAGGCTGAGGAAGGGCAGCATGAGCTGGTTGAGCGCCGGCACGGAGGAGTGCGTGAAGATCGTCGCGCGCTCGGGGTCGATGCCCACGGCGAGGTAGTCGGCGACGAGGGAGAGCACGCGCTCGCGGACGGGACCGACGCCGTCCCGGTCGGTGATGACCTGGTAGTCGGCGACGAGGACGAACGACTCGACGCCGGCCCGCTGGAGCCGCACGCGGTTGCGCAGGGACCCGAAGTAGTGCCCGAGGTGGAGGTTCCCGGTGGGGCGGTCGCCGGTGAGCATGCGGAAGCGGCCCGGCTTGGTGCGGATCTGCTGCTCGATCTCGGCGCTGCGGCGCTTCGTGCGCGCCAGCGAGGCCTCGTTGGTCGACTCCGCGAGATCGGTGGCGGCGTCGTGGGCGGTGTGCTCGGTCATGGTTTCCTCGTCGGTCGGGCCGTCCCGCGAGGCGCCCGGACGTGACGACGGCCGCCTCTGTCGGACGGCCGGGGGCGTGGGGCGGGGCCGTCCGTCAGGACGGCCACCAGGAACACCCACGGCAGGTCATGGCTCCAACCCTAGTACCTGGGCTCAGTGCCGGGTGAGGTAGAGCCGCATGCTCAGCGGCTCGAGGTTGACCGCCTGCCCCGGGTAGACCGGGGTGCCGCCGTCCACCGGGTTGGGCGGCGCGTCCGCGGCGGAGTCCCACGCGAGGGTGAGCGTCGTCCCCCGCCCGGGGGCCAGCCGGACCGTCCGGGCCCCGAGCGAGCCGTTGATGAGGATGAGGGCGTCCCGGTCGCCCACCGGGTGCCCGGAGCGCTGCATCTGCAGGACCCGCGCGTGCGGGTCGTGCCACGCGGCGGCGTCCATCGGCTCGCCGTCGGCGCTGAACCACGCGAGGTCGGCGAGGGAGTCGCCGGAGGCGGTGCGGCCGGTGGCGAAGCGGGTGGGGCGCAGGACGGGGTGCTCGCGGCGCAGGCGCAGGAGGTGGCGGGTGGTCGCGAGGAGGTCCCGCTGCCATGGCGTGAGGTCCCAGTCGACCCACGAGATCTCGTTGTCCTGGCAGTAGCCGTTGTTGTTCCCGCGCTGCGTGCGGCCGAGCTCGTCGCCGGCCGTGAGCATCGGGGTGCCGGCCGAGAGGAGGAGCGAACCGAGGAGGTTGCGCATCGACCGGCGGCGGGCCGTGTCGATGCGCATGCGCTCGGACCCGGCGAGGATCGGACCCTCGACGCCGTGGTTCCACGACCGGTTGTTGTCGGTCCCGTCGCGGTTGTCCTCGGTGTTGGCCTCGTTGTGCTTGCGGTCGTACGTGACGAGGTCCGCGAGGGTGAAGCCGTCGTGGGCGGTGACGAAGTTGATGCTCGCGAGCGGCCCGCGCCCGCCGGGGACCTCGCTGCGGCTGAAGAGATCGGCCGAGCCGGCGAGGCGGGTGGCGAGGTCACGCAGGTCGCTGCCGGTTCGTCCGTGGGTCGCGGCGGCCGGGTCGGCGAGCCAGAACGTGCGCAGCGCGTCGCGGAACCGGTCGTTCCAGTCGGCCATCGGTGCGGGGAACTCACCCGTGCGCCAGCCGCCGGGCCCCATGTCCCACGGCTCGGCGATGAGCTTGGTGCCGGCGAGGACCGGGTCGGTGACGAGCGCGACGAGGAACGGGTGGTCGGGGGAGAACTCGCCCCCGTTGCGGCCCGACGTCACGGCGAGGTCGAAGCGGAACCCGTCCACGCCGATCTCCCCGGCCCAGAAGCGCAGGGAGTCGAGGACGAGCTGGACCACGCGCGTGCGGCGGAAGTCGAGGGAGTTCCCGCAGCCGGTGACGTCGACGAGCGCGGCCGGGGCCACGCCGTCGTGGAGGTAGTACGACGTGTTGTCCAGCCCGCGCAGGCTCAGGCTCGGGCCGTGCGCGCCGCCCTCGCACGTGTGGTTGTAGACGACGTCGAGGACCACCTCGAGCCCGGCCTCGTGGAGGAGGTGGACCATGCCCTTGACCTCGTCGAGGACGGCCGCCGGGCCGGCCGCCTGCGCCGCGCGCGTGGCGTAGGCGGGCTCGGGCGCGAAGTACGCGAGCGTGTTGTAGTTCCAGTAGTTCGTCAGCCCGCGCTCGGCGAGGAACGGCTCCGGGCTCCCGGCGTGGATGGGCAGCAGCTCGACCGTCGTCACCCCGAGGTCGCGCAGGTGCGCGATCGTCGCCGGGTGGGCGAGGCCGGCGTACGTCCCGCGCAGGTGCTCGGGCACCCCGGGCAGCTGCATCGTCAGGCCGCGGACGTGGGCCTCGTAGAGGACGGTGCGCTCCCACGGCGTGCGCGGGCGGTTGTCCGCGGCGGGGAAGGGGTCGTCGACGACGACGCCGTGCGGCACGTGCCCGGCGGAGTCGGAGTCGTCGGGCGCACCGGTGGCAGCGCCGTCGGCGGTGCGCCGGTAGGGGTAGACGGGGCCCTCGAGGTCGACCGTGCCGGCGATGCCGCGGGCGTAGGGGTCGAGCAGGAGCTTGGCCGGGTTGTGCAGGAGACCGGCGGAGGGGTCCCAGCGGCCGTGCGCGCGCAGTCCGTAGTGCTGTCCGGGACCGACGCCGGGGACGTGGCCGTGCCACAGGCCGGCCGCGCCCCGGCGCAGCCGGAAGCGGCGCTCGCTCGGCGCGCCGCCGGGGCCGACGTCGAGGAGGCACAGGTCGAGCGCCTCGGCGTGCGAGGCGAAGACGACGACGTCGAGGCCCCCGTCGACGAGGTGCGCACCGAGCCGGTGCGGCAGCACCGCCGGGCGAGGGACCGGGACGGCCGGGACGTCGACGAAGCGCGGCGGGGCCTCGCTCGTCAGGTGCCGCTCGGTCGTCGTGGTCACCGAAGGATTCTTGCACCTGTTTCGGTTCGCCGGGGCAGGACGGGGGACCCGTGTCTGCCCCGCTCGTCGAAAAGTGGCAGGCTGGAGGCATGAGGATCGTCGTGTGCGTCAAGCACGTCCCCGACCTGCAGTCCGAGCGCGCCCTCACTCCGGAGGGGCTGGCCGTGCGCGGTGAGGACGACGTCCTCAACGAGCTCGACGAGAACGCGGTCGAGGCGGCCGTCTCGCTCGCCGAGGAGCACGGCGGGGAGGTCGTCGCGCTGACGATGGGTCCCGAGGACGCCGTCGACGCCGTGCGGCGCGCGCTGCAGATGGGCGCCAAGCAGGGCGTCCACGTCCGCGACGACGCGCTCGCCGGCTCCGACGTCGTCGGCACGGCGCACGTCCTCGCGGCCGCTGTGCGTGCGCTCGACGCCGAGGAGCCCGTCGACCTCGTCGTCACGGGCATGGCCGCGATGGACGGCCTCACCGCCATGCTGCCCGCCGCGCTCGCGGGGTGCCTCGACCTGCCGCAGCTCACCCTCGCGAGCGAGGTCGAGGTCGACGGCGCCACGGTGCGCATCCGCCGGGAGATCGGTGACGCCGCCGAACGCCTCGAGGCGCCGCTGCCCGCGCTCGTCTCCGTGACGGACCAGGCGAACGAGCCGCGCTACCCCAACTTCAAGGCGATCATCGGGGCGAAGAAGAAGCCGGTCCGCACGTGGGGCCTCGCGGACCTCGAGCCGCACCTCGGTGCCGCCTCCGCGACCGTCGGCGCGCACGGGGCCGGCACCCGCGTCCTGCGCGCGGCGCAGAGCCCGGCCCGCGAGGGCGGGCGCATCGTCACGGACTCCGGCGACGGCGGTGCCCAGCTCGCGACGTACCTCGTCGAGAACAAGCTCGTCTGAGCCGGCGCCACCCGCGCCGCCCCGAAGGAACCAGAGAGGGAACCCGCCGTGACCCAGGCCCCCGTGCTCGTCGTCGTCGACCACCATGACGGCGCGCCGTCCGTCCCGAGCACCGAGGTGCTCACGCTCGCGCGGCGCCTCGCCGGCGGGGCGGGCGTCGAGGCCGTGTGGCTCGGCGCGGAGGCACCCGGCGAGCCGGCCCGGGCGGAGCTCGCCCGGTTCGGCGCCCGGGTCGTCCACGTGCCCGACCTCGAGGGCCTGTCCGCGCAGGTCGCCGCCGTCGCCGCCGAGGCCGTCCTCGCCGTCGCGCTCCCGGCCGCGCCGGCCGCGATCCTCCTCGTCTCGACGTTCGCCGGCAAGGAGGTCGCGGCGCGCCTCGCCGTCGGGCTCGGCTCCGGCGCCGTCGTCGACGCCGTCGGGGTCGACGTCGCCGCCGACGGCACGCTCGCGGCCCGCAAGTCCGTCTTCGCCGGCACGTGGGAGACGGCATGCGCCGTCACGCGCGGCGTCCCGGTCATCGCGCTCAAGCCGACGTCGGTCGAGGCGGAGCCCACCGCCGACGCCGGGGCCGCCGAGGTCCGCCCCCTCGCGGTGGCGTTCTCGCCGACGGCGCGCGCCGTCCGCGTCCTCGAGCGCACCGCGCACGCGAGCGGGGGACGCGTCCCGCTGAGCGAGGCGAAGACCGTCGTCGTCGGCGGGCGCGGCACGGACGGCGACTTCTCCGGCGTCGAGGAGCTCGCGGACCTGCTGGGGGCGGCCGTCGGCGCGACCCGCGTCGCCACGGACGAGGGCTGGATCGAGCACTCCGCGCAGGTGGGGCAGACCGGCGTGACGATCTCGCCGCGGCTCTACATCGGCATCGGGGTCTCGGGCGCCGTCCACCACACGGCCGGCATGCAGGCCTCGCAGACGATCGTCGCGGTCAACAGCGACCCGGAGGCACCGATCTTCGAGATGGCCGACTTCGGCGTCGTGGGCGACATCGAGGACGTGCTGCCGCAGGCGATCGCCGAGCTCAAGCGCCTCCGCCAGGCCTGACCCGCCGGCCCGGCCGCGCCGGGCGGCCCCGCCCGGCGCTGCCGGGCCGCGACCCGTCGTCAGCGGCCCTCCGGAAACGCCGCTGCTCCTCGACATGCGCTGTGCCCCCGGTAGACCAGGGGCACGGCGCGTGTCGAGGCGCAGGGCGCTGCGGCAGCGCGCTCGGGTCAGGCGGCCGCGAGGATGTCGACGACGAAGACGAGCGTCGAGCCGCCCGGGATCGGGCCGGAGCCCTCCTCGCCGTAGCCGAGCTCCGGCGGGATGACGAGCATGACCTGGCTGCCGACCTTCTGGCCGACGAGGCCGGTGTCCCAGCCCTCGATGACCATGCCGACGTCGATCTGGGTGTTGAACGGCGTCCCGCTCGTCCACGAGGAGTCGAACGGCGTGCCGTCCCAGAGCCAGCCGCTGTAGTGCATCGTCAGGTTCTGCCCGGACTCGACGACCGGTCCGTCGCCCTCGATGAGCGGCTGGACGACGAGCTCGGCGGGGGCCTCGCCCTCGACCGGCTCGATGGTGGGCTCGCCGTTCTCGGCGAGGGTCACCGTGGGCAGCCCCTCGGGCGGCGCGACGGCCTCGCCCTCGGCGCGCTCGGGGACGGTCACCGCGTCGACGACGTCGATCGCCATGATCGCGGCCGAGGCCTCGCTGTCCGGGGTCGCGAAGAGGACGCGTGCGCCGACCTTCTGACCGGCGAGGACGTCGTTGAGCGCCGAGACGACGCCCTGGTCACCGAGCGTGAGCGTCTGCGGGGACGCGCCGTACGTCGTCCCGACGGTCGTGCCGTCGGCGCCGCTCACCGTGACGAAGTTGAGCGAGACGAGCTGGCCCTCGAGGAGCTCGGCGCCGGTGCCCTCGGTCACGAGGCGCGCGACCGGCGCGGAGACGGTGAACGGCTGCTCGAACGTGAGGGTCGGCTCGGCGCCGGGCTCGCCCTCGACCGTGACGCCCTCGAGCGCGGCGACGTCGGCCTCGGTCGGGCCGGCGGCCTCGGTGCCCTCGGTGGCGGGGGCGCTGGAGCTCGCGGTACCACCGGTCGCGGCTGGGGTGGCGTCCTCGTCGGACTCGGTGCTCCCGCACCCGGCGAGGAGGAGGACCGTGGCCAGGGCGGTGGCGGCCACGGAGGTGGCGGATCGACGCAAGATCGTGCCCTTCGTAGTGGGGGTCGCCCCCGGCAGATCCGCCGGCGGACCAGGCAAGGGTAGGGGCTGTTCCTGTGAGGGTGCTGGACGATCCATCCGGTACGGTTCACCCTCCAACCCGGTCGTGCCCCGCACCGACGTCGCGTGGTGGTTTCTTTACGACGACGACCGGGAGGTCCCATGTCACTCACCGCCGCACAGCCGGGCGCGGCGCCCGCGCCGGGTACCACGCAGCCGAGCTCCGCCGCCACGCCGACGACGGTCGACGAGCCGCTGCCCATGCCGCTGCCCACGTGGGGTGCCTCCGAGGCACTCCGGGCACTCGACGAGGCGCGGATCGCCCTCGCCGTGCACCTGCCGGCCGCCCACGTCATCAGCGCGCTGACGACCGTCGTCCTGCGTTCCGGCGAGCACGCCGTCAAGGTCTACCCGCCCGGGACGGACCCGACCCACCTCGGCCGGATCGCGACGGCGCTCGCGGGCTCCTCCAGCGCGCTCCTGCCCGTCGCGCCGCCCGTCGTCACCTCGTGGGGCGTCGTCAGCGTCGCGCCGTGGCTCGCCGCGGCCGCGCCGGTCGACTGGGCCGGCACGGGGGCGCTCCTGCGGGCCTTCCACGCCGAGCACGCCGACGCCGACGTCCCGCTCTGGGACCCGCTGCGGCGCGTCGTCACCCAGTCGCGGGGGCTGCCCGAGGGGGCCGCTGCCGTGCTCCTTCATGCGCGCGAGGCGCTCCTCGCCGAGCTGGCGGGGCTGCGGTCGCCGCTGGGGGTCGGCGTCGTCCACGGTGACCTGTCACCGGCGAACGCCCTCACGGGGGAGGGGCGCCGCCCCGTCCTCATCGACCTCGACTTCGCCGCGCGCGCCCCGCTCGAGTACGACCTCACGAGCGCGGCCCGCCGCGCGGACGCCGGCGAGATCGACGCCGCGACGTACCTGGCGTTCTGCCGCGCCTACGGGCACGACGTGCGCGGGTGGGACGGCCGGGTCGTGCTCGACGCGATCGCCGACCTCGGCGGCGTGGCCTTCCGGCTCTGGGACGACCGGCGGGCCGGGCGCGACCTCGGCTGGCTCGACGGCGCGCTCGCCCGCTGGCGCACGCCGCTCTGAGGCATCCGTTGGCGCGCGGCCTGGAGATCAGGCCGGCGCGGGCAGCGCGCGCAGCCAGGCGGCGAAGTCCTCGTTGTTGACCGTGCCCTCGCGGCGCTGCTGGACGTGGGCCATCGCGTCGGCGCCGCTGAGGCCGAGCGCCTCGCGCACGATGAGCGAGGCCATGAGCCCGGAGCGGTTGCGCCCGAACGTGCAGTGGACGAGGACGCGGTACCCGTCGTCGATGAGGCCCGCGACGAGGGAGGCGAGGCGCAACGTGAGCGCGGGGGCCGGGATGTCCTCGCCGTCGACGAGCGGCGCCTTGAGGTAGACGAGGCCATCGATCTCCTCGGCGGGCGGGTGCGCGTCGGCGTCGGCGAAGTCGATGACGGCCGTGATGCCCGTGTCCCGGACCCAGCCGAAGTCGACGGGGCACCCGCCTTGCCACAGCCGGCCCGGGAGGAGCTCGGTCGGCGGGTCCGCCGGACGCACGCCCGGGAGGTAGACGGGGTCGGTGGTCAGGTTCATCGCGGTGGTCTCGGCGCTCACCTCGCGAGGTTAACCAGTGCGGGTGACCGCCGCGCGACGGGACAATGAACGGGTGACGCATCCCTCGCTCCCCGCCGTGCCGGACGCCGACGACGTCCGTGCCCTCGCGCGTTCGTCGCCCTGGCGCTGGCGCAGCGTGCGGTTCACGGTGCGCTGGACCGGAGATCTCGCCGCCGCACCGGTCCGGGCGTGGGTCGCGCGGCCGGCCTCGCTCCGGGTCGAGGGCCTCGACGGCACGCTCGTCGAGGCCGGCGTCGAGCAGCGGGGGCAGTCGGCGCGGTTCCAGCTCGTCCTCGCCGGCGACGGCGGCCGGATGGCTGAGCGCTACCGGGACGCCCCGGAGGCTGCGCCCGCCGTGGAGGCCGTGCCCGCCCGGGACGTCGGTCCGGACCGCGCACCTGCCCCGGGCCTCTCCTCGGAGCAAAGCTCCGTGTCAGATCCAGCAACGGCCCCGGCGATCGCCTGGGTGTCAGACCTGGACCCGGTCCCGGCCGGCTTCCCGGGAGCTCCGCCCGGCGACGAGCCGGTCTTCCGCGCCGACGGCCTCGTCGCGCGGCGGCCGTGGATGTCGCGGACCGAGGCCGACGCCCCCATGCACCAGGACTACCGGTGGGTCGCCATGCTCGACCCGCTCGAGCTCGCCGAGCCGTTCCACGCCCACCCGGACGAGGCCGAACCGGCCACCGAGCTGACCGAGGTCGCCGTCGTCGACCACCACGGGCGCACGGCATGGGAGGCCGTCGTGCAGACCCTGCCCGGGTACGACCCCCGCTGCTCCTGCTGCCCGCTCCTCGGCAGCGCGGAGGCGGACGCCCGCGAGGCCGAGGGCGGCGCTCCGCCGCGCCGGCCCACGGGCTTCGCGTACCCGGACGCGTTCCGCGTCCGGCTCGACGTCGGCACGGGCATCTGCGTCTACACCGAGGAGCTCGGCGGGACGCGCCCGGGCACCGGCCACGACCTCACGCTCGAGGAGGTCGACATCGACATGCCCGCCGACCTCTTCACCACCCCGCGTACCCGGGGGTGGCGCCGGTGACCTACCTCGACCACGCCGCGACGACGGCGGTGCGCCCGGAGGCGGCGCAGGCGTACGCGCGCGAGCTCGCCGCGCCGGGCAACCCCTCCTCCCTCCACGCCGCCGGCCGGTCGGCCCGGCGGCGGGTCGAGGAGTCCCGCGAGGCGGTCGCCGCCGCGCTCGGGGCAGAGCCGGGGGAGGTCATCTTCACGGCCGGCGGGACCGAGGCGGACAACCTCGCCGTCAAGGGGCTCGTCCTCGGTGGCCGGGCCGCATCCCCCGCCCGCACGCGCGTCGTCGTCAGCGCCGTCGAGCACCCGGCCGTCCTCGAGGCGGCCGCCTGGCTCGAGACCGAGGAAGGGGCGGAGGTCCACCGGCTCGGCGTCGACGCCGCGGGAGTCGTCGACCTCGCCGAGCTCGAGGCCGTCCTCGCCGACGGCGGGGGGCGCACCGCGCTCGTCTCCGTCATGTGGGCGAACAACGAGGTGGGCACGCTCCAGCCGCTCGGGCGCGTCGTCGAGCTCGCCCGGCACCACGGGGCCGCGGTGCACTCCGACGCCGTCCAGGCCGTCGGCCACGTGCCGGTCGACTTCGCCGCCTCGGGGCTCGACGCCATGAGCGTGTCGGGGCACAAGCTCGGCGCCCCCATCGGCGTCGGGGCGCTCCTCGCCCGGCGCGACGTCACGCTCGCGGCCGTCGAGCACGGCGGCGGGCAGGAGCGCGGGGTGCGCTCCGGGACGGTCAACACGGCCGGGATCTGCGCGTTCGCCGTCGCGCTCGAGGCAGCGGTCCGCGAACGGGAGGCCGAGGCGGCCCGGCTCGCGGCGCTGCGGGACGACCTCGTGCGCGGGGTCCTCGCGGCGGTGCCGGGAGCGCGGCTGAGCGGGCCGCCGCTCGACGGCCGGGCGCGACTGCCCCAGACCGCGCACCTCACCTTCGCCGGCTGCGACGCCGACGCGCTCCTCTTCGGGCTCGACATGGCAGGGGTGTGCGCCTCGTCGGGCTCGGCGTGCCAGGCCGGCGTCCAGGAGCCCTCGCACGTCCTGCTCGCCATGGGCCGCGACCTCGCGCAGGCCCGCTCGGCCGTGCGGTTCACCCTCGGCTGGACCTCGACGGCCGACGACGTCGCCGCCGTCCTCGCCGCGCTGCCGACCGTCGTCGAGAGGGCCCGCGCCGCCGCGCGCTGACGGGAGCTCGCCGTGACGACGGGGCTTACCGCCGTCGTCGGGCCGGGCCGATCGTCCCGTGGGGCATACTTGGAACCACAACTGAACACGCCACCGAACCGCCGCGGGAGAGACCCGCACTGCGGGCGCCGAAGGAGCAACCCCCCGGGAATCTCTCAGGCACCCAGACCGCAGCGGTGAGGCTCCTCTGGAAAGCAGCCCCTCGGGGCTCACCGACGGTGCAAGCGGGCCGAGCCCGCGAAAGCTCTCAGGTCCGATGACAGAGCGGGGAACACACCCGCCATCGGCGCGCCCGCGCGCGCCCGCCCTGAGGAGTTCCGTGGCTGTTCTCACCGCTCCCACCGATGTCGCCGTCGTCGCCCGTCCCGGCGGTGCCGCGCCGGACCTCGTCCCCGCGCCGCCCGCGTCCGGTGGCGCCCCGCGCAACCGGCGGCTCGGCATCGCCGCCATCGTCGTCTCGGCGACGACGATGGGCCTCGCCGGCGTCTTCGGCCGCCTCGCGACCCCGCCCGGCGCGCTTCTCGGCGAGACCCTCACGCTCGGGCGGATGCTCGTCGGCGCGCTCGGGGTGCTCGTCATCCTCACGCTCACCCGGCGGCTGCCGCTCCTGCGCCGGACGCGCCTGTCATGGCCCGTCGTGCTCGGCGGGGTCTTCCTCGGGCTCTCGCTCGCGACCTACCTCTCGGCCACCGTCCTCACCGACCTCGCGCGCGCCGTCGCGCTGCACTACCTCGGCCCGGTCATCGCGACCGTCCTCGCCCGGTTCGTCCTCAAGGAGGCGCTCACCCGGATCGAGCTCGTCTCGGTCGGCGTCAGCTTCGTCGGGATGGTCCTCGCCGCCGGTCTCGTCAGGTCCGGCGGCGGCCCGGTGCCGGACCAGCAGGTGCTCGGGGACGTCCTCGGCGCCGTCTCGGGCGTCCTCTACGGCGCCGCGCTCCTGTGCTACCGGTACCGCGCGGACATGCCGGCGGACGTCCGCAGCTTCTGGAACTTCACCTTCGGCGCCGTCGGCACGGCGTGCATGGTCGCGCTCACCCGTCCGGACATGTCCGGGATGACCCCGACGCACTGGGCGTGGGCGCTCGCGTTCTTCCTCGTGTGCGGGCTGCTTGCGCTCGGGCTGCTCGTCGTGGCCGGCAAGCACCTGCGCGCCGTCGAGCTCTCGGGCCTGTCGTACTGGGAGGTCGTCGTCGCCATGCTCCTCGGGGCGGCGGTGTTCGGGGAGGGCGTCTCGCTCCTCGCGGGGGTCGGCGCCGCGCTCATCGTCGCGGCCGCGCTCGTCCCGCTCGTCGAGGGACGACGGGCCTGAGCACTCCCGGGCGCGGGCCGGTGGGCCTCTGGCAGCCCTGTGCGTCGGGCTGCGGTGAGCACCGCCGCTCGCGGGCGGTTCGGGGACGCGTCTGCGGGCTGTCGGCCCCTGGCCCCCGGCGGTGTGGGCGCCACCTACGCCCGACGACGTCCCGTGCCCAGCCGCTTACCCTGGACGTGCACGGAGCACGACGACAACCCTGAACGACCGAGCAGAGGAGGCCAGTGCGATGCGCGTTCTCGCAGCCCTGTCCGGCGGGGTCGACTCCGCCGTCGCGGCCGCCCGGGCGGTCGACGCCGGGCACGACGTCGTCGGCGTCCACATGGCGCTGAGCCGCTCCCGCGCCCAGCACCGCACCGGCTCGCGCGGCTGCTGCTCGATCGAGGACGCGGGCGACGCCCGCCGCGCCGCCGACGTCCTCGGGATCCCGTACTACGTGTGGGACCTCTCGGAGGAGTTCGAGGAGACCGTCATCGACGACTTCCTCTCCGAGTACGCCGCCGGGCGCACCCCCAACCCGTGCGTGCGGTGCAACGAGCACATCAAGTTCTCCGCGCTCCTCGACCGCGGCCTCGCGCTCGGGTTCGACGCCGTCGCCACCGGGCACTACGCGCGCATCGCCGAGCGGCCCGACGGCGTCCGCGAGCTCCACCGCGCCGCGGACCCGCTCAAGGACCAGTCCTACGTCCTCGCCGTCATGGGGCCGGAGAGGCTCGCGCGCTCGATCTTCCCGCTCGGGGACGCACCGTCGAAGGACGAGGTGCGCGCCGAGGCCGCGGCCCGCGGGCTGCGGGTCTCCGCGAAGCCGGACTCCTACGACATCTGCTTCGTCGCCGACGGCGACACCCAGGGCTTCCTGCGCTCGCGGCTCGGCTCGCAGCCGGGTGCCGTCGTCGACGCCGACGGCACGACGCTGGGGGAGCACGACGGTGCGTACGCCTACACCGTCGGCCAGCGCAAGGGGCTCGGGCTCACCCGGCCGGCCCCGGACGGGCGCCCGCGCTACGTCCTCGAGGTGCGCCCCGCGTCGAACACGATCGTCGTCGGGCCGAACGAGCTCCTCTCCGTCGACGAGGTCCGCAGCACGCGGACGGTGTGGCTCGCCGACGACGTCGCCGCGGCTGACTGGACCGCCGCGCACGTCCAGGTCCGCGCCCACGGCGAGCCCGCGGCCGCGCACGTGCGCCGCGCGGACGGTGACGTCCTCGAGGTGCGGCTCGACTCCCCGCTGCGCGGACTCGCGCCGGGGCAGTCGATCGTCGTGTACGCCGGGAGCCGTGTGCTCGGGCAGGCGACGATCGAGCGCGCGGGGCGCGGGGCGCTCGCGGGTGCGGCGGCGGTGCGCGCAGGCTGAGCGCTGGGCAGCCGACGTCGCTCACAACACTGCCGTCAGGCGGGCTGCCCTCGGCGCCCGTGATCGAAGGTCCTGCCTCAGCGGCCGCGTCCGCTGACTCTCCTCACCGGAGCGCTTCCACCACGTCGGCCAGCTCATCAACGGGGCGGCGTCCGTCAAGCTCGACGGTCGCCCCTCGGCGCAGCACGGGCTCGACCTCCACCACGTACTGCCGTATCTCGGCCTGCTGATCCGCCGCGCGCCCATAGGGGTTGTTCGTTCGAGTCGCGACGCGTTCGATCAGCACCTCGACCGGAGCGCTGAGCAGCACGACGTGCTCGAACCGGTCATAGAAGCGCCCCTGATTCTCGACAGTCCCTGAGACCACGACGTCGTCGTGACGAGTTAGTAGCTCGCCCATCCGGACCTCGTCCCACACGGCGCCAGGGAGCTCCCAGCCGTCGTAATCGGTATCAACGGCGAGATGCCCGCGCCGGGCGAGCTCCTCGAGCAGAGTCGACTTCCCAGCGCCCGACATGCCGGTGATGAGGATCCGAGCCACGGCGCGAGCCTACGCAGCGGGCAGCACGTCATGTGCGCTCCGCGAGACCGCTACTCGCCCCATCCGCCTGCAGGCCACGTCCCAACAGACCCGCGCGGTGCGGCACCGCGGCTCGGGCCGCCGGGCTCGCCCGGTCCACCTGCGGGCCGGCGGCGCCGTGCTTAGGCTGGATCGATGGACGCCTCCACGCCCCGCCGCCTCGACGTCGTCGTCTACGGAGCGAGCGGGTTCGTCGGCCGCCTCGTGGCCTCCTACCTCGCTGAGGACGGCGGGGACGTGCGGGTGGGACTGGCCGGGCGCTCGCGCGAGCGCCTCGAGGACGTGCGCGCTGGCCTCGGACCGGTGGCCGCGGGATGGGAGATCCTCGTCGCGGACTCGGGCGACGACGACGCGCTGCGCGAGCTCGCCGAGGCCACGGCGGTCGTCGCGACCACCGTCGGGCCGTACGCCCGGCACGGCATGCCGCTCGTGCGGGCGTGCGCCGAGGCCGGCACCCACTACGTCGACCTCGCCGGAGAGGTCCTCTTCATCCGCGAGAGCGCCGCCACCGTCCACGCCCGGGCGCAGGAGACCGGCGCGCGGATCGTCCACGCGTGCGGGTTCGACTCCGTGCCCTCGGACCTCGGCGTCCTCGTCACCGCCGAACGGGCCCGCGCCGACGGCGCCGGGGACCTGCGCGAGACGACGCTCGTCGTGCGCTCCCTCGCCGGGGGGATCAGCGGCGGGACCATCGACTCGATGCGTCTCCAGGTCGACGCCGCCCGGGACCCGGACAACCGCCAGGTGATCGCCGACCCGTACGCGCTCAGCCCGGACCGCGACGCGGAGCCCGAGGTCGCGTCCACCCCCGACGGTGCGGGTCGTGCGATGCGCAACGCCGCGACGGGCACGTGGACGGCGCCGTTCCCCATGG
Source organism: Georgenia wangjunii (assembly GCF_036421975.1). Lineage (NCBI taxonomy): Bacteria > Bacillati > Actinomycetota > Actinomycetes > Allobogoriellales > Allobogoriellaceae > Georgenia > Georgenia wangjunii. The sequence goes on along the minus strand of NZ_JAZGON010000008.1, from coordinate 11,868 downwards.
CGCCGATCAACACGCGCGTGGTCCACCGCAGCAACGCCCTGCAGGGCTGGGCGTACGGGCGCGACTTCCGCTACCGCGAGGTGGTCGACCTCGGCACCGGGCCCGGCGCGCAGGCGAAGGCGCGGGCACTCGCGGCCGGCCTCGGCGCCGCCGTCGCGGGCCTCGCGATCCCGCCGACCCGGTGGGCGCTCGACCGCGTCCTCCCGGCGCCGGGGGAGGGGCCGGACGAGGAGACGCGGCGCTCGGGGCACTTCCGGATCGAGGTGCTCGCCAGGACGTCGACCGGCGCGCGGTACGGCACCGTCATCGCGGCCGACGGCGACCCGGGCTACGCGGCGACCGCCGTCATGCTCGGCGAGAGCGCGCTGGCGCTCGCCCTCGACGGCGCGCACCTGCCGCAGCGGGCCGGTGTCCTCACCCCCGCGACGGCACTGGGGATGGTCCTGTGCGACCGGCTCGTGCGCGCGGGGTTCGAGATCGCGACCGACCGGGCCGAGGACGCGTCCGACCGGGGCGACGTCCCAGCCTCCTAGGACGCCGCCGCCGGGGCCTCGTCCCGGGGGAGGCACCACCCGGCAACCACCATGGCGACCGCCACGCCACGACCGCCACGAACACCCACGCGACCGCGTCGCCGAACAGGGTGGGCTCCTCCAGGGCGTCTGCGCCTCCCAGCCGTGCGTTGACGACGGCGCCCAGCGCCGCGACGCCGACGGCGCTGCCGACGGACCGGGCGAACATGTTGGCGCCGGTGACGACCCCGCGTTCACCCCAGCCCACGCTGGACTGCGCCGCGATGAGGCTCGGCGAGGCGACGAGTCCCATGCCCAGCCCGATCGCGAAGCAGCACAGCGCGACGGACGCGACCGACGGCACCTGCGCGGTCAGGGCGAGCGCGCCGGTCGCGAGCACGACGATCGACGCGCCGATGAGCACCGTGGCCCGGAAACCGATCCGCAGGTAGATGCGCCCGGAGAGGGTGGCGGCGATCGGCCAGCCGATCGTCAGGGTGGCGAGCGTGAGGCCGGAGACCAGCGGTGAGACGTCGAGCAGCGCCTCGAGGAACGTCGGCACGTACGACGTCAGGCCGATGAGGATGACGCCGACGCCGACGCTGATGAGCGCGGTCGTCAGGAGGAGCCGCCGGCTCAGCACCCACAGCGGCAGCACCGGCTCAGCCGCGCGGCGCTCGACGAGCACGAACACCGTGAGGAGCACGGCCGCGACGGCGAGGGAGCCGATGCTGACGGGGGAGTCCCAGGCCCACGCGTGCCCGCCCTCGAGGAGCGCGAGGATGAGGAGGCTGACGCCGACAGTGAGCAGCGTTCCGCCGAGCCAGTCGATGCGGCGCTTCTGGCGCTCGACCGTCTCGTGGAGGTGGCGGACGAGCAGCCACGCCGCGAGGAGGCACAGCGGCACGTTGACGAAGAAGATCCAGTTCCACGTGAGGAACTCCGCGAAGAACCCGCCGAGCGTCGGACCGACGACGGCGGACATGGCCCAGACGCTGGCGAGGTAGCCCTGCGCCTTGGCGCGCTCGGCGACGGTGTAGATGTCACCGGCGATGGTGATCGCCATCGGTTGCACGGCCCCGGCGCCGAGGCCCTGGATCGCGCGGAACGCGATGAGCGCCGGCATCGACGTGGCGAGCCCGCACAGGATGGAGCCGAGGAGGAAGAGCCCGACGCCGAGCAGGATGACCGGCTTGCGCCCGATCGTGTCCGCGAGCTTGGAGTAGATCGGCACCGACACGGCCTGCGTGAGCAGGTAGATGGAGAACAGCCACGGGAAGCTCGTGAACCCGCCGAGGTCGGCGACGATGGTCGGTACGGCGGTGGCGAGGATCGTCGTGTCGATCGCGATGAGGCTCGTCGTCATCATGATCGCGATGAGGATCGGGCCGCGTGTGGAGCGGAACCCGACGCCGTCGGAGGCCGCGGTGGTGTCGGCGGTGCTCAGGGAAGTGCCTCTCGGATGTGCGGGCTCGGAAGAGACCGACGGCGGTGGGGACGTGGTGCCGTCGCTCGTTCCCGCCGTCGAGGGTTGTCATTGTGGGCCATGGCGCCGGGTGACGCTCGATGCGTCCGGTGGCGCACGTCGTGGAGGAGGTCGTTGTCCTCGGTGGCGATCGGTGGTGGGGCGCGGCCGGCTCGCTGTCGTCGGCCCCGCGGTGCAGTCCTAGCCGTTCGGACCATTGACGGCCCCCGCGGCGCGACGTAGCGTCATCGGTGATGACAACGCTGTCACGGGCGGCACGCCCAGGAAGCCGAAGGTCGCTGATGTCTTCTCTCCCCGTCCCTGTCCGTTCCACCGCGGCGCCCCGACCGCCGATCCGTCGTGCGGTCGCGTCAGCCCTGACGCTCGCTCTCGGGCTGGCCGGTGTCGCCGCCGGTGTCACCGCGCCCGCCGCCAACGCGGCCGTACCGCCGGCCCCGGGAGACTTCGTCACCTCCTTCGAGGCCGGCGACCCGCAGCCCGCCTGGACGAGCACGCCGGAGACGACGCCGGAGGGCCCGATGGTCTCGGGCGTCGTCGGCACGACGGTGCTCGAGCGCAGCCCGAGCACACCGACCGGTGACGACATCCTCGGCGGCGCCACCGCCGACCTGAACTGGGAGGGCCCCTTCCAGAACGGCGTCGGCTCGGTGCCGGGCACGATCGAGCCGACGACGACGACCGACGGCGACCCCGCGGTGCGCTGGACGATGGAGTCCGCGGGCGAGACGTGGATCCAGGTCCCGATGCCGGACCTCGAGCGCGGCGTCACGGTCCGGGCACAGGCGACGCTCTCCGGGAGCGGCCGGATCCTCCTCAACGTCTACAGCGGAGGCTCGGACGTCGGCGGGCAGTACCTCACGCTCACCGAGGAGCCGCAGACCGTCACCGTCGACCTCGTCCGGCCCGCCAGCGGCGGCAACACGCCGCAGTTCCAGATCCGCACGCGCGAGGCCGGGACCATCGACGCGGTGGTCTCGGGCACCTCCCTGCGCCGGCTGAGCCCGGGCACCGTCGACTTGCCCGGCGACATCACTAGCACCGTCGTCGACGTCGCGGCCACCGACGAGAACCCGCCCAACGAGGGCGCCGACAACCTCGCGGACGGCGACGTCAACACCAAGTGGTTCGCCGGGTCGCGGACCGCCCGCCTCACGTACGAGCTCGCCGAGCCGACCGTCGTCGCCGCGTACGCGCTCGCATCGGCGAACGACTCCCCGGACCGCGACCCGCGCAGCTGGGAGCTGCAGGGCTCGAGCGACGGGGAGACCTGGACGACGCTCGACAGCCGGAGCAACCAGACCTTCACGGGCCGCTTCGAGACGCGGCAGTTCGACACCGCCAACACCGAGCCGTACAGCTTCTACCGGCTCGACATCACGGAGAACGCCGGCAGCGGCGGGACCCAGCTCGCCGAGCTCCTCCTCTCCACCGAGGAGGTGGCGTCGTCGGACATGACGACGGAGCTGGGCTCCGGTCCGAGCAGCGCGTACACCGCGAAGCCCGAGGCCGGCTGGACCGGCGTGCGCTCGCTGCACTACGCGGGCAGCCACCTCGCCGAGGAGCGCGGGTACTCCTACAACAAGGTGCTCGACGTCGACGTCCCCGTCGGCGCCGAGAGCGAGCTGTCCTACGCGATCTTCCCGCAGGCCTCGGAGACGGACGCCGGCTACGCCAGCACGTACGTGGCGGTCGACCTCGCCTTCACCGACGGCACGTACCTGAGCGAGCTCGCCGCGACCGACCAGCACGGCTTCCGCCTCACCCCGCAGGGGCAGGGCGACTCCAAGGTCCTCTACGTCAACCAGTGGAACTCGGTCGTCTCGCACATCGGCGCCGTCGCCGCAGGCAAGACGATCGACCGCGTCCTCGTCGCCTACGACCGGCCAGAAGGCCCCGCCGACTTCAGCGGCTGGGTCGACGACATCGAGGTCGTCGCCGAGCCGGCCGACGAGGAGCGCACCTCGCCGTCGGACTACGTCGTCACGACGCGCGGCACCAACTCGAGCGGCGACTTCTCCCGCGGGAACACCTTCCCCGCGACGGCCGTGCCGCGCGGGTTCAACTTCTGGACCCCGGTGACCGACGCGGGCACCTACCGCTGGCTGTACGAGTACCAGCGCCGCAACGACGGCCAGAACCGGCCCACCCTCGAGGCGTTCTCGCTCAGCCACGAGCCGAGCCCCTGGATCGGTGACCGGCAGACGTTCCAGGTCATGCCCTCGGCCGAGGCCGGGGTCCCGGACGCCGACCGCGCGGCACGCGCGCTCACCTTCAGCCACGACAACGAGGTCGCCCGCGCGCACTACTACGGCGTCACCTTCGACAACGGGCTGCAGACCGAGATCGCCCCGACCGACCACGCCGCGATGTTCCGCTTCACGTTCACGGGCGACGAGTCGAACCTCATCTTCGACAACGTCAACAACGACGGCGGGCTCACGCTCGACCCCGCCGCCGGCACGCTCACCGGCTACACGGACGTGAGCAGCGGGAGCCAGTCGGCCGGGATGACGCGCATGTTCGTCTACGCGGAGACCGACCGTCCCGCGACCGGCGGCGGCGCGCTCGCGCCGGGCGGCCGCGGCGACGTCGCGGGCCACCTCACGTTCGACACGTCGTCGTCGAAGGTCGTCACCATGCGCATCGCGACGTCGCTCATGAGCGTCGAGCAGGCGCGGCGCAACCTCGAGCTCGAGATCGCCCCCGACGACACCTTCGACGACGTCGCGAGGCGCGCGCAGGCGCTGTGGGACGACAAGCTCGACGTCATCGAGGTCGAGGGGGCCAGCGAGGACCAGCTGACCACGCTCTACTCCAACCTCTACCGCCTCAGCCTCTACCCGAACTCGGGTCACGAGAACACGGGCACGGCCGCCGAGCCGGTGTGGCAGCACGTCGTCCAGTCCTCGACGTCGGACGAGCCCGCGCCGTCGGGGACCACGGCGACGCAGACCGGCGCGCCGGTCGTCGACGGGAAGGTCTACGTCAACAACGGCTTCTGGGACACCTACCGCACGACGTGGCCGGCGTACTCCCTGCTCTACCCGACGCAGGCGAGCGAGATGGTCAACGGGTTCGTCCAGCAGTACGAGGACGGCGGCTGGGTGGCGCGCTGGTCGGCGCCCGGGTACGCGAACAGCATGACCGGGACGAGCTCGGACGTCGCGTTCGCGGACGCGTACGTCAAGGGCGTCGAGGGCCTCGACGTCCAGGGGATGTACGACGCCGCGCTCAAGAACGCCGCCGTCGCCCCGCCGAACGAGAACGTCGGGCGCAAGGGCCTCGAGCGCGCGAACTTCCTCGGCTACACGCCCGCGTCCACGCACGAGAGCGCGTCCTGGTCGCTCGAGGACTACCTCAACGACTACGGCATCGCGACGATGTCGAAGAAGCTCCTCGACTCCACGGACGAGAGCGACCCGCGCCACGAGGAGTACGCGGACAACTACACGTACTACCTCAACCGCGCGCTCAACTACGTCCACCTGTTCGACCCCGTGACCGAGTTCTTCCGCGCCAAGGAGGAGGACGGCACCTGGCGCCAGTCCGCGGCGGACTTCGACCCGCGCGTGTGGGGCAACGAGTTCACCGAGACCGACGGCTGGAACTTCGCGTTCCACGCCGTCCAGGACGGGCAGGGCCTGGCCAACCTCTACGGGGGCCGCGCGGGGCTCGGGGCCAAGCTGGACGAGTTCTTCGCCACGCCCGAGACGGCGACGTTCCCGGGGTCCTACGGCGGCGTCATCCACGAGATGCGGGAGGCCAAGGCCGTCCGGATGGGGCAGTGGGGCCTGAGCAACCAGGTGTCGCACCACATCCCGTACATGTACAACTTCGCCGGCCAGCCGTCGAAGACGCAGGCCGTCGTGCGCGAGGCGCTCGCGCGCGGCTTCACCGGGAGCGACATCGGCCAGGGGTACCCCGGCGACGAGGACAACGGCGAGATGTCCGCGTGGCACGTGTTCAGCGCCCTCGGCTTCTACCCGCTGCAGGTCGGCAGCCCGACGTACGCGATCGGCTCGCCCCTCTTCACCGAGGCCACGGTGCACCTCGAGAACGGCGAGGACCTCGTTCTCAGCGCGCCGGACAACAGCGCCACGAACGTCTACATCCAGGGCATGACCGTCGACGGCACGCCGCAGTCGGCGACGTACCTCACGCACGACCAGCTGCTCGCCGGCGGCACGATCGAGTTCGACATGGGCCCGGAGCCGTCCGACTGGGGCACCGGTGAGGACGACGTCCCGCCGTCGATCACGCAGGGCGACCGTGTGCCGGACCCGCTCGCGGACGCGACCGGGCCGGGTGCCGGGGAGGCGACGACGAGCGAGGACGGCGTCGACGGCGCCGCCCTGTTCGACGACACCTCCGCCACCTCGGTCACCTTCGCCAGCGCGACCCCGACGGTGGGGTACACGCTCACCGGCCGCACGGCACGGGCTCAGATGTACACGCTGACGTCGGCGGACGTGCCGGGCGACCCGACGTCGTGGGAGCTCCAGGGCTCCGCGGACGGGTCGACGTGGACGACGCTCGATGAGCGGTCCGGCGAGAACTTCGCGGAGCGGCGGGAGACCCGCGCGTTCTCGGTGGCCGAGCCCGGCATCTACCGGCACTACCAGCTCGTCGTCACCGCGAGCACCGGCGACGGCGGGACCTCGCTGGCCGAGGTCGAGCTCCTCGCGCACACCCCCCGGGTGAGCGAGCTCTCCGCCGTCGTGGACGACGCCCGCGAGGCCGGCCGCATCTCGGCCGAGACTGCGGCGGAGCTCGGCGGCGTCCTCGCCGCCGCCCAGGAGGCGGAGGACGAGGGCGACGCCGACGGCGTGGGCACGCAGCTGCGCGCCCTGCGCGCGGCGATCGACCGGATGCCGGCGAGCGAGCTCGACGCCGAGACGCGCGCCGAGCTCACCCTCGTCCTGTCCCAGTGGCTCACGCCCGGCAGCGGGCTCGAGGAGATCCGCGCGCGGATCGGCGAGCTCAACCGCAGCGGGGACATCGCGGACACGGTCGCGCAGGACCTGCAGGGCCTCGTCACCGAGGCGGAGGAGGCCCTCGCGGGCAGCCACTCGCGGGAGCTCGAGGACCGGCTGGAGGCGCTGCGCGCCGCGATCGCCGACGCCCCGGCCGACGGGGTGAGCGACGACGCCAAGGCGGCTCTCCTGCCCCTCGTCGACGAGATGCTCGCCAACCCGCCGTCCGTCGTCCGGGCGGCACGTGCCGCGCAGGTGCTCATGGACGACTACGACCCGGAGGAGGCGTGGTGGCAGTCGAGCTGGTGGAACTCCGCCGTCGCCATCGAGACGATCGTCGAGTACATGCAGCGCACGGGCGACGAGAGCTACCTCGAGCAGGTGGACCGCACGTTCGAGCGGAACAAGGCGCCGTTCCCGGCGGGTGAGCTCTCCGGCGACGAGCTGTGGGGCAACTTCACCAGCCGCGCGATCGACGACGCCGAGTGGTGGGCACTCGCCTGGGTGCAGGCCTACGACCTCACCGGTGACGAGAAGTACCTCGACATGGCGGTCACCATCGGCGACTTCGTCCACGGCTACTGGGACCCCAGCACCTGCGGCGGCGGCGTCTGGTGGGACCACGAGCGCACGTACAAGAACGCCGTCACCAACGGCCTGTGGGTGCGCCTGACCGCCGAGCTCCACAACCGCATCCCCGGTGACACGATGTGGTTGGAGCGCTCGCAGGCGGGCTGGGACTGGCTCCTCGCCAGCGGCATGATCAACGACGACGGGCTCGTCAACGACGGCCTCACGGGCGACTGCCAGAACAACGGCGGGACGGTGTGGAGCTACAACCAGGGCCTCGCCATCGGCGCCGGCCTCGAGCTGCACCGGGCCACCGGGAACGCGGACGTCCTCCAGACGGTGCTCCGCCTCGCGGACGCCGGCATCACCGAGCCCGAGCTCGTCACCGACGGGATCCTCACCGAGAGCTGCGACCTCGCCGCCACGTGCGACGACAACGCCAAGCAGTTCAAGGGCATCTTCGTGCGTTACCTCGGTGACCTCAACGACACGGTCGACGTCCCCGCGTACCAGGAGTTCATCGACCGGCAGGCCGCGTCGATCTGGGCCGAGGACCGCACCGCCGACGACCGGCTCGGCCTGCGCTGGGCCGGGGGCGACGGCACGGAGCGGGCCAACGTCTTCGACTGGCGGACGCAGGCCAGCGCGCTGAGCGCGCTGCTCGCGAACATCCCGGCCCCGAGCACGGAGGAGCCGCTGGACGTGTCGGTGGAGACTGCCGCGCGGTGCGTCGTGGGCCGCACGGTCCTCACCGCCCGGGTGACGAACGGCGAGGGGGTGCCGGTGTCCGCGGAGATCGCCACGGCGTACGGGACGCGTTCGACGGCGTCGCTCGAGGCGGGCAAGAGCGTGCTGCACGCCTTCACGACCCGACTGGGGCAGGTCCCGGCGGGTGAGATGTCGGTGACGGTCGCGGCCACGGTCGACGGCGAGACGGTGACCGAGTTGATCGAGGTGCCGTACGCGGCGCACGCGTGCTCCTGAGCGCGTGAGGGACTGAGGGGCGGTGGCCCGGCGTCTAGCCGGACCACCGCCCCTCACGCGCCCGCTCGGTCCCCTGCGCAGTGGCGCTGCTCGGGACGGGATGCGCCGGGCGGGTGACGAGAGCCGGCTCCGCCGGTCAGCCTTCGAGGCGGGCCGCCAGCTGATCGAGCGCCTGCACCAGCGGGTCGTGGGCGCTGATGAGCACCTCACACGAGTCGACCTCGTGCTCCTGCCCGTCGACGGTCCAGCCGTAGGAGACCGACGTGCCGTCGCTGTCCGCGGCGCACCCGGTCGCGGGCTCGGCCTCCGACCCCAGCCCGGTGTCCTCGACCGCTTCGCGCAGGCGGCTCAGCTCGGCGTCGCTCAGGTGCCCCTCGGACGTCCCGTCCTCCACCTGGTAGCTCCACGTGCCGTCACCGGTGACGACGAGCTCGGACCGGCAGGGCCCTCCCGGGCACATGCCGCCGCGCGTCGATCGTCGTGCGACCACGCCGTCGTCGACCCCGGGCGAGGTGGACGAATCGATCTCCGGTGCGGTGGTGGAGACGGCTGGTGCCGGTGCGGGAGACCCTTCGCCCCCAGATCCAGCCGTGCTTCCCCCACAACCACTGACGATGATCACTAGCATCGCCGCAGCCGATGCCGGCAGCGCCCGTCGGGGGGCTCCAGAAGAACGGGACATGACCATGATGGGTTCCCCTCCCGCGACGCGCATACGCCTGATCCCGCTCGTCCTGGCTCTGGCCTTGGTCATGAGCCTGCTGACGAGTGTGTCAGGCCTGTCCGCGTACGCGGCGACCCCCGGAGTTATCGAGTCACCCGGTCCGCTGACATCGATCGCAACGAGTCCTGATCTCAACTGCGATGTGCGGTACGTCGGAGACGAGGCTCCCGAGTTCTACTCCGGGACTGCCTGTGGCACCTTCGTGGCCGCAGGCACGACGCTCTTCGGCCCGCAGGACGTCCCGGCGGGAAGTGGCGCCTCACCGCGCACGGCGTTCACGCCGGTGTCGCAGGAGGGCCCGGTGGGCGCCGGCACGGCAGCGGACCCGTGGTCGGTCACCACGACGGTGGACCTGGGGGAGTCGGGGCTCCGGCTCACCCAGACCGACACCTACATCGCCGGGCAGCAGAGCTACGTGACGCGGGTGCGGTTGGTCAACACCGGCGACGCCGATGTCCCGGTCGTGGTGTACCGAGCCGGTGACTGCTACGTCGAGGACTCCGACCTCGGTTACGGAGATGCGTCGGAGGGCACGGTCGCCTGCGTGGCGGAGAGCGGGCGCGTGGCCAAGTGGATCCCGATCACGGGTGGATCCGCCTACATGCAGGCCAGCTATTCCGGGGTGTGGTCGGCGATCGGCAGCCAGCAGATGTTCCCCAGCACCACGCGCGGCGACGAGTACCTGGACAACGGTGCCGGGCTGAGCTGGCAGCTGGACGTCGAGTCCGGGGACGACGCCGAGATCGCCCACGTCACCGCGTTCTCGGAGGATGCGACGACGACCGGCGACGCGGACGGCGACGGGCTGCTGGACGAGTGGGAACGGGACGGGCTCGACGTCGACGGCGACGGCGTTTCCGAGATCGACCTCCCGGCGATGGGCGCGTCCCCCGACCACAAGGACCTCTTCGTCGAGGTCGACTGGATGTCCGACCCGAGGTCCTGCGTGCTGTGGTGGTGCTGGGGCGGCCGTGACTTCGCGCCGCAGCCGGAGGCGATCCAGGACGCCGTCGAGGCGTTCGCGGACGCGCCCGTGCCCAATCCCGACGGGACGACGGGCATCCGTCTGCACGTCGACGCCGGTGCGGACTACGTCATGAACCCGTCGAACGGCGCGCTCTGGGGCGCCCGGTCGCGGGCGAACGCGGTGGACCACCAGGCGTTCATCGGCGAGGCCGGGGCGAGCGGTTACGACTGGACGGAGTTCAACGCGCTCAAGGCCGACAACGTCGAGACGGCGCGCGCCGACGTGTTCCACTACGCGATCTTCGCGGACAGGTACGGGGACCATGGAAGCTCGGGGATCGCGCAGATCTCGGACTCGGTCTGGGAGGGTGACTCCTTCCTCGTGACGGACGGAGCCTTCGGGGAGACGGGCTTCTCCCGCCGTGAGGAGTCCGGGACCTTCATGCACGAGTTCGGGCACACGCTCGGGCTGCGGCACGGAGGCGGCGACCACGTCAACAACAAGCCCAACTTCCAGAGCATCATGAGCTACTTCTGGCAGATGGGCCGACGGCCGCTGGACTTCTCCCGACAGACCCTGCCCATCGTCGACGAGCTGGCGCTGCTGGAGGTGGATGGCCTCCCGGGGGCGACCGGTGCGTACTCGTGGTTCTGCCCGGGCACGAACCAGAGGGAGACGAGCAGTGACGCCGACGCCACCGACTGGGACTGTGACGGTGAGGTGGAGGAGGACCTCGTGAGCGTCGACGTGAACGGCGACGGGGACGACCAGGTGCACGCAGGGTTCGACGACTGGGCGAACCTCGTCTACGACGGCGGCGCAGTGGGTGCCTTCGGGGTCGACGACCTCAACGACCAGGACCCGCCGTTGCAGTTCTCCCCGCTGCAGGAGGCGTCGTACGACGAGCTCCGGGAGCTGGACCTCCTCGGTGCCCCCGGGGACGGATCCGTGGCGGTGGTCGGGCCCTACGTGCTGCTGCCCGGTGCGCCGGACCAGTTCCTGCGTCTGAACGTGTCCAACGTCGGGTCCGGTGCGGCCGACTACCGGGTGGGTCTGCAGGGGGTGCCGGGGGTGGAGGCCGAGGCAAGCATCACGGGCGTCCCTGCGCATGCCACGGAGGTCCTCGATGTCCCGGTGGACGGCTCGGCGCTCGTGCCCGGCACCTACGACCTCGAGGTCACGCTGAGCGGCCCGGAGGGCGGACCCTCGCTCGCGTCGGCCACGGTCCCCGTGCTGGTCCCGGACCTGGATGACGCCGAGGTCTTCGCTCAGCTCGGTGAGATCCGGGACGCGCTGCGGAGCCCGCGGCCCGGGCTGGACGAGGCGGTCCGTCATCAGGCCGTCGACGCGGTGACGGCACTCGTGCCGGACACGCTGGACGTCTCGGTGGAGACCGGCGCGCGGTGCGTGGCGGGCCGCGCGGTCCTCACCGCCCGGGTGACGAACGACGAGGGGGTGCCGGTGTCCGCGGAGATCTCCACGGCGTACGGGACGCGTTCGACGGCGTCGCTGGAGGCGGGCAGGAGCGTGCTGCACGCCTTCACGACCCGACTGGGGCAGGTCCCGGCGGGTGAGATGTCGGTGACGGTCGCGGCCACGGTCGACGGCGAGACGGTGACCGAGTTGATCGAGGTGCCGTACGCGGCGCACGC
>NZ_JAZGON010000007.1:0-188431 GCF_036421975.1 Georgenia wangjunii | reverse complement strand
AGGCCACGACCATCCCCACGCGACCCGCGTCCTCGCTCGCGCGTGGCTAAACGTCATCTGGCGATGCTGGCAAGACGGCGTCCCCTACAACCCCGACCGCCACCGCGCCCTGAACACCCTTCTCGCCGGCGCCGCTTGACACAGGGCATCTCATGCCGCGCTCAGCGCGCGCCGCGGGGATGCTTCGCAGCCCGCTCGGCCGGGTTCTTTTAGAAGTCGTTGAGGTGTATGCCGAGCCGTTCGCGCTCGGCCTGGGCCAGCTCAGCCGGTACCCACTGGATCTCGTATCGACCTGTGCGCTCCCGGTTGGCGCCGTCCTGCCAGTCGAGGTAGCCGTCGCGCATCTCGCTGACGTAGGTCCACGGGGGGTGGTCCTCGACCGACGGTTCCTTCACACCATCGGCCCAGACGACGACGATCCACACCCAGGGCTGGGGCGTCCGAGGGGTGAACGGCGTCCGAAAGTGGCCCAGCGACGTTGCCGCGTGACCGACAGGCCGGCCTTCACGGAGCAGGACGGCTAGACCGTCGCGGAAGGGCTCCATCTCAGCTCCGAAGTCGGGCTCCGCAGGAGCCGCCGTGGCCACAACCTCATGTTGCGCCCTTCTGCTCGGCCACATGCTGCCACCTGACGGATCTTTACCGTTCGGCAATGCCGTCGCCCGCGTGCCGCTCGAATCTGCACATGCCCCCGTCCGGGCGGCGCCGGCGTCCGCTTGGCACGCACCCTCTTCCGTGCAAAGGCTCGACGACCGCACCGCGACCATTGTGCGTCACACGCTCACCACCACAGTTCCGGACATGGTGGTTCACGATCTGTTCGCCGGAGCCGAACGTCCGGGCAGCAAGATCGGGGCCTTCTTCGGCGAGCCCACTCCGCGAAGGGCGACTGACACGTGGGGGCCCGCCTTCACGCCCCCTGGATGAGGGCTCGGTAGGGTAAGGGGCTCTACCGCCGAAGGGAGCCTTGAGAAGAATGAGACACGAACCGACCAGTGGCTATGAGGACCCGCGCCTTAATTATCGCGTCACTTGGAGGTCCGTAGACGAGGGCGGGAAGACCCATGAAAGGGTCTTCACCAGCAGAGATCAGGGATGGGACTTCTACCAGGACATGCAGAAGTCACCGCATGCCTATGGCACGACTTGGGACCACATCCCAGCGTAATGGGTTGACCCGCGCCTGTACCGAGCGCGCGCTGGAGCAGTGCGCACCGTCTCACTCCAGACGGTGAACCCGGCCAGCGCCATCACCGCGCCCGTGTCGGTGACAGTCCGGCGGCTGGCTACGACTTGGCAAGAGCAGGACGGATCTCTGCCCCGGCGCATGAGACGTCGGCCGACTCGCCGGGTTGTCCGGGTGCGGTGAGTCGCGCCCGCTCACGGCGTCCGGTCATGGCCGCCGTCCGAGCGCTCCGCCGAAGCGCGGCCGCGCCCTAACGAAGCCGCGCGCGTCTCACCGCCCGATCGGGTCCGGACTCGGTGCTTTCCACGTGGCCGCAGAACTGGACGAAGTCGTCCGTGCGGTGTCCGGCGAGGTCCCTTCCCTGAGCCGGGCCAGCGTGGCGATGACCATGCTGCTCTCCCGCCGTTGCTGGATGGCTGCCGGGTCGATTGGGCCAAGGGCACTGTCGGGGTCGATGACTTGATGGCGCTCTCTGTAGGCGGCGACCGTGCGGGCCGCTGGCAACCACACGGCTGCCTCTTCCGCGGTGCTGGGCTGGGCCGCGGTGTGTCTGAGCCACATCGCCCCGGCTGCACGGGCGCGCTCGAGCAGGAGGTCAGCTCGTTGCTCCATGAGACGTTCTCGCTCGGTCAGCGCTGCCGCGATGCTGGGGTCGTCGGTCGCGGCGACTGGGATGAAGCCGAGAATGAAGCGATCCGCCGGGACTGTGCCGTGGGCGGCGCTGACGGACGTTTCGGTCCAGCGTTCGACGCGCTCGTGAAGTACCGCAGCGAGATCTGCAGCGCCGGTATCGGCTCGCTTGATGATCTGCGGGAGGTCGCTCTCGAGCGCGACCCCCTGTGCTTCAGCACGGCGCAACGCCGTGCCGAGGGCACCGAAAGCCGGTGACGACGTCACCTCCCGGACCTGCTCGGCGGTGAGTCCGGCGCTTATGAGGAGCGCGGTCCAGCGGTCCGCTTGGGCGAGGTGAGCGATGGTCTCGTACTCGGCTGCGATGGTGCGTATTGACGTTGCCTCGTCGAGCTCTCGCTCTCTCGTCTCGTGTGCGGAGAGAGCGGCTCCAACGTTCCCCATGGCGGCGGCCAGGACACCTCTGGCGGTGACTGGTGCGTCCTCGAACCCTTCGAGGGGCTCGACGGGCCGGTCGGTGCAGACGTAGGCAGTGTTGGCTTCGCGGGCGCGGGTGAGCATCACGTACAGCACTTCCCGAGTCAGGCCAGGGCCGGTGACGATGGCGTGAGCGGTGTCGACGGTCGCGCCTTGGGCCCGGAACGCCGTGGTGGCGTACCCCAGCTCGACGTGCTCACGGACGTACCCCGCGGGCAAGGTGACGGTAGGCCCACCGCCGGGCCGTTTGACGGTCAGGGCACCGTCGTCGTGGCGGGCGGTGACTGCCCACGTGTCTCCGTTCTTCACCCACCTCGGCCCGGCTGTGAGGCGGCGGTCGTTGCGGCGTGTGACGACGCGATCACCGACGCCTGCGAAAAGCCCATCGCGCAAGCGACTGCCGTCGAGGGCGACGCGGCCAGCGACGACGAGCTCGGCGCGGGCGCGTTCGTTGAGCGCGCGAACGGTGTCGCCGTCGCCGGCGATGAGCAGGGACCGCTTCCCGGAGAGTTCGTCCGCGCGCCAGGTCGCGTAGGCGCCGTCGACCATGTCGTCGTGCTCGCCCTCGTGGATCCGGCCGTGGTCGTCGTAGAAGCGTAGACACTTCGAGTCGCCCACCCGCAGGAGCGCCGAAGCCTCTCTCTCCCAGGCGTGACTGAAACGTCGGGCGGTGCCGAGCTCAGGTGCTCCCGTGCCGCGGTCGCGGACGAGGAGGCCGAAGGCGCCGCCGGCGTCAATAGCGGACAGTTGTGCCCAGTCCCCCACGAGGAGCACCTTCGCCCCGGCCTCGCCGGCGCAGGCGACGATCCGGTCCAAGTCTGCGGTGCCGGCCAGGGACGCCTCGTCGATGATCACCAATTGCTTCGCACGGAACCGCCATCGCTCGACCTCTTCGGTGAGCCGCTGGATGTGGGCGGCAACCTGCCGCGCACTCCCCCGGTTCGCCGTCCCCGGCAGGATGCTGCGCGCCCGGGCGAGGCGACGTAGCCGCTCGGGTTCGGCGTCATGCTCAACGAGCCACTTGGTCGTGTTCTCGGTCTCCACGCCGAGACTGGCTCCGAGGACCTCGGCCGCGGCGGCCGACGGCGCCAGACCGACAACGGACCCGCGCCCGTGGGTGCCTTCCCAGGAGGCTCGCAGGGCGGCGAGGGTGTGGGTCTTGCCTGAGCCGGCCGGGCCGACCAGCACGTCCAGCACCCGGCCCGAGAAGCCGACGGACCGGACTGCGGAGGCTTGGTCACCGAAGAGCCCGGCCTGGTCGAGATGGTCGATGTCGAGCACCGGGCCGTTGCGATCACGCCCAGCGGTGAGGAGTCGCGCCTCGGCGTCGAGCGTGGTCTGGGCGGTGTACACCTCGCTGCGGAAAGCACGGAAGGCACTGGTGCCGTCCGGCCGCTGCAGCGCCGCAGGTGTCTGCGCGGCTTCCAGTGGGGTCAGTCGGACCGACCGTCGCTGCACCTCGGCGACGACAGCGGCGACAGCCTGGTCTCGATCGTCCGCAGTGTCGAACCGGTGCGGCTTGAGCGCGCGGGCAGCCTCTGCCTCGATGTTCCACGCCGTCCACGTCGACCGCTTCCGGGAGAGGACGGCAAGCACAGCCGTGGCGGCCTCATCCGCCCACACCGAGGGCAGGCGCAGGTCCGGGAGTGGGCTTCGCGCGTCGGCGAGAACTCGCCTGCTCCACGCGATCGAGTCCGCGGCAAGCACCGTGTCGGCCCGCTCTCTCCACTCGGCGGTGAGCTCTTCGAGGCTGCGGACCTCCTTCGCGCCGCGGGTCGCGAGCGTGGCCTGCTGGCGCAGCCGAAGGACCATCGCCGCATCAGGTCGGCGGCCGTGGTCGCTCTGGTACCGCTCGATGAGGCGGCCTGCCTCAGCGTCGATGGCCACCGATCGCTGCGAGAAGCAATCCAGGAGCGGCTGCGGGATGGCGGCCAGCTCGAAAGCGGGATTGCGCTGCGGTCCGCGCTCCCGGTACTCCCAAACGAGGCCGAGCCGGCGGGAGAGGTGATCGGCCAGGAGAGTGTCGTAGCGCTCGGACATGGCCACGGCCGCGCGATGAATCGCGCGGGAGTCCAGCGTTCGCCACCGTCCGTCGGCAGCCTGTACACGGTTGGCGATCACCACGTGCGTGTGGAGGTTGGGGTCGTTCTCGCGCGAGTCCCAGTGGTCGAAGGCTGCCGCGATCACCCCGTCGACCTCGACCTGCGCGACGCCGTTCGTGCCGATCCGAGTGCGGGCAACGTCGCGCTCGATGAGGGCCACGACGTCGGCGATAGCCTGCCGGTGGCACTCATAGATCACGTCCCGGGTGTCGGCGTCGGCCACTGCCCAGAGGACACTGACCGACTTCGGAGCCGTGAACGTGGAGTCAAAGCCAGCGACGGGACGACGGCGGTCAGTGTCAGCGGCGTAGACGTGCGGGGACTGGCCAAGCGCTCTTCCGGTGACGGGGTCGGCACCGTTGGCGAAGAGCCGTTCCATCTGAGCGAGCGTCACGAAGCTGCCCCCTGCGAGCCCTTGGTTTTCGTCCAGTCCCGCGAGGCCGGCGCCGAGCCAGGTCCCGGGCGGGGTGCCGTGTGCCGCGTAATAGCGGGTCATTGGGGTCGCACCCGGACGGCCGTGGTCGGTGGTGACTGAATCCAACAGGTAGGTGTAGGACTCCCCCGCGTAGCGCACGCACATGCTCATCATTGCGAGCCGCCCGCGGAATCGGATCGGGCGCGGTGTGCCTTCCGCCTGCAGCGGTCGGAGCAGTAGCGGGCGTCGGATCGCATGGACGACGGCAGCGGCTTCCGGCAGCTCGCGCACCGGCGTACGACGCGCCGCCAGTTCCGCGACTGGCATGTCTTTGAGCAGTACCGGGTGTCGCGCCGCCTCGCGCTGAACGTTCGGCCGCATTCCGAGCAAGTAGCCCCGGCCGGGGTACCCGGCGCGCGTGGAGTCGACGCCGTCGCCCAGTCTCGGGCCGGCCACGACCGCCGCTTGCGCCCAATGGTTGCCACGAGCCGGGGAGCCCTGCGCGCGCGCACGCTGTCACGGAACCCGCCTCACATGCCAGAGGAGTGGAGGCGATCGGACGCAATCCGATGCACAGACTGCGCCCTGGCCCGCGCAGGTCGCACGTCTGCTGGGCAGCCGTCGAGCTCGTGCGCCTCGCCGCGCGCGGACGCAACGGGCCGCTCGCACGGAACGGATTTGGCGATGCAAGCGGCTCCCGCACCTCGGAGTCGGCGCCACACGGTCGTGATTCCTCAACACGCATGAACGTCCCCCGCCTGAGTTGGCTCGGGGTTGCAGTTCTCGTTGAGAGCAGGTCGTTCCCCTGCGGTGATGCGCTGATGTTAGCGCGGTGTCAAGCACTAAGGGCAGCCGCCTAAAGTCGCGGTGTGACATCCATCAGGCAGGTCGGACGGCTTCGGCGTCGCTGAGTACGCCGGCGGGCGATAGACCGTGAAACAAGGCGCTTCGGCGCATACCGGAGCCGAGCGCGGTCTGTCCCTAGGATCGAACTGTGACGAGTTCGCGCTACGCCTGGATCCCCGATCATCACTTGGCTGTCGCAGCGACGCTGGCGCACGCAGACGAGGTCATCGCCGAGGCCGCCGACGTCCTCTTCGACTACCAGCGACAGCCCGACGGCATCGTCCGTCTCGGCGAGGTGCCCATGGGCGCCTACAGCCAGACCGTTGTCACAGGTGTGGCCCCGATTCCAAGAAAGGTGCCATTGCTAGTGGCCGATGCGCTGGTGGCTCTGCGGAACGCCCTTGAGCACACCCTCTTTGCTGAGATCGAGCACCGGGACGGGACGCTGAACGAAAAGGCGGCAAAGCTCGTGGAAATGCCGGCCGCGAGAACGTACGCGGACTTCGAGGCGTGGGTGAACAAGCGTGCGAAGAACGGACCGCCGCTCCTTCGACGGGGGAGCGAACTTCTGCGGCGCATCGAGATCCTGCAGCCCTTTCATCGGACCAAGCATCCACAGGATCACCCCTTGGCGCTCCTGGCGCTGCACACGAACCACTCAAAGCATCGCGCGCCAGCCATCACGGCGGTTCGCCTCGCCGCTATGTACCGCGAAGACATGATGCCCCGCTCTGTTGGGGAACTCGAGCGCCGCCCCGAGGTCCCACTGCGGGTGGGCGAGGTGATCGCCCACACCCCGCGAGGCACCGAGATCCCCGTGACACTGTTCCCGACGATCGGGATCAACCGCCCCGGCACCGACCGCTGGCCCGTACTGATGAAGGAGCTCGACGAGCTCGCCACGTGGGTCCGCGCCCAAGCGGTCCCGCGACTGATCACTGGCATCGATCCACCGCTTCCGACCTTGCCGACCCGATACGAGATCGCTCGTGGTAACGACGACGAGCGCAGCGCATTGTCGAAAGGATCGACGGTGTCTGCGGCGCGGCTAAACAGCGATCGAATAGGAGCGGCGTCGGCGCGCAGCGACATGGTCGAGACGATTGGTCAGATGGACAAGGCACCGAGCGCTGAGCAGATCGCGGCCTGGCTCGACAGCCTCTCTGACCAGCAGATTCTCGGGCGGATGAGGCAGCTAACGATGTCCCCCACCTACGATCCCAATGTCGTGTTGAGGAACTATGAGGTGCTGGTGGCCATGCGCGACGATGCCCGCCACTTCGCCGAGGTGGACGCGCCGGTGGCCGACCAGACGCGCGAATAGCTCGGCACGCGTAGCTCCTCCAAGCCGCCTTCTGAGCAGAGACGAGCACCAATTCCCCTCCGCTCTGCGGGCCATCTTGGCACGGTCTACGAGCGCAAGCGTCGCTCGGAAGTCGCACGTTCCTGCGTCTCGAGCATCACGTGGTCCCGATCTAGGAACACGATCAGGGCGAGGCGCTCACCGGCGACGGAAGCACACGCTGTCTTTACGTGGCCGTCGCATCAACGGCCCCGCCGCGCATCGACGGTATACCGGGCTATCAGATGCTGCGCGGTGAGGCCATGATGGGCAAGAAGCTGACTTACACGCACGGGGTCTCGAAAACTATCCTGGTCTGCCAAAGCGGTTGCCAACTGGTCAATTGCGTCGCGCAGTAGAAACAGTTTCTCCGTAGTCAGGACGCGGCACCGCTGGGGAGCTGCGGCCTTGGAGTCGAACGTCGACCAAGGGTGCACGAGCACTGGTGTCCCGCTCGCCATTGGGTACTGTTCCCGGAACCAGTCCATAGCGTTGGAGAGCTGTTTAGCGTCATCCTTATATACTGGATGCTCTTCCGAGCCACTCTTCGCTTCGATGATTAGGAAGGAGTTGTCATTTAACGCCCAAAGATTGTCCGGACCTCGACCAATCTCAATCTCCGGCCTTTGTCCTGCGAACCCGAGGGGAGACGCGAGGTCGTCCATCGCCGCCTCGAAGTGTCGCGTGCGCGGACCGAACACCAAGTCCCCGAGAAGAGCATTGAAGCCGAGACGCAAATCGGCTCCTGTGCGAAACTTGCGTTGTAGCCATCCAGACGCGCCTGCCCCCTGCTCCTGAATCGGCGTGGCAAGCCTCGCGTAGGCCACCCCAACGACCGGCCGCAACAGCGCCCGATTGGCTTCGTTGGCCGCGCGCTGCGTCTCTTGGGACTCGACGGGGTTGGTGGGATGCTGATAACTCGCCACTTCCTGCAGCAACTGGCCACGGATAACGCCGTCGCTTCCCCCTCGATCGAGCGCCTCTTGGAGCGCAGCGACGGCCTCGCTGCTTCTACCTCGCGCTGCCAGGTTGAAAGCGGCACGACGCTGTCTCGTAACTATATCGACCTCAGAGCTGTCATACCGCAGGGTAGCTAGCCGCGAGCGGCTAGCAGTAATCCACGCTTTATCGCGGTCAAGAACCTGCGTCACTACTGACTTCATCTCTGCCATCCCGGCACCCCTTATACTCACCGCTATTTCCCGCGAGAGCTTCATCTGCGCGCGAGTCGCCGGGGAGAGGGCATCCTCGGCACCAGGCAGCAAAAGTCGCTCCGTCATCCTGGCACCCATCAGCAGCACGACACAATAGTCGTCGTTCGACCGAACCGCGCGTCCCATACCCTGCTCGATGCGCTGCATCTGACGACGCAACATTGCGTCCGACCCTGCAAGCTGCGCCTCGTCCAGGCGCTCGAGCGCGCCGAATGCCTCTGGGAGCCCGTCTATAACTAAGACGTGGCAAGCGTCGTTGGGCAAGTCCACGCCGTCGTACCGGTTGACCAGCACTACAAGGCCCAAGCGTGCGTCCGCCCGCAGCCTTTCGATGCCCTCCTTGATCGAATCCTTATCGAACACGAGAGCGCCACGCTCTTTCCACACCTCCGCACGGGCGTGGCTAGGAACGATGACCACGACGTTCCGTTCCGTGGCGATGTCGATGACCATGTCCCGGATGTGCTCTTCCGTGGCAGCCGGCGCGATCTCTTGGGGAACGATGATGAGCCGGTCACCGATATCACCTGCGTTCGCTGGAGCGATCGGCCGGGCTATCGTGTTTGGATCGGCGTCGAAGTCCTTTACCAGTACACCGTCATCTGCCAGCGTGGCAGTGAGGTAGACCCGGCGACTCGCAGCCACGAACCCGGTAAGCACGTCGATGGGCAGGTGGTCCGGGGCGATTTCAACTACATCGCGGGCGAACACTGCCCGGCAAAGCGGCAAGACGTCGACAATCAACGGCCAGCCGAAAGCAAAAGGAACTTCTTTCGTGAGGGGATGGATAATCTCGAGGACCTGGCGCTGACGGTCATGCCACGCCCAATGCGGTACTTGGAGGAGAGCCGAGTGATCTCCTGCGCGAATGTCGAGAAGTGTGTTCGGGCTCTGCTGCTCGAGCACGTCGGCGAACAATTCCAATAGCAGAGCGTACTGCGCTTCACTGGACGGAATACTTACCCGGAACTCGTCTTCCGCTTTGGCTAGGCAGGCGTGCGCATCGTCCACGATGATAGTACCTACGCTGAAGCGTGCCGATTTGCTCGACGAGCCCCCTACGCCGAAGATGGATTTCCCGTTGACTAGGCGCTGAAACACGTCAACCAGGACAGCTCGTTTGGCCCCGTACTCGTAAGCGGTCGGGTCGCTGGTCACGGCAATGCCAAGCGAGGCCGCCTCCTTTCGGACCTGGTCAGCAAGATAGTGGTCCGGGACAAGGTAAGCGACCGGACCCGCTCCGTCATTTAGCGAGCACTGAGCTATCAGTAAGCCGATGACGGTCTTTCCACCGCCGGTATTGAGCTTCACGACGAGGTCGGACTCCGTGCGCCTGCTATGCCACTGGTCCAGGACCTGGTCCTGTGGTCCGCGCAGGTACTCATACCCGGGTACGCGGGGCAGTGCGGCGAAGACGTCACGCGGGTGGCGCGTTTCGTCAGCCGTTTCAGCCGTTTGTCCGAAGGCAGTGAAGTCAATTGGCACGATGTCCCACGTTCCCTGTCCAGAGTGCGTCCATGTACGAGGGGCTCATGTTCCCACGTGACGGCCGACAAGTCCCCGGAATTCGAGGTATCCCGGCTCGTCTGCTGACGGCGACGCGGAGTATGCGCTGGGGACGTGCCCCACACGCTTGCCACTTCCGCCATGCCAGCGCTCGCCCTTGGGACGCGCGGAGACCTTCAAGACGGCTGTCACGACTGGCCGAAGCCGTCTCAGAGATGTCATGGCCGGCAATCCGGTGGCCCACTCATGGCGTGCGATCCGGGCGCCGTGGCAGAGATCGGCCTGTCCTCCGAGCCGCCGTCGAGCGAACGCGAGCGCCCTCGGTCGAGCACGAGCCGATGCTCGCAGTGCGCGAAGGCTACGGTTACCGCGTGCAGGTTTTCACCGAGGCTTCCGACGCGCGCAGCCTCGCCTTCCGCTTGGTGGGTGGTACATCAGACCGCTGGCAACACGTGGTCGGGGTCGCGGCCGCCGCCCAAGCCGCCTCGTCGGCCGTCCAAGCAGACGAGGCTAGCTTGTTGGTCGCTGCCGCCTGGTTGCACGACATCGGGTACTCCCCTGGGCTCGCAACCACGGGGTTCCACCCTCTCGACGGCGCCCGCCACCTCCGCGTCTTAGGTGCACCGGCCCGGCTATGTGCGTTGGTCGCCCATCATTCCGCAGCCTCCGTCGAGGCCAAGCTCCGCGGCCTCGGCCCCGTTCTTAGTATGGAGTTTCCCGCTGATCGGTCGGTGGTCGCTGACGCGTTGACCTACGCCGACATGACAACCGGGCCATCGGGGCAGTCGGTTGTAGTCGAGGACCGCCTTGCGGAAATCCTCACGCGGTATCCGGCGGGACATCCGGTACACGAAGCAATCAGCATCGCATCACCACAGATCATAGCGGCGGTCACGAGCGTAGAGATTCGGCTCGCGGCCCGAAGGCCGCGGTGTCGTTAGCCAAGGTAAGGAGCGGGTCGGCCTTCGAAGAAGTGGTCGATCCGCTTACGCATCGAAGGGTGGATGGTCAGCGAGTCGAGCTCATCCTGACGGACCCAGCGAAGCTCCTGGCTCTCGTTGTCCTTGGTGAGTGATCCGCCCAGTAGACGGCAGCGGAACGACAGCGTGAACTGCTGGCGGACCTCGCCGTCGGAGTAAGCGATCACGTGCCGCGGGTCGGTGTAGGTGCCGACGAGGCCGACTACCTCCACGTCGAGGCCCGTCTCCTCTCGGACTTCCCTGATGACGGTCTCGACGATGCTTTCGCCAAAGTCGTGAGTTCCTCCGGGCAGTGCCCATAGGTCGTTGTCCACGCGGTGCTCGAGGAGGACGCGCCCCTCAGAGTCGGTGATGCAGCCAACGGCTGCTGGGACGACGCTGTTCGGCGTCGGGGCCTCGGGGTGGTCGTAGTAGTCGGTGCGTGCCATGGGATCTGCCTTCCTTATCCGAGCGCCCGGGCTTGGTTCCACACTCTCTCGAAACTCTCCGCGTAGTGCGCGAAGAGCCGCCCCTCAGGTACGCGCTGGATATGAACCACCGGTGAGTGCGCAGCTGGCGCCCCGTACACATGGGTGTTCACGAGCATGACGTCGTCGGCCTGGTAAATCGAGGCGTAGAGGGTGGTTGCATGCAGGCGGATCTCGATGCCGCCGTGGCTCAGCAGTGGGGCGGCCAGGCTCAGCGTCATGCGGACTCGAGAGGGCATGTCGATCCCTTCCTCAGCACCGCGTGACGCCACCGCTGGTGATTCCGGGTCGCCGAAGAGCAGACGCACCCGTACGCCGGCTTCGGCTCGTTCAATCAGCGCCTTGCTCAGATCTGGGTGAGCGTCGAACCAGAAGAGCCCGGCGTAGACGAGCAGGTCCACCGTCTCCTCCGCCCCTGTGACGAGGTCGGTCCACGTCGGAGCGGGGACAAATCCCCTGTTGGGATAGATCGCAACGAACTCTGCGGCGCTGGCCCGCTGCGCGGGCCTGCCGTTCTCTGCCTCCGGCCACAGGTGGGCCAGATCCACACCGAGGACCTGCGCGACTTTCCAACGGTGTGCCCTGTAGGGGGTGCGGCCCGAGCTGATCCAGCGCTCAACCGTCTTGGGGTCGACTTCGACACGCTCGGCGAGCGCGGCCGAGTTCATACCGCACGCTGCCATCGCTGCGCGTAGCCGTTCGTTACCCATCGAGTCGCTCCCGGTTCTTTCCACAGGACGTCCGTCCTTCCGGGACGTCCCCGAGTTGTCCACAAGCGCGGTGCAGCCGTCCCGGTCGTTGCGGTCCGATAGGAACCGACCGCAGCCGACGACTATCTGCGAGGTGCGACATGAATCCGACGACTACGTCCGTCGCCGTACCCGGCGTCCTCGACGCTGCCGCCGAGCTCGACACCGACGCGCACGAAGGGCTTCGCCGGGCGGTGAGCCGCATCTGCTGCGAGGGCTGGGACGGCATGTGGGGCACCTGGTTAATGGCGCAGCTTGAGCAGCGCTCCCGTAGCTGGGCGGCGAAGATCGACCACCGGTGCGGTCGTCGAGCCGGAACGACGTTTCCCGGCGATGTGCTCGAGGCTTGCTGGTCCACGATCAAAAGGTTCCCCGAGAAGATCGTGGCCGCGGAAGCACCATGGGCTTATCTGTGGACAGCAGCAAGCAATGCCCTCGCTGTGGACATCACCGCGGAGTCGATGCTGAGCACCCGGGGCGCCCGCAGCCGACAGGCAGACCGTCCTGACCGAGTCCTGCGGATTGGTCTCGAGGTGCATCACCTGGACGCCGCACCGGTAGGGGCGTCGGAGCCGGTCCGGTCGCTGTCGCGGGGGGTTAGTGCCCTCATCCGCATCCTGGCCGGCCGCGACCGCGACCGCATGGCGTTCTGGATGGACGCCGTCGATCGCGCGCTGGACGTGATGGCCGACGCACGTCGCTCCTACGAGGAGACCACCCTTCGACGGGACCCGTACCTGCTCGAGCGGCTTGGCTTCACGCCGGAGGAACTCAGCGCGCTGGCGGCCCTGCTCATCGGTCCCCGGCGAGGCGACCGTGCCTCCCAGTCTCTGCTACTCGCCCTGCGCCGAGACCCTGCTACACCGATCGACTCCGTCGCAGGAGCGGCGCGACGGGTGCAGCTCCTCCAAGCCCACGGTTCACATTCGCGCCTATTCGCGTGGCCACCCGCCGCAGCGTGACGGCCCTTCCGAGAACGTCGGCCTAGCGCTGAGCTCGTCGCGCACTTCAACGACCGCCCCCTCGAAGCCCTGGCCGCCACCGACCTAGAGACGCGTGTGCGCGCAGTGCGCACTCCCCGTGCGACACAGCCGTCCGAGGAGGTCACATGAAGCGATTCCGAGCGCTCCTCATCATGCTCGCGGCCACCGTGGTTCTCGCGGTTGTGGCGTGGGCCGCACTACAGACCCCCACAGGAACGACTGAGCCGGCGGATCAATCCGCGCCATCCGGCGCTAGCACCAGATGGTCGTCAGACAGCGCGGGAGCGTCGGACGTCGCCGGCCCTCGAGAACCTGCATCCGCGGACATGACGGTGGTCGAGCTCTCGGATCCAGACGCGTATGCCCATGCCATCGCGAAGGTGCTGTTCACGATGGACGCCCGCGCACTCGAGGCCGACGACTACCGCCGTCTGCTCATGGCCCACGCCGACCCGCTGATGTCTGAGACCGGCGTCGCCGACCTGCGGCACATGGTGGACGAACGTGTCCCCGACGAGACGCAGTGGTCTCGCATGCGCGCGAACCGGCAATGGTCGCAGTGGTCGCCGACGGCGGGCTGGGAGCCGGAGACCTGGACCGCCGTCGTGACCGAGGGCCGGGCGGAGCCGGGATGGGCGATGCGCAACGTCACCGGGACGCAAACGACCCACTACGTCGACGCACGCCAACAGCGGACAGCGTCGAGCGAGCCAACGGTCACCATCGGGATGCGCTGCCCGACTCCTGGAAGCGACGTCGACCATTGCTACCTGACCATGATCGGCACGGTCGTCGTCCCATGAGCCCCCATCCCGGCGAGCCGGCCGGAGCCGCGAGGGGCGAACGGTGAAACGTGCGGTGATCCTCCTCGGGGTCCTGGCGCTGCTCGTCGCCGGCGGCCCCGCGGCCGCGGCGCTGGTCGGAATGATCGTCCTTGGTGCGGAGTCCTCGGCGGGCGCTAGTTCGGTCTGCGGCGGAGGAATTGAGGGCGGCAGCGTCCTGCCGGCAGGAGACCCACCCGACCGCGTCGGCGCCTACGAGGGTGTGCAGCTCAGCAACGCCGCGCAGATCGTCATCGCCGGCGAGCGACTCGGGGTCGGCGTTCACGGCCAGACCCTCGCGGTCATGACGGCCATGGGTGAAAGCTCCCTCATCAACGTCGACCGCGGCGACGCCGTCGGCCCGGATTCACGGGGCCTGTTCCAGCAGCGTGCGAACGGCGCGTGGGGAAGCTATGCCGACCGGATGAACCCGGCGACCGCAGCGACGAACTTCTACCGCGCCTTGCTCGAGGTCGAGCACTGGCAGAGTCTGCCGCCGACCGTCGCCGCGCACCGTGTCCAACGAAACGCCGACCCTCACCACTACGCCCCGTACTGGCCGGACGCCGTCGCCGTCATTCAGGCACTCACCCAACCGCTCCCCCGCGGCCGAGCTGCGGCAGTCAGCACAGGTCCCCCGGTCGCGGACATCGGCTCCTGCGGACCGGGTGGTTCCCCCGCTGTGACAGCGCAGGGTTGGACCAATCCCGCTGTCGGCCAGCACACCTCGCCCTTCGGTCCACGTATCCACCCCATCACCGGGGCTCCGGCCCTGCACACCGGCAACGACGTCGCGAACCGGTGCGGGACACCGGTCCTGGCGGCCGCGGACGGCGTCGTGATCTGGGCGGCGCCGGGCCCGCACCAGGGGCGGACAGGGAACCAGATCATCGTCGACCATGGTGGGGGCGTGACAACGAGGTACGGGCACGTCCTTACCGGCACGACGCGCGTCCGCGTCGGAGATCACGTCACGACCGGCGCCCAGATCGCCGCCATGGGCGGAGACGCCACGCTCGATCCCCTTGGAGCCGGATCGAGCACCGGATGCCACCTCCACTTCGAGGTCACCGTCAACGGACAACCCACGAATCCCAGTGCGTACCTCCTCGCCCAGGGCGTCACCCTGGGCGCCGCGTGAACCGGAGCTGTCCGCGGCCGCGACGGCACGCGCGACTCCGGGAGTCTGCGCGGGGTCATCTCCGTCCACAGGCGTGCGCAGACCCGGATCTCCCGGCATGGACAACCGCAACCGCGGCACAACTACCGCTGGAGACCCCGATGTCCGTTCGCTGGTCCCTCGCCGTGCTCGCCGACGACCCCGGCGTGACTCCCAACAGCAGCGGCCTGCCCGGCCTGATCCAGGTGCGCGAGATCGTCGGCGCCCTGCTCACGTTCGGCCTGGTGGCGTGCGTCGCCGCGCTCGTCATCGCCGCAGTCGTCTGGGGGCTCGGGTCGAACTCGGGCAACCCCCATCTCGCCGGGCGCGGCAAGTCCGGCGTCGTCGTCGCGGCCGGCGCCGCGATGCTCATCGGCGCCGCGAACGCCATCGTGACGTTCTTCTCCAACGCCGGCTCCCTGGTCTGAGGCGCCCCCATGGACATGTGCGACCTGGGCTCCATCGCCTACGCCTGCGCGGCCGTGGGCGCCGCAGCGACCGGCGTGACGGACGTAGCCGCCGAGGGCATCTTGAACACCCTGAGCGACAACTTCGCCCGCGCGGTGGAGAGCGTGCTCGACGCCGTCTTCGAGGCCATCTCGGCCACGACCACGGTCGACCTCAGCGCCGCCTACGTCGAACGCAACGCCGCGGCCCTCGCCAGTGTGGCGCTCATCCTTATCGTCGGGCTGTTCGTCATCCAGGTGCTCACCGCAGCGCTGCGCGGGGAGCCCGGAGGGCTCGGGCGAGCTCTCCTCGGAGCTGGCACAGCGGTCCTGGGCACGGCGGCAGCGGCGGGGATCACGCAGTCGCTCCTCGTGGCGGTGGACGAGATCTGCGATGCCATCGCCGCGCTCGCCGGGACCAGCATCGAGGACGCAGCTCGAAAGCTCCTCGACATCAGCTTGCTCCTCGACCTGACAGGGAACTCGGGCGCCCGTTCCGTGCTCGTCATCGTCTTCGGTGCGCTCTTCATCATCGGCGCCATCCTGACGCTGGGCACCCTCCTTGTGCGCGAAGCACTCATCGTCGTTGCGGTCGTCGTCGCTCCACTCGCCATCTCTGGGGCCACCGCCCGTCTCACCACGGGCTGGGTCCGGCGGTGGGTCCAGGTCACTCTCGCCCTGATCCTGTCGAAGCTCGCGATCGTCGTGGTCTTCGTCGTCGCCGTCGGGATGGTCGGAGAGGGCGGCGGCCTCGGTGCCCTGCTCTCCGGGCTGATCCTTCTCCTTCTGGCGTGCCTCGCGCCGTGGGCGTGCTTCAAGTTCCTCGACTTCGCGGGCACCTCGGTCGCCTCGGAATGGCACCGCGCAACCAACGGCTCAACCCTGGCCGCGGTCCATCAGGGCCGCACCACCGCGCAGTCGCTAATGCGCACGGCCGCTCCCATCGTCGGTGGGCACGGTGGCGTCGCCGCGTCGAGGGCGGCCTCCGGCGGCGGCGCCGCACGCGGGGCGAGCGCCACCATGGCGGCGTCCGTTCGTTCAGCTGGCACCAGCTCGGGCCCGACACCGGCGCAGCCCGCCGGGCAGGGCACCGCCTCATCGCTCGAGCGAGCAACCGGCGCGGCCACACCGCCCCCTCCGGCGAGCGCGCCCTCGGCACGAAGCTCGTCGACTCCGTCACCCGCTCCCGCACCTACGCCGGCACCCGTTCCCGCCGCTGCCGGTCGCGGTCCGTCGGCACCTCTGGAGCGCTCGTGACTCTCTCCTCGTCCCGCCCCGCCCACCTCACCACACCCACGGTGCGGTTCGGGCGCCGGTCCTCCCGCGGCGTACTGCTCGGACTCTCCGCCCCCCGAGTCGCAGCACTGGGCATGGCGCTACTCATCGCTCTGCCCGCCGTCTACCTGCGCGGGTTCACCGGCCTGGCCTTGACCTCACCGGTGTGGGGGCTCGCCCTCGCGTCGGCCTGGGTGAGTGTCGGAGGCCGGCGCGCAGTGGAGTGGGTACCTGTGTACGGGCACTGGATCCTGCGCCGCGCCCTCAAGCAGAACATCTACGGCGTCCGCGTCCTCAAGCCGCGCCCCGCCGGGACCCTCGCCCTGCCCGGAGACGCCGCCAGCCTGCGCCTGCACCACGACATCGCATCCGGGGCAGCCATGGTCCACGACCCTGCAGGCCACACCCTCACCGCCACAGCCCGGGTACGCCACCCCTCCTTCGTCCTCCTCGCGCCCGGCGACCAGGAGCGCCGAGTCTCCGCATGGGGCCGGGTACTGGCGACGTGCTGCGCCTCGGGGCGCATCGCCCGGATCCAGGTCCTCGAGCGCACGCTCCCCGACGCCGGCGAAGGTGTGCGCCGCTACTGGGCCGAGCACGGCACCAACGACGGCGGATGGGCCGCCACCGAGTACGACCAGCTCGTCGAGGAGTCGCTCCCTACCTCTGAGCGCCATGAGACCACGATCAGCATCAGTCTCGACATGACCCGCGCCAGACGCGCGATCCGCGCCGAAGGAGGCGGCGTCCCCGGAGCAGCCGCGGTACTGCGTCGCGAGCTCAACACCGTCTTCGCCGCCCTGAGCGCCGCTGACATCATCCTCGAGGGCTGGGTCCAGCCCGACGACCTCGCCACCATCCTCCGGCTTGCCTACGACCCTGCCGCCGCGCACACCATCCATCGCTCCGCCGTGGGGCACGACCCCAGCACCGCAGGACCGGTCCTGGTCCATGAGCACCTGGACCACCTGCGCACCGACTCCGGAGTGCACGCCGTGTACTGGATCTCCGAATGGCCCCGAAGTGAGGTCTTCCCCTCCTTCCTCTCCCCCGTACTCCTCTCCGCCGGGATACGACGAGCGACCTCGATCGTCGCCCAGCCGCTGACCACCGCCGAAGCCATGCGCTCCGTACGGAAGGAACGCGTCGAGTACCAGACCGACGCGGCCCAACGTCAGCGGATCGGGCAGATCGCCGACTACGCCAGCGAGCAAGAGTGGGCCGACGTCAACCAACGCGAGCGCGACCTCGTCGCCGGCCACGGCGACCTCCGCTTCGCCGGATTCCTCTGCGTCACCGCCCCCGACCTCGACGCACTCCAAGCCGCCCGGTCCGCGATCGAGCAGGCCGCCATCCAGTCCGGGTGCGAGACCCGACTCCTCCTCGGCCAGCAAGCCCAAGCGTTCACCGCCGCCGCGCTCCCCCTGTGCCGCGGCCTCTGACAACCACGGAAGATGCCATGGACACCTCACGACTGCTCACCACGGCGCTCCTGACGCCTGCTGGCGAGCGCGCGCAGGACCGACGACGGCGGCGGCGCCTGACCGGCGATCTCCAACGGACCGCCCGCACGCTCGACGCGGCCAACCACGAGGCGGACGCCGACGGAGACACTGAGAGAGCGACATGGCTGCCTCGCTCGGGCGAGCACGGACCGGCCGCGCTTCGTGCGTGGTTGCCGTTCCGGGTCCCGCCACACGCGGCGACGTCGGCCACCCTCGCCGGGGCATACCCGTTTCTCGCAGAAGCCGGCCTCGGTTCCGACGGAGTGCTCATCGGGACCGATCTACTCTCTGGCGGCTCCTTCGTCTACGACCCCTGGCAGCTCTACCGCCAGGGCGTCCTGACCAACCCCAACGTCCTGCTCGCGGGCGTCATCGGCACCGGGAAGTCCGCCCTCGCCAAGTCTCTCGCCACTCGCTCCCTCGCCTTCGGCATCCGCATCTACATCCCCGGCGACCCCAAGGGCGAATGGACCGCGGTCACAGAAGCGGTCGGCGGCGCGGCGGTCACCCTTGGCCACGGCTTGCCGACCCGGCTCAACCCGCTCGATGAAGGGCGGCGCCCGACGGGCACCGGTGACCGTGAGTGGTACGTACTCGTGTGGTCTCGGCGGCGCGAGCTCCTCGGCGTCCTGGCCGAGACCGTGCTCGGCCGCCCCCTGCAGCCAGTCGAGCACACCGCCCTCGACGGAGCGCTCACCGCCACAATCGCGACCACGACCGTGCCAACCCTTCCGGCCGTAGTCGAGCGGCTGCTCGACCCCCACGGTGAGACCCCGGACGACACGACACTGCTGCGCAGCGAGGGCCGCGACGTCGCCCACGCCCTGCGACGCATGGTCCACGGTGACCTCGCCGGCCTCTTCGACGGCGAGTCCACCGTCCGATTCGACCCCTCCGCACCGATGATTTCCCTCGACCTCTCCAGGGTCTCCGGAAACGACACCCTGCTGTCGCTGGTCATGACCTGTGCGTCGACCTGGATGGAAGCCGCCCTCCTCGACCCCGACGGCGGCCGCCGATGGGTCGTCTACGACGAGGCATGGCGGGTCATGCGCCACCCAGCACTCATCCAACGCATGCAGTCCCAGTGGAAGCTTTCGCGCGCATACGGCATCGCGAACCTCATGGTCATCCACCGACTCTCCGACCTCGACGCCGTCGGCGACCAACGCAGTGAAGCTCGCGCCCTCGCCCAAGGGCTCCTCGCCGACTGCTCCACCCGCGTCGTCTACCGCCAAGAATCCGACCAGCTCACGACATCAGCCGAGGCCCTCGGGCTCACAGACACCGAGCGGGACCTGCTTCCCACGCTCGGCATCGGACAGGGGCTCTGGCGCATCCGCGACCGCGCCTTCATCGTCCAGCACCAGATGACGCAGGGAGAACTCGGGGTCTTCGACACCACCGCGAGGATGGCACGAGGGGCCGCACCGGCTTCTCGTCACCCGGTCGTAGTGTCCGAGCACAGAATCTGAACTAGCAGCGGTCCTCTCGGGAGGACCGCCCGGCGCTCGGACAGGAGATCTGATCATGCCGACGAGGGAGCGCCCTGCATCCTCTCTCCGCGAAGTCTGAGCGGTAGTGTGCGGTGCGTGTCGGACTCGGAAGCTCTACTCGCCACGTGCGCAGGGGCCGGTGCGACGCTAGTCGCCATCGTCGGCGGTCTCCTCGTAAGCCGATACCTCACGCTAGAGAGTGAGGCGTTAGGAGCCAGGAAGCTGGCGCAGTCGCTAGAGGAGAAACTGAACGGCGCACGTCGTCGGGCCACCGAGTCTCAGGGCGACCATGAGCGTTACGCGCTGCGCGAGATCTTGACCGGCGACGACTTTGTTCGGCAGTTTCTCGGAGCTGTCCCCCGCGGTGGCTTGCCGACGGAAGCCGTTGCCGCGAGTATCAGCGTGGCCGGATTGAGCGCCGAGACGATTGCCGAGGTCACGAAGGAGTTTAACGCAGAGGCGAAGCGCGTTCGCGCATTTGACTGGGGGATGGTTCCGCACGCGAATAACCACGCCTACTGGGACGACTTCGCACGGGAGAACAACATTCGTCCTCAGATCGGGGAGATGTGGGAGTACCTCTACATCGAAATCTGCAAAAAGCGGCGGCCGCCAGAACAGCCCGGGCGCCTCGGCCTACCTGCGATGGACATGGCGACGATGGGCATCGTTTCCGTCCCGGAGCAGAACCGACGTCGCGACATTCGAAATCGGCTCATCGATGCCCGCGACCTGGACCGCGCGCAAGTTCGTCGTCTCGAGGTCGAGCTGGCAGCGGCGGTGACGGCGCGCGATTCGCTAGAACAGCCACCTGGACTCGTGACTGGCCTGGCGGTCCTCGCGTTCCTCACGGTCACAAGCGTGATCGTCCCCGTGCTTCTCCTGGCGCCGACGCCAGCCACGCTGACCTACCGCGGGGCGCTTGGGGTCGTAGGGCTCTTCATCGCCGGCATAGCCGTGCTGTTGTTGTACTTGGGAACCCACGTCCACCGCCTCCTGCGCGTCCGCGCCGCGGGATCAGATCACCCGAACGCAGACCGCCGCGGTCGCTAGAGCCTGCTGGCTCGCGCTGGGCAGACACGGCACCGGGATCAGTCCTCACGCCCAACCGCCGTGCCTTCGACAGGCCCAACGGCCGTTAGACGGTGGCCTGGCTCGCGCTCGATCCTGCCGCCAGCTCCGCCATCCTGGAGCCCCGTCGTTCGAGGCTGGACAAAGGGCCGTCCCGCTGTGGACGACACCGACAAGCCTTAGACTGGATGCGTTGGCTCCCACACGGTGACGGGCTTCCAGCACCAGCCAGCCCCCGGGTTGAGGCGCCAAGGGGTCGCCCTGGGGTCCGAACCCCCGGTCCTCGCCCGACGCAGGCAACCCAAATTCGACTGCGGCTAGATGCACTTCGATGGTCGTCAGGTCGAGGCGTACGAATTCCGGCCTCCTGCCATGCCGCGCCGGGCGAAACATTTGCCTTTGCACTGCCCGGCATCGGCGACCTGCGGGCCAGCCGACAGGTTAACTTCTGACGACGCGATCACCAAGCCCTAGGCGAGGAGTGCGACGGTTTCTCCATGATTCTTCTTCCACCAGGCTGCGAACAGTTCGTGGTGCTCGACGACGAGCGCCTTCATACGCTTCAACTGCTTCTGCCTTGCCCAAGGCGGTAGGTCGCCCTCGGGTTCACCGGTCTGGAGATTGATCTTCACGTACTGGCAGTCTGGTTCGGACTTCTTCAAAATATGCACATGTGCCGGCGGATGGTCATCCGGCCACACGTGAACGCTGATCCCTCCATCGAACTTCTTCCCCTCCGCAGTCAAAGCGGTAAGGAACCCCTCCTCGTCGAGGGCCATCGGCCAGTCGTCCTTGTTCTCGCCGAACTCGTACAACGCCATCCTCACGAGTCGCTCCAGGACGTCCTCAGCCTCTAGGCGCCCTTCAGCCTCGGCCAGTTCCCATCCCGCTGCCTCGCCGAGGGCCCTCCCCGCACGCTCGTACGGCGTAAGGTCGTCATCCTTCATCTGCCCAATCTACAGCCAAGGGCTTCATAGCCGTGAACGTTTGAGTGATCGGCGCGAGTTTCCGTCAGTACCGATGGTCACCGTTCCCAGTTCGGGATGCGCACGGCCGGCGGCTCGTCGCCGATGGCTGGTTGATGTGTCGCACGCGGTGCGCGGAACGCCGCCTCTCGGAAGCATGGTCTCCGCAGGTAGTTCACCGCGTTCCGCGCCCACTGGGCTGCATGAGGATCTGACAACGTGCAGCCTGGTTGGGCTCTCGGCTGCGGGAGCGCTAGCCGGTGTGCTTTGGGCGGGGGCGTGGGTCGCCGCAGTGGCGACCGGCAGAGTTCCGCCACGACTTGGCATCGGCGGGGCAGCCGCATTGCTGGCGAACCCAGCAGATCCGGCTGCCGCCTGGGGCACGCCGATGCCCGGCGCGGTCACGTACTGGGCACTCACCTCCGTCGTTCTGATGGCCACTGCGACGGTCATCGTCATAGTTGCGCGGTGGTGGCGCCGTTCGAAGCGCCGCGGTGAGGCGGATCCACGTTCGCTCGCCGGTATCGCGACGGCGGCGGAGGTCACCGCGGCAGCTGGCCTTCGTGCGGTTCGTCGTCGGGCCCGCCATGCTCGTCCCTCGCTCCACCGCCCGGTGGGGGTCGA
This sequence comes from Georgenia wangjunii, assembly GCF_036421975.1. Classification (NCBI taxonomy): domain Bacteria; kingdom Bacillati; phylum Actinomycetota; class Actinomycetes; order Allobogoriellales; family Allobogoriellaceae; genus Georgenia; species Georgenia wangjunii. Next base: position 166,172 of record NZ_JAZGON010000007.1, on the reverse strand, counting down.
GGTCGGTTACCGGCTGGGCCGCTCACGCGGAGTCGAGACCTGGGCCTCGGTCGAGGACTCCATGCTCGTTGTTGGTCCGCCACGGTCGGGCAAGGGCTTGCACCTGGTGATTCCGATGCTCCTGGACGCGCCGGGGGCGGTCGTCGCGACGTCGACGCGGCCGGACAACCTCGCCGTGACTTTGCAGGCTCGCCGCGCCGTCGGGCCGGTGGCGGTGTTCGACCCGCAGCGCCTCGCGCCCGGGGTTGCGGGCGGACTGCGGTGGTCCCCCGTCCGGGGGTGCGAGCTGCCCCAGACCGCGATGATCCGCGCCCGGGCCCTCGCCGCCGGCACCGGCATGTCCCGCACGGTCGAGGGCGGGGACTTCTGGCAGGGCCAGACCGAAGCCGTGCTGCGGTCCTTGCTGCACGCTGCCGTGCTCGGCGGGCGCTCCGCTCGGGACCTCTACCGGTGGTCGTTGGACCCGGCGACGGTGGCCGATGCCGTCACGATTCTCGCCCAGAACGGCGCCGCACCAGGCTGGGACGACGCCCTCGAGCAGGCGGCTCACTCTGATCCGCGGACGCGGGACTCGATCTGGCTCGGGGTGAGGCAGGCGCTCTCGAGCTTGGCCGACCCCCGTGTGCTCGAGGCCGTGTCTCCGCGACCCGGGGAGGAGTTCGACCCGACGTCGTTCCTGCACGAGCGGGGCACGTTGTTCGTCCTGGGGACCGCGTCGGGGGCCGGCGCGGCCGGGTCGCTGGTCGCGGCCCTGGTTGAGGACATGGTCGAGACCGCCCGGAGCCTCGCCGCGACCTCGCCCGGTGGGCGGCTCGACCCGCCGCTGCTGCTGGCTCTGGACGAGATCGGCAACCTCGCTCCCCTGCCGTCGCTGCCGTCGCTCATGTCCGAAGGGGGCGGGTCGGGCATCACGACGCTGGCGGTCCTTCAGTCCTTGTCCCAGGCGCGGGACCGGTGGGGTGAGCAGCCCGCCGGGGCGCTGTGGGACGCCGCCATCGCGAAGGTCATCCTCGGAGGCGGCTCCAACGCCCGCGACCTGGCCGACCTCTCCGCGCTGATCGGCGACCGGGATGAGTTCACCGACGCTGTCTCCCGCGGCGCGTACGGCGAGCGGTCGACCTCGACCAGCGTCCGACGGGTCCCCGTCATGGACACCTCCCGCCTGCGCACGCTGCCCTTCGGAACAGGGGTTCTGCTCCTGCGCACCGCTCCGCCCATCGTGCTCGACCTGGCCCCCTGGACCTCCCGCAAGGATGCGCGAGCTCTGTCTGCTGCCCGCGGCAGTGTCGAAGCCCAGCTGCGGACCGCCGCGGACTCCAAGGCCGCCACGGACTGCGCAGCGGGCGGGGGCACTCCCGGCGGTGAGACGAAGGACGAAGTGAGAGCCAAGCCCGCTCAGGACTCCGGCTCCTGCAGAGCCACCGGCGACTACTGACCTTCGAACGTCTGTACGGTTACACCCATGGTGCTCGGCGCAGACGGCGTTACCCCCTGGTGGGCGGCCCGCCAGATCGTCCTGAACGCGCGAGCAGTTCCGGAGCGGTTCGTGCGAGGCGCCTCACCGATCCCCGTGCTCGTGCGGTTGCACTGGTCCGACGACGGGGAGGAGTGGGTGCCGACGGCAGCGAACGCGTGGACCGTCCCGCTGGTCCTCGTCGAGGTCGACGACGCACGCTCCAACGTCCGTGGCCTGTGGGTTCCCGCGCGAGACATCCGCAGACGCGACATCTCGCGCTAGGACTACACGGCCTCAAGTCTCCCCACCCGCCCACAGTCGGGAACGCGGTGACCTGGGCTCCTGCCCAGGACGACATCGCGGGCTCACCTCGATCACTCCGGCTCTCCCTCCCGAACTGCCGTGCGCGATGCGATCGCTCTCCCCTCCGACACGCCCGTACCGGCACGAGGAGCGACCAACCATGACCGAGACACCCGAGTACGCACCGACTCCCGACGAGGGGACTTTCGGTGCCCACCTCGTTGCCCTTGCCCGGGGCCACCTGGCCGCCGCGCTGACGGCACTCCCCCGCACATCCGACGCTGCGCTCGAGGTGTGCGCGGCGTGGTCTGACCTCGAGGAGCCTGGCCGCCTCTCGCAGCTCCAGGAGGTCAGGCCCCTGCAGCAGCCTGCGGACTCACTTCGCCTCGCCCGTGACCTACTGCGCGATGCCACGGGCGCGGCCCTGGACGGCGGGCGTGCGATGGCGTGCGCTCGGGCGGTCCGCCACCTCGACGACGCGCTCGATGCCGTCGCCGCCCGGCCGCAGGCGGGTGGGGCGTGATGTACGAGACGCACATGGCCCGTGCCGCCCGCTACGCCGCGGTCGCACTGGCGCAGCGCCCCTCAGACGGGGCCGACGGCGACGCCCTCACCGTCCTTCACGACGACCTGGCGCTCGTGCTCGCCGAGATGAGCCAGCTCGTCACCGGGCTCGGTGTCCAGCACCAGGAGACCGTGCGCGTGTCCGAGCTCGCCAGCCACCCCGTCAAAATCATGCTCAACCAGCTCCACGCCATGGCCCACCCCGGGCGCCCGGTCGAGCACCGGGAGCCGCCGTCGCAGCGGTGGGCCGGCAGGCCCGAGAGCCCGGCTGCCGTGACCGATCCGCGCGGCGCCTGGAAGGGCCTCGCCGTCGAGGCATTCCTCGCCCGCCACGCACTCGAGAGCGACGACCGACCACTCACCAACACCCGCGCATGGACAGTCCTCGGCGACGTCGCCGCGCTCGCCGAGACCCTCGCCGTGGGCAAACGCGACCTCTTCACCCACACCGGATCAGGCGCCGAGCACACCGGTCGCGCAAGAGCCATACTCGCCTCCCTCGCCGTGGAGGCCCGGGAAGTCGCGCGTCTGGCCGCGGTCGGTGCCAGCACCGCCGATCGCGCGGTTCCCGGGACGGCGAACGCCCGCGGCGTCATCACCGTGCCACGCAGCAGCCGCCTCCCGGACGCCGTGGAGAACCTCGCCCACATCCTCGACCTCGACGATGCCTCCGCCCCCGACCTGCTCGCCGTCACCCGCGTCCTGGCCCAGACCAGCCGCGCCGCAGCCGCCGTCCTCAACACAGCTGCCGCAGCACCGCAGGCCGGAATCCCGGACCACCTCAGGGCAAGCGCCGACGTGCTCCTCGTGCACAGCGACCGCCTCGCCGAGGCCGTCACGGCGTACCAGACCAAGCTCGGCAGCATGAGCGCCGGGTCCCCGCTGCTCATCGCTCAAGCCCGCGAGATCGGCGCCATCGCGGTGCCCCGCCTGCGCTCCCTGGCCCACCGCCCCACCGAGGCGGAGGCGGCCTCGCCCGACCTCCTGCGCTACACCGAGGTCATCGCGGGCGTCACCGACGCCGTCCACGCCAAGTTCACCGCACTCGACTCCCGCCGCGAGATCCTCCTCCGTGACCGGTCGGAGGACGCGCCCCATGGGTGGCGCCGCCCCGACCAGGCCGACCTCGCTCACCTGACGGGCATGCTCAACCAAGCTGCAGCCGCCGCCCGCAACGCGCCGGCGCCGATCCGCACACGTTCCACGCCACCGGTCCCCGCGGCCACGATCGCCGCCGCCGGCGCGGTCCTGGACCTGCAGCGAGCCCTCCTGCACCGACAGAGCCAAGTCCGCCCCCACCGGCCCGCGACGTCGTACGTCGGGATCGACTACCGGCCCCCGCCACCCCAGCCATGAGTTCCGACCCGTCGTTTGCGGATCACCCGGCCGGCGTCGGTCCCGGCGACGCCGACCTCGACGCCCTGGTCGATCAGGTGCTCGGGCAGCGCCCCCGCCCGATCGACTGGTCCCAGCTCCGAGGCGACGAGCTCGAGGAGCAGTGGGAGGTGTTGGACCGGTGGGTGCGCTGGCTCGTCTGCCGCTACGCCCTCGACCACCGAGACATCCCGGCGTGCTGGTACACCCACGGCGACCTCGTCGAGGAGCTCTCCGCGCTGCGCACCGCCCACCACGGGGCGTTCGACCCCTCCGGCCCCGCCTCCGGCCCCGCCGAGTGGCACCAGATCCTCGCCAACACCCGCGCCCGCCTGCAGCTCTGGGTCGCCCGCACGGGCTGCCGACCCGCCGAGCACCGGCCACCCATCGCCCCCACCTGGGCTCACGAACCCGCGCCGCAGCATTACCAGCGCGCCTTTCGCGACCGCGCGACCGCACATGGCGCCGCCGAGGCGGCACTCGACCGTCACTGACGGTGCGCAGAACCGCACCTCTCTCCAGACGAGACAACGACCATCCGGGAGGCTCCGGTGACCACGACCCACACGCCCCGCGTCGTACCGGACATGCGCGAGGCCGCCCTGGCCTACGCGGCCGCCGGGGTGCCCGTGTTCCCCTGCGTCCCGGGCGGCAAGACGCCCCTGACAGACAACGGGTTTCACGGCGCCACGAGCGACCGGGCCCTCCTGACCGGCTGGTGGCGCTGGCGCCCCAACGCCAACATCGCCGCCCCCACCGGCGGCCCGGCCTTCGATGTCCTCGACGTCGACGTCCGCCCGACCGGCAACGGCTTCCACGCCTACAACCAACTCAAGGACGCCGGGCTGCTCGAGGGGTGGACCCGCGCGGTGCGCACCCCTTCGGGCGGGCTGCACCTGTACTTCCCCGGCACCGATCAGCGCAACGGGAGCCTGCCCGCCCACCACATCGACTTCCGGGCCACCGGCGGATACGTCCTGCTGCCTCCCTCGCTCGGGCAGGCGAAGACGTACAGCCGCCGCTACGTGCTCCTCGAGGCCCGGACCGCGCCCGGTCGCCCCCTGGACTGGGCGGCGGTCAGCGCTCTCCTCGAGCCGCCCGCCCGCCGCCGGGAGCCTGCACCTCCCAGCCGGGCGGCGGGTGTGGACCCCGTGCCGTGGCTCGCCGCCCACGTTGCCCGACAGCCCGAGGGCAACCGCGACAACGCGCTCTTCTGGGCCACGTGCCGCGCGGTCGAGGCCGACGCCCACGACCTCACTCCGCTCATCGGAGCCGCCGTCAGCGCCGGCCTCTCTGAGCGCGAGGCGACACGGACGGTCCGCTCCGCCCAGGACACGATCGCCCGCAGCACCGCGCGACCCGCCCGACCGACCGAGCCGCCAGCCGTTGTCCCGCTGGCCCAATGACCAAGGAGACCCAGATGACCGCCGCCGGCCCTGCAGCCGCCGCACCGCCGCGCCTGCTCCTGTCCGTCGCCGAAGTCGCCGCCGAGCTCGGGTGCGGCCGCGACACCGTCTACGCCCTCCTCACCTCCGGCGCGCTTCCGTCGGTCAAGCTCGCCGGCCGACTGCGCCGGATCCGCCGGACGGACCTGACCGCCTACGTCGACTCACTCGCCTCAAGCACCCCGTCGCGATGAGCGCCGATGCCCGCGGCACCCCGGTGACGAAGGTGCTCCTCGGAACAAGCCGCTCCATAGCGGCACAGTCGACGGCATCGAGGGCCTCGGTGTCCACGCGGGCACTTCGATAGCGGACCGCGCTGCCAGACACCTTAGTCTGATGGATGCGGCCCCACTTCAGGGTTGAAGAGTGCGTAGAGAGGCGGGATGTGGCACGAAGTTCGCTGCTGAGATCCCTGTTCGCCTCGTGGGCCTCAGGGAGCGACTCCGCCTTCCTAATCGCCGCTCGTTCAGTCATCGAAGACGAGCGTCGCAAGGGCCACCGCCTCCTGGCGACAGAGTTGGAGGATGCGCTTAGCGACTCCCGTCAGCCTGGCGCTCGCGAATCATTGTCGTTGCGGCCTGTGCCGAAGGGGCGTGATGAACGCCCTCTGCTGAGTCTGCTCAAGGCGCGGTGGTCGTTCGCCGACTTAGCGTACTCGGACGACGTAGCCAGCGCGTTGGACGACCTGGTGCAGGAGAACGAACGTCGGTCGCTGCTAGTCGCGCACGGCCTGCGGCCTCGCCAACGGGTGCTGCTTGTCGGCCCGTCGGGTTCCGGGAAGACGGCGGCCGCTCACGCGATCGCAGCGCAGTTGGGCCTCCCTGTCGCGTCTGCCAACTTGGCTGCACTGACGTCGTCGTACCTTGGAGAAACCGCTCGCAACATCGAAGCGGTCGTCCGCTTCGCGGAGTCAACCCCCTGCGTGCTGGTGCTTGACGAGTTCGACGCCCTCGCATCCGAGCGCGCCACTCCTGGGGATCACGGTGAGTTACGTCGCGTAGTGGCGACGGTGCTGCAAGCGCTCGAAGAAGTGCGCGGAGAATCGCTCGTGGTTGCGACTACTAACCATCCTCAGATGATGGACTCCGCGGTTTGGCGTCGCTTCGACGAAGTGATCCGACTGTCACATCCCTCCCTAGCAACGATTCGGCGGCTTCTCGCTCTGCGCCTGAACGGCCGTGCGGAGGGACTCGACCTCACTGCTTGGTCCCGACGCCTACGGGGCTCGTCGGCAGCCGAAGTTGAGCTGATCTGCCTCGATGCTCTGCGCCGCTCCGTTATCGAGGGGTCGACTCAGGTCTCAGACGCGCAGATTGAAGTGTCGATCGTGCGGCTCCGAGCGCGGCAGAAGGCAGTGCAGGCATCTCACCGCCAGGAAGACGCAAGTAGCTCACAGGTCCTATAGCGAGTCCCCCGTCCCGCTACCCGGGTTTGGGCATACATTCTTCCTGTGACGCAGGCAACCTTCGAATTTCCTGAGACCGCGCACTCACATCTCCGGCTCACCCGGCAGGTCCCGTCCGGACCGCGGGCGATGAAGGGACTCACGTTCGCGCCGACGGTGCGCCATCCCGACCAGCCCAAGCACGCTAGGACATTGCGGGATGACCTCACGCAGTTGCGGGCCATTCACGCTAGTCGTAGGAACGTCCTAGGTGTCAGCCCTGAGAACGTGGCAGTGTTCGAGTTCTCCGCTCCGCCGGATGAGAGCCGGTTGAGCGGCGCGGGCCTGACAGTCCTCGAGTGGTTTACGGATCGCGTTGTCGTCACCGCCCCTGGAGATCCCGGGATGGCCGGGCTGATTGAGCGCCTCGACCAATACCAGACCGGCCCCCGCCCGGCCGTTGCCGCCACCGACGGGGACCCCTCGGCAGAGGGGACCGTTGACAACGGAGAAGCGGATGCTCCGCCACGGCCCGCCCCGCACCAGGGACTGTTCGATGTGATCGAACACGTTCGTGCGCTCAGCATGGACGAGGTCCTAACTCCCGCGGCGAAAGAAGCGATCGCATCGGGGAGTATGACCGAGACGCTTACGCTCGACTTGCAGTGCTGGTGCCCAGAGGACGAGAAGGACGCGCGGCTGCGTCAGGAGCGCACGATGGCCGCTGTGAAGGCGGGTGGTGGCTCGGTGCTCGACAAGACCTTGCGACACCGCAGCGGCCTGTCGCTGATCCGTGTCGACGTCACGGCGTCGCTGGCCAGCGAACTCGTGCAACTTCCTGACGTGCGCCGGGTCGATCGCCTTCCGCGACCGGCGAGGACGCACGCAGAAGCGATTCGCGGAGGCGCCGACCTGTTACCGCTAGCGCTGGCGCCGGCCCGCGACTCCCCACTGATCGCAATAGTCGACAGCGGTGTGCGGTCGTCGCACCCACTTCTGAGTCCGGCGTTCGTGGGATCTTTCGCGGTCCAAAGCCTTGAAGCGGAACGCGACGGCAGCGGCCACGGCACGTTCGTGGCCAGTCTGGCGCTATACGGCAGTCTTGAACCGCTACTGGACCGCCCCAGTGAGCCTGTCACGCCTGCGGGCCGATTGCTCAGCGTGAGAGTCCTCGCCGACAACAACGAGTTCCCGCAGACCGAGTTGTGGGAGAACGACCTGCTGTGGGCACTTGAGACCGCTGCCGCGGAAGGTGCACGCATCATCAACCTATCGATCGGCGACCCGAGGCGACCATATGTGCCAGCCCGCCCTACACCGCTGGCCGCGGCGATCGACGAAGTCATCCGGCGACTCGACCTAGTAGTGGTCATAAGTACGGGTAACACCACCGCGCATATCCACGACATTGAAACACAGAACTACGACTTCACCGCCAGACTCCTCGACTTCGACGACACCGGGATGTTGGACCCCGCGACCAGCGCGCTCGCACTCACCGTCGGTGCGCTCGGGAGCGATGATGGGCAAGGCGCCCGAGAAGCTCGCACCAACATCGACGCTCGCCCTTTCGGCGCGGCTAACGTGCCGTCACCGCTGACCCGTAGGGGCCCAGGAGCGTCGAACATGATTAAGCCGGAGCTTGCCGCGCCCGGCGGCCACCTCGTCCATATCGATGCTGATCGGTACCCGCGTCTGTCGGTGTCCACCGGCGTCCTCGGTGCCAACGGAACTGATCCCGACAAGGTTCTCTCGGTCGATGTCGGGACTAGTTATGCCGCTCCGCTGGTTAGTTACATCGCCGCCCGCGCGCTCGGGGCGAATCCCGGGCTGTCCTCACGAGGGGTACGAGCACTCGTGCTCTCCTCGATCCACCCCCTGGGCCCATACCTGCTTCCCGCCAACGCATCCAGCGCGGAGCAGCAGCGTCGCCTCAACGGGTACGGCCGGGCTGACGCCGAGCGTGCCGCACACTCCAGCGACCACCGCGCGGTGCTTGTCGCGGAGGAGTCGCTCCAGGTCGATAACGTCCATTTATACGTAGTCCCCATTCCGTCAAGCTTCTTCGATTCCAGCGGCTGGCGCCGCGTGACTGTCGCCGTCGCTTTCGACCCCGAGACGCGGTCTACACGGCTGAACTACCTCGGCTCGAGGATGCAAGTTCACGTGTACCGCGGAGTAACGGTCAACGCAGTCGCCGACGCCTATCTCGCAGAGCGCCAGGCGCCAGTCAGTGCGCAGGAGGTTGCCGAGGACGATTCCCCCGACGACGCCCGGGTGACTGGACCAGCGGCGATTGCTCAGTTCCAGTTGGAACTGCAGCCGGTGCCGAAGTTTCGGAGCCGCGGCGCTCACCTGTACGGCACCGCACTGCGAAAGACGCGACTCGATCGCTCGGACGGGGAGGAGTACGTCATCGCCGTGCAAAGCTTGAACCGATGGCGCCCCCCTGAATCCATAGATCGTTACGCGCTAGCCGTCGTGCTAGAGCGGGACCGCGATCACGCACCCATCTATGGCGAACTCTTTGCCGCCCTGGACATCGAAACACTCGCCGAGGTCCAAGCGGAAGTCCGGCTGCAGTAGTCCGACTCGCGCCGCACCTTTGGGTGCACCCTCATGCACCAGCCGAGCGACGTCGCGGGTCTCCAGACTGTGGAGGACACCTGCGGAACCGAACAGAGACGACCCTGCTCGACCTTCCTCGTCACTCCTGCCGGACCATCGCGGACTCAACTGGCGCCTTGTCCGGGAGGCCGGGCAGGCGGGCTTCGAAGCGTAGGGGGCCGTCGCGTTGGGGGGTTAGGACGATCTCAACCTCCTCGACGCAACGTGTGCCGTATGTGATCACCTCTAGCAGCTCGATGCGGGTATCTCGCCGACCAACTTCTGACAAGGTGCCGCCAAAGGTAGGAATGACAACCCCATCTGGCCCCGCTGTGCTGGGGCGGATTCCTGTCACACCTACCTCGTCGCGCTCGACAGTCTCGGCCCGGACACAGTTCCTTGAGCTCGTGCGTGTGGCTCTGACCGAGATGTTGGCCACCCAGAACCTGGATGAGGTCGGCGTCGCCGTGCTGTGCCGGGAGCCAACGGTTTTAGTGTAGGGATTCCTCCCCGGCTTTGACACTGCGCAGGGCGTCGACGCCGCGGTCTCAGATGCGATCGATCATTGCGGCGGCGATGACCCGGTTGCCGAAGACACCGGCTGCCGGCCTGGGCGGCTGCGGCCGTGACTGGGGACCTCCGGCGCCCATGCTGGGGTGTCTCCGCGATCGGCGGCCCTGCCTGGCGCGACCTGCCAGCGTTGCCGCACCCATCACGACGCGAGCCGCATAAGTCGCGTGCCTGAAGATTCGTAGCGAGCCGCCAGGGCGATGCTGAGGAGTGCCAACGCGTGGTGAGAACGTGGCAGCTCGATCGGCATGCCCACCTCCATTCCCGATACACCGTTGCCGGTGAGGCGGGAGGATGCTCGCCTGGCTGTTCAGTAGCACTGCGCGACGGATCATCCGCCGCGCGCGTGACATCTCCAACGGGGGGGCGAAGTGGCCAAGCGCACAGCGGCGATTTTGATCGACGCCGGCTACGTCTGGAAGCAGGTGGCGAAGGCGGTCGGGAAGCAACACCGCAGTGACGTCTCGCTCAACGGTTACGGTGTACCTCTGGTAGAGGCGCTCGTTGAAGAGGCCGAGGGCGATGACATGCGCATTCTGCGCACCTACTGGTACGACGGCGCGCCTGATCGGATCCCGAATATCCAGCAGCGCGCTGTGGGCCGGGCACCGCGAGTCAAATTACGTGTGGGCAGTATGAGCAATGGCAGGCAGAAAGGCGTGGACCGCCTCATTCAACGCGACATCCTTGCTCTGGCGCAGAACAAGGCTGTGAACGATCTAATAATCCTCACCGGGGATCAGGACATGGAGGAGGAACTCGACATCGCAGGTCAGCACGGGCTGCTGATCCACGTGTGGGGTGTCGCCGACCGTGAGCAGCAGCACCAGATTTCCGGTCGACTTCTGCGAGTTGTCGACCACTGGAAGGTGCTGCCTGCGCACTGGGCGGCGACGTTCGTAGCGGACGAGACTGGAAAGAGCGTCGTTGACGACGTTCCCATTCCAGTCCCGTTGACATCCGAAAGCCAACTCGACGCCTTTCGTCATCGTGTTCTCGGGGCAACAGTTGAACTTGAAACGGCAAACATGGCCACCGAGATAGTCCCATGGAGCTCGGCCCAATTGCGGGAGGCGGGACGTGCCGCTTACGACGCCTTGAGCGAACAGTATGGAGCTGAGTGGACCGCTGTACGCAACGAGGTGGCATCGAGCACTTGGCGAACGACGAACGGTGACATCGTCCGTTCCATCCCTGGTCGGTATGACACCGAGCTGCTTGACACTGTCGAAGCGATCGTGGGTCAGCCGCTGTCTGACCCGTCTCAACGCGTGCACGTTCGGAATGGCTTCTGGGCCCGATTCGACGAGGACAACAGCCCGGCGCCTTGAAAAGGCTACCTTGACGCCCTGACCTGCCGGGAGGCTTCGGTTCTGTGGTGCGGCTCATTCTTGGCCTACTTCACCACCCACCGCTCCTCCGACGGCGGCACCGAAGCCATCAACGAATCATCGAACTCCATCGCTGCCTCACCCGCGGCTACCGCAACCCGGCACAACTATCCTCCGCATGCTCCTCGCCGCCGGCGGCCTCACACCGTGATCCCCACCGAATGAAACCACTGGCACCTGTTCGTGCAGCAGTCCCAATCCTCTGGTCGTTCGGTCTGGGCACCGTCGCCGATGGTGGCTTTACGGGTCTTTTCCCGCGCGATCCCGCGCAGGCCCTCTTGCCGCATGGGGCGTTCGACGGTCACCGGGCGACGTTGATGCCTTAGTCGCTCCTGACGAATCGGCCGTGCCCAGACCCATCCCAAGGAGTTCTGCGACGACATCGTGGTGGTCTACCGAGTTGACTTCCATGCGCAGCGGACGCGAACCAGGTCCTACGCCTCGGCCAGAGCCGAGAGCGCGTCGGCCATCTGCTCATCACGTGCCGCCACAGCGTGCTGGTAGCGCATGGCGATACCGGGTGTGGCGTGTCCGGCTCGAGCCTGGAGCTCGGCCAGCGTTGCGCCTGCCTGCGCCAGCATGGTCAGCCCGGTGTGCCGCAGATGGTGGAAGCGGAGTGACTCGGGGAGCCCGGCGCGTATTGCTGCTCGCTTGAACGTGTCGGCGAACGTGGGGCTGTAGATCTGCCGGTCGATGCCGGCGCGCGCGGGGAACAGCAGCCCGTGGCTGCCCGGGTTCGCATAGGTAGCGAGGTGTTCGTCGATGGCGGGTCGGATGTGCGGAGGGATGGCCACGGCGCGGACGCCGGCGTCCGTCTTTGGTGGTCCGACGATCGGCTGGGAGTTGACCCACGTCACTCCCCTGCTGATCTGCACGGACCTTTCGCCGATGTCGCCGCGTCTCAGCTCGAGGAGCTCGCCGGAGCGGAGCTGGCACCAGGCGCCGAGGTAGATGCTCAACCGCAGGTGGTCCGGCATCTCCTCGGCAAGGGCGCGGACCTCGGCCGGGTTGAGGACGACCGGCTGGACGACGGCCCGGCTGCCGCTGCCTCCTCGGATCCGGCATGGGTTCGTCGGGACCAGGCCGTCGTCGACGGCGCTGTTGAGCATAGTCTTCAGGAGCGCGTACGTGCGTGCACGGAGCGTGGGGCGATGCGGCAGGAGGCCGGCGAACCAGCGCTCGACCTCTTCCCGCGTGATCTGCGGCAGTGGTCTTGGCCCGAGGGCCGGGAGGATGTGCCGGTCGAGGTAGTGGCGGTAGACGTGCGCGGTCGTGGGGCGCAGCGGTTCGCCCTTGGAGTTGCGCCTGCTGACGAGCCAGCGCTCGGCGTACTCGGCGAGAGTCACCCGGGAGGCGATCGTCGCCGGTCGGAGGAGACCTTGGACGATGAGGGTGCGTTGGGCGGCGAGCCAGTCCTGGGCGTCGACCTTGCGCGCGAACGTCGTCGGCCCGTTGACGTACTGCCGGGGGAAGGCGTCGGGCACCTGGTACCGGGCTCGGTACCGACCTGAGGGCAGCTTCGTGATCTGTCCGAACCCCGCCCGCTTGCCTGCCATCTCGGCCCCCGCCGTGTCGCATACGTGTCGCATACGTGTCGCACACGTGTCGCAGCGAACGATACACGGCACGTAACTCGGGGGTCGTCAGAACGCGGAAAACGCGGTATCTGCCCAGGTCAGAGGGACAATCGATGACATTCGGCGACACGCCGTTCATACCCGGGTAATCGCTTCGAATCCTACTCGGGGCATCGTCGTAACCGGTGCTCTGCCGTGGCGCGCCGCGCCGGGCGCACAGCGGGCGGGCGGCGGGCGGCGGGCGGGCGCAAGCAGGCTGCCCGGCAGTTGCGCGGCGGGCGCACGGCGAAATAGCGATCAACAGCACCGCCGTCGGACGCCTGGCCGCTAGCCTGAGCCGACCTACCGAGGAGACGGCGATGAGACGGACACGACCGAGCGGCGCGAGACGGGCACGACCTGCCGTGGCGGCGGGCGCCGCGGCACTGGCCCTCGTGCTGGGCGGGTGCAGCGGGGACGACGCCTCCGACGACGCCTCGACCGCGGAGCAGGCGACGACGGCCGAGGACTCGAGCGGGAAGCCAACGGCGGACGACCCGTCCGGCGACGACGCTCCCGGCGCGAGCGGCGCGGCGGCCCGCGACATCGATCCCGACGACGTCCTCGCCGAGGTTTCCTACATCCTCCCCGGCACGGAGGACGAGGTGACGGTCGGCGTCCTGCCTCTCGAGGTCGAGGGTGACGTCATGACTCTGCGCCTCGTGTTCACCCCGAACTTCGCCTCCGTCGAGGACGACGAGCCGGTCGCCGTGTACGACATGTACCCGAACAACGCCATGAAGTTCCGCCCCGTCCTCGTGGACCGGGAGAACCTCAAGGAGTACTCCCCCGTCAGCAACATGGCGTTCGACTGGACTGCGAGCACCGTCGAGCTCGAGGCCGTCAACGGCGAGCAGGTCGTCTGGTGGGGCGTGTACGCGGCGCCCGAGGACGACATCGACACCTTCGACCTGCGGCTGCGCGACTCGCTGCCCGAGTACACCGGCATCCCGGTCCCGTGAGCCACCCCGCCTCCCGCCGGCCACGGGCCGCCGCCGCTGCCCTCGCCGCCGCCGTCGCGATGACCGGTGCGACCGCCCTGGGCGCCGCAGCGGAGTCCCCCGACGACCTGCCCGCCCCCACCGCCGACCAGCTCGCGGCCGCGGTGCACGCCTGGGACCCCGCCGGCTCGGTGCAGCAGTGGCAGGTAGCGGGCAGCGTGCGCTCGCTCGAGACCGTCGAGACCGAGGGCACGGAGACGACGATCTCCCTCGCCACCGACATCCTCTTCGCCTCGCAGAGCTACGACCTGCCGGCCAGCGCCGCCCCGCGCATCGCCGAGCTCCTCGCCGACGTGCCCGAGGGCGCCGCCGTCCAGGTGCACGGGCACACCGACTCGCTCGTCGGACCGATCCCCAACGACGAGCTCTCGCGCAACCGCGCGCAGGCCGTGGCCGACGTCGTCGCCGCCGCGCGGCCCGACCTCGCGCTCGAGGTCGCGGGCTTCGCGGACGCCGAGCCGGCCGTGCAGGAAAACCCGGACGACCCGAGCACGTACGCCGCGAACCGCCGCGTGGAGATCGTCTACGGCGACTGAGTGGCTCTGCCTGCGAGTCGGGCGGCCGACGACCGCTGTCCGGGCCCCGGGGCGCCCGCCTCCACGACACGACCACCGGGCGGCCCACCGTGGCCCACCGTCGCACCCCGGACACCGGACCGGCCCGCTACGGCCGTCCGGCGACCATGAGGTCCGTCGGGCGACCGTTGCCGAGGGCCGTCGGGTCCAGTCCGAGCGCGGCCGCGACGGACGCACCGACGTCGGCCAGGGAGGTGAGGACCTCGCCGACCCCCGTGGCCGCCCGCCCGGGGGTGACGGCGAGGACCGGCACGTACTCGCGCGTGTGGTAGCCGTGCCCGATGAGCGGGTCGTTGCCGTGGTCCGCGACGACGACGAGGAGGTCACCGGGGTCCCGCAGGGACGCGACGAGCTCGGGGACCGCCGCATCGACCATCTCGAGCATGGTGACGAAGCGGCCGGGGTCCTGCTGGTGGCCCGCGAGGTCGGTCTGCTGGACGTTCGACACGACGAGGCCCCCGCCGGTGGCCGCCCGCAGCGTGTCGGTGAGGATCTCCTCCGTCTCGACACCGGGCAGGCGGGTCACCTCCGCGTCGGTGACGAGGATGTCCGCGGCCTTGCCGACGAGCGTGACCGGCAGCCCCGCCCGCGCCGCAAGCTCGGGCAGCTGGCGGCTGTGGTCGATGTCCGCGCCGAGGTGCTGCACCTGGAGCCCGCCGTTGCGGTAGAACCCGCTGGCCGGGGTGTCCATGCCGATCGTGCCGAAGTCCCCCGGCCGCACGGACTCCGTGAGGGGCCGGTCGGAGCGCCCACCGACGGCGATGACCCGCGCGACGGGCGCGACAGCGCGCACTGCTTCCGCGGCGGCGAGGATCTGCTCCCACGGTACGAGCTCGAGCCGCGCCGAGACGTTCCAGTTGAGGCCCGGGTCCGCCTCGAGATTGTCGTGGACGAGCATCGCGTCGTCGACGACGATGACCGGCTTCCCGTCGAGGAGCGCCGTCCGGTGCCCCGCCTCCTCGAGGGCGGCGCGCACCTCGTCGATGCGCTGGCTCAAGGGGCAGACAACGACGCGGGACATGTCCGCGCCCATCATCGTCTGGTGCCCGGCGAAGGTGTCCGCGCCGGGGTAGCCGAGTGCGCTGCGGCGGGCGGTGGCCCGCACGCCGGCGGTCTCGATGGCTAGCCCTAGGTCGGGCCGCAGGGCGGCGAGGCCCAGGCCGGCAAGGTGCCGGACGTCCAGCTCGCGCCCACGCGTCTCCCGCGCCCAACGCACCAGGGACCCGAGGGTGTCCGCCCGGGCGTCCTCGGTCCGCAGCATGCCGGCGTCCCCCATCGCCCCGATGCCGAACCCGTCGAGGACGAGCACCGTCGCGGTCATACCGTCTCCTCCGGGACCGCGTTGCCGAGCGAGTCGAAGATGCCGTCGACCACCGGCCGGCCGCTGGCGATTCCCGAGACCACGGCCACCCGCGAGCGGGTGACGAAGATCTGCGTGCGGAACGCCATGAGGGCGACCTCGCCCAGCACGGCCGGCTCAGACCCTGAGTCGAGGTCGAAGCGCCTGTAGTAGTCGATGTTCTCCCCGGGGGCTGTGGCGAGGTGGCCGCGGCGGGCGCGGTCGCCGGAGCCGACGAGCACGTTCCTCGCGCGCCCGCGGGCGTAGAAGCCGCCGCCGAACAGCGCCGCCCGCGGCCCGACCTGCGCCACCTCGGAGACGTAGACGAGCGCCGGCCGCTCCTCGAGGTCGTCTCGGACCACGTGCTCGGGAGTGGTCCCCGTGAGGGCGTGCCCCGGCTCGACGTGCGTCGCGCCGGCCGCGGCCAGGAGGGGGATCGTCGAGCAGCTCGAGTGGCTCGGCAGGCTCACGACGGGCTCGACCCCGTAGGCGCGCATGACCTCTGCCGCCGCCATGACCCGGTCGAACGTCGGGGTGAGCGTTGTGACGCCTGTGCGCGCGTCGAAGAGGACGCACGGGAACCCGGTGACACCGGCGACCCGCACGTGGGCGAGCCGGGACGCACGCTCGAGCACGGCCAGCACGTCCGCCGCCTCGATGCCGCCCTCCTGGCCGGGGTACGTCGTCTCCGGGTCGCCCGCGATCCGGAGGATGACGTCCTGGACGGTCCCGAGCTCGGCTGCGGCGGCGTCGACCGCCTCGAGGTTGGCGACGTCGTAGACGGTCGCGTACGCGGGGCGGGCGGACAGGACGCGGGGCAGCGAGCGGCGCGGGATCTGGACGAGGTGGCCGACGTTGCCGAGGCGGGCGCCTGCGCGGAGGAGACCGGACACCTCGCGGACGTCGATCGCCGCGGCGCGCGGGATGGCTTCCGCGATCGTCGCTGCGAGGAGGGGGTTGCGCCCGATCTGCTTGACGACGAACCACGGCACGACGCCGTGCGCAGCCGCCGTGCCCGCGATCGCCCGGGCGTTCTCCGCGACCGTGTCGCGGTCGATGACGTAGGTGTCGGGGTCGATCTGCCCGCGGGCATGGAGCTCGTGCGCCACGTCGATGAGCGCGGGGTTACGGTGCTGGGTCGTTTCGAGGAACACGGGAGCCTTTCAGGCCGCGAGAGACCGGCGGAGGATGTCGACGACGAGGTCCGCGCTCGCGCGCATGGGGTTGATCCGGAGGGTCCAGTCGCGCAGCTCAGGCTGGGCCTCGAGCGTGGAGGAGGACATCCGGTACACCATCGGCGCGATCTCGTACCGCGAGTTCGAGCCGACGGGGTACGGAGCGGCACCGTTCTCCGCGGCGCGGCGCCGGACGTCGTCGGCGGTGGGGGTCTCGAGGAGGGCGACGACGCACAGGTCCTGGACGTTGGCGACGGCGGCGTCGGCGATGCCGGGAACGGCCCCAGCCCTGAGGGCCTCCGCTAGGCGGTAGACCTCCTCCGACTGGCGCGCCCAGTTGAGGGGCGCCGAGACGAGGGCCTGGAGCGCCGCGATCGCCTGGTGGCCCTGGACCTGGCCGCCGCCGGAGTAGTTGGCCGCGTGCGCGGCGGCGACGACGTCGGCATCCCCGAGGACGACGCCGACGCCCTCCGGGCCGTGGAGCTTGAAGAGCGAGAAGGCCGACGCGGCCGCGCCGTGCTCGACGCCGATCCCCGGTGTGCGTACGACGGCGTAGTTCTCGTCGACGACGACCCGGCGGCCGTGCTCGCGAGCGAGCGCGACGACGTCCATGGGGTTGAACGCGTCGGAGAGTCGCTGCCGGGTGTGCTGGACGTACACCCACCGGGGGCTCGCCGGATCGGCGAGCGCGGCGGCGATCGCGTCCGCGTCGTCCATGTCGACGCGGACCGGCTCGACGAGGGCGTCGCGGAACGTCGTCGCCGTCGTCGAGTAGTCGGGGGCGTCGTGGAGGAGCAGCCTGCGCTCGCCCTCGCGCCAGGGGCCCGCCGAGAGCGCGGCGCGGATCGCGCCGGTGCCGGCCCCTTGGACGAGGCACGCGTCCTCGGCGCCGAGCGCCTCGGCGAGGACCCGCTCCACCCGGGCGGTGGTCTCGGGCCGACCGAGACCGGGGACGACGCCGACGTCCGCCCGGAACAGGGCCTCCCCGGGCAGCGACGCGCACGTCGCCGCGACGAGCCGCTGCTGCAGGGCGAAAGCGCCAGCGGTGTCCAGCGCGGGGAGCGGGGTAGTGGCCGGCAGGGTGGGGCGCCCCGCGGTGCTCGGCGTCATGCCGTCAGTCCTTTCGTGTGCGTAGCGCCACCGGTGGGCGGCGTCCCGACGTGGTCGCGCCCGCTGAGCCAGCGCAGCGCGTTGGCGCGGTAGAGGTCGCCGAGGGTGGTCTCGTCCACGCCCGCCGCCCGCAGCCGGGCGGCGAACGGGCCGAGGACGTGCCGGAAGCCCTGACCGCCGTGGGCGGTGAGGTAGCCGTGGCGCGAGATGTCGTTGCTGAGGAGCACGTGGCGACCGAGGCCGCGCTCGAGGAGCGCGAGGACGAGCCGCAGGCGCACGCCGTCCGGCTGGTAGGAGTCCTTGCCCGCCGTGTCGAACGCGACGTACGCCCCGGCCTCGGCGAGGGCCACGTGCTGGGCAGTGGCGTCCGTGAGGTCCTGGTGGCCGATGCTGATCCGCTGGGGTTCGACCCCAGTGCCGAGGAGCAGGTCGAGCTGGGCGAGCGCTCCGCGACCAAGATGGGCGTGCGTGGACACCGGGCGGCCCGTCGCGACGGCCGCGCGGCCCGCAGCGAGCAGGCTCACCCGCTCCGCGGTGGACGGCTCGTCGCCGTGCGTGCCCACCTCGCCGATGACGCCGGCGAGGGCGTCCGTGCCGTCCAGGCCCACGGTGAGGTCGGCCACGAGGAGCTCGGTCGCGGCGCCGACGTCGTCCCCCGGCTCGCGCTCCGGGTGGAAGCGCTCGTAGTACCACCCGGTGCTGGCCACCACCGCGACGCCGGAGCGCTGCGCGATCGTGCGCAGCGCCCCGACGTCGCGGCCCATGCCACGGCACGTCTGGTCGACGACGAGCGCCAGGCCCTCGTGCTCCCTCGCTGCGGCAAGCTCTGTGCTCACGAGGTCGGGGTGGTCGAGCACGCCGGCCCGGTCGGTCTCGGTACGCAGGTCGATGGCGAGGTGCTCGTGCGGGAGCACGACGCCGTCGACCTCCTCCGGCGAGAGCGGGCCGTCGACGGTCTGGATCGTCATGATGCGCCCCCCGCTCAGCCGGCAACGGGGGTGAACAGCCCCACGAGGTAGAGCAGGTTGAGCACGATGCCGCCGACGATGACGGCGGCGGGTCCGGCGGCCATCCGCACGACGGGGCGGCCGATCGCGTCGTTGAGCAGGTAGAGCCCGCCGACGATGAAGATGCCGAGGCCACCACCCATGGCGAGGGCCGCCATGAGGGAGCCGACGAGGATCGCGACCTGGAGGGACTCGTGGATGGCGTTGCGGATGTGGTCGGCCGAGTCACGCACGGAGGGCCAGCGCTGCAGCCACTTCCCGAGGGCGCTCAGGGCGATGACCTCGGCCCAGAAGATGAGGGCGCCGACGACGAACGCCACAGCCAGCGCGACGGCGGGGTTGTCGATGACGTGCCCGAGGAGGTATCCCGCCGGGTAGACGAACGTGAAACCGGCTAGGGCGTACGCACCTGAGGCGAGCGCCGTCGTGGCGATGAGGGGGATGAACCCGAACGCCCGATAGAAGTCGACCTGGGCGGCCTCGACGATGTTGCCGTCGGCGATGAGGAAGCTCGTCGCCTCCCCGCCCGCGAAGATGTGCGTCGCCGACAGCGCCGCGACGAGTCCGCCGAGGATCGCGAGCCAGGGCACGTTCTTGCGCAGCCGCTCAGCGTTCGGGCCGAAGAGCTGGTTGACAGCCTCCTCGGAGGAGGCCTTGGCGGCGGCCACCTCGACGCGGGTCGCCTCGTCCATGCCGGCCAGCGCTGCGACCTCCACCCGCTTGTCGGAGCGGTCCTTCGTCAGGGCGAAGACGAGCAGGAGGATGACGCCGATCGCCATGGCGAGGGAGCCGGCGAACATGCTCGGGAAGAGGACGGTGGAGGCGACGATGACGGCAGCCTCGGCGCCGAACGTGATGAGGCCCCTGGTGCGCCCGAACTGCCGCGCCACGGCGATGACGGGGAACATGGCGAAGAGCCACAGGATCGGCGTGCCGATCTGCTGGAGCGCCGTGATGAAGTCGACCGGGAGCTGCTGGGCGGCGCTGTTGACTGCGGAGAGTCCGTAGGCGCACACCGCGCCCCACGCGAGCCCGGCGGCACCGGCGAGCCACCGCCACGGCGCGAGCAGGCCGAGGATCTCGGCAGGCAGGAAGATGAGCCACGGGTTGAGGACGCCGGTCGAGAGCGCCATGGGCGCGCCGAGGCCGAAGATGAAGCCCGCGGAGAGGCCGAAGACGATCGTCGCCGTCGCCATCCGGCTCGTGTTGCCGCGGATGAAGTCGAGCATGAAGGGGCGGGCGCCGTCGTTGAAGACTGCGAGCCCGTAGTGGGCGATGACCGCGGCGAAGGCGGTCGTCACCATGACGATGACGGACTGCCACGTGGCGAAGCTGACGCTGCCGCCCGCGTCGGCAACGGCGGAGAGGACGGGGGTGATCACGAGTCCGATTCCTTACGCATGAGGGCGTCCCACAGGACCGGAACGGCCTCGGCGATCTGGTCGACGGAGAAGCCGAAGGCGACCTTGCCGGCTGCGAGCGCCGCGTCGACGCCCTCCGCCGTGGGGACGTGACGGGCGAAGGTGTGGCACTTGTCGCCGCCCAGCATCCCGACGAGGACGCCGAGGCTCGCGCCGGCGCCCGTGTGGCACGTACCGAGGTAGTAGTCGGCTTGCCCCGTCTTCAGCTTGATCGCGGCGTCCATGTCGCTCCCCACGACGACGACGTCTGTGGGCCGGACAAGGGTCTTGAGGACGTCGGCGACCTGGGACTTGCCGACACCTCCGGCGATGATTCTCATCAGTTCTCCTTTGAAAGATGCTGTGCGAGCACGGCGAGGTGGATGGTGAGGTACTTCACCTCGGCGTCGGGCAGGGCGCGGCCGAGGCGCTGGCGCGCCCGCTCGGCGAGTGCGCCGGCCCGCGCCAAGGCCGTCGGGTCCTCCGTGAGGACCTGGTCGAAGACGGCGTCGCTCGGGGCGTCAACCGGGTCCTCGTCGCCGAGGAGCCGGCTGAACGCCATGACGGCGTGCGAGACGAACATCCCGGCGCTGTCGTCGCTGAGGCGGCCCGCCGGGTCCACGCGGACGAGCTCGTCCTCGACGAGGTCGACGACGCCGGCGGGGACCTCGTCCATCGTGCGGAAGAGCTCGAGGCGCTGGCGGAGGGTCGGGTCCATGGTTCTCCTAGTAGGTGGGCGTGGTGCGGCCGTCGACCACGCCCGCGGCGATCGCCGTGACGGCGGGGTCGGTCAGGGCTTCCCGGACGCCGACGGCGACGGGCTGCTCCTTGCGCATCCGCACGACGACGGCGCGTGTGTTGTCGATGCCCGCCGCCTGCGGGAGCGGGTGGACGTCGATGGGCGCGGTGATGTGCGCCCGGACCTCGTCGGCGTTCCACACGGTCGCGTCGATAGCGCCGGAGTGGAACGCGTGGTCGAGCTGGTTGTAGGAGACCTCGACGAGGCGCTCGGGGGGCAGCTCGCCGAAGACCTGCTCGACGAGCGCGAGAAGGTCCGCGGACGAGCGGTCGACCGCGACGCGCAGCGTGGGGTCCTGCGGGTCGCGCCCCTCGCTGACGATGACGCAGTGCGAGTGCACGTAGGTCTCCGGCCCGAAGTCATGGACGACCTCGACGTCCGGCTCGTACGAGGCGGCGAGTGCCGAGAGGACGACGAGGTCCGTGCGATCCTCCCGCAGCGCCCCGACCCGCTCGACGGAGCCGCGCATGAACATGAGCGACATCGGGATGCTGTGGTCCCGGAACGTCGCGTGCAGGCCCGTCGCGAGTCCCTCGTAGCGTCGCGAGTACGGAAGCGGCATGGCGATGGTGACGGTGCGATGGCCGGCGAGCTCCCACAGGAGCGGGTGGTCGATGGCGTCGATGAACGTCCCGAGGTGCCCGCGCGAGCGAAGGGCGAGGGCACCCGCCTGCTCGAGCGCGGCAAAGGCGGCCTGGACGGTGCCCTTGCCGCAGTGGAGCTGGGCGGTGAGTCCCTCGACATTCGGGATCCGGTCGCCGAGCTCGTACCCGGAGAGCATCTCGGCGAGCTGCGCGGTGACGTATCCGACGCGAGACATGAGGATCTTCGGCAGGGCCATGCATCGGACAGTATCCGGATTACTGGATTCTGTCACGCGCCGATGTGACGCGCGCCGCTCCGGGGGTCACGACGGCGATGCACGACGACCGCGTGAGCCCATTCCCGGACGAGGCGGGGCCGTCGCCGGCCCCCGCCCCCCGGTGGGTCAGCGCGTGACGACGACGTCGGACCACCTCTCGTCGTCGACGGTCACCTCGTGGACGTCGCCGACGAGCTCGACGCGCCCCTCGAGCACCCGCTCAGCGCACGAGCGCCCGATCCACAGGTCGACCGCCCCCGGCTCGACGACCCGGCGCATCCGCCGGTCGCTGAACGCGAGGCGCGTCGTCGGCACGGTGAGGTCGACGGTGGCGCTCTCCCCCGGCGCGAGCTCGACCCGCGCGTAGGCGAGCAGCTGCGCGACGGGCCGCGTGATCGAGCCGACGACGTCGTGCCCGTAGAGCTGGACGACCTCGACGCCCGCCCGGTCGCCGTCGTTGCGCACCGTGACGCGCACCCCGATCGACCCGCCGGTGGGGACCTCCTGCTGGCTCACGCGGAAGGCCGAGTAGGCGAACGAGGTGTACGACAGCCCGTGCCCGAAGGGCAACGCGGGCAGCGTCGGCACGTTGCTCACGGACGACGCGCCGCCGAGCCGGGCATGGAGGTAGGAGTAGGGCTGTGCGCCCGCCGAGCGCGGCAGGGTGACGGGCAGCCGCCCGGACGGGTTGACGCGCCCGGACAGGACGCCCGCCACCGCCGCGGCACCCTCCTCGCCCGGGAAGAACGCCTGGACGACGGCGGCGCACCGCCCGAGCGCCCAGTCGACGGCGTAGGGGCGGCCGGTCACCATGACGAGGACGACCGGGGTCCCGGTCGCGAGGACCGCCTCGACGAGCTCGCGCTGGACGCCGGGCAGCTCGAGGTCGTCGCGGTCGCAGCCCTCCCCGCTCGTCCCGCGACCGAAGAGCCCGGCCTGGTCCCCGACGACGACGACCGCGACGTCGGCCTGCGCGGCCGCCTCGGCCGCCGCCGGGATGCGGGACCGGTCCGCGTCGTCGACGGCGCATCCGTGCGCGTACGTCACCGTGGCGCCGGCGAGCTCGGCGCGCAGCGCGTCGAGCACCGTGGGCACGTCGATGCCGAGCTCGGTGCCCGGGTGCTGCCCGAGGACGTGGTTGGCGAAGGAGTAGCAGCCGAACAGCGCCTCGGCGCGGTCGGCGTTGGGGCCGACGACGGCGACCCGGGCGGGCTCCCGCAGCGGGAGGGTCCCGTCGTTCGTGAGGAGCACGACCGACTCCTCCGCGAGGCGGGCGGCGAGCGCCCGGTGCTCCGCCGGGTCGAGGTCGACGTCGCCGTCGGGCTCGGCGGAGAAGTCGTCGTCGAGGAGGCCGAGCGCCTCCTTCTCGCGCAGGACCCGCGCGAGCGCCCGGTCCACGAGCGCGACGGGGACCTGTCCGGACTCGACGGCCGCGGTGAGCGGCGCGAGGTAGGCGTTGCCGGTGGGCAGCTCGACGTCGATGCCCGCGGCGAGCGCCTGGTGCGCGGCGTCGGCGAGGTCCTCCGCCACGGCGTGGAGCGTGTGGAGGAAGGCGACGCCGAAGTAGTCGGCGACGACCGTGCCGTCGAAGCCCCACCGCTCGCGCAGGAGCCCGGTGAGCAGCTGCGCGTCGGCAGCGGCCGGCATGCCGTCGACGTCCGTGTAGGAGTGCATGACCGAGCGCGCCCCGCCGTCGAGCACGGCCATCTCGAACGGGACGAGGAGGACGTCGGCCACCTCGCGCGGGCCCGCGCTGACGGGGGCGAGGTTGCGCCCGGCGCGCGAGGCGGAGTACCCGACGAAGTGCTTGAGGGTCGCGATGACCCCGGCGCTCTGCATGCCGCGGACGTAGGCGGTGCCGACGGTGCCGACGAGGTAGGGGTCCTCGCTGATGCACTCCTCGACGCGACCCCAGCGCGCGTCGCGGACGACGTCGAGCACCGGGGCGAGGCCCTGGTGCACCCCGAGGCGCGCCATGCTCTCCCCGATCGCGGCCCCGACCTGCTCGACGAGGTCCGCGTCGAAGCTCGCGCCCCACGACAGCGGCGCCGGGAAGGTCGTCGCCTTCCACGCCGCGAGCCCGGTGAGGCACTCCTCGTGGGCGATGGCCGGGATGCCGAGGCGGGTGCGGGTGACGAGCCAGCGCTGGGCGTCCCGCAGGGCGCGGCGCCCGACGGCGGGCTCGACCGGCCGGGTCCCGAAGACCCGGGTGAGGTGGCCGAGCCCGTTCGTGGCGAACGTCTCGAACTCCGGTGCCGTCTCCCCCAGCATGGCGTCCTGGAGCGGGGCGACGACCTCGCCGTCCGCCCCGGCGCCCACCCACAGACCCACGATCTGCGCGAGCTTCTCCTCGAGCGTCATCTCGGCCATGAGCGCGGCGACGCGCTCGCTCGCCGGGGCCCCGGCTGCGCGCTCGGTCCACACCTGTACGTCTGCCACGGTTCTTCCTTCGTTCTCTGTGTGATCGGGGCCGAGATCAGCCCTTGACGGCGCCCTGGAGCCCGTTGACGATGCGCTTCTCCATCGCGAGGAAGAAGACGAGCGCGGGGATCATCGCCAGCGACGTGAAGGCGAGCACGCCCGCGGTGTCCTGGGCGTACTGGCTGGAGAAGCTCGCCACCCCGAGCGGCAGGGTCTGCGCGGCCGGGTCGTTGAGGATGAGCAGGGGCAGGAGGTAGGCGTTCCACGACGCGACGAACGCGAGGACCCCGACGGTCACCATCGCGGGCCCGGACAGCGGGATGAGTATCCGCCAGAAGAAGCCGATGCGGGAGGTGCCGTCGAGCATGGCCGCCTCCTCGAGCTCCTTGGGCAGCGCCATGAGGAACGGACGCAGGATGACGATCGTCATCGGCAGGGCGAACGCCGCCTGCGGCAGCGCCACCCCCCAGAACGTGTTCGTCAGGCCCATGTCCCGCAGCATGAGGAAGAGCGGGATGATCGCCACCGTCAGCGGGAACAGCAGCCCGAGGGTGAACATGAGGTTGAGCGCCTCGCGTCCCCGGAACCGGTAGCGCGCGAGCGGGTAGGCGGCCATGACGCCGAAGACGACGACCATGGCCGTCGTCACGAGGGCGACGATGGTGGAGTTGAGGGCGAAGCGCCAGAACGCTCCCGACGTGA
This sequence comes from Georgenia wangjunii, assembly GCF_036421975.1. Taxonomy (NCBI): domain Bacteria; kingdom Bacillati; phylum Actinomycetota; class Actinomycetes; order Allobogoriellales; family Allobogoriellaceae; genus Georgenia; species Georgenia wangjunii. Next base: position 141,071 of record NZ_JAZGON010000007.1, on the reverse strand, counting down.
GGACGTTCGTGTAGTTCGTCAGCACCCACGGGTCGGGCAGGCCCACCGGGTCCGCGGCGAGCTGCGGGGTGGACCGGAAGCCGCCGAGGATCGCGTAGATGACGGGGCCGAGGGTCGCGGCGAGGACGACGAACGCCGCGGCGTACACGAGCGGGTTGCCGCCGCGGAACGCGTTGCTGCTGCGGCGCCGGCGGGGCGTCGTACCGAGGACCGCCGGGCGGCCGGGCGCCGGGGTGGTGACGGGGGCGCTCATCGCTTCACCTTCCGCGGGGCGGGGGCGTCGGGGTTGTCCCGGCGCAGGACGAAGAACTGGTAGAAGGCCGCGATGACGAGCGAGATCCCGAAGAGGAGCACCGCCACCGCGGACGCGTAGCCGTACAGGCTGCGGTCCGTGCCCTGGTTGATGAGGTACGTCGCCATCGTCATCGTCGAGTTGGCGGGTCCGCCCTTCGTGAGGATCCAGACCATGTCGAAGAGCTGGAGCGACCCGATCATCGACAGGAAGCCCCACGTGCGGATCGTCGGGCCGAGCAGCGGGATCGTGATCCGGCGCTGCACCTGCCACCACGACGCGCCGTCGAGCTGGGCTGCCTCGTACAGGTCCGTCGGGACGCCCTGGAGGCCGGCGAGGAAGAGGATGATCGCCAGCCCGAGGTACTTCCACGTGAGGACGACCATGACGGTGTAGAGCGCGACGTCCGGGTCGCCGAGCCACAGCTGGCTGAGCCCGCCGAGCCCGAGGGAGTCGAAGAGGGCGTCCACGAGCCCGCCCGGCTGGAGCATCATGAGCCAGATGACGCCGGCGACGACCTCGGCCAGGACGTACGGCACGAAGATGACGACCCGCATGATCGTCCGGCCCCACATCTCCCGGTTGAGCAGGAGCGCGATGGCCAGGCCGAGCGGGAGCTGGATGAGGATCGACAGGACGACGATCGTGAGGTTGTGCATGACGGCGTCGGTGAAGACGTTGTCGCGCAGGGCGCTCGCGTAGTTCTGGAACCCGATGAAGTCGTCGAGCGGGCCCAAGCCGTTCCAGCGGAACGTCGAGTAGCGCACCGCCTGGACCACCGGGACGACGACGAAGACGGCGAACAGGGCGAGCGCAGGGCCCACGAAGAACGCGATCTCGAGCCGCTTGCGCCCGGACATGGAGAGCGGACCGGAGCCGCGCCGACCTCCCGCGGCACGCGAACCGTGGGGTGTGGTGGCAGTGGCCGCATCCGCCCGGGGGGCGGTCACGTTCTCTGCCACGTCACTCACGCGTTGTCTGCTGCGGCCTGCGAGGCGTCCACGATGTCCTGCGGCGTGGCCTGGCCCGCGAACATGAGGGCGATCGCGTCGTTCATCGCGCCACCGACGTTCTCCCCGAACAGCGTGTCCAGGTAGAGCTGGACGTAGGGGGCCTCGTCACGGACCGTCACGAGGTCGGCGAGCGCCGGGTTGGTGATCGACCCGGTCGCGTTGGGGTTGGTCGGCACACCCATGTCGAGCTCGGCGAAGCCGGTCTGGACCTCGTCGCTGAGCATGTGCCGGATGAAGTCGACGCACTCGGGCGGGGCGTCCGCCGAGCAGGCCCAGGCGTCACCACCGCCGAGCGGCGCCGCGGGGTCGCCCTCGCCGCCCTCGACCGTCGGGAACGGGAACCAGCCCGTGTTCTCGCCGAGACCCTCGTTGTCCTCGGTCAGGCCCTGCATGACGCCGGGCTCCCAGTGGCCGGCGAGCTCCATGGCGACCCTGCCGGTGGCGAGGAGGCCGGAGGCGCTCGTCGCGCCCGTCTGGGCCGGGGTGCCGAGGAAGCCGGAGTTGAACGGCTCGGCCGCGACGAGCTCCTCGAGGTCCTCACCGGCGCGGATGAAGCACTCGTCCGAGAAGTCCATGCTCTCCCCGGCAGCGACGAGCGTCTCCTCGCTGCACTCGCGGACCGCGAAGTAGTACCAGTAGTGGGCTGCGGGCCACTTGTCGCCCGCGCCCACGGAGATCGGCTCGACGCCGGAGTCCTTGAGCGCGTCGATCGCCGCGTAGAAGTCGTCCATCGTCTCGGGGGCCTCCGTGATGCCGGCCTCCTCGAACATCGCCGTGTTGTACCAGAACCCGACGACGCCCACGGAGAACGGCAGGGCGTAGGTCTTGTCCTCGTACTGCCAGCCCGCGACCGAGGGGCCGATCATCTCGATCTCCTCGGCCGCGACCTCGCTGAGGTCCATCGTCAGGCCCGCCTCGACGTGGGAGGCGAGCTCGCCGCCGCCACGCTCCATGTACACGTCCGGCGCGTCGCCGGTCTGGAACGCCGCGTCGAGCCGCGTGAGCATGTCCTCGTGCGCGAGCGCACTGATCTCGATGGTCACGCCCTCGTTCGCGGCCTCGAAGTCGGCCGCGACCTCCTCGTAGTACGCCTTGCCGGGGTCGGAGTTGGAGTTGTGCCACCACGTGAGGGTGACGTCGCCGCCGCCCCCGCCGCCGGTGGCGGTCGATCCGCCGGCACCGTCGGTGTCGCTGTCACCGCCCCCGCACGCTGCCAGCATCATGGCCGCACTGGCCCCGAGGGCCACGGTGGACAGGAAACGCCTGCTCGCCATAGTGAGCTTCCTTCGTCGTCGTTGACTGCAAGAACGCGGCGAGCATCGCACGGCCGCTTCTAGGGTGTCAATCGTTATCGATAACGGTTTCGTTACAGCAGGCAGCACGGTATGGTCGCGCTGTGAAGGAGCAGCTTGAGCGCGTGACCATCCACGACGTGGCCCGGACCGCAGGTGTGTCCGTCGCGACCGTCTCCAAGGTCATCAACGGCCGGTACGGGGTGGCGATGGCCACCTCCGAGCGGGTGCGGCGCGTCATCGAGGACCTCGGCTACGAGTCGAGCCTCGTCGCCCGCAGCCTGCGCAGCCACCGGACGAACGTCATCGGCATCCTCGTGGCGGAGTTCGAGCCGTTCAGCACGGAGATCCTCAAGGGCGTCTCGAGCGCGATCGGGGGGACGGGCTACGAGCTCCTCGCTTACTCCGGCGGCGGGCGCGCCGGCAAGCCGGCGGGCTGGGAGCGGCGCTACCTCTCCCGTCTCGGCGGCACCCTCATCGACGGCGCCATCCTCGTCACCCCCACGGTCGTCGACACCGGTGGGGCCGTCCCCGTCGTCGCGATCGACCCTCACGCCGGCCCGGCGGGGATGCCGACCGTCGACTCCGACAACGTCACCGGCGCCGTCACGGCCACGGAGCACCTCCTGGCCCTCGGCCACCGGCGGATCGGTTTCCTCGGCGGGCGCGACGACCTCGAGTCCTCCCGTCTGCGCGAGGAGGGTTACCGGACCGCGCTCGCGGCCGCCGGCGTCGCCTTCGACCCCGAGCTCGTGCGCGTCGGTGGGTACCGGCGCGAGAGCGCGCGGGAGCCGGCACGCGAGCTCCTGTCCCTCGCGGAGCGCCCGACGGCGATCTTCGCGGCGAACGACCTCTCGGCCATCGCGACGATGGACGTCGCCCGCGAGCTGGGCCTCGACGTGCCGGGGGACCTCTCCGTCGTCGGGTTCGACAACGTCCCCGAGTCCGCGCTGACGACTCCCCCGCTGACGACGATCAGCCAGCCCATCCAGCGGATGGGCGCCGAGGCGATCGACCTGCTCATCCACCTCATGGACGGCACGGCCGAGCGCAGCACCCATGTCCAGCTGCCCACCGAGCTCGTCGAGCGCGGCACGACGGCGCCGCCGGCGCGCCGGGGCTGAGCGTCCTCCCGACCCACCCAGACCGACCCACGCCCAGGCGCCCTGACCGGGTCCGCTCCCGGCCCGCGCCCCGTTCCTCGACGAGGAGGACCCATGTCCCCGTTCCGCACGCCCCCCGCGCCCGACCCGTCGCTGCGCCACCGCTCCGCCGCGGCGACCCTCACCGTCCGCCGGGCCGACGGCACCCCGCTCGCCGACGCCGAGGTGCGCGTCGAGCAGACCCGGCACCGGTTCGCCTTCGGGAACATCGGCTTCGACTTCATCGGCTACGCGAACGGTGAGACTGAGGCGGACCCGGACAGCCCCTTCGGCGGGGCGGCACCCGCCCACGGCGCCGAGCTCGCGCGCCTGTGGCTCGACGTGTTCAACACGGCCACCCTGCCGTTCTACTGGGCGGGCTTCGAGCCGGAGCGCGGCTCGCCGGACACCGCCCGGCTGCGCCGGGCCGCGGAGTGGTTCGTCGAGCAGGGCGCCGCGGTCAAGGGCCACCCGCTCGCGTGGCACACGCTCGCTCCCGACTGGCTCGCCGACCTTCCCACGGACGACGTCGAGGAGGCGCTGCGCGGGCGCATCCGCCGCGAGGTCGCCGGCTTCGCGGGCGTCGTCGACACGTGGGACGCCATCAACGAGGTCGTCATCATGCCCGTGTTCAGCAACGAGGAGCGCCGCAACGGCATCACGCGCCTGTGCTGGGAGCGCGGGCGCATCGCGACGATCCGTCTCGCGTTCGAGGAGGCGCGGGCGGCGAACCCGTCGGCGACCCTGCTCCTCAACGACTTCAACCTCTCCCCCGCGTACGAGTGCCTCATCGAGGGCGTCCTCGAGGCCGGGATCGAGGTGGACGCCCTCGGCCTGCAGAGCCACATGCACCAGGGCTACTGGGGCGAGGAGAAGACCCTCGAGATCCTCGAGCGGTTCTCCCGCTTCGGCCTGCCGCTCCACCTCACCGAGAGCACGCTCCTGTCCGGGGACCTCATGCCGCCGGAGATCGTCGACCTCAACGACTACCAGGTGCCGAGCTGGCCCTCGACCCCCGACGGCGAGGCCCGTCAGGCGGAGGAGATGGTGCGGCACTACCGCACGCTGCTCTCCCACCCCTCGGTCGAGCCGATCACGTACTGGGGCCTGACGGACGACGGCGCGTGGCTGGGCGCCCCCGTCGGGCTCGTGCGCGCGGACGGCACGCCCAAGCCCTCGTACGACGCGCTGCGCGGTCTCGTCAAGGGAGAGTGGTGGCTGGCGCCGACGACGCTGCGCACCGACGCCGAGGGCCGTGTCCGCGTGAGCGGCTTCCTCGGGGACTACGCGCTGACCGCGGGCGGCACGCGGGCGACGTTCGCCCTCGACACCCCGGGCGACGTCGACGCCGAGGTGACGCTCCCGGCCTAGGCGCGTCGGGCCGGCTGCGCGGGAGCCTCGTCCGGGGTGAGCGCCGCGGCCCCGCCGACGCGGTACGCGCGCGTGCCGAGCGCGAGGACGGCGACGCTGACGAGCGCGGCGCCGAGCATGACGCTCGTCATCGCCACGCCGGTGCCGCCGAGGACGCCGACGAGCGGGGCGACCGCCCCGCCGAGCGCGCCCTGGATCGAGCCGATGACGGCGGAGGCGGTGCCCGCGCGGGAGGAGTGGCGCGAGATGGCGACGGCGGACGCGTTGGCCATGACCGTCGAGAGGACGGCGACGGCGAGCCACAGCGGGACGAGCAGGCCCACCACTCCCCCGGCGTGCGTGGCCGAGACGACGACGAGGGCGGCGGTGCATGCCGCGACCACCGGCAGCCCCGCCCGCAGGAGCCGGACCGGCCCGACCCGCCGCACGAGCGAGGCGTTGACCTGCGAGCCGACGATCATCGACGTCGCGCCGAGGCCGAAGACGAGCGCGAACTCCTGGGGGCTCAGCCCGTACTCCTCCTGGAGGACGAACGGCGATCCCGTCACGTAGCTCATGAGGACCGCGAGCTGGAGTCCCGGCAGGAGCGCGAGAGCGAGGAAGTCCCGGTCGCGGAGCAGGTCGCTGTACCCGCGCAGCGAGGACATCAGGCTCCCCGTGGCCCGCCGCTCCGCGGGCAGCGTCTCCGGCAGGGAGCGGGCGAGCCAGAGCAGGAGCGCGGCTCCCATGACGGCGAGCACCCCGAACACGGCGCGCCAGCCCCACGCGTCGGCGATGACCGTCCCGGCGAGCGGGGCGAGGATCGGGGCGACGGCGATGGCGATCCACAGCCGGGAGAGGAGCCGCGCCGCCTCCGCGCCCCGGTAGCGGTCGCCGATGACGGCCATGGCGGTCACCGACGCGGCCGCACCGACGACGCCCTGGAGCACCCGCAGCGCGACGAGCTGGCTGATGGTCCCGGCGAAGACGCACAGGACCGCGACGACGGCGAACGCAGCCAGCCCGGCCATCGCGGGCCGGCGGCGTCCCACGCGGTCCGACAGGGGCCCGAGGACGAGCTGGCTCAGCGCGGCGCCGATCATGACGGACGTGATCGTCAGCTGCACCGCTGCCGACGTCGTCGCGAGGTCCGTCGCCACCTGCGGCAGCGACGGCAGGTACATGTCCGTCGCGGCCGCCGGCAGGAAGGCGAGCGCCCCGAGGAGCACGATGAGGCCGCGGTGCCGGCCGGCGGCCGCGCCCGCCCGGGGAGGATGCCCCGCCCGGGGAGGACGGGGCGCGGTCACCGCCGGGTGGCGGTCAGCTCGCGCACCGCGGCGTACTGCTCCCGCACGGCCGGCACCGGCTTTGCCGAGTAGGTCTCGGCATCGGCGGACGAGGTCCACGCCGGCGGCACATCGGCCCCGGAGAGCACCCACGCGGCCTGGCGGGCGGCGCCGTCGGCCACGTACTCGCCCGGGGACGGGACCGTGACGTCGAGCCCGAGCACCGCGGGGGCGATCCGGCGGACCGCCTCCGAGCGTGCTCCGCCGCCGATGAGGACGAGCCGCTCGACCGGGACGCCCTGCGCCCGCAGCGCGTCGAGCCCGTCCGCGAGCCCGCACAGCATGCCCTCGACGGCGGCCCGCGCGAGGTGCGCCGGGGTGAGGTTGCCCAGCCGCATGCCATGGAGCGCGCCGGTGGCGTCGGGGCGGTTGGGGGTGCGCTCACCCTCGAGGTAGGGGACGAGGACGAGGCCGTCGGCCCCGGCGGGCGCGGACAGCGCGAGCGCGCTGAGCCCCTCGTGGTCGACCCCGAGGAGGTGGGCGGCCGCCCCGAGCACGCGCGAGGCGTTGAGCGTCGCGGCGAGCGGGAGGAAGGCGCCCGTGGCGTCGGCGAAGCCGGTGACGAGACCGGTGCCGTCCGTCGTCGGGGTGGACGAGATCGCCGAGACGACACCGGAGGTCCCGATCGAGACCGCGACGTCGCCCGTGCGCATGCCGAGGCCGATGGCGGCGGCGGCGTTGTCACCGGCGCCGGGGCCGAGGACGAAGCCCTCCCCGCGCAGGGCGACCTCGCCGGGGCCGACGACGCGCGGGACCGCGACCTGACGTCCGAGGCCGAGCTCGAGGAGGTCGAGCCGGTACTCCCCCGTGATGGGCGACCAGTAGCCGGTGCCGGAGGCGTCCGACCGGTCGGTCGTCAGGGCGGCGAGCCCCTCGGCGCCCGAGCCGGGGCCGTACCCGGCGAGGCGCCACGTGAGCCAGTCGTGCGGGAGGGCGACGGCCGCGACCCGCTCGGCGTTGGCGGGCTCCGCGTCGCGGAGCCAGCGCAGCTTGGTGACGGTGAGCGAGGCGACGGGCACGGAGCCCACCGCCTCGGCCCACGCCCGGGCGCCCGCCTCCGCGTCGCCGTCGCCGAGCTCGCGGACGAGATCGGCGGCGGCGGCCGCGGAGCGGGTGTCGTTCCACAGGAGGGCGTCGCGGACGACAGCACCGTCGGCGTCGAGCACGACCATGCCGTGCTGCTGGCCGCCGACGGCCACGGCCGCGACGTCGTCGAGACCGCCGGCCTCCGCGACCGCCTCCTGGAGGGCGTCCCACCAACGGTCCGGGTGCACCTCGGTGCCGTCGGGATGGGACGCCCGCCCGGAGCGGACGAGCGCGCCCGTCTCGGCGTCGCGGATCACGACCTTGCACGACTGCGTGGACGAGTCCACGCCCGCGACGAGCGTCATCGCTCTTCCTCCTCCTGCCCGGCGGTGACGCCGGGCTCAGTTCCGATAGGTCAGCGGGCCCCGAGCGCGTGCTCGAGCGCCAGCTGGTTGAGGCGGACGAACCCGAACCCGTGCGCGGCGACGGCGTCGACGTCGAGGTCCTCGTACGCCGAGCGGTCGGCGAGCAGGTCGGCCAGGGTCTCGCCCTCGCCGATCGTCGGCTGCGCGAGCTCGAGCACGCCGGACGCCTCGAGCGCCTCCTGGACCTCCGGGTCCGCGCGGAAGGCGCGGGCCCGCTCGCGGAGCGCGAGGTAGGACCGCATGTTGGCGCGCGCGGACTCCCACACGCCGTCGAGGTCCTCGGTGCGGGAGGGCTTGTAGTCGAAGTGGCGCGGGCCGTCGTACGTGGGGCCGCCGCTGGGGAAGCCGTTCTCGACGAGGTCGACGGTGGCGAACGCCGAGAAGAGGTCGCCGTGGCCGAAGACGAGGTCCTGGTCGTACTTGATGGACCGCTGGCCGTTGAGGTCGATGTGGAAGAGCTTCTCCGCCCACAGCGCCTGCGCGATGCCGGACGTGTAGTTGAGGCCCGCCATCTGCTCGTGACCCGTCTCCGGGTTCACGCCGACGATGTCGCCGTGCTCGAGCTCGGCGATGAAGGCGAGCGCGTGGCCGACGGTCGGCAGGAGGATGTCGCCGCGGGGCTCGTTCGGCTTGGGCTCGATGGCGATCTTCAGCCCGTAGCCCTTGTCCTTGATGTAGGCGGCGACGGTGTCGATGCCCTCGCGGTAGCGGTCGTGCGCGGCCTTGAGGTCCTTCGCCGCGTCGTACTCGGCGCCCTCGCGCCCGCCCCACATGACGAACGTCTCGGCGCCCATCTCGGCGGCGAGGTCGACGTTCTCGATGACCTTGCGCAGGCCGAAGCGGCGCACGCGGCGGTCGTTCGAGGTGAACGCGCCGTCCTTGAAGATCGGGTGGGCGAAGGTGTCGGTCGTGACCATCTCGACCTTGACGCCGGTCTCGTCGAGCGCGGCCTTGAACTTGCGCAGGATCTGCTCGCGCGTCGCGGCGTCGGAGCCGAAGGGGATGACGTCGTTGTCGTGGAAGGTCACGTAGGCGGTGCCGAGCTCGGCGAGCTTACGGACGGAGTCGGCCGGGTCGATGGCCGGGCGGGACGCGCCGCCGAACTGGTCGCGCGCCTCCCAGCCGACCGTCCAGAGGCCGAACGAGAACTTGTCCTGCGGGGTGGGTGTGAGGTCCATCGTGTCTCCTCGTCGAGATTGTTGTACGGTCGAACTTATGCGGCGCGGGGCGCGGGGTCAAGCCCTGCACCCGATCGGGGTGTCGCGCGCGTGACCCGGAACCCATCCTGGGTCCGGCGCGGCGTCCCGTCGACCCGGCTTGTGCCATCACCCCGCCGGCCGCGGCTCACGCATGGCGATCGAAACCGTTATCGATAACGGTTGCCGCGCCGCCCGACGGCGCGTAGCGTTCCGATCTCCTGGCCTAGCCACATCGCAAAGGAGCGACGTTGAGACAGCGCAGAGCATGGACACTTCTCGGCACCTCACTACTGGCACTCGGCCTCGCCGGCGGCCCGGTGGTGGGCACCGCCCCGTCGTCGACCGCCCAGGCCGACGACGTCTCACCCGCGCCGGCCGCCGTCGGCGACCCGGAGGTCGTCGTGAGCAATGACTTCGAGGACGGCTCGTGGGAGCCGTGGATCCTCAGCGGGAGCCCGGAGGTCTCCGTCGTCGACGTCGACGGCACCAGGGCCCTGCAGATCGCGAACCGCGACGCCGACTACGTCGGCATCCAGACCCCGGCGGGCGCCCTGGAGGAGGGACGCGAGTACACCTTCTCCATGCGCGCCCGCCTGGCCGACGGCACGACCGGCCCGGCCGGCATCCGGTTCGTCATGAAGCCGGACTACACGTGGATCGGCAGCACGACGATGGACGCCGGTGCGTGGACGACCGTGACGGGGACGCTGACCGCGCCCGCCGACGGCCAGGTCTACATCGGCACCGCCGACCTGCCGGTCGGCGCCTACACCTACCTTCTCGACGACCTCGTCATCACCGCCGCGCCCGCCGACGGCGGCGGCGGCGACGACTGGGAGCCCACCCCCGCCCCCCTGTTCGTCCCGGGCGGGGCGACGAACCCCGTCGAGGCGCAGGTCTCCACCGCCCGCGGCACGGGCGACGTCGCGGCACTGACGTTCGACGACGGCCCGAACCCGGGCGAGACGGACGCGCTCCTCGACTTCCTCGGGGAGAACGACCTCACGGCGACGTTCTGCGTCATCGGCGAGAACATCGAGGCCGACGGCGGGGCAGAGCTCCTCCGCCGGATGGTCGCCGAGGGCCACACCCTGTGCAACCACACGACGAGCTACGCCGACCTCGGCGCCGCCTCGCACGACGCGGTCGAGGCGGACCTCAAGGAGAACCTCGCGATCATCCGCGCGGCGCTCGGCGACCCCGACTACCCGGTCCCCTACTTCCGCGCGCCCAACGGCAGCTGGGGCGTCACGCCCGAGGTGGCCGTCGCGCTCGGGATGCAGCCGCTCGGGCTGGGCAACCTCATCTTCGACTGGGACGGGAACGACCTGTCCGAGGCGACGCTGACCGCGAACCTGCGCGAGGCCGTCACCCCGGGCGCGGTCGTGCTCGTCCACGACGGCGGGGGCGACCGCACGAACAGCGTCGCCGCCGTCCGTACCGTCATCAGCGAGCGCCTCGCCGCCGGTTGGACGTTCACGCTGCCCACCGGCGGCCTCACCGACGCCGTCGCGCCGCTCGACCTCGAGTTCGACTTCGAGGACGGGCTGCAGGGCTGGACCCCGCGCGGCGACGCCGAGGGCGAGCCCACGGTCGCCGTCACGACGGCGGAGGCGCACGGCGGGGCCCAGGCCGCCCTCGTCAGCGACCGCACGTCCCAGGGCGACGGCATCGGCTTCGACCTCACGGGGCTCGTCGAGACCGGCGTGACCTACGAGATCTCCGCCTGGGTCAAGATGGCCGCGGGCGAGGAGACGGACGACATCTGGCTCAGCCTCCAGCGCACCGCCGACGGCGCCGACGCGTTCGACACCGTCGCCCAGGTCCCCGGCGTCACGTCGACCGGCTGGACCGAGGTGAGCGCGACGTACACCATGCCCGCCGCGGACTCCGCGCGGGTCTACCTCGAGACGAGCTACAACACCGGCGGCGCCGGCGACTTCCTCGTCGACGACGTCCGCATCAGCACGCAGGCGCCGTCGCAGGTCGAGGACCTCACGCCGATCAAGGACACCGTCGACTTCCCCGTCGGCGTGGCCATCGACCAGCGCGAGACCATCGGCGCCTCCGCCGAGCTCACCACCCGGCACTTCGACCAGCTGACGCCGGAGAACCACATGAAGCCGGAGGCCTGGTACGACGGGACGACGTTCCGCACGCACCCCGAGGCCACCGCCATCATGGACTTCGCCCAGGAGGAGGGCCTGCGCATCTACGGCCACGTCCTCGTGTGGCACAGCCAGACCCCGGCCTGGTTCTTCACCGACGCCGCCGGTGCGCCGCTGACGACGAGCGAGGCCGACCAGCAGGTGCTCCGCGACCGGATGCGCACGCACATCTTCAGCATCGCCGAGACCCTCAGCGACGACTACGGCCTGTTCGGCAGCGCGGAGAACCCGCTCGTCGCCTGGGACGTCGTCAACGAGGTCGTCTCGGACAGCGGGGAGTTCTCCGACGGGCTCCGGCGCAGCGAGTGGTACCGGATCCTCGGCGAGGAGTTCATCGACCTCGCGTTCACCTACGCGGACGAGGCGTTCAACGACGTCTACGCGGACCCGGCCGCCGACCGTCCCGTCACCCTGTTCATCAACGACTACAACACCGAGCAGGCCGGCAAGCAGGACCGGTACCACGCGCTCGTCGCCCGGCTCGTCGAGCGCGGCGTCCCGGTCGACGGCGTCGGTCACCAGTTCCACGTCAGCCTCGCCATGCCGGTGCAGGCGCTCGAGGACGCGATCGTCCGCTTCCAGGGCATGGGCCTGACGCAGGTCGTCACCGAGCTCGACGTCACGACCGGCACCCCGGTCACCGCGGCGAGCCTCGTCGAGCAGGGCTACTACTACCGCGACGCGTTCCGGGTCTTCCGGGCGCACGCCGACGACCTCTACGCCGTCACGGTGTGGGGGCTCATCGACACGCGCAGCTGGCGCAACAGCAACGGCGCGCCGCTGCTCTTCGACGGCAACCTCCAGGCCAAGCCGGCCTACTACGGGGCCGTCGACGGCGACCTGCCCGCGCGCCAGCGCGCCGCGTTCGTCTTCGCCGGGAACGTCGCGCTCGACGACGACGCCTTCGACGCCGTCGAGTGGGACCAGCTTCCGCGGCACGTCGTCGAGGACGACGCGCTCGACGAGCTGGCGACGTTCCAGCTCCGCTGGGCGCCCGACCACCTCACCGCGCTCGTCGCGGTCGCGAACCCCGGCGACGCCATCGAGCTCGCCCACGGCGGGGAGGTCGTGACGTTCAACCGGGACGGCACCGGTGACGTCGACGGCGTCGTCGAGGAGGTCGACGGCGGATGGCTCGCCGTCGTGCACCTCCCCCTCGACGGCGGGGCCGAGGGCGACACGCTCGCCTTCGACCTGCGCGTGCTCGACGGCGACGCGACGGTCGGGTGGAGCACGCCCGGGACGTTCGCGCAGCTGACCCTCGTCGAGCCGCTGTCCTACGTCGAGGTCCACGAGACCGCTGCCGCGCCGGTCATCGACGGCGAGGTCGACGAGACGTGGGCCACGACGACGGTCGTGACGACGGACAAGCAGGTCGAGGGCACGAGCGGTGCCACGGCCGAGGTCCGCACGCTGTGGCGGGACAACACCCTCTACGTCCTCATGGACGTGACCGACCCGGAGATCAACACCGCCCACAGCGACCCGTGGGCGCAGGACTCGGTGGAGATCTACCTCGACGCGGGCAACTACAAGAACGGCCCGTACCGCTACGACGACACGCAGATCCGGATCAACGTCGACAACGTGACGTCGTTCGGCACCGGTGACGTCGCCTTCCAGGAGGGCCGCCTCGAGAGCGCGACCACCCTGACCGAGACCGGCTACCGCGTGGAGGCGGCCGTGAGCCTCCTCGAGGAGGGCGGCCTAGGCACGTTCCACGGCGTTGACTTCCAGGTCAATGACGCCGGGCTCGTCGACGGCGTCGCGACGCGCACGTCCATCCGCAACTGGGCCGACCCGACCGGGGCCGGCTACCAGAGCACCGCGCGGTGGGGCGTGGCCCAGCTCGTCGGCATGCCGACCGAGGTGCCCACCGAGACACCGACGGAGACCCCGACCGAGACGCCGACGGAGACCCCGACGGAGACTCCGACCGAGACGCCGACGGACATCCCGACGGAGACCCCGACCGGTGGACCGAGCCCGACGACGCCGGGCGGCCCGACCGGCCCGACGGGTCCGGGTGCGGGTGGTCCGACGCCGGGTGGCGGCGGGCTGCCGGTGACCGGTGTCGAGGGGCTGGCGCTCCTGCTCGCCGCGCTCGTCCTCCTCGGTGGCGGGACGGCCCTCGCCGCCCGCCGGAAGGCGATCGCCGAGTAGGTACGGCTCCAGGTGAGTGAACGGAAGGCCCCGCCGGGCGATCAACGCCTGGCGGGGCCTTCTGTCGACTGGGCGCGGTCAGACGGGCACGAGCGGGACGTGGGGCGGCGCCGGCAGGTCGACGCTCACCCAGTCGCCCGCGGTCACGGTGCCGCTGCCGGTCGCGGTCGCCATGACGCCGGTGAGCCGCTCGACGGCCCCCTCGGCGTTCTTGCGCACCACCTTCTTGAGGAGCCCCGGCTGGAAGTCGTCGATCTGCCAGCAGGGGTTGCGCAGGCCGGTCACCGTCACCTCCGCGTCACCGATGGTCAGCCGCGTCCCCTGCGGGAGCGACAGGAGGTCGATCCCGCGCGTCGTGATGTTCTCGCCGAGGTGCCCGGGCGCGACCTCGTGGCCGAGGCTGCGGAGGAGGTCGAAGAGCTCCTCGTGGATGAGGTGCACCTGCCGCAGGTTCGGCGCCTCGGCGGTGCGCCGCGCGCGCGACCGGTGCTTGACCGTCGCACCGGCGTGTGCGTCCCCCTCGATGCCGACGCCCTCGACGATCCGGATGGCGTCAACGGGCTCCTTGCTGAAGTTGTGCACCGGGCTGCGGTGCACGGCGACGACGGTTCCTTCCACGGCCCTATCGTTCCACCCACCCGTCGCCTGGTCGCCCGACACGACGGCGATCGAGCGCTCCACGTGCCGCGCACCACGATCGTCACTGCGGCGCAACGGCGGGGAAACAGCGCGTCCCCATGCTGGCCTCATGAGCACCCACGTCTCTCCTGCCGACCTCACGTGCGAGGTGTGCGGCCGGATGCCCGAGCCCCGCAAGACCCGGATGACGGCGGCCACCGTGCTCGCGATGCTGCCGCTCGAGCTGCTCGTCCACGCGCTGGTCCTCCGCAGCGACCTGTCCCTGCCGCTGAAGGTCCTCACGCTGACCGTCACGGCTACCGCGCTGGCGATCTGGGTCGCCGAGCCCTCGGTCATGCGGATGCTGCGCCGCTGGCTGCACGGCCCGGTGCTGAAGACCCGCAGCCGGTACGCCGGCGCGGAGGCGCTGTGGCGCATCCGCACGCGGGTGGAGGACCGCCCCGGGGCGCTCGGTGCCATCACCCAGGAGCTCGCGCTGCTCGGCGGGAACATCCTCGCCGTCCACGTGCACCCCGCGCCCGGCGGCCCCGTCGACGAGTTCATCGTGGCCACCCCGGGCGACGTCACGCCGCGTGCCCTCGCCGACGCGGTTCACGACGCCGACGGCGAGGACCCCCAGATCTGGCCCACCACGCCGCTGTCCCTCATGGACGGACAGACGAAGGCGCTCGACCTCGCGGTCCAGGTGGCGTCCGACCCGCACGTGCTGCCGGACGCGCTCGCCGAGCTGCTCGACGCCGAGCCCGTCAGCGGATCGCCCGGGGCGCCGGCGTCCTACCTCACCGCCGGCGCCACCATCCTCAAGGTGCCAGCCACCTGGGACGGGGCGCACGCCTTCGCCCGGCCCGGTCGGCCGTTCACCATGGCGGAGTCCGCCCGGGCGCACCGGCTCGCCGAGCTCGCCGAGGTGGTGGAGCGTGGCCGCACGGAGCGGCCCGGGCTGCGCCCCTGATCTTGGCGAGCTGTCGTGACACTGCGCGGCCGGTCAGGTGGCGCGGGACGCGCCTGCCGGCGGCGCCGGCGCCGGCGTCGGCAGGATCCGGGAACTCGGGCCGGGGCTTGCCTGTCGTGCGGGGAACGGAGGACGCTGGTCACGAGGACGACCGACTCGACGGAGACCCCATGCGACCTCGTTCCGACGTGTGGCCGGTGACCTTCTTCGCCGCGACGACGGCGTGGGGCGCCGTCGTCTCGGCGCGGGAGGACGTGCCGGGCGAACCACTGCTCGTCCACGCTCCGGGCTCGATCGCGCGGCAGGTCGCGGCGGGTTGGGGCGCGGGCTTGTCCGCGCCCTGGCCCATGGTCGCTCTCGCGATCGCGCACACCGTGCGCGACCGGCCCGACGGTGCCGCGGACCGCGTCCTCGTCGCCCTGGGCGTCTGCGTGTGCCTCGGTACGGCCATCGAGCCCGTGACCTGGGGCCGGCGAGCCCGTTCCCGCGGCGTGGCATCCGCCGTCGTCCTCAATCTCTTAGCCGCCGCCGCGTTGATCCGGGCGGGTTCGCGGCGCGGCACAGGAACCGTGGGCACGCAGGTCCGTTCACCGCAGATGCCGACGTCGATCGGGGAGTCGTCCGCGTCGGTCGCGCGCTGTGACGGGCACGACGTGAGGACAACGCACCAAGGCCAGGAGGCAGCAGTGTCCCTACGACGCCGCCCACAGCAGGCGCGTCACGTCGTCGTGCTCGGCGGCGGTCTGGCCGGGTTGTTCGCGGCGGCGGCGTCGGCACGCGACGGGCGGAGAGTGACAATCCTCGAGCGCGACCGGCTGCCCGAGCGCCCGGCGCCCCGGAACGGTGTCCCGCAGGGCCGGCACGCGCACGTCTACCTCTACCGCGGGTTGCTGGCGGT
The DNA here is from genome assembly GCF_036421975.1 of Georgenia wangjunii. Taxonomy (NCBI): domain Bacteria; kingdom Bacillati; phylum Actinomycetota; class Actinomycetes; order Allobogoriellales; family Allobogoriellaceae; genus Georgenia; species Georgenia wangjunii. The sequence continues at coordinate 125,166 of NZ_JAZGON010000007.1, read as the reverse complement.
CGAGGAGCTGCTCCCCGGCTTTAGGGCCGAGCTCCGGGCAGCCGGCGCCGTCCCGCTCGACACGGGCGAGGTCGCGTGGCTCGGGGAGAACGGCTGGGCGCCGTCCGGCCGGCAGTTCGAGGTGCTCTCGGGGACGCGGCCGCTGTTCGAGCACCTCGTCCGGGAGCGGGTCCGGGCGCTGCCCGGTGTCGAGGTGCGCGACGGCACGCAGGTGCGCGGGCTGCGGCGCGGCGGACCCGGCGGCTCCGCGTGGCAGGTGGTCGTGGACGGCTCGGAGGTCCCGGCAGACCTCGTCATCGACGCGACGGGGCGCACGTCGCGCCTGCCGGCGTGGCTGGCCGCGGCCGGTCTGCCCAGCCCCGCCGTCTCCGAGCTCGACGCGCGCATCGGGTACTCGACCCGCATGTTCACGATCGACCCGGAGCGGCTGGCCGTGCCGGGCATCGTCCTGCTGCAGACGCCCGCGCACCCGCGCGGCGCCATCGTCCTGCCGGTGGAGGACGGACGGTTCGTCGTCGGCGAGATCGGCTCCGGCGAGGACCGGCCGCCGCGCGACGCCGAGGGCTTCACCCAGTTCCTCACGACGCTGGGGGACGACGCGGTCGCCGAGCTGGCGCAGTCCGGGGAGCCGGTGACGGAGGTCGCGGTTCACCGCCAGACGGCGAACCGCCGCCACCACTACGAGCGACTCCGCCGGTGGCCGCCCGGCCTGCTGGTGCTCGGGGACGCCCTGTGCGCGTTCAACCCCATCTACGGCCAGGGCGTCACCGTGGCCGCACGCGAGGCCGTCCTTCTCCGGAACGCGCTCGACGCCGGGCTGCGGCCGGGCGGCGAGCGACGGCTGATCCGCCGCTTCTGCCGCATCGCAGCGGTGCCGTGGTCCATCGCGACGAGCGAGGACCTGCGGTACCCGGCGAGCACGCGGAACGTCTCACCCCTGCAGGCAGCGCTCGGCGGATGGGCGCGGGAGGTGGACAAGCTCGCCACGCGCGGTGACCCCGTCGCAGGGCAGGTGCTCGGCCGGGTCTACCACCTCGTCGGATCGCCGCTCCACCTCTTCCGGCCCGACCTGGTGGTGCGCGTGCTGCGCGCCCGGCGCCGTGGTTGGGGACCGCCGCAGCCGCGGCCCGAGATCACCCGGGTGCCCGCGGGGTAGCCGGCCGACCGTGGCGGGTCCGCGCGCCGTCGGGGTCGGCGTGCTGACGGAGGCGTCGCGTCCCCGGCGCCTTGAGTGGTGCGGGGGGCGACCGCCCGACGCGCGTTCACCGGTGGCACTCCCCCGCCACTCGTGGCCACCATGGACGATGACCAACCGCCTGAGCCGCGCAACGAGCCCCTACCTGCTCCAGCACAAGGACAATCCCGTCGACTGGTACGAGTGGGGCGACGAGGCCTTCGCCGAGGCACGCCGTCGGGACGTCCCGCTGCTCATCTCGGTCGGCTACGCCGCGTGCCACTGGTGCCACGTCATGGCGCACGAGTCGTTCGAGGACCCGGCCGTCGCCGAGCTCATGAACGCCGGCTTCGTCAACGTCAAGGTCGACCGCGAGGAGCGTCCCGACGTCGACGCCGTCTACATGGCGGCCACGCAGGCGACGACCGGCCAGGGCGGTTGGCCCATGACAGTCTTCGCCACGCCCGACGGTGAGCCCTTCTTCTGCGGCACGTACTTCCCGCCGCGCCCCGTGCAGGGACTCCCCGCCTTCAGCCAGCTGCTCGACGCCGTCGGGCGCGCCTGGAGCGGGAACCGGGACGGCGTCGTCACCTCCGCCCGCGAGCTGAGCCGGGGCATCGCCGCCCAGGCGAACCGGGCGTTCCCCGGGGCCGGCGAGCCGCTCGGCGAGGAGGAGACGGCCGAGGCGCTGACCGTGATCGAGCGCTCCTACGACACCAGGCGCGGCGGCTTCGGTGGGGCGCCGAAGTTCCCGCCGTCGATGATGTGCGAGTGGCTCCTGCGCCGCCACGCCCGCACCGGCGACGACCTCGCCCTCGCCATGGCCGAGCACACGCTCGAGCTCATGGTCCGCGGCGGGATGTACGACCAGCTCGCGGGAGGCTTCGCGCGGTACAGCGTCGACGCGGACTGGGTGGTCCCCCACTTCGAGAAGATGCTCTACGACAACGCGCTGCTCCTGCGTGTCTACCTCCACTGGTGGCGCCAGACCGGCTCGCCCCTCGCCCGCCGGGTCACCGAGGAGACGGCGCAGTGGTTGCTTGCCGAGCTGCGCACGCCGGAGGGCGCCTTCGCCTCCTCCCTCGACGCGGACAGCGACGGCGCCGAGGGCACCTTCTACGTGTGGACGCCGGCGCAGCTGCGCGACGAGCTCGGCGACGACGACGGAGCGTGGGCGGCCGGCGTCTGGGACGTGACCGACGCCGGGACGTTCGAGCACGGGTCCTCCGTCCTGCAGCTGCGGGCGGAGCCCGACGACCCGCAGCGCTACGCCGCGGTTCGACGTGCCCTCAAGGAGGCCCGCGAGCAGCGGACCCGACCGGCACGGGACGACAAGGTGGTCACGTCCTGGAACGGCTTGGCCATCGCGGCGCTCGCCGAGGCCGGCGCGCTGCTCGAGCGTCCGGAATGGGTGGAGGCGGCAGAGACGGCGGCCGCGTTGGTCCTCGACGTGCACCGGGTGGGTGCGGGCGCCTCCGCTCAGTCGTCGGGCACGTCGGTGGACGGCGACGGCGGGTCTCCGTTGCGGCTCGTCCGCACCTCCCGTGACGGCGCCGCGGGCACGAGCCCGGCGGTGCTCGAGGACTACGCCGGCCTCGCCGAGGGCCTCCTCGCCCTGTACGCGGTCACCGGGACCGAGCGGCATGCTCGTGTCGCAGGTCAGCTCGTCGAGGCGATCCGGACGCGCTTCGCGGGTGACGACGGCACGTACTTCGACACCGCCGCCGACGAGACCGACGCGGCGTTGGCCCGGATCACCCGCCCGCGTGACGCCGCCGACGGCCCGACCCCGTCCGGCCACGCCCTGGCCGCCGGGGTGCTCCTCACGTACAGCGCCCTCACGGGCGACCTCGACATCCGCGCCGAGGCCGAGGCAGCCCTCGCGCACGTCGCGCCGATCGCGACGGCGTACCCGCGGGCCGCGGGGTGGGCGCTCGCGGTGACCGAGGCGGCGCTCGACGGACCGCGCCAGGTCGCCGTCGTCGGCCCGACGGACGACCCCCGCACGCGCGAGCTCCACCTGACGGCGCTCCGCTCCCCCGCGCCGGGCCTCGTCGTCGCGCTGGGCGCCGGGACTGCGACAGACGCCGACACCCGTAGCGGAGACGTTCCCGCGGGAACGCTCCCGGCGGTCGAGCTGCTCGAAGGACGCCCCCTCGTCGACGGCCAGCCGACTGCCTACGCCTGCCGCGGCTTCGTGTGCGACCTCCCGACGTCCGACCCCGCCGTGCTCACCGGCCAGGTCGCACCGGGCTCCGCGTAGCTGGCGCCGCGACGCGCTCCTCGCTCGGGGCGCGCACGTCGCGGCCCGCGGCGCGGCCCCAGTGTCCCCGGTGCCTCCTAGGGTGAACCGGTGATCAGAACCGTCGCGATCGAGAACTACCGGTCCCTGCGCGAGATCGCCACGACGCTCGGGCCGCTCAACGTCGTCACGGGTGCGAACGGCAGCGGGAAGACGAGCTTCTACCGGGCGTTGCGGCTGCTCGGCGACTTCACGCGCGACGGCGCAATCTCGAACCTCGCGCGCGAGGGCGGCATGCGCTCAGCTCTCTACGCCGGGCCGCGCTCGAAGGGGCCGGTCACGATGCGGCTCGGCTTCGCGAGCGACGACTTCTCCTACGCCATCGACCTCGGGCTCCCGCAGCCCTCCAACCCGCCCATCGGCTTCCCACGCGACCCCGAGATCAAGACCGAGGCCGTCTGGTCCGGCGAGGTCCTGCGCCCCTCAACCTTGCTCGCCGACCGGCGCGGCCCCCGCGTCCGCACCCGCGACGACGACGGCGAGTGGCGCACCGCCGAGTGGCAGCTCGGCGTCCACGAGTCGCTCATGTCCGCCATCGCCGACCCCACCGAGACGCCCGAGCTCTTCGCCGTCCGCGAGCAGGCGAGCCGCTGGCGCTTCTACGACCACTTCCGCACGGACGCCGACGCCGCGGCCCGCCGTCCGGGACTCGCCACGTACACGCCCGTCCTCGCCGCCACCGGCGACGACCTCGCGGGCGCCCTCCTCACGATCGACCGCCTCGGCGACCGCCGCGCCCTCCACGCCGCCGTCGGCTCCGCCTTCGAGGGATCGACGCTCGAGCTCGCGGAGGACGACGACGGCACCTGCCGCATCCGCCTCCACCAACCGGGCCTGCAGCGGCCGCTCGGCGCACCGGAGCTGTCCGACGGCACGTTGCGCTTCCTCCTCCTCGCCGCCGCCCTGCTCTCGCCGCGGCCACCCGGCCTGCTCGTCCTCAACGAGCCGGAGTCGAGCCTCCACCCGAGCCTCATGCCGGCACTCGGCGCGCTCGTCGTCGACGCCTCGACCCGGTCGCAGGTGGTCGTCGTCACCCACTCCCCCGACCTGGTCCGCGCCCTCCGCTCCGACGACGTGACGCTCATCGAGCTCACCAAGGCCGACGGCGTGACGACCATCGCCGGGCAGGGACTTCTGGACGCGCCTCGCTGGTCGTGGCCCGCGCGCTGACGGAGGGCGAAAGGGGGGCCGGGCCGTCGCGACCAGACTGTGACGTGGTGACGGGGCGGACGAGAACGTCCGCCCCGTCATCACTCACCGCTGCTCAGCGGCTGCACCCCTTGTCCGCGTACTCGGCCGTGAAGGACAAGGTGAGGCCCTCGCCGTCCGGGGCTCCGCTGACCGACACGTGCACCACTCCGGCCTCGATCGCGGGCAGACGCGTCGAGAACGCTCGGAGCACGGACCGCCCGGGCTCGACGTCCGTGACGGTGTGCGTCCCGTAGGCCGTCTCCACGTCGACGTCGACGGTGGACGCCGAGTCGTTGGTCACCCGCGCGACCAGCGTGACGCGCCCGGCGGTGCACCGGGTCTCCGCGAGCACGGTGGCGGGCAGCGGGGTCGGGGCCTCGTCGACGACGACCGTGAGGGCCACGGCCGCGGACCGGCGCTCGCCGAAGCCCTGGGTGAGGTCGGCCTCGTACGTACCCGCCGCGGCGTCGTCGAGGTCGAGGATGCCCTCGAGCGTCCACGTTCCGTCCTCGCCGACGACGGCCTCGCCCGAGACGGAGCCCTCGGCGCGGATCGTCGCACCCGGGTGGCCGGTGCCGGTGAGCGCGGGAAGCGGCTCGCCCTCCGTGATCTCGATCCGGGTCGTCGCGGGCTCGAAGCGGGAGACGTCGGGCCGGTCGATGAGCCAGTCACCCGGCTCGGTCGCGCGGTCGATGATCCGCACCTCACCGACACCGCCGTGCCAGCCCGAGCCGATGAGGTCGTTGCTCAGCGCGGCGCCGATTATCCATGGGAAGTCCTCCTCGAAGGCCATCCCGTTGCCGTCGGTGATGTTGCGCAGGATCGGCATGCCGTCGACGTACATGGTCACGGCCCCGTCCTCCGGGGTGTTGACGATGGCGAGGTGGTACCAGTCGTCGGAGGTGATCTCGCCGGACCACGCGGTGCGGTCGCCCGTGCGGGGATCCTCCGGGACGACGGTCCACTGGAACTCACGCAGGTTGGAGAAGCCGATGGAGGCCGGCGACGCCGTGTAGTCGGTGATGCGCGGCATGCCCTCGAGGCGCGACCGGTTGCCCGTGCGCGCCAGGGCGCGGGTCCACGCGTTGTCGGTGGCGTTCCACTCCTCGGAGATGTTGATGAACGCCTCGATCGTGTAGCCGTCGCTCAGGTCGACGTTGTTGACGGGAACACCGGTCTCGGTGCTGAAGTAGCTGAACCGGTTGGCGGGGCGCGAGGAGTTGGCGAAGCAGATGCCGCTGGACGACGCCGAGAAGGCGTGGCCCTGGCACAGGGTGACGTCCTCCTCCCGCGCCGTGGGCGAGGTCGCCACCGGGCCACGGGTCATCGCCTGCTCGGCGAGGACGACGTCGGGGAGGACGCTGCCCTCGGGGAGCACGTCGCCGATCTCGGCGTCGACGAGGTTCGGGCGCCAGTGCGCGACCGTGCCGTCCACGCGCGGGTAGTCCTCGACGGACCCGGGCAGGTCACGGCTGACCGCGGGAACGCCCTCGAACCCGTCGAGGATGATGTCGCGGGCGCGCTGGGTCAGCGACGGGTACTGCCCGTCGCCGGGCTCCCAGTCGGGGTTGAACCCGGAGAAGCGCTCCTTGAAGTCCACCTCGAGGGTGAACTCCTCGTTCGGGGCGTCGAGGAACGGCTGGTCGTACACGGTCAGCGCCTCCTGCGGCTTCCACACCACCCAGGGCGAGGGCGCCGAGACGTGGATCGCGTCGTTGGCCAGGTCGAACTCGAAGAGACCGAGGAAGCCGTTGCCGCCCTCGTAGTTCATCTGCCAGTCCTGGAGGACCTGAATGACCTCGTTGCCGTTGTCGTTCTCCAGGGTGCGGTACGCCGAGCCGTGGTTGTGGCCGGAGATGGTGAGGAAGATCTGGTCGTTCGAGCGGATGAGCTCCTGCCAGAGCCGCTCTCCGTTGGCACCGGTCACCGCCGTCACCCCGTCGGAGTCGACGCCCAGGATCTCGTGCGACGTGAGGATCGTCGGCAACGTCGGGTGCTCGGCCATGACGTCCTCGGCCCAGGCGAGGGTCTCGTCCGAGACCCGCCAGGCGAGGGCGAGCATGAGGTACTCCTGCCCCTCGGCCTCGAAGACGTGGTACTCGCTGAAGCCGCTCTCGTCCCGACCCGCGTCGGTGGACTGGGCCAGTGCCCGCTGCGGACCGAACCACCGCAGGTACGGCTCGTTGACGCCGAGCTCGCGGTCGGGGACGCGCGTGTTCGTCAGGTCGTGGTTGCCCGGCAGGACCGAGTACGGCAGCCCGGCCCCCTCGAGCGCCCGGTGCGCGGCATCGGCGGCGACCCACTCGCGCTCGACCGAGGCGCGGTCCACGAGGTCACCGAGGTGAGCGACGAGGGGGATGTTGAGGTCCTCGTGGACCTCGGCCAACCACTCGGCCTGCACCTGGTAGGGGTTGCTGCCGTAGCGCGGCTGGAACTGGTCGGCGGCGTAGCGGGAGTAGAACTGGGTGTCCGGCAGGGTGGCGAGGGTCCACCGGGAGCTCGTCTCGTCCGCCGGCTCGATGTCGGCGGTGGCGGGCACCGCGAGGGCACCCGCCATGAGGGCGGTCAGCGCGACGGCCGCAGCGGTCGTGAGGGGCCGTCGTCCGGATATGCGCACGGTTCTCCGATCAGAGGGAAGGAGGGCGCGCGAGCACGCGCGTCAGCGCCGAGACAACCAGGCCCCGTGGAACAACGCGGGAGCGAGCGATGACGAGGCCGTGAACGGGACGTGGACAACAACCTGTCCTCGGCGCCGTTCGTTCTCTCACCTGGTCAGGCCCACGGTGAGCGCCGCGGCGCCGAGGAGGCCGGCGACCGTGCGGACCCGGTTCGCGCGGCCCCATGAGCGCAGGTACCGCTCCCACATCGCCCCGGTGCGCTCCGCGGCGAGGGCATCGTTGAGCGGCACGTTCCGGGCGATCGTCGTGCCGATGACGCCGAGAAGAAAGGTGAGGCTCCCGCCGACGAGCAGCGCTGCCCGAACGCCGTCGTCGGTCCGCGCCCCGAGGACCACCACGGCCACCGCCAGCGCCGCGGTGCCGAACATCGCGATCATGAGGGGCGGACGGACGGCCGTGACGTTGATGGCGCGCATGGCGTCGGCGCCCCCGTCGCCGGGGAGCCGGGCGAGAGCGCGCAGGACGAAACCGTCGAACGTGAAGAACACCCCACCGACGGCCCCGCTGCCGACCGCAGCCAGCACGACCAGGACGGTCTCGACAGCGATCATCGGGCCACCGCCTCGCTCGCCCGTCCGCCTGCGCCTGCAGCCATCACGCTCACGGGCCGGGCTGCTGGCCTGTCGTCCGCAGCAGCCCGCCGGGTGCGGTCGGCGCTCGTGCCCCTCTGGGTCACCATGGGGCTATGCAACTCGCGCGCCCCCTCTCCCGTCCACACTGCCGGCGCGCATCTACCGGACCCCAACCGGGCGAGCGCGAGCGACGGTTCGGCAACGGCATGGTCGAGGTGACCGACGACGACGTCGCGCAGCAGTAGCCGGCCGGACGACCGGCGCCGCCGTAAGGGACGCGAAAGCCCCGCCGGACGGATCCGGCGGGGCCTTCTAGCGTCGAGCGGTGAGGGCGTCGCCCTCCAGGGCCGGCAGGACCGGCCACCACCAACGGGGTCAGACGGTGGCCAGGGTGCCGATCTTGTGCACGCGGATGGAGTTCGTCGTGCCGGTCTGGCCCGGGGGCATCCCGGCGACGAGCACCACGCGGTCGCCGTCCTCGGCGAGGCCGGAGGACTTGAGGAGCTGGTCCACCTGGGCGACCATGTCGTCCGTGTGCTGGACCTCGGGCACCTCGTACGTCTGCACGCCCCAGCTCAGCGCGAGCGTGTTGCGGGTCGCGGTGAGGGGGGTGAAGGCGAGCAGCGGGATGGACGAGCGCAGGCGCGACATGCGGCGCGCCGAGTCACCGGACTGGCTGAACGTCACGAGGAACTTCACGCCGAGCGTCTCGCCGATGTCCGCGGCGGCCCGGGTGATGACGCCACCGGAGGTGTGGGGGCTCGAGCCGAGGGGCGCGATGCGCTCCCCGCCCTGCTCCTCGGTGTTCTCGATGATGCGGGCCATCGTGCGCACGCACTCGATCGGGAACTTGCCGACGCTGGTCTCACCGGACAGCATGACGGCGTCCGCGCCGTCGAGGATGGCGTTGGCGCAGTCGGAGACCTCGGCGCGCGTCGGGCGCGGGCTCGTGATCATGGACTCGAGCACCTGCGTGGCAACGATGACGGGCTTGGCGTTGCGGCGGGCGAGCTCGACCGCGCGCTTCTGGACGATCGGGACCTGCTCGAGGGGCAGCTCGACACCGAGGTCGCCGCGGGCGACCATGATGCCGTCGAACGCCGCGACGATCTCGACGAGGTTGTCGACGGCCTGCGGCTTCTCGATCTTGGCGATGACGGGGATCTTGCGCCCCTCCTCAGCCATGATCGTGTGGACGTCCTCGATGTCCGCGGCGGAGCGGACGAAGGACAGCGCGATGACGTCCGCGCCGACGCGCAGCGCCCAGCGCAGGTCCTCCTTGTCCTTCTCGGACAGGGCGGGGACGCTGACGGCCACGCCGGGGAGGTTGATGCCCTTGTGGTTGGAGACCGGGCCGGCTACCTCGACGCGGGTGACGACCCGCGGGCCGTCGACCTCGAGGACGCGGACCGCGACCTTGCCGTCGTCGATGAGGACGCGGTCACCGGGCTGGCAGTCGCCGGGGAGGCCCTGGTGGGACGTCGAGGCGATCTCGGCGGTGCCGGGGACGTCCTCGGTGGTGATCGTGAAGGTCTGCCCCTCGACGAGCTCCACCTGGCCCTCGGCGAACCGCCCGAGGCGGATCTTCGGCCCCTGGAGGTCGACGAGCACCGCCACCGCACGGCCCGAGGCCTGGGCGGCCGCCCGGACGTTGTGGTAGACGCGCTCGTGCGCCTCCACATCTCCGTGGCTCCGGTTGATCCGAGCGACGTCCATGCCGGCGTCCACCAGCGCCTGGACCTGGTCAGGGGACTCCGTTGCCGGTCCCAACGTGCACACAATCTTGGCTCTACGCATGGGCACCAGCCTACGGCCTTTCAGTGAGGGACCACGTGGGACGTCCGCCATCAGACATTGATCGAGACCGTGGTAGGGCCGATCGGGGACGGAAGTTCGGTCCGGCCGCTGAGATACGTGTCCACGGCGGCGGCCGCGGCCCGGCCCTCGGAGATGGCCCACACGATGAGCGACTGCCCGCGCCCGGCGTCACCGGCGACGAACACGCCGGGCACCGTCGTCGCGAAGTCGTCGTCCCGCTCGATGCGCCCGCGCTGGTCGAGGCCGACCTTGAGCTGCTCGACGAGCCCGTCGCGCGGCACGCCGACGAAGCCCATGGCGAGCAGGACGAGCTGGGCCGGGATGAGGCGCTCGGTGCCCTCGACCGGGACCGGCCGCCCGGAGCTCATGTCGACCTCGGTCACCCGCAGGTGCGTGACGGAGCCGGTCTCGCCCTCGCTGAGGAACTCGACGGTGCTCGTCGCGTAGACGCGCTCGCCGCCCTCCTCGTGGGCGCTGGAGACCCGGTAGATCATCGGGTACGTGGGCCAGGGCTGGCCGGCGGGCCGCTCCTCGCTCGGGCGCGGCATGATCTCGATCTGCGTGACCGAGCGCGCGCCCTGCCGGATGGCGGTGCCGAGGCAGTCCGCCCCGGTGTCGCCGCCGCCGATGATGACGACGTCCTTGTCCGTGGCGAGGATCTGCCCGGGGACCTCCTCGCCGTGGACGACTCGCGTGGCCTGGGGCAGGTACTCCATCGCCTGGTGGATGCCGCTCAGCTCGCGCCCGGGGACGGGCAGGTCGCGGGCGATCGTCGAGCCCATGGCGAGGACGACGGCGTCGTACCGCTCGAGGAGCTCCTCGCCCGTGAGCCCGCCGGGCGCGCCGACGTCGCTCGAGGGGCGGAACCGCGTGCCCTCCGCCTCCATCTGCGCGAGACGGCGGTCGACGTGGATCTTCTCCATCTTGAACTCGGGGATGCCGTAGCGCAGGAGCCCGCCGATCTTGTCGGCCCGCTCGTGCACGACGACGGTGTGCCCGGCCCGGGTGAGCTGCTGCGCGGCCGCGAGGCCCGCCGGCCCGGAGCCGATGACGGCGACCGTCTTGCCGGTGAGCCGGTCGGGGATCTCGGGGGTGACGAGGCCCTCCTCGAACGCGCGGTCGATGATCGCCTGCTCGATGTTCTTGATCGTCACCGGCGGCTGGTTGATCCCGAGCACGCACGAGGACTCGCACGGCGCCGGGCACAGCCGGCCCGTGAAGTCCGGGAAGTTGTTCGTCGCGTGGAGGCGCTCGATCGCACCGTTGACGTCGTCGCGCCGCGTGAGGTCGTTCCACTCGGGGATGAGGTTCCCCAGCGGGCAGCCGTTGTGGCAGAACGGGACGCCGCAGTCCATGCAGCGGCTCGCCTGGCGCTGGAGCGCACCGGAGTCGCGCCGCTCGTAGACCTCGCGGTAGTCGAGGATGCGCACCGGCACGAGCCGGCGCTCGGGGAGCTCACGCTCGCGGTGCTTGAGGAATCCGCGCGGGTCAGCCATGGGAGGCCTCCAAGATGGTGTTCCAGACGTCGGGCGACCCGGCGTCGAGCCCCTCGTCGGCCGCCTTCGCGAGGGCGGCGCTGACGGCCGCGAACTGGCGCGGCAGGACCTTCGTGAACCGGGCGCAGGCTGCGTCCGGGTCGGCGAGCAGCTCGGCCGCCCGCCGGGAGTCGGTGTGCTCGAGGTGGCGGTGCAGGAGGTCGAGGACGATGTTGCGGTCCTCGGCGTCGAGCGGCGCGAGGATGAGCTCGCCCTGGGCCACGGCCGGGCCGTTGACGCGCCCGGGGTCGAGGTCGAGCACGTAGGCGGTGCCGCCGGACATGCCGGCGCCGAGGTTGCGCCCGGTCGATCCGAGGACGACGACGGTCCCGCCCGTCATGTACTCCACGGCGTGGTCACCCACGCCCTCGACGACGGCGGTCGCACCCGAGTTGCGCACGGCAAAACGCTCCCCCGCGCGCCCGGCGAGGAAGATCTCCCCGCTCGTGGCGCCGTAGGCGATGACGTTGCCCGCGATGACGTTCTCCGCCGCCGTGAGGTGGGCGCGCTCGTCCGGCCGGACGATGATCCGCCCGCCCGAGAGGGACTTGCCGACGTAGTCGTTCGCGTCGCCGAGCAGGCGAAGCGTGATGCCGCTGGGCAGGACCGCCCCGAAGGACTGCCCGGCCGAGCCGGTGAGCGTGATGTCGATCGTGCCGTCGGGCAGGCCGGCGGCGCCGTAGCGCTTGGTCAGCTCGTGGCCGAGCATCGTGCCCACCGTGCGGTTGACGTTGCGCACCGGCGCCTCGATCCGCACCGGCGTCCCGTCGGCGAGCGCCGCCGCGGCCTGCGCGATGAGCTGCACGTCGAGCGCCTTGTCGAGGCTGTGGTCCTGCGTCTTGACCTGGTGCAGCGCCGAGCCGGGCGCCGGCTCGACCTTCTGCAGGACGGGAGCGAGGTCGAGCCCCGAGGCCTTCCAGTGGTCGATGGCGTCACGGGCGTCGAGCAGCTCGACCTGGCCCACGGCCTCCTCGATCGAGCGCAGGCCGAGGGAGGCGAGCAGCTCGCGCACCTCCTGGGCGATGTACTCGAAGAAGGTGACGACGTACTCGGCCTTGCCCGAGAAGCGCGCGCGCAGCTCGGGGTTCTGCGTGGCCACGCCCACCGGGCACGTGTCGAGGTGGCACACGCGCATCATGACGCAGCCCGAGACGACGAGCGGTGCCGTCGCGAACCCGAACTCCTCCGCGCCCAGGAGCGCGGCGACGACGACGTCGCGGCCGGTCTTGAGCTGGCCGTCGGTCTGGACGACGATCCGGTCACGCAGGTCGTTGAGCACGAGGGTCTGCTGCGTCTCGGCGAGGCCGAGCTCCCACGGCGCGCCCGCGTGCTTGAGGGAGGTGAGCGGGCTCGCGCCCGTCCCGCCGTCGTGCCCCGAGATGAGGACGACGTCGGCGTGCGCCTTGGAGACGCCCGCGGCCACGGTGCCCACGCCGACCTCGCTCACGAGCTTGACGTGGATGCGCGCCGACGGGTTGGCGTTCTTGAGGTCGTGGATGAGCTGGGCGAGGTCCTCGATCGAGTAGATGTCGTGGTGCGGCGGCGGGGAGATGAGGCCGACGCCGGGCGTCGAGTGCCGCGTCTTGGCCACCCACGGGTACACCTTGGTACCGGGGAGCTGACCGCCCTCGCCCGGCTTGGCGCCCTGTGCCATCTTGATCTGGATGTCGTCGGAGTTCGTGAGGTAGTCCGCCGTCACGCCGAAACGTCCCGAGGCGACCTGCTTGATCGACGAGCGCCGGCGCGGGTCGTGGAGACGGTCGGTGTCCTCGCCGCCCTCACCGGTGTTCGACTTGCCGCCGAGCATGTTCATCGCGATCGCGAGGGTCTCGTGAGCCTCGGCGGAGATCGACCCGTAGGACATCGCGCCGGTGGAGAACCGCTTGACGATCTCCGAGACCGGCTCGACCTCCTCGATCGGGATCGGCGCGCGCCCGCCCTCCTTGAACGCGAAGAGCCCGCGCATCGTCATGAGCCGCTTCGACTGCTCGTTCACGCGCTCGGTGTACTGGCGGAAGATGTCCATCTTCCGGTGCCGGGTGGAGTGCTGGAGCCGGAAGATCGTGTCCGGGTCGAACAGGTGCGGCTCGCCCTCGCGGCGCCACTGGTACTCCCCGCCGATGCGCAGGGTCCGGTGGGCCGGGGAGATGCCCGACGGCGGGTAGGCCGTCGCGTGGCGCGCGGCCACCTCGGCCGCGATGACGTCGAGGCCGACGCCGCCGAGCGGCGAGGCCGTGCCGGTGAAGTACTGGTTGATGAGCGGCTCGGACAGGCCGAGCGCCTGGAACACCTGCGCGCCGCGGTAGGAAGCGACGGTCGAGATGCCCATCTTGCTCATGACCTTGAGGACGCCCTTGCCGAGCGCCTTGATGACGTTGGCGACGGCCTGCTCGGGCGTGAGGCCCTCGATGATCCCGGCGTCGACGAGCTCCTCGGCGCTCTCCATGGCGAGGTAGGGGTTGACCGCTGCCGCGCCGTAGCCGATGAGGAGGGCGACGTGATGGACCTCGCGCACGTCCCCGGCCTCGACGAGGAGGCTGACCTTCGTGCGGGTGCGGCGGCGCAGCGTGTGGTGGTGCACCGCGGAGGTGAGCAGGAGCGAGGGGATGGGTCCGAGCTCCGCCGTCGCGTCCCGGTCGGACAGGACGATGAAGCTCACCCCGCGCTCGATGGCCTCGTCCACCTCGGTGAAGATCTCCTCGAGGCGAGCCTCGAGCGCCTCTCCCCCGCCGGAGACGCGGTAGAGGCCGGAGATGACGACGGACGAGAAGCCGTTGCCGGTGCGACGCGCGCGGCCGATGTTGACGATCTTGGCGAGCTGGTCGTTGTCGATCGTCGGGAACGGCACGTGGAGCTTGTGGGTGTGCTCCGGCCCGTCGTGGAGGAGGTTGGGCTCGGGGCCGATCGCGCCGGCGAGCGAGGTGACGAGCTCCTCGCGGATCGCGTCGAGGGGCGGGTTCGTCACCTGGGCGAAGAGCTGGATGAAGTAGTCGAAGAGCAGCCGCGGCCGCTCGGACAGGACGGCCACCGGGGTGTCCGTGCCCATCGAGCCGAGCGCCTCGGCGCCGGAGCGCGCCATCGGCGCGAGGATGATGTTGAGCTCCTCGTCGGTGTAGCCGAACATCTGCTGCCGGCGGGCGACGGAGGCGCGGGAGTGCGCGACGTGCTCGCGCTCGGGCAGGTCCTCGAGCCGGACGGTGTGCTCGTCGAGCCACTCCCGGTACGGGTGCAGCGCGGCGAGCTCGGCCTTGACCTCCTCGTCGCTGACGACGCGGCCCTGGGCCGTGTCGACGAGGAACATCTTGCCGGGCTCGAGGCGGCCCTTGCTCGCCACGCGGGCGGGGTCGATGTCGAGGACACCGGTCTCGGAGGCGAGGACGACGAGGCCGTCGTCGGTCACCCAGTAGCGCCCGGGGCGCAGCCCGTTGCGGTCGAGGACCGCGCCGATGACGGTGCCGTCGGTGAACGTCATGGCCGCCGGGCCGTCCCACGGCTCGACGAGGGTGGAGGTGTACTCGTAGAAGGCGCGGCGGTCCGCGTCCATCTCGGTGTGGTTCTGCCACGCCTCGGGGATCATCATGAGGACGGCGTGGGGCAGGGAGCGGCCGCCGAGGTGGAGGAGCTCGAGGACCTCGTCGAACGTGGCCGAGTCGCTCGCGCCGGGGGTGCACACGGGCAGGAGCGCGTCGAGGTCACCGAGGAGCTCGGAGGACAGGTTGCCCTCGCGCGCGCTCATCCAGTTCCGGTTGCCGCGCACGGTGTTGATCTCACCGTTGTGGGCGACCATCCGGAACGGCTGGGCGAGCGGCCACGACGGGAACGTGTTCGTCGAGAAGCGGGAGTGGACGAGCGCGATCTCGCTCGCCATCCGCTCGTCGGACAGGTCCGGGAAGAACGGCTGGAGCTGCGTCGTCGTGAGCATGCCCTTGTAGACGAGCGTGCGCGCGGAGAGCGAGGCCATGTACACGCCGTACTCGTGCTCGACGCGCTTGCGCAGGCGGTAGGCGAGGCGGTCGAGCTCGATCCCGCTGCGCGTGCCCGCGGCGTCGGCGACGAAGAGCTGGCGGAACGTCGGCATCGAGGCGCGGGCCATCGGCCCGACGAGTCCCGCGTCGACGGCGACGTCGCGCCACAGGAGGACGTCGAGCTCCTCCTCGCGGGCGATCCGCTCGATCCCGTCGACGGCGCGCGCGAGCTCGCCGTCCGCGGTGCCGGCGCCGGGCAGGAAGACGAGCCCGACGGCGTAGGAGCCGGCGGGGGGCAGGTCGACGCCGGCCTCGGCGCGCAGGAACGCGTCCGGGACCTGGAGGAGGATGCCCGCGCCGTCGCCCGTGTTCTCCTCGGCGCCGACGGCGCCGCGGTGGTCGAGGTTCGCCAGGGCCGTGAGCCCGGCGTCCACGATGTCCCGCCCGGGCGTGCCGCGGAGCGTCGCGACGAAGGCGACGCCGCAGGCGTCGTGCTCGTTGGCCGGGTCGTACAGACCCGTCCGCTCCGGTCCGGTCTGGGGTGCCGGGTGGTGCGCGTTCATCGGCGTACCCGTCCTCACTGCGGACGCCCTGGAGCGCCCAGCATCGTTATCAGTGCTTCGATGGGACGTCGTTGGCCCGGTGCGCGGAAACTTTACGCCCTCTGTACCCGCTGGTTGCTCGACTGCCCCCGAGTGGTGACCCTGTCTTACTTTCTGGACATCGCCGCCACAGAGAGTGGACGCCGGTATGGCGGGACGTCGCCGCCCACGTCGCTGCGACACCGAAGGCCGGCGTGACCCAGATCTCAAGCGTCGTGCCCCGCCCGGTGCGCCGTCAACGCCTTGGGTGGGGGGATCGCGGAGCGGCACACCGCGGCCCTGCGCCGGCCGCCGTGAGACCTAGCGGTCGCCGCCGGCTGCGGTCTCGCCGCGGTCGCTCGACGAGCCGACCGGCTCGTCGGCGGGGGCGCTGGGGTCCTCATCGGCGGTCGCCGTCGTGGTTGTGTCGCCGTCCGCTGTCGACGCCACGACGTCGTCGGCCGACGTCGTGCCGTCGACGCCGGCGGTTGTGCCCTCGCCGTCGGCGCCCGCCTCGGGCTCGCGGCCCGGGAGCCACACGGTCTCCGGGACGTCGCGGGTGCTGCGGCCGATGCGGACGAAGATCGACAGGGCGAGGAGGAAGACGATGATCGACGTCCACACGTTGAGGCGCAGCCCGAGCACGAGCTCGGCCTCGTCGATGCGGAGGTACTCGATCCACACGCGGCCGGTCGTGTAGAGCATGACGTAGAGCCAGAAGACGCGGCCGTGCCGGAGGTTGAACCGGCGGGCGGCCCAGATGAGGACGGCCGCCGCGGCGAAGTTCCACAGGAGCTCGTAGAGGAACGTCGGGTGGAACAGGGTTCCGGACTCGTAGCCCGGGCGCAGGTACCGGTCGTCGATCTCGAGGCCCCACGGCAGCGTCGTCGGCGCACCGTAGAGCTCCTGGTTGAAGTAGTTGCCGATGCGCCCGATCCCCTGGGCGACGAGCAGGCCCGGGGCGAGGGCGTCGGCGAAGGGAGCGAGGCGCAGGCCGCGGCGACGCAGCGCGATCCACGCACCGAGGCCGCCGAGCGGGATCGCGCCCCAGATCCCGAGGCCGCCGTTCCACACCTCGATGACGCGGCTCGGGTCCCCGTTCGGGCCGAAGTACGCGTCCGGGGAGGAGAGGACGTGGTAGATCCGCCCGCCGATGATGCCGAACGGCACCATCCAGATCGCGACGTCGAGCGCCGTCTCCTCCGGTCCGCCCTTCGCGCGGTAGCGGCGGTCGAGGATCCACCACGCCGCCAGGATGCCGATACCGATGGCGATCGCGTACGCGCGGATCGGCAGGGGGCCCAGGTACCACACCGACTCGGCGGGGCTGGGGATGGAGAAGGCGACGCTCAGCATGCTCCGAAGCGTAACGGCCGGCGCGGTGCGCCCGGCGGCCAGTCCGACGCGGCGCCGCCGTCAGGCGCGGTGCCCGTGCCGTCAGGCGCCGTGCGTCCCGGCGGCCAGCTCGGCGGCGAGAGAGCCGAGGTCGCGCAGCGCGGCCGTCGTGTCGCCGTCGGCGCGCTGGAGCGTGCGGACGAGCGCGGAGCCGACGATGACCCCGTCGGAGTACTCGGCGATCTCGGCGGCCTGCTCGCGCGTCGAGACACCGAGCCCGACGCACACGCGCTCCGCCCCGGCCTCCCGCGTACGGGCGACAAGGTCGCGCGCGTGGTCGTCGACGCTCGCGCGCACGCCGGTCACGCCCATCGTCGAGGCGGCGTAGACGAAGCCGCGGGTCTGCGCGGCGGTCATGGCGAGCCGCTCCGGCGTCGAGCTGGGGGCGACGAGGAAGATCCGCTCGAGGCCGTGGGCCTCGGAGGCGGCGATCCACTCCCCCGCCTCGTCCGGGATGAGGTCGGGGGTGATGAGCCCGGCGCCGCCCGCCGACGCGAGGTCGCGCGCGAAGCGGTCGACCCCGTAGCGGTGCACGGGGTTCCAGTAGGTCATGATGACGACGGCGGCGCCGGTCTCGGCGACCCGCTCGACGGCGCGGAGCACGTCGGTCGTGCGCGTGCCCCCGTCGAGGGCGGCCTGGGCCGCGGCCTGGATGACCGGGCCGTCCATGCCCGGGTCGGAGTAGGGCAGCCCGAGCTCGACGATGTCGACGCCCGCCTCGACGATCGTGCGCGCCGCCTGGACCGAGGTCTCGAGGCCGGGGAACCCGACGGGGAGGTACCCGACGAGGGCGGCGCCTCCGCGGGCGCGCGCGTCGTCGATCGCCGCGGCCGTCGTTCGCGTGCCCGCGGTGGGCCCGGCGGCGGGCGTCCCGCTGTTCGTCGTCATGCTGCTCACTTCTCCACGCTTCCCGTGGCGCTGTAGTCGGCGCCGTCGACGGAGCCGGTCTTCGCGTCGTCCTCCGGGCTCGGGGAGGCCTCGGGGACGTCGACGTCGTGCTCGTCGGCGTCGAGGAGCTCGAACCAGGCCGCCGCGGTCTCGACGTCCTTGTCCCCGCGCCCCGAGAGGTTGACGAGGATCGTCGGCGCGGGCTCGCCCGCCTCCTTGGCCTCGCGGCCGAGGCGCAGGGCGCCGGCGAGGGCGTGCGCGCTCTCGATGGCGGGGATGATGCCCTCGGTCCGGCACAGGAGACGGAACGCGTCCATGGCCTCGGCGTCGGTGACCGACCAGTACTCGGCGCGTCCGATGCTCGCGAGCCACGAGTGCTCCGGACCGACGCCCGGGTAGTCGAGCCCGGCGGAGATCGAGTGCGACTCGCGGGTCTGGCCGTCCTCGTCCTGGAGGAGGAAGGAACGCGCGCCGTGGAGGACGCCGGGCTCCCCGCCCGTGATGGAGGAGGCGTGCCGGCCCGTGTCGACTCCGTCGCCGCCGGCCTCGAGGCCGATGAGCCGGACGCCCTCGTCGTCGAGGAAGGCGTTGAAGATGCCGATGGCGTTGGAGCCGCCGCCCACGCAGGCGCAGACGACGTCGGGCAGTGCCCCCGTGAGGTCGAGCACCTGGGCGCGCGCCTCCTCGCCGATGATCTTCTGCAGGTCGCGGACGAGCGCCGGGAACGGGTGCGGGCCGGCGGCGGTGCCGAAGAGGTAGTTCGTCGTCTCGACGTTGGCGACCCAGTCGCGGAACGCCTCGTTGATGGCGTCCTTGAGCGTGCGCGACCCGGTCTCGACCGGGATGACCTCGGCTCCGAGGAGGCGCATCCGCGCGACGTTGAGGGCCTGGCGGCGCACGTCCTCCGCGCCCATGTAGACGGTGCACTCGAGCCCGAGGAGCGCGGCCGCCGTCGCCGTCGCGACGCCGTGCTGGCCCGCGCCGGTCTCGGCGATGACGCGCTTCTTGCCGACGGCGCGGGTGAGGAGCACCTGGCCGAGCACGTTGTTGATCTTGTGGGACCCGGTGTGGTTGAGGTCCTCCCGCTTGAGGATGACGCGCGCTCCCCCGGCGTGCGCGGCGAAGCGCGGCACCTCCGTGATGATGCTCGGGCGCCCCGTGTACGTGCGGTGGAGCTCGTCGAGCTCAGCCTGGAACGCCGGGTCTGCCTTGAGGGTCTCCCACGCCGCGGTGAGGTCGTCGAGCGCGGCGACGAGCGCCTCGGGCACGAACCGCCCGCCGAACTCCCCGAAGTAGGGTCCCTCCGCCCCGGCGAGCGCCCCGCTCACGGGCGGACCGCGCGCAGCGCCGGGTGCGACCCCGCCGCGGCCATGTCGGCGACGGCCCGGCGCGGGTTCCCCTGCGTGACGAGGGCCTCGCCGACGAGGACGACGTCGGCGCCGGCCCGGGCGTAGTCGAGGACGTCGTGCGGGCCGCGCACGCCGGACTCGGCGACCTTGAGGACGCCGGACGGGATGACGCCGACGACGTCGGCGAAGACGTTCCGGTCGACGGCGAGGGTGTGGAGGTTGCGGGCGTTGACGCCGATGATGCGGGCGCCGGCGTCGACGGCGCGCTTGGCCTCCTCACGGTCGTGCACCTCGACGAGGGCGGTCATGCCCAGGGAGTGCACACGCTCGACGAGCGAGGTGAGGACCGTCTGCTCGAGCGCCGCGACGATGAGCAGGACGAGGTCCGCGCCGTGCGCCCGGGCCTCCCACACCTGGTAGGGCGTGACGATGAAGTCCTTGCGCAGGACCGGGACGTCGACGGCGGCGCGCACCGCCGTGAGGTCCTCGAGGCTGCCGCCGAAGCGCCGGCGCTCGGTGAGGACGCTGATGGCGCTCGCGCCACCGGCCTCGTAGTCGCTCGCCAGACCGGCGGGGTCGGCGATGTCGGCCAGGGCGCCCTTGCTCGGGCTCGAGCGCTTGACCTCGGCGATGATGGTCACGGCGTCGGCCCCGCCACGGAGCGCGGAGACGGCGTCCTTGGCCTGGGTCCCGCGGGCCACCCGCTCCTTGAGCTCGGCCAGCGGCACGTGCTCCTCGCGAACGGCCAGGTCCTCACGGACACCGGCGATGATCTCTTCAAGGACCGTCACACCATGCTCCCCTCGCTGCCTGACACGGTCATCGTACGGGCGTGAGGCAGAGCACCGGACCGCCGTCCGGCTGGCGGGCCGACCCAGGTCCGGCAGCGTCGCCGAACGGACCGGTGGCCGCCCGTCCGGGCGGCGTGGCCTCAGCCGAGCTCGGTCAGGTCGATCGCGCCCGTCTGGACGAGGACGGCGCCCCAGATGGCGGCGACGTAGAGGACGAGTGCGACCCCGCCGAGGAGGAGCCCGCAGAACGCCTGCGCCCGGGTGGTGGAGAGCCCCGCGCTCGCCGCCCGTACGCCCTTGATCCCGAGGACGATGCTCGCGATGCACACCATGGTGCCGAGGGTGAGCGCGATGATCGGCGGGAACACGAGCAGGACGATCGAGGCGATGCCGAGGATGAGGGCCCACGTGCCGAGCTTGTTCTTCTCGGTCGAGCGGTCCACCTGCTCGTCGTCGTAGCGGGCGACCATCCCGGCCTCACGCCCCGCGCGCGCCTGCTCGGCGCCGTAGGAGGGCGCGGAGGTGGGGGCGTCGCCGTCGGTGCTCTTCGGCATGGTCACTCCAGACTCGCGCCGGTCACCCGGCGCACGTGGTGGTTCAGGCGTACCAGTCGTCAGAGCCGCTGCGGCGTCCGCCGGACTGGGTGGGCTGGCCCATCCCCATCCCCCGCATGACGAGGCTCGCGACGAGGGCGATGACGACGACGGCGGAGCCGGCAGCGACGACCCACATCTCCCACATCATGAGGCCGAGGCCGACGACGACGAGGCCGAGGCAGACGCCCCACACGAGCGCCCAGGAGGCGGTCGTCTTCCCGTGGTTGCCGGCGGGAGAGCCCGTGGGGAGCTCGTACGTGCGGTTCGTGCCCTGCTCAGCCATGTCCGTCTCTTTCGCCGACGCCTCGTGGATGCTGGGGGCAGCCTATCGGGCGTCAGAGGCGGAAGGGTCCTCGCCGCGTCCGAGCGCGTCCCAGTCGTCCATGGCGCGCAGCCGCGCGCTCCCCGGTGCGTCCGGCGTCTCGCCGGTGGCCGCCGATCCGGGCGCCGGCGCGGCGGCGGGTGCCGCGCCGGGACCGACGGGGCGAGCGCCGTCGGCGGACCTGCCGAAGCCGGCGTCGTCGTCGGACCCGCCCGTGCCGGCGCCCTCGTCGGGCACGCCCGGACGTGCACCGGCGGCCGGTGCACCCCGGTCGGCGCCGGCCCCGGGCACGAGCGGGCGATCGCCGTCGTCGCCGGGGGGCGTGGCGCGCGAGCCGGCCGCGGGAGCCGTGACCCCGGCCGGCGCCCCGGCGCGCTCGAAGCGACGGCCGCCCGCGCGCCACGAGCGCGCGGCGACGGCGACGACGATGCCCGCGGCCGCGACGAGCGCGCCGACGACGGCCGCCGCGTACGGCGCGAGGGTCACCGTCACCTCGCCGGTGACCTGCCGCACGCCGCTCACCTCGGCCGCCGTGCTCAGCGCGACCGGGTCCGGGTCGGCGATGAAGCCGACCGCGGAGACGACGACGAGCGCGCCGATGCCGACGAGGGCGAGGCCGCCGAGGGTGGCGGCCGCGCGCCCCCCGATGGCGACGGCGAGGGCGGCCGCGAGGACGGCGAGCGACGCGGCGCTGACGGCCGGGACCGCGTCCGTGCCGGGGACGGTGATGTCGACGAGCTCGAGGACCGTCGGGACGGTGGCCCGCAGCCACGTCGTCGCGGACAGGGCGAAGCCGGCGCCCCCGAGGACGAGCACCGCCAGGACGAGCCGCCCGCGAGGCACGTTCACGCCGGGTCTCCCCCGGCCTGGCCCCTCGCTGCCTCGGCCGCGGCGTCGACCGCCACGGCCCCGCCCTCGTCTCCCCCGGCGGGCCGGAGGTTCGCGGCGCGCTGGACCGCCCGGACGGCGGCGGCGGCCTTGTTCCGCGACTCCTCGTACTCGAGCGTCGGCACGGAGTCGGCGACGATGCCGCCGCCCGCCTGGACGCTCGCGACGCCGTCGCGGATGAACGCCGTGCGGATGGCGATGGCCATGTCCGCGTTCCCGGCGAAGTCGAAGTACCCGACCGTCCCGCCGTAGATCCCCCGGCGCGCCGGCTCGAGGTCGTCGATGAGCTCGATCGCGCGGGGCTTGGGAGCCCCGGACAGCGTGCCGGCCGGGAAGGTCGCGACGAGGCAGTCGAGGGCGCTGGCGCCCTCGCGCAGCCGGCCGGTCACCGTCGAGGAGATGTGCATGATGTGGCTGAAGCGCTTGATCTCCATGAGCTCGATGACCTCGACGGTCTCGGGGTCGCAGACCTTGACGAGGTCGTTGCGCGCGAGGTCGACGAGCATGATGTGCTCCGAGCGCTCCTTGGGGTCCGCGAGCAGCTCCTCGGCGAGGGTGCGGTCCTCCTCCGGGGTGGCACCCCGCGGGCGGGACCCGGCGATGGGGAACGTCACGACCGTGCCGGCGTCGGCCTTGACGAGGGTCTCCGGGCTCGAGCCGACGACGGCGAACGTCCCGCGGTCGCCGTCGGTGTCCGCGTCGGGCAGCTGGAGGTAGTACATGTACGGGCTCGGGTTGATCGTCCGCAGGACGCGGTAGACGTCGAGCGGCTCCGCGGGGCAGTCGATGTCGAGGCGCTGGGACAGGACGAGCTGGAACACCTCGCCGTCGCGGATGGCCGCCTTCGCGGCGCGGACGCCGTTCTCGAAGTCCTCCTGCGAGGTCCGGAAGCGCAGCTCGGCCTCGGCAGCGCCGGCCACCTGGACGGCGGCGTGCGAGCGGGACGGCGCGAGGAGCGTGGCCTCCATCGCGTCGAGGCGGGCCACGGCGTCGGCGTAGGCGTCGTCGACGCGCTCGTCGGTGTCGTCGAAGTTGATGGCGTTGGCGATGAGCCACACGGAGCCGTCGGCGTGGTCGACGGCGGCGAGGTCGCTCGCGAGGCACAGGGCGACCTCCGGGGCGTCGAGCTCGGCGGGGGCGTTGGCCCGCAGGCGCGGCTCCCACTGGCGCAGGACGTCCCACCCGAGAGCACCGACGAGGCCGCCGGTGAGCGGCGGGAGCCCGGGCAGCGCCGGGGTGTGGAGGGCGGCGAGGGTCCGCTCGAGGACGTCGAGCACCGCGCCCTCGCGCGGGATCCCCACGGGGACGTCGCCGGTCCAGCGCGCACGCCCGCCGCGGGAGACGAGCGTCGCGCGCGAGTGGACGCCGACGAAGGACCACCGCGCCCACGCGCCGTGCTCGGCGGACTCGAGGATGAACGTGCCCGGGCGGCCCCCCGCGAGCTGGCGGTACAGGCCGACGGGCGTGACGTCGTCGGCGAGGAGCCGGCGCACGACGGGGACGACCCGTCGGTCGGCCGCGGAGGCGCGGAACTCGGGCAGGCTCGGCCACGTCTCGCCCCACATGGGCGGCTGCGGGCTCACAGGACCTCCTCCGGCTTGTCCCCGACGACGGCGCCGAGGTCCCCGCCGGCCTCGAAGCACGTGCGCGTGCCGGTGTGGCACGCGGCGCCGACCTGGTGCACCCGCACGAGGACGGCGTCGCCGTCGCAGTCGAGCTCGACCGAGCGGACGTGCTGGGTGTGCCCGGACGTGTCGCCCTTGCGCCAGTACTCCTGGCGCGAGCGGGACCAGAACGTCACGCGCCCGGTCGTCAGGGTGCGGGAGAGAGCCTCGTCGTCCATCCAACCGACCATGAGGACGTCCTTGGTCCGGTCCTCCTGGACGACGGCGCACACGAGCCCGTGCGCGTCGCGCCGGAGCCGTGCGGCGATCGCCGGGTCGAGGGAGCTGCTCGGAACGGTTGCGTCGGCCACGCGCCGATCTTGCCAGACCCGGCCCGGCGCGCGGTCGGCGGTAGTCCCTTCGGCCCTCTCGCGGCACCGGCGGGACGACTCGTCCCGCGGTGTGGGACGCCGGTGGGGGGCGGTCTCGGTCGCCGTCCGGACGTGGCGGGCGCTGCACCTTCGACGCGCTGGAGACGCACGCGACGGGCACGATCGACCTGCGCGGCTTCGCCGGCACCGCCGACGTCTCGCCGCACTTCCAGGAGCTCACCCTCACCCTCGCGCTGACGACCGACGTTCCCGAGGCCGAGCTCGACGAGCTCAAGGCACGTGTCCTGCGGCGCTGCCCGCTCGTCAACCTCATCAAGGACGCCGGCGTGGCGATCCGCGACGTCTGGGTGGTCCGCCCTACGGCCTGACGGTGCTCGGGCGCGCCGGCCTGCCGGGGGCCCGTCCGTGCCCGCGGGCCGCCGGCGCGCACACAGTGAGAATCGTCATGCGCCGCCTACGAAAACCCGGTTCCCGCCTCGCTGCGGACCGCCGTCCGTGGCGACCGCCGAACGCCCCGGGGTTCCAACGCTTGCCCAGGGGGCGCATGATGGGGGTATGGCCACCAGACCCGCAGGCTCCCGCCCGTACCTGCCCAACAGTCCGTTCAACGCTGGGCGCCAGGTGCCCCCGGCCGAGCCGATCCCGGTCGGAGCGCACATCTCGCACGACCGTCACGGCCTCGGCAAGGTCGTCGCCCTCGACGGCGACGCGTCGATCATCGTCGACTTCGGCAACGGCGACGCCCGTCGCGTCCCGCTCAACAGCCCCCGCATCGAGCGTCTCTGAGCGACCGCTCGACCCGGGTCAGCGCCGACCCGGTACCGCGCGCGCCCGAGTGCTAGCGCGTCTGGCTGACCCAGCTCTCGTGCATCCGGGCGTAGACCCCGCCGCGGCCGACGAGCTCGGCGTGCGGGCCGACCTCGACGACGTGCCCGGCGTCGACGACGACGACGAGGTCCGCCGCCTCCGCCGTCGAGAGCCGGTGCGCGATCGCCACGGACGTGCGCCCGGCGGCGAGCTGCTCGAGCGCGCCGGCGATGCGGGTCTCCGTCGACGGGTCCACCGCCGAGGTCGCCTCGTCGAGGACGAGGAGGTCGGCATCGGCGAGGTAGGCGCGGGCGATGGCGACGAGCTGGCGCTCGCCGGCGGAGAGTGACTCCCCGCGCTGCCCGACGCGCGTGCCGATCCCGTCGGGGAGCCCGGCGAGCCAGTCGTCGAGCCCGAGGGCGTCGACGGCGCGGGAGACGTCGTCGGCCGAGCGCGGCACGCGCCCGTAGGCCATGTTCTCCGCGATCGTGCCGTCGAAGAGGAAACCCTCCTGCGGCACCATGACCACCCGGCTGCGTAGCGTCGCCAGGGGCAGCTCGCGCAGGTCGACGCCGTCGAGCAGCACTCGGCCGGCCGTGGGGTCCATGAGGCGCGCGAGGAGCTTGGCGAGCGTCGTCTTGCCCGAGCCCGTCTCCCCGACGACGGCGACCGACGTACCGGCCTCGATCGTCAGGTCGACGCCGTGGAGCACCTCCGGCCCGGAGGGGTAGCCGAACCGGACGCCGTCGAAGTCGACCCGCGCCGCCCGGGGGGAGCGCCGGCGTGCGTCGTCGGCGCGCGGCACGGTCCCGCCCGCGGCCGGTCCCGCGACCGCCGCCGCACCAGCGCCCGTCGCCACGGCCCCGGTGCCCGCCGCCGCACCAGCGCCCGCCCACGCACCGCCGTCGGCGTTGCTCGCGCGGGTCTCGCCGGTGCCGTCCGTGCCCGCGGGCACGTCGGGGTCCGTGACGTCGAGCGGCGTCTCGAGGACGGCGATGACGCGCCGCCACCCGGCGACGGCGTTCTGGAGCTCGTTGAGCATCTCGGTCGCGTTCTGGACGGGACCGGTGAACATCTGGACGAGGAAGAGGAACGCCAGCAGCCGGCCCACGGTCAGCTGGCCGTCGAGGCCGAGGAACGTGCCGACGACGACGGTCGCCGCCAGCGCGACGCCGGACAGCAGCATGCCGGTGGAGAACGCCACGGCGGTGAACGTCTGCGCCTTGACGGCGGCGTCGCGGTGCTCGCGCACGGAGGCGTCGACGCGCCGCTGCGTCCGTCCGGCCGCCCCGTACGCACGGATCGTCTCCGCGCCCACGACCGACTCCGAGATCGCGCCGAGCATGGCGCCGACGCGCTCGCGCACGAGCCCGTAGGCCCTGCTGATGACCCGCTGCGCCCGCGGTGCGAGGACGAACATCGGCGCGAAGCACGCCCACACGACGGCGGTGAGGATCGGGGAGTACACGAGCATCGCGACGGTGGCCACGAGCAGCTGGCCGACGTTGAGGATGAGCTGGAGGCCGCCGAACTGGACGAAGCGGGAGATCGTGTCGACGTCACTCGTCACCCGCGAGACGAGCGAGCCGCTGCGCTCCGCGGACTGGGTGAGGACCGAGAGGTCGTGGACGTGGCGGAACGTCCGCACCCGGAGCTGGGCGAGGCCCCGCTCGCTCGTGCGGAACAGCCGGAGGTTGACGACGCCGGTGGCGATCCCCGCGAGGACGACGACGCCGACCCCCGCGAGCGCCGTCCACGCGACGGCGGCGACGTCGGGCCCGCCCGGCGCGAGGATGGCGTTGTCGGTGACGAGCTGGATGGCGACGGGCACGACGACGCGCCCGGCGGTGGCGACGAGAGCGAGGACGAGCGTCCAGCCGATGCCCTCGAGCATGGCCGGCGAGAGCTGGAGCCCGCGCCGGACGGTGGCCATGACCCCGAGCTCGCTCGCGGAGGAGATCTGGGTGCTCATCGCTGCTCGGCCTCCTCGGCGCGGGCGGCGTCCCGCTCGGCGGTGCGCCGCGCGTACGCGGTCGCGAGATCGACGTAACCGGCGTCCCGGGACATGAGCTCCTCGTGGGTGCCGACGTCGACGACGCGCCCCCGGTCGAGGTGGACCACCTCGTCGGCGAGGGCGATCGTCGCCGTCCGGTAGGCGACGAGGAGGACGGTGACGGCGCCGCCCGCCCCCGTCGTCGCGCCCAGCCCGGCGAGGATCTGCTGCTCGACGACGGGGTCGACGGCGCTCGTCGCGTCGTCGAGCATGAGCAGCCGCGGGCGGCGCACGAGCGCGCGGGCGATGGCGAGGCGCTGGCGCTGACCGCCCGAGAGGGTCGTCCCGCGCTCCCCCACGCGCGTGTCGAGGCCGGCCGGCAGCGCGCGGACGAAGTCGGCGGCGCGGGCGGTCGTCAGCGCCTCCCACACGGCGTCGTCGTCGATGGAGCCGTCGTCGTCGAGCGCGATGTTGCCGCGGATCGTGTCGTCGAAGATGAACGTCGACTGCCCGACGAGCGCGACGGTGCCGGTGCGGGTCGCGCTCGTGAGCTCCCGGGCGTCGACGCCGTCGAGGAGCACGCGCCCGGACGTCGGGTCGAGGAGTCGTGCGACGACGTTCGTCAGGGTCGTCTTGCCCGCACCCGTCGGCCCGACGAGGGCGACGGTGCGCCCGGCCGGCAGGCGCATCGACACGTCCCGCAGGAGCGCCACCGTGCCGGGGTGCTCGCCGGCGGCGGCGGGCGGGCCGTCCTCGTCGGCGTCGGGCACCAGTCGTGCCGGGACCTCGAGCGTGACGCCCTCGACGCGGACGTCGAGCCCGCCGGTGCCGGTGAGGGTGCGGTCCCCCTCGGGCATCGCCCCGGTCGCGTCGACGACCCGCGCGATGCGCTCGTGCCCGACGAGCGAGCGCGGCAGCTCAGCGAGGACGAATCCGATCGCGCGCACGGGGAACGTCATGATCGTCAGGAGGTAGGAGATCATGACGACGTCGCCGGTGTCGGCGGCCCCGCGCTGCACCTGCCACGCGCCGACGGCGATGACCGCGAGCGTGGCGAGCGAGGGCAGGAACTCGATGATCGGGTCGAACACCGAGCGGACCTTGCCCATGGCGACGTTGGCGTGGAGGAGCCGCTCGGTCACCTCGTCGAAGCGCCGCTCCTCCCTGTCCTCGGTACCGAGGGACTTGACGAGGAGGGCGGCCTCGAAGGACTCGTGGGCGACGTCGGCCACCTCGGCGCGCAGCCGCTGCGAGGCACCGACGCGCGGCGCCATGGCCCGACGGAAGATCGCGTTGGCGACGATGACGACCGGCAGGACGCTCACCCCGACGAGCCCCATGACGACGTCGGCGGCGAGCATGGCGGTGGCGGCGACGACGAGCATGACGGCGACGCCCAGCGCGAACGGCAGCGGCATGAAGACGCCGGAGGCGGCCTCGGCGTCCGCGTTCGCGTTGGACAGGAGCCGGCCCGCGGGGTGGCGGCGGTGCCAACTGACGGGCAGGCGCAGGTACTGGCGGGTGACGCGCAGCCGGTGGGCGGCCTGGATCTCGAAGACGGCGGCGCCGGCCCAGACGCGGCGCCCGGCGACGGCGACGGCGGTGATGAGCCCGACGAGGAAGAGTCCCGCGGCGGCCCACCAGATGTGCGCGACGGGGACGTCCTCGCCGCTGAGCGCGGGGGTGACGACGCGGTCGGTGACCTCGCCGAGGAGGAGGCCGGAGCCCACCGTGCCGAGGCCGTAGACGACGGAGCTGACGACGGCGAGCGCCGAGCTGCGCGGCGAGTCCTTCATCCCCCGGGCGACGAGGGCGCCGGAGCGGCGCAACGTGCCCCCGGGCAGGGTGTACGGGCGCGGGCCGGGGCCGGGTTCGGGACGAGGACGCCGCCGGGCGGGGGCTGCAGCGGGCACGGCGGTGCGCTCCTTCGTGGTGAGGGGAGCCCGGCGGGACCGGGCAATCGATGGTGCCACATCTGGGAGCCCGCACCAGCGGGCGCGGTCACGCGGCGGGCGCAGTCACACAGCGGGCGCCGTCACACAGCGGGCGCGGTCACGCGGCGGGCACGAGCGCGTGCGAGCGGCGCCGGCGGCGGAGCACGACCGCGACGGCGACCCCGGCGCCGACCGCGGCGAGACCCCACCACCCGGCCGTCCCGAGAAGCCCGGCGACGCGTGGCAGGGCCGTCCCGGCGACCGCACCCGCGCCGACCCACAGCGCGGCCCACAGCGAGGCCCCCACCACGGAGGCCGGGAGGAACCGGCCGTACCCGAGCCCCGAGGCG
The DNA here is from genome assembly GCF_036421975.1 of Georgenia wangjunii. Lineage (NCBI taxonomy): Bacteria > Bacillati > Actinomycetota > Actinomycetes > Allobogoriellales > Allobogoriellaceae > Georgenia > Georgenia wangjunii. The sequence goes on along the minus strand of NZ_JAZGON010000007.1, from coordinate 96,041 downwards.
CCGGCCGCGGCCGGCACGAGCGTCCGCACGACCGGCAGGAGGCGGCTGACGACGACCGCCCACGGTCCGCGCCGTCGTAGCGCGTCCATGGCACGGTCCCAGTGCTCGGTGCCGACGCGGCGCACCGGGCGGGAGGTCCGCAGGCGGTGCCCGTGCCGGCGGCCGATGAGGTAGCCGACGTGGTCACCGGCGCTCGCCCCGACGGCGACGACGGCGCCCGCGAGCAGGACCTGCTGCGGCCCCTCCGCCGCGGCGCCGACGAGCAGGACGACCGTCTCGCCCGGGACGAGCATCCCGGCGCCGAGCGCCGACTCGGCGAAGGCGAGGAGCCCGGCCACGAGGAGCAGGCCGGGGCCGAACTGGGGCAGGAGGGCAAGGAGGTCGTCCACCGTCCCAGCCAACGCCGGGCGCGGCACCCGGGCTATGGGGTATCGCCCTGATCGGACCCCGGTCCGTGCTCGGGGTGCCGGTCGGCTCAGGCGGCGGAGTCGCCCTCGAAGGTCGCGCGGAAGCGCTCGACGACGTCGGGCAGGCCGTCGAACTCGACCTCGGCCACCTCGGTGCGCCCCATGAGGTAGAGGGCGAGCTCGACCGGGTCACCGGTGAGCGCGACGGCGTCGGGGCGCCGGCGCACGACGGCGCGGGGGCCACCCGGCACGACGAGGACGACCCCGACCGGGCTGCGCCGCGCGGCGAGCTTTGCCATGGGAGTGAGGTGGCGCCACACCTCGCGCACGACCGGCGCCTCGAGCACGCGGGGCTCCGCCGGGGTGTCCCCGGCGCGCCGCACGTCCTCGTGGTGGACGACGTACTCGACGAGGTTGGCGCGGTCGCCCATCCAGCCGACGGGGCTGAGGCGCCCCGGCCCGGCGGCGAACCGCTCGAGCAGCGCGGCGTACCCCTCGGGGGTGGCGGCGCTCTCGGCGGTGGCGCCGAGGACCGGCTCCTGGCCGGGCTCCCGGCGGGAGGCGCCGTCGACGACCATGGCCCACGGGCGCTGCTCGCGCAGGACGAGGTGGGCGAGCAGGTGCCGCGAGCGCCACCCCTCGCACAGCGTCGGGGCGTCCGGGCCCACCTCGCGGAAGGTCTCGACGACCTCCAGGCGTTCTGCCTCGCTCCAGGACACGGGGTCCTCCCTCTCCTCGCCGACGAGGTCACACCGTGCCACACCCGGGGGCGCCGGCGCGCGGCCGGATGACGCGCGGCCCGCTCAGCGCACCGGGATGCCGGCGGCGCGCATGTCCGCCTTGACCTCACCGATCGTCAGCGTGCCGAAGTGGAAGACGCTCGCCGCGAGGACGGCGTTCGCCCCCGCCTGCGCCGCCTGGGTGAAGTGGGCCGGCTCCCCCGCGCCGCCGGAGGCGATGAGCGGGACGCGGACCTCGCGCCGGACGTCGGCGAGCATCGCGAGGTCGAAGCCGCTCGTCGTGCCGTCGGCGTCGATGGAGTTGAGGAGGATCTCCCCGACCCCGCGCTCGGCGGCCTGGACGGCCCACGCGACGGCATCGATGCCCGTGCCGCGGCGCCCGCCGTGCGTCGTCACCTCGTAGCCCGAGGGCGTCTTGGTGCCCGGGAGGGTGCGCCGGGCGTCGACCGAGAGGACGAGCACCTGGTTGCCGAAGCGCTGGGTGATCTCGTCGATGAGCTCGGGCCGGGCGACGGCCGCGGTGTTGACGCCGACCTTGTCCGCACCGGCGCGCAGGAGCGTGTCGACGTCGGCCACGGAGCGCACCCCGCCACCGACGGTGAGGGGGACGAAGACCTGCTCGGCGGTGCGGGCGACGACGTCGAGCGTCGTCGCGCGGCCGTCCGTCGAGGCCGAGACGTCGAGGAACGTGATCTCGTCGGCGCCCTCGGCGTCGTAGCGGCGCGCGAGCTCGACGGGGTCGCCCGCGTCGCGGAGGTCGGCGAACTTCACGCCCTTGACCACGCGCCCGCCGTCGACGTCCAGGCACGGGATGACCCGTACGGCCACGCTCATCTCAGACCGCCTCTCGTTCATGCGTCCGTCCGATGATCTCATCGTCACGCCTGCCCCCCGGCGGCCGCTGCCCGGTCCGCACCTCGGGCGCCGGCGGGCGCCGCCCCGTCCCGCTGGGGCTGCGGCGGGCGCCGCCCCGTCCCCTCGGGCCTGCGACCAGCCGTGCGCCTCGACACGCTCTGTGCCCCTGGTAGACCACAGGCACGGAGCGTGTCGAGGCGCACGAAGCGGCGGCCCCCGGCGCACGGAGCGGCGGACCGCCGGCCCGCCCGAGCTGCGCTACGGCCCGCGCGCCCGAGCGGCGGGACCACCGGGGCGCCGGAACAGCGGGACCGGAGGTGCACGGGACCACCGGGGCGCCGGCGCGGCGGGTAACGTGCGGCGGGTGGAGACCGTCGAGCGCGTCCTGGCGCTGCTCCGGTCCCTCCCCGACGACGGCGGGCGGCCTCTCGTCCTCGGGATCGACGGCCGCTCGGGTGCGGGCAAGACCGACCTCGCCGCCGCGCTCGTCCGAGCCGTCCCGCAGGCGCGCGTCCTCGCGCTCGAGGACGCCTACCGCGGCTGGGACGGGCTGCGCGCCGGGGTCGAGGCGGTCGCCGACGGCGTGCTCGCGCCCCTGCGCCGCGGCGAGCCCGGCCGCTACCGCCGTTACGACTGGCACGCGGGCGTCCTCGGCGAGGAGGTCGTCGTGCCCGTGCCACCGCTCCTCGTCCTCGAGGGCTGCGGGGCCGGGGCGGCGCCCTGCGCGCCCTACCTCGACGCCCTCGTGTGGGTGGAGGCCCCCGCGGACCTGCGTCGCCGGCGGGTTGGCGGGCGGGACGGGTACGACTGGTCCGCCCACTGGGAGACGTGGGCGCGCCAGGAGGAGGAGCTCCTCGCCGAGCGCGACGCCCGCACCGCGGCCGATCTCGTCGTCCCGACCTGACCCGGCCGCAGGCCTCCGGTCCCCGGCCCCGGTCCGCGCCTCGTGCGTCCCGGCACACCTCAGCAGCGCGCGCCCGGCCGCACGGCCTCAGCTACGCGGCCCGGTCCGCGGCCCCGTGCGCCCCGGCACGCCTCAGCAGCGCGCGCCCGGCCGCACGGCCTCAGCTACGCGGCCCCGGTCCGTGGCCCCGTGCGCCCCGGGACGCCTCGACGGCGCGCTCCGGTGCGCCAGCCGTCCGGCGCCACCACGCGCAGCGCCGCCGTGGCGGCGGCGCGCATGCGATCGGCTCAGGCGGCCGGCTCAGGCGGCTGGCGTTCGCTCAGTCCGTCCGGGCCGGGCTCGGGACGACGACCTCGCCGTCCTCGCCGGACGTCGCGAGGATGTCGACGACGAGCACGAGGGTCTGCGTGCCGGCCGCGAGCGCGGGCGGGACGACGAGGAGCACCTGCGAGCCGACGGCCTGGTCGACGAGCCCGTCCCGCAGCCCGGGGAACGTCTCGGCGATGGGGATCGTGCGCGGCACCTTGCCGTCCGCCCACGTGGAGTCGTAGACCTCTCCGCCGGGCCAGGCGACGGCGTGGTACTGCACGGTGACGTCCTGGCCGGGGCGTACCTGCGGCCCGGTCCCACGGATGAGGGTGGCCACCTCGAGGGTGGGCGGCGGGTCGGCGTCGGGGATCGCGATGGTGGGGGCACCCGTGGCGTCGAGCTCGACGGTGGGCAGGTCCTCGCGCGGCTCGACGGGCTCCCCTGCGGCGCGGGTGTTGAGGACGTCGATGACGAGCACGAGCATCCGCTCGCTCCCGTCGGCGCTGACGGGCTGGGTGAGGAGGAGGCGGCTCGCCTCCCGCGCGCCGAGCAGGACCGGGTAGAGGTCCTCGCCGACGTCCTCGGGGGTGAGCAGGAGGGTGCGCGCCTCCCCGGCGCCGCGGTCGGCGAGCACCTCGCCGTCGGTGCCGTCGAAGGCGGTGAGCGCGAGGAGCGCCGGCTCGTCGGCCGCGAGCTCGCGGCCCTCGCCCTCGATGATCGTCTCGACCTCGGCCTCCTCGAGCGGGAGCGGGGCCTCGAAGGAGACGACGGGAGCCCGGCCGAACTCGCCGGAGACGGTCACGGGGGGCAGCGTCTCCTCGGGGGCCGACCCCTCGTCGGCCGGGGCGCAGGCGACGAGTCCGAGCGTGAGCGCCAGGGCGCCGATGAGGAGGGTGAATGTTGCACGCACGTCTCGCACTCTACGCATCCGGCGTCAGTCGCCCATCGCTGCGATGAGCCGGTCGACCCGCTCGTCCGCGCTGGCGAACGGGTCCTTGCACAGCACGGTCCGCTGCGAGGCGTCGTTGAGCTTGAGGTGGACCCAGTCGACCGTGTGGTCGCGGCGCCGGTCCTGGGCGGCGGCGACGAAGTCCCCGCGGAGCTTGGCGCGGGTCGTCTGCGGCGGCACCGTGACGGCCGCCGTCACCTCCTCGGGGGTCGCCACCCGGGCGAGGAGCCCGCGCTCGGCCATCGTCGTCGCGAGCCCGTGCGTGGGCGAGATGTCGTGATAGGCGAGGACGAGGCGGCTCACGCGGGGGTCGTGGAGACCGAGGCCGTGCGCGTCGCGGTACCGGTCGAGCAGGCGCTTCTTGACGGCCCAGTCGAGCTCGGTGTCGATGAGCGTGTGGTCGCCGGTGCGCAGGGCGCGCAGCCCGCGCTCCCACAGCTCGAGCACCCTCTCCTGCGTGGCGTCGAGGTCGAGGTCGGCGACGTAGGCCTGGACGCGCTCGAGGTAGGACTCCTGCATCTCGAGCGCGCTCATGCGCCGCCCGGAGGCGAGCTCGAGCGGCGTCGTCGCCGTGAGGTCGCGGGAGACGTCGCGGATGGAGCGCATCGGGTCGGCGAGGAGGAGGTCCTCGGCATGGGCGCCGGACTCGAGGAGGCCGAGAAGAAGGTCGGTCATGCCGAGCTTGAGCAGCGTCGTCGTCTCCGCCACGGAGGAGTCGCCGGCGATGACGTGGAGGCGCCGGTAGAGGTCGGCGTCGGCGTGCGGCTCGTCACGGGAGTTGATGATGGGGCGGGAGCGCGTCGTCGCCGAGCTCATCGCCTCCCACAGGTGCTCGGCGCGCGTGGAGAAGCAGTACGACGTGCCGCCCGGCGTCGTCCGCACCGCGCCCGCCCCGGTGAGGATCTGCCGGGTGACGAAGAACGGCACGAGCTCGGCGACCGTGCGCTGGAAGTCCCCGCGGCGGCGCAGGAGGTAGTTCTCGTGGCAGCCGAAGGAGTTGCCCGCGGAGTCGACGTTGTTCTTGAGGAGGTGGACGGTGCCGCCCTGGCCGTCGGCGGCGAGCCGTTCCGTCGCCTCCTCGGCGAGCTCGGTGAGGATCCGCTCGCCGGCGCGGTCCTGGATGACGACCTCGCGCACGTCGTCGCACTCGGCCGTCGCGTACTCCGGGTGGGAGCCGACGTCGAGGTAGAGCCGGGCGCCGTTGCGCAGGAAGACGTTCGAGGAGCGGCCCCACTCGACGACCTTGCGGAAGAGGTAGCGCGCCGCCTCGTCGGCGCTGACCCGGGCGTGACCCTCGCTCGGGGAGACGGTGATGCCGTACTCGGTCTCGATGCCGACGATGCGCCGCGCGGGCCTCACTGCCCGCCCTTCTGCACGAACCCGCGCACGAAGCTCTCCGCGTTCGTCTCCAGGACGCTGTCGATGTCGGCGAGGAGGGCGTCGACGTCGTGCTCGCGCCCCTGGGCCGCGGCCGCTCCGGGCAGCGGTGCCGGCGGCGCGGTCGGCTCCTCGTCCTCGCGCCGGACCCTGCGCTGCTGCTCCTGTGCCATGACTGCCTCCTCGTTGCCTGCGACGATCCTAGTTCCGCTGCCCCGGCGCTCCAGCGCCCGTGAGCGCGGCGCGCAGGGCGGCGACGTCGGCGCTCGCGTCGAGGACGCCGCCGATCGCCGCGCGGGTCCCGTACGCCGGGTCGGGCATGGGCACGCGCGTGAGCGTCGGCGCGCCCGGGACGTCGAGCACGACCGAGGACCAGCCCGCGGCGGCGACCCCCGTGCCGTAGCGGCGGATCGATTCCCCGCGCAGCCAGGCGCGGGTGTCCTCCGGCGGCGCGGCCACGCACGCGGCGACGTCGTCGTCGGGAACGAGGCGCTCGACGGCACCCGCCGCGACGAGCCGGGCGTAGACGCTGTGCTCGGGGCGCACGTCCGACCACTGGAGGTCGAGCGCGGCGAGGCGCGGGTGGTCCCATGCGATGCCGTCCCGGCGGCGCATCCCCTCGAGGAGGCGCAGCTTGGCCACCCACTCGACCTCGGCCGCGCACGAGGCGGGGTCGCTCGCGAGGCGGGTGAGGACGGAGCCCCACCGGTCGAGGACGGCGCGCGTCTCGGCGTCGACGTCCCCGGCCGCCTCGAGCGCCGCGGTGACGACCTCGAGGTAGATGCCCTGGATCTGCAGGGCGGTCAGCTCCCGCCCGTCGGCGAGGGTGAGGGTGCGTGTGAGGCTCGGGTCGTGGCTGACGGCGTGGACCTCGCCCACGGGGTCGGCGAGCGCGAGGGTGTCGAGCGCGAGCGGCACCTGGCCCTGCTCGAGGAGCCACAGGACGAGCGCGGTGGTCCCCACCTTGAGGAACGTGGAGACCTCGAGGAGGTTGGCGTCCCCGGCGATGACGTGGAGGCGCCGGTAGCGCGCGGCGTCGGCGTGCGGCTCGTCGCGGGTGTTGACGATCGGCCGGTTGAACGTCGTCTCGAGACCCACCTCGGCCTCGAGGTAGTCGGCGCGCTGGGAGATCTGGAAGCCGGGCCGCTCGCTGCGCTGGCCGAGGCCGACGCGGCCGGCGCCGCAGAAGACCTGCCGGGTGACGAGGAACGGCGTGAGGTAGCGGACCACGTCCCCGAACGGCACGTCACGGTCCATGAGGTAGTTCTCGTGGGTGCCGTAGGACTGGCCCTTGCCGTCGACGTTGTTCTTGTACAGCGCGACGTCGGGCATCGCCGGCTCGGCCGCGAGCGCGCGGGCGGCGGTGCGCATGACCTCCTCGCCGGCGCGGTCCCAGCGCACGACGTCGAGGGGGCCGCGCACCTCGGGGCTCGAGTACTCCGGGTGGGCGTGGTCGACGTAGAGCCGTGCACCGTTGGTGAGGACGACGTTCGAGGCGCCCACCCGCTCGCGGGGGTCCGGGCGCCGGCGCTCGAGGGGGCCCAGGGGCGCGAGCCGTTCCGCGACGGAGTCGGTGAGCTGGCTCGGGTCCGCGGCGGCGCGGTCGAGGCGGAAGCCGCGGGCGTCGGCGAGGGGGTCCTCCCCCTCGTAGTCCCAGCGGGCGGTCTGCCCGGCGGGCCGGGTCGCGGCGTAGGCGGCGACGACGTGCGCGGAGAGCGCCATGGGGTTGGCGCCGGGGTCGCCGGGGGCGAAGACCCCGTACTCGGTCTCGATGCCCATCGTGCGGCGCACGCTCATGCTCGCCCTTCCCTCCCTCGCTCCCCCGCCGGCCCTACAGGTAGTGCGCGTCGGCCGTCTCGACGGCGCGGGGCTCCTCGCCCGGCCCGCGCGCGGAGCCGAGGGTGCGCAGGAAGACGATGCGCTCGCCCTTCTTGCCCGCGACGCGCGCCCAGTCGTCGGGGTTCGTCGTGCTCGGCAGGTCCTCGTTCTCACGGATCTCGGCGGCGCACGCGGCGAGGAGGTGCTCGGTCCGCAGGCCGCGCACGCCGGTGGCGATGAGGTCCTTGATGGCGGCCTTCTTCGCCCGGTCGACGATGTTCTCCATCATCGCGCCCGAGGCGAAGTCCTTGACGTAGAGGACCTCCTTGTCGCCGCCGGCGTAGGTGACCTCGAGGAACTCGTTCTCCGGCCCCGTGGCGTACAGGCGCGCCACGACGCGCCCGGTCATGGCGGCCACCGCCGCCTCGGCGTCCCCGCCGTGGGCGGCGAGCTCGTCCGGATGGATGGGCAGGTCCGCGGTGAGGTACTTGGCGACGATCTCCTCGGCGCCGGCCGCGTCCGGGCGCTCGATCTTGATCTTCACGTCGAGGCGGCCGGGCCGCAGGATGGCCGGGTCGATCATGTCCTCGCGGTTGGAGGCCCCGATGACGATGACGTTGTCGAGCCGCTCGACGCCGTCGATCTCGCTGAGGAGCTGGGGGACGACCGTGGTCTCGACGTCGCTCGACAGCCCGGTCCCGCGCGTGCGGAAGAGGGAGTCCATCTCGTCGAAGAAGACGACGACGGGGATGCCCTGGGAGGCCTTCTCGCGCGCCCGGGCGAAGATGACGCGGATCTGCCGCTCGGTCTCCCCGACGTACTTGTTGAGGAGCTCGGGGCCCTTGATGTTGAGGAAGTAGCTGCGCGCCCGCCCGGCGGGCACGTCCTCGCCCGCGGCGGAGATGGCCAACGACGTCGCGACCGCCTTGGCGATGAGCGTCTTGCCGCACCCGGGAGGGCCGTAGAGCAGGACGCCCTTGGGCGGCTTGAGGCCGTGCTCGCGGTAGAGCTCGGGGTGGAGGAAGGGCAGCTCGACGGCGTCGCGGATCTGCTCGATCTGGGGGCCGAGGCCGCCGATGTCGGCGTAGGCGACGTCTGGCACCTCCTCGAGGAGGAGCTCGGCCACCTCCGCCCGCTCGACCTGCTCGAAGGCGAAACCGGTGCGCAGGTCCGCCATGAGGGTGTCCCCCACCCGGACGGGGGCCTGGGTGAGCGGGCCGGCGAGGCGCAGGACGCGCTCGTCGTCGGAGCGGGCGACGACGAGGACGCGGTCGTCGTCGACGACCTCCTTGACGGCGACGAGCTCGCCCGTGCGCTCGTAGCCGGCGCCGCGCACGAGGACGAGCGCCTCGTTGAGGTGGACCTCCTGGCCCGGGCGCAGCGCCCCGAGCGGCACCGACGGCGCGACGGCGACGCGGAGCTTGCGCCCGGTGTGGAGCACGTCCGCCTCGCGCTCGCCGGGGTGGGCGGCGAGGAAGAGGGCGTAGCTGCTCGGGGGGCGGGTCATCGCCTCGAGCTGCTCCTGCATCTTGACGAGCTCCGCCTTGGCGGCGCTCAGGGCCGTCGCGAGCCGCTCGTTCTTCGCGGCGAGGCTGATCGCCTGCTGCTCGAGCTCACGCGCGCGGTCCTGCGCGTAGGCGCCCATCCCTGGCTCGGCCATGTCGGCCCCTTCCCTCGCTCACGACTGCGCACCACGGTAGGTCAACGCACCCACCGCGTGCCCGGGCCGTCCGCCATGAGGCCGGTCTCAGGCCTGCGTGCCCTCGCTCGCGCCGCCGTCGACGTCGGAGGCGCCGTCGGGGGTGACGTCGCCGCCGTCCCGGGCCGCGCCACGGTCGGCGGCGCCGGGGTTCGCCGGGGCGTCGGGCTGCGCACCGCCGTCAGGCGTGGCGGGCGCCCCGCCGTCGGGCGCGGGCAGCGCTGCGCCGTCGCGCTCGGCGAGGCCCCCGCCGTCGGGCAGGGTACGGATGACGTCGCGGCGCACGCGGCGGATCTTCTTGTCCGAGACGGCGCGCTCGCCGAGGTCCTCGGGCGTCCAGTCGTCGGTGTCGGGGTAGGCGCCCTTGGCCGGGCGCCGGCGCCGCAGCGGGGGCAGGACGCCGGTGGCCATGCGCCGGGTCGTGACGAGGAAGCCGGTGTGGCCGACCATCCGGTGGTCCGGGCGCACGGCGAGGCCCTCGAGGTGCCACGTGCGCATCATCGTCTCCCACGCGCGCGGCTCGGTGAACGCGCCGCTGTCCTTGGCGTCCTCGACGAACCGGGAGAGCTGGGTGGTCGTGGCGACGTAGACGATGAGGACGCCGCCGGGGGCGAGGGCCTCGGCGACGGCGTCGATGTTCTCCCACGGCGCGAGCATGTCGAGGACGACGCGGTCGACGCTGCCGGGGGCGACGGCGGTGGGCAGGACGTCGGCGAGGTCACCGACCTCGACGCGCCACGCCGGGTGCTCCCCGCCGAACCACGCCTGCACGTTGGCGCGGGCGATGTCGGCGAACTCCGCGCGCCGCTCGACGGAGATGAGCTCGCCGGCGGGACCGATGGCCTGGAGCAGCGACATGCTCAGCGCCCCGGAGCCGACGCCCGCCTCGACGACGCGCGCGCCGGGGAAGATGTCGCCCTGCCCGACGATCTGGGCGGCGTCCTTGGGGTAGATGACCTGGGCGCCGCGCGGCATCGACAGGACGTGGTCGGCCAGCAGCGGCCGCAGGGCGAGGAACTCGACGCCGGCGTTCGTCGCGACGACGCTGCCCTCGGGGGCGCCGACGAGGTCGTCGTGGCGGAAGTACCCGCGGTGGGTCTGGAACGTGGCGCCCGGGGTGAGGCGGATCGTGTGGAGGCGGCCCTTGGGATCCGTCAGCTGGACCCGCTCGCCCACCCGGAGGGGTCCGCGCCTGCGCGCCGGCCCCAGGGGCGGGTCGGTGTGCTCGGGCGTGGGGACGGTCTGGCCGTCGTCGGGTGAGGTCACGGGCGGGAAGTCTACGGCGCGCGGCGCGGGGCCCGGCCGGCGAGGGCCCGCTCGAGGCGCGCGACGGGCAGGACGCTCACGGTGCGCCGCTCGCCGTCGAGGAGGACGACGACGCGCGAGGAGCGGGCCGCGTGCGCCGCGGCGCCGGCCGCCCGAGGGCCGACGAGCGTCGTGAGGACGGCCTCCGGCGGGACGGCGGTCGCGACGGCGGTGAGCGGCGTCGTCGAGCGCGCTGCGGCCGGCACACGGCCCGCGGCGGCGGGGTCGACGAGGGCGCTCACCCGCCCGTCGGCGTCGACGAGGAGGACGGGGACCTCGGTGCGGCCGGCGAGGAGCGCGTCGAGGGCGGCGAGCGGCTCGTCGGCGCGGACGGTGAGCGCCGGGTCGGCGAGCGTGCGCAGGTCGAGGCCGGCGGCGTGACGCAGGGCACGGGCCGTGACGATCGTCTGGCCGGCGGCCGACCACAGGTAGGCGCCGAGGAGCGCGACCCAGATGACCGTCGTCAGCGTGGGGCTCGTCCCGGCGAGCAGCGGGCGCAGGACGAAGACGACGACGAGCCCGACGACGACCGCCCGCCCGCCCCACCCGGCCGCGATCGTGCCGCGCAGGCGGTCCCCCGTGACCTTCCACACGAGGGCCTCGAGGACGCGCCCGCCGTCGAGCGGCAGGCCCGGGAGGAGGTTGAAGACGGCGACCACGGCGTTGGACAGCGTGGCGGCCTGGAGGAGGAGCGACCCGAGCGGGGCGGGGTCGAGCACGCCGAGCAGCCACCACGCGGCGAGCGCGAGGACGGCGTTGGCGGCGGGCCCGGCGACGGAGACGAGCGCCGACGCACCGGGGCTGCGCAGCTCGCGGCTGAACTGGGTGTGCCCGCCCCACAGGGTGAGGACGTACTCGGCCGGCGGGGCACCGACGGCCCGCCCGGTGACCCCGTGGGCGACCTCGTGGGCGAGGACGGAGACGACGAGCATGAGCGGCACCACCGCGACGGCGGCGACGAGGGCGACGGGGCCCAGACCCGGGGCGACGATCGCGACGGTCGGGTAGAAGATCACGCCGAGGACGACCGCGATGATGATCCACGACGGCGCGAGGAAGAGGGGCGTGCCGCCGAGCCGCCCGAGGTACCAGCCGGAGGGCGCGCGCGACCCCCAGCGCGGGGACGGTCCAGAGGGGCTCACCCGGGCAGCGTACGTGGCGCGGCTGGGCGGACGCCGGGGTGGTGGCGCCGCGGCACCCAGGCGCCCCTCGGGGGCTTGCGCGCGCGGCTGGAGCGCCGGCGGCGGGGCGCAGGGCGGCGCGGCCGTCCACACCCGGGCGCCGCCTCCCCGGCCGTGTCGGTGGTCGCGCCTAGAGTGGCTCCCATGTCCGAGACCGAACCCGCCGAGCGCCGCCGGGCCGCGCTCTCGCCGTCCCGGGCCAAGGACTTCCAGCAGTGCCCGCTCCTCTTCCGGTTCCGGGCCGTCGACCGCCTGCCCGAGCCGCCGAGCCCGGCCGCCGCCCGCGGCACCCTCGTCCACACCGTCCTCGAGCGCCTCTTCGACCTGCCCGCGGCCGGCCGGGAGCCGGCCGCCGCGCTGCAGCTCCTCGAGCCCGCGTGGCGCGAGATGCAGGAGGAGCGTCCCGAGGTCCTCGCGATGTTCGCCACCCCCGAGGAGGCGACCGTCTGGCTCGAGCAGGCGCGCACCCTGCTCGGGACGTACTTCACGGTCGAGAACCCGCAGCGTCTCGAGCCCGCCGAGCGCGAGCTGCGTGTCGAGACCGAGCTCGCGTCCGGGGTGCTCCTGCGCGGGTTCGTCGACCGGCTCGACGTCGCGCCGAACGGCGCGGTGCGGGTCGTCGACTACAAGACGGGCCGCTCACCGAAGCCCCAGTACTCGGGCGAGGCCCTGTTCCAGATGCGCTTCTACGGCCTCATGCTGTGGCGGATGAACGGCACGCCGCCGCGCCGCCTCCAGCTCGTCTACCTCTCCGACGGCCGGGTCCTCACCCTCGACCCGACCGAGGAGGACCTCCTCGCGACGGAGCGGCAGATCGAGTCGATCTGGGAGGGGATCACGCGGGCGGCGCGCGCCGGCCACTTCACCCCGCGCCGGTCGCGGCTGTGCGACTGGTGCAGCTTCCAGTCGCTGTGCCCCGAGTTCGGCGGGACTCCCCCGCCGCTGCCGGCCGACGGCGTCGCCCACCTGCTCGGCGCCGAGGCGCCGGTCGCGGTCCCCGCCGCGGTCTGAGCGGCGCGCGCCGAAGGACGGGAGAAACATGTCCACGCTGCTCCTCTTCCTCGCGATGAGCGGCGGCGTGCTCGTCCCCGTCCTCTCCGTCGTCGTGGCGATCACGGTGCTCGTCCCGGTGCTGAGGGACCGCACCTCCCCGCCGGCACCGCACGAGTCCGCCGCCGGCGCCGGCATCAGACGGCACGCCGCGCTGACGGCGGCGTCCGGCTGGGCCGCCGCCTCCCTCGCGTTCGGCGCTGCCTTCACCGCGGGCGGAGCAGCCTCGCTCGACGAGGTCCTCGCCGTCCTCGGGTTCCTTGCCCCGTCCGCCGCCGTCCTCGTCCTGCTCGTCGTCCAGGTCGTCGGAGAGCTGACGTGGCCGCGGGCTCCCGGCCCGCTCGACCGTGCGCCCGGAGACGCCGCTCGCACCGCCCCGCGCGCGGTGCGGCTGCTCATGTGGCTGTGGGTGTCCCTGCTCGCCGTGGCCGTGCTCGCCTTCGGGGCGGTCAGCGACGACGGCCGAACGGTGTCCGTGACGACCGTCCAGCCCAACGGTGCACCCATGACGTACGGCGTGGGACCGTTCCCCGGGTGGGCCTACGGTCCGGCGCTGCTGACCGGGTCGGTCCTGGTGGTCCTCCTCGCCGAGTGCACCCTCCAGCTCGTCACCCGGCGCCGCGCGGTGACCGGTGCGGCCGGTGACCGTGCGCTCCGCGTCGCGAGCGCACGGCGCGCCGTGCACAGCGCCCACCTGTCCGTCGCGGTGACCCTGGCTGGCGTGCTGCTCTACGCGGGGAACGCGATCGGCGAGGTGCGAGACGCGCGAGCAGGTGCCCTCGTCACGGGCCTCGCCGCCGTCGTGGCCGTCGTCGCCGTTGCCGCCGCCGCGGCGTCCGTCACCCGGCGGAGCAGGAGACCGCTCGCCGCGCGCACCGCGGCCTGACGGCTCAGACGCGCTCGAGGACCTCGCCGGCGTGCGCGCGGCACAGGTCCGCGACGGTGAGCCCGGTGACGTCGCGCACGCGGCTGCGGCCCGGGGCGGGCGGGATCTCGACCATGAGCGGCACGGCGACCGTCGTCACGCCCGCCGCCTCGGCCGACGCCACCCCCGGAACGGAGTCCTCGAGCGCGACGCAGCGTGCCGCGTCCACGCCGAGGCGTGCTGCGGCGAGGAGGTACGGCTCCGGGTCCGGCTTTCCCCGGCTCACCTCGTCGCCCGAGACGACGACGTCGAACGTGCCGGCGGGCAGGTGCGCGAGGACGGCCTCGGAGAGGAGGGAGTAGGACATCGTCACGAGCGCGCACGGGATGCCCGCCGCCCGCGCCGCCGCGAGCAGCTCCCGCGAGCCCGCCCGCCACGGCGGCCCGTCGACGCGCACCCGCTCGGCGACCCGGCCGACGAGCGTGTCGGCGATCTCCTCGTTGGTGCCCCGGATCCCGGCCTGCTCGCGCAGGATCGACGCGGAGTCGGTGAGCGGGCGCCCGATGAGCTGGAGCGCCTGCTCGTGGGTCCAGCTCCCGCCGTGCTCGGCGGCGAGGGCGATCTCGGCACCGATCCAGTACGGCTCCGTGTCGACGAGGGTGCCGTCCATGTCCCACAGGATCGCTGCGGGGAGGTCGACGTCGGCGGTGCGGGCGGGGGCGGCGGAGAGCTGTTCGTGAGGCATCCGGCCGAGTCTAGGTCGCGCCGCGCCGCGCTGCCGCCCCCGCGCATAGGGTGGGGCCATGACCGACTCGGACCACTCGTCGCCGCTCGGGAGCCCGCAGCAGGACCCCGACATCGCGGGCCCGGCGCCCGCCATCCTGCTCGCCGCCTTCGAGGGCTGGAACGACGCAGGAGGCGCAGCGAGCCAGGCCGTGGCCATGATCGCCGAGGCCTGGGACGCGACGGTCATCCACGAGCTCGACCCCCAGGAGTTCCACGACTTCCAGGTCAACCGCCCCATCGTGGGCCGGGACGACGACGGCAACCGCGTTCTCACGTGGCCGTCGACGACGATCTCCGTGGCCCGCACACCCGTCGCCGGGCGCACGCTCCTCCTCGTCCAGGGCATCGAGCCCTCGTTCCGCTGGCTCGACTACTGCGAGGAGATCCTCGACGTCGCGCAGACGTGGGAGGTGGGCAGCGTCGTCGCCGTCGGTGCGCTCCTCGCCGACGTCCCGCACACCCGGCCCATCCCGAGCCAGGTGACGAGCGACGACCCGCGCGTGCAGGCGCTCATCGGCGCCGGAGACTCCGAGTACGAGGGCCCGTCCGGGATCGTCGGTGTGCTCGCGCACCTCGCGCAGGACCGTGACCTCCACGCGATGACGCTGTGGGCGGCGGTGCCGCACTACGTCGCGCAGCCGCCCTCCCCCAAGGCCACCCTCGCGCTCCTCACCGCGCTCGAGGAGCTCATCGGCGAGCCCGCCCCGCTCGGCGACCTCGCCGAGGACGCCCGCGCGTGGCAGGCCGGCGTCGACGAGCTCGCGGAGCAGGACCCCGAGGTGGCGGAGTACGTGCGCCAGCTCGAGGAGGTCAAGGACACCGCCGAGCTCCCCGAGGCGAGTGGCGAGGCGATCGCCCGCGAGTTCGAGCGCTACCTGCGCCGTCGCGACCGCGGCTCCGGCCCGACGGCCGGCGGCAAGCAGACCTAGCCGGTCCGCGCGCGGCCGGGCGTCAGGTCCGCGCGCCGCCGGGCCTCAGACACACGCGCTGCGCCGCGTCAGGCGCGCGAGTCGCCGGGCCTCAGACACACGCGCTGCGCCGCGTCAGGCGCGCGCAACGGTCCGCGTCAGAGCGCGATGCCGAGCAGTGCGTCGACGGCCCGGGTCGCGAGCTCCGGCCCCTCGGGCGCGGCGTCACCGGCGCCGGCGAGCGCCTCGTCGACCCAGGCGTCCACGGCGGCGATCGCGGCCGGGGAGTCGAGGTCGTCGGCGAGCGCGGCCCGCACCTTGGCGAGGAGCGCGTCCGCCGCGGGCCCGCTGTCCGCGCCCATCGCGCGCCGCCACCGGGCGAGGCGCGCGGCGGCGTCGTCGAGCATGGCGTCGGCGAACTCCCAGTCGGCCCGGTAGTGGTGGCGGAGGAGGACGAGGCGGATCGCCATGGGGTCGACGCCGCCCTCGACGAGGCGGGAGACGAGGACGAGGTTGCCGAGCGACTTGCTCATCTTCTCGCCCTCGTAACCGACCATCCCGCCGTGGGAGAAGTGACGCATAGGGGTGTCGGTGCCGGTGAGGACGCGCAGGTGGGACTCGCTCATCTCGTGGTGGGGGAAGACGAGGTCGCTGCCACCGCCCTGCACCTCGATGGGCACGCCGAGGTGCTCCGCGGCGATGCACGAGCACTCGATGTGCCAGCCGGGGCGTCCGCTGCCGAGGTCGCCTCCGTCCCACTCGGGCTCCCCCGGGCGTCCGCGCAGCCACAGGAGCGGGTCGAGGGGGTGCCGCTTGCCGGGGCGGTCGGGGTCCCCGCCGCGCTCCGCGAAGAACGTCATCATGTCCGCCTCGCTCAGGCCGGAGCTGCTCCCGAAGCGGGTGTCGGCGGCCAGGTCGGCGTAGACGTCACCCTGGGCGACGTCGGGGTCGCCGAGCTCCGCCGGGACGGGCACCCGGTACGCGGCGCCCTCGGCGAGCATCCGGCTCACGGCGTCGACGACGAGCGGGATCGACTCGACGGCGCCGACGTAGCGCTGCGGGGGCACGACGCGCAGGGCCGCCATGTCGGTGAAGAACAGGTCGGTCTGGTCGCGTGCGAGGTCGCGCCAGTCCACGCCCGTCGCGGTCGCCCGCTCGAGGAGCGGGTCGTCGACGTCGGTGACGTTCTGGACGTAACGCACCTCACGGCCGGCGTCGCGCCAGGCCCGCACGAGGAGGTCGAACCCGACGTACGTGCTCGCGTGCCCGAGGTGGGTGGAGTCGTACGGGGTGATGCCGCACACGTAGAGGCTCGCCGGCCCTGCCTCGTCCGTGGGGACGACGGCACCCAGGGCCGAGTCGTAGAGGTGCACACGGTCACCGGCGCCCGGGAGAGAAGGGATCGGCGGGGCTGACCAGGGCTGCACGCCGGGCAGCCTAACCCGGCGCCGCCCCGCTCCCCCACCGGGGCCGGGAGCCGGACGGTCTGCGCCGTCGCGCAGCATCAGGCGGCGGGCGTCGTCACGCGGACGAGGTTGCGCCACGGGTCCTCGACCTCGAGGCTCGCGCCGTCGTCGCGGACGTCGAGGCCGCGGGAGCGCAGCCGGGAGCGCAGGGCGGTGACGTCGTCGGCGCCCGGCAGGACGATGTCGACCCGGCCGAGGCCGAGCGCGGGCACGCGCGGGCCGGCACCGGCGCTGTTCCACGTGTTCATCGCCATGTGGTGGTGGTAGCCGCCGGCGGAGACGAAGAGCGCCCCGCGCATCTCGATCGTCGCCTCGAACCCGAGGGTGTCGACGTAGAACTCGCGAGCGACCGCCGTGTCGCCCACCTGGAGGTGGACGTGCCCGACGGTGGCGCCGGCCGCGGACGGCGCGCCCTCGCGCGCGGCGTCCGTCAGGTGCCGCGCGAGGAAGTCGTTCGGGTCGAGGGCCAACGTGTCCATGTGCAGCTGGCCACTGCTCCACGTCCACTCCTCGCGGGGGCGGTCGACGTAGAGCTCGATGCCGTTGCCCTCGGGGTCGGTGAAGTAGAAGGCCTCGGAGACGAGGTGGTCGGCGCTGCCGACGAAGGCGCTCGGCGCGTACCGGACGGCGGAGAGCACGGCAGCGGCGAGCGCGGCGTGGTCAGCGAAGAGGATCGCCGTGTGGAAGAGCCCGGCGCTGCGGCGGCTGCCGGACGGGAGCGTGGGGTCGTGGCGCAGGACGACGAGCGGGGAGGTCCCCCGGCCGAGGGTGACCTCGTTGCCGACGGCGCGCAGGACGGTAAGCCCGAGGGCGTCGCGGTAGTAGGCGGTGAGCCCGTCGAGGTCACCGACGAGGAGGGTGACAGCCCCCATGGCCGTGCCGGGGGCGAGGACGTCGAGGTCGGACTCGGCGCGGGTGCGGGCAGACCGGGCGGTCGGCAGGCTCACGGGATCTCCAGGCGGTCGGTGCGGGCAGTTGAAGTGTCAACAACCGACCGCCCGGAGACATTCCCGTGCCGTGCGCCACGCCCGCCCTCGGGCTCCGGGCCAGCGCCGATGCGGGGCGCGGGTGCGGGGCGCGGGCGCGGGGGCGGGCGCGAGCCGGAACGGCTCGGCCCGGGGCGATCAGGCGGCCGTCAGGTCACCCGGACTTGCGGCGAAACATGCGCTTCGTCGCGGCCGTCCCGACCTCCGACCCGTGCACGCTGCCGGTGTTCTTGCGGCCCTCAGCCGTGCGGTGCTCGACGGCGCGCTTGCGGTCGAGGGCCGCACGCATCTTCTCCTTGGCGTCCGCGACAGCCTCGGTCGGTTCTGGTGTCTCGTCCTGCATGGGTGCACCTCGCTGGTCTACGGCTCGGCCGGACTCTCCGACGCCCCCACCTTGCCGGTCCGCGCACCTCTCGCGCCAGCCCATATCCGTCTCGCCCCCCTCCCCCTCTCGTGATCATGCCGATGTGCCCGGCACGTCGGCATGATCACGAGAAAGGGGGGTGGGGGTGAGGCGGGGCAAGGGGCGGGGCGGGGTCGTTACACCGGGGAGCCGGCGAGGGGGCTCAGCGTGCCCGTGGCGAGGAGGACGACGACGAGCGCCGCGAGCGCGAGCCGGTACCAGACGAACGGCCAGTACGAGCGCGTCGAGATGAGCTTGAGGAAGCCGATGATGACGACGAAGCCGACGACGAAGGCGACGACGGTCGCGAGGAGCGTCGCGCCGCCCGAGGGTGCGCCCGCCGCGGGCTCGGCGGTGAAGAGCTGGAAGAAGCCGGAGCCGACGACCGCGGGGATCGCGAGGAGGAAGGAGTAGCGCGCCGCCGCCTCGCGGGTGTACCCGAGGAGCATCCCGGCGGTGATCGTCCCGCCGGAGCGGGAGACGCCGGGGATGAGCGCCATGGCCTGGGCGAACCCGAAGATGACGCCGTCGCGCCACGTCATCGACCCGAGCTCCTTCGTCTTCGCGCCGCGGTGGTCCGCCCAGCCGAGGAGGAGGCCGAAGGCAGCGAGCATCGCGGCGGTGATCGCCAGGTGCCGCAGGGAGGTCTCGATGGCGTCCTGGAAGAGGAGGCCGAGGACGACGATGGGGATGGAGCCGATGATGACGAGCCAGCCGAGGCGGACGTCAGGGTCCGTGCGCGGCACCGTCCCGCGCCACGGGCCGAACGGCAGCGCCCCGAACCACGCCCGGAGGATCCGCGCGATGTCACGCCGGAAGTAGACGACGACGGCGGCCTCGGTGCCGAGCTGGGTGATGGCGGTGAACGCCGCCCCGGGGTCGGCACCGCCCGGGAGCAGCTCCCCGACGATGCGCAGGTGCGCGCTCGAGGAGATGGGCAAGAACTCGGTAAGGCCCTGGACGAGCCCGAGGATGATCGCTTCCCACCATGTCACGGTCGACAACTGTAGGCGCCTGCACGTCCGGGCCAGGTCAGCGGATCCCGACGGCGCGGGTGAGGCCACTCACGCCGGTACCGTGGCGGCCATGGAGCAGCGCAGGGTCGGACGCACCGGTCTGGAGGTCTCGGCCCTCGGCCTAGGGACGATGACGTGGGGCCGGGACACCGACGAGCACGAGGCGGCCGACCAGCTCGAGGTCTTCCTCGAGGCGGGAGGCACGCTCCTCGACACCGCCGCCTCCTACGGCGACGGCGCCGCCGAGGAGGTGCTCGGGGGCCTCCTCGCCGAGACCGTCGACCGGGCCGACGTCGTCCTGTGCTCGAAGGCGGGCGTGCGCCGCCGCGCCCGCGGCTCCGCCGTCGACGCCTCGCGCGGCAACCTCCTCGGCACCCTCGACGCCACGCTCGCGCGGCTCGGCACCGACCACCTCGACCTGTGGCTCGTCCAGGCCCCCGACGCCGGGACGCCGCTGGCCGAGACGATGTCCGCGCTCGTCCACGCCGTGCGCTCGGGCCGGACGCGCTACGTCGGCCTGTCCAACCACCCCGCGTGGTCGAGCGCGCACGCCGCGACGACGCTCGCCACGGACGGGACGGGCCTGGCCGCCGTCGAGCTCGAGTACTCCCTGCTCGAGCGGGGCATCGAGCGGGAGGTCCTGCCGGCCGCCGCGGCGCTCGGCTTCGGCGTCCTCGCCTGGTCACCCCTCGGGCGCGGTGTCCTCACGGGCAAGTACCGGCGCTCCGTGCCGGCGGACTCCCGGGCCGCCTCCCCGCACCTGCGCGGGTTCGTCGAGCCCTACCTCACCGACCGTTCGCACGGCGTCGTCGAGGCGGTCGTCACCGCCGCCGAGGGGCTCGGGCGCTCACCGCTGGAGGTGGCGCTCGCGTGGGCCCGGGACGCGCCCGGCATCGCCGCGGCCGTCGTCGGCGCCCGCACCGCCGCGCAGCTGCGGGGGGCCCTGGGCGCGGCGGACCTCGTGCTCCCCCCGACGATCCGCGCCGCGCTGTCCGACGTCACGGCGCCACCGCTCGGCTACCCCGAGCGGCGCTGAGCACCACGGGCGGGCCGTCCAGCGTCGCGGGCGGGCCGGCCAGCGGTCAGAGCGCCGCGGTGTCGTCGTCGTCGGTGTCGTCGTCGAGGTCCTCGAGCACCTCGAGGTCGTCATCGTCGTCGTCGTAGTCGTCATCGTCGTCGTCGCCGTACGCCTCGAGCGGCACGCCGACGCCGGAGTACCGGTAGAGGGCGTCGTCGTAGGTGAAGAACGCGTCCTCGACGGCGTTGGCCGCTGCCTCCACGGTGGGGGCGTCGGGGTCCTGGGACTCTCGGGCCGCCTCGTGGTGAGCCTCGAGCGCGGCGATGAATCGGTCGAGCGCGGCGCGCGGGTCGGTAGCCATGGTGAGACCGTACCCTGGCGCATGACGATGGAACACCCGCTGACCGGCGGCCCGCACCGAAGGAGAGACCTGCACTGAGCGCGATGTGGTACGACCCCGAGCCGACGTCCGCCCGCGGCGCCGCCCAGTACGAGTTCCGGGTGCTCACGCTCCCCCGCGAGACGAGCCGCAGCGACGTCCGCCGGCTCCTCACGGAGCAGGCGGAGTACGGACGCTGGGAGCTGGCCCGCACCCGGCTCTACATGGGTGGTTCGCGCAAGGTGTGGCTGCGCCGCAAGATCATCAAGGTGCGCAGCACGCTCTGACCCTCGCCGGGGCGCGGGGCACCTGCTGGCGGGCGCCCGCCGGCGCCGCACCTCAGCAGGTCCGCAGGAGCCGTTCGAGGACGCGGGTGCCGAAGCGCAGCGCGTCGACCGGCACCCGCTCGTCGACGCCGTGGAACATCCCCGCGAAGTCGAGGTCGGCAGGCAGGCGCAGCGGCGCGAACCCGTACCCGGTGATGCCGAGGCGCGCGAGCGACTTGTTGTCGGTGCCGCCGGAGAGCATGTACGGCAGGACGACGGCCCCCGGGTCCTCGACGGTGATCGCGTCGACCATGGCGTCGACGAGTCCGCCGGTGAAGGGGACCTCGAGCGCGATGTCGCGGTGGATGTCCTCGACGCGCACGCCCGGGCCGGCGAGCTCGGCGAGCGTGGCCATGACCGCCTCCTCCTCCCCGGGCAGGAACCGCACGTCGACGGACCCCTCCGCGCCGCCGGGGATGACGTTCGCCTTGTACCCGGCGCTCAGCTGGGTGGGGTTCGAGCCCGTGCGCAGCGTCGCGCCGACGAACTTGCCGGCCGGGCCGAGGGCCCGCACGAGGTCCGCGGCGCCGTCGGGGTCCTCGGGGTCGAAACGCGCACCGGTGAGGTCGGCGACGCCCTCGAGGAGCTGGCGCACGGTCGGGGTGAGGTTGTGCGGCCAGCGGTGCGAGCCGATCCGCGCGACCGCGCCGGCGAGGCGCGTGACGGCGTTGTCCTCGTTGACCTGGGAGCCGTGCCCGGCCGTGCCCTCGGCGACGAGGCGCAGCCAGGCGAGCCCCTTCTCCGCCGTCTGGAGGAGGTAGGCGCGCCGGCCCGCAACCTCGACGGAGAACCCGCCGACCTCGCTGATCGCCTCGGTGGCACCGGCGAAGAGCTCGGGCCGGTGCTCGACGGCCCAGCGGGCGCCGAACACCCCGCCCGCCTCCTCGTCGGCGAAGAAGGCGACGACGACGTCGCGCGGGGGTCGCCACCCGGTGCGCCCCATGTCGCGCACGACCGCGAGGATCATCGCGACCATGTCCTTCATGTCGACGGCGCCGCGGCCCCAGATCATCCCGTCGCGCTCCTCGGCGGCGAACGGGTCGACGGTCCAGTCCGCGGCCCGGGCGGGGACGACGTCGGTGTGCCCGTGGAGCACGAGCGCCCCGCGGGTGCGGTCGGTGCCGGGGATCCGCAGGACG
Organism: Georgenia wangjunii; assembly: GCF_036421975.1. Classification (NCBI taxonomy): domain Bacteria; kingdom Bacillati; phylum Actinomycetota; class Actinomycetes; order Allobogoriellales; family Allobogoriellaceae; genus Georgenia; species Georgenia wangjunii. The sequence goes on along the minus strand of NZ_JAZGON010000007.1, from coordinate 74,155 downwards.
ACGGAGGCGCGCCCGGGCGCCGACTCGAACAGCTCGGGCTCCCAGCCGACCTCGCGCAGGAGCGCGCACACGTACTCCGCCGCGGCGCGCTCCCCCGGCCCTGACCCGTCGCCGTAGTTCGAGGTGTCGATGCGGATGAGGTCGCGGCAGATGGCCGCGACCTCGTCCTCGGGCGTGACGGGCGGGACGGGTGCGCTGCTCATGCGAACGAGACTATCCAGCCCGCCGTGCCCGTCGGGACGCTCACGTCACGAGGCCGCGGCGGACGAGGAGCGGCTCGATGGCGGAGTCGCGCCCGCGCAGATCCCGGAAGAAGGACAGCGGGTCCGCCGTGTGGCCGCGCGCGAGGAGGGTGCGGCGGAACCGCTCGCCGGCCTCACGGTTGAGGCCGCCGTCGGCGTCGCGGGAGGCCTCGGTGGTGAACCACTCCACCGTGTCCGCGTCGAGGACCTCGCTCCAGATGTAGGAGTAGTAGCCCGCGTCGTAGCCGCCGCCGAACGTGTGGTTGAAGTACGTCGAGCGGTAGCGCGGCGGGACGAGCGGGAGGTCGAGCCCCGCGCGCTGCAGCGCGGCGGCCTCGTACGCCTCGACGCCCGCGGGGTCCTGCGGCAGGTCCTCGGGCCCGACCTGGTGCCACGCCTGGTCGAGGAGCGCCGCGCCGAGGTACTCGGCCGTGGCGAAGCCCTCGCCGTACTGGCTCGAGCCGAGCAGCGTCTCGCGCACGTCGGCGGACAGCGGCTCGCCGGTGGCGTGGTGGCGGGCGAAGTGCTCGAGGACGGTGGGGTCGAGCGCCCACATCTCGTTGACCTGCGAGGGGTACTCGACGAAGTCGCGCGGCACGTTCGTCCCGGACTGGGAGGGGTAGTGCACGTCCGAGAACAGCCCGTGCAGGGCGTGGCCGAACTCGTGGAAGGCGGTGATGACCTCGTCCCACGTCAGCAGCGTCGGCTCCTCCGCCGGGGGCCGGGTGATGTTGAGGTTGTTGAGGACGACCGGCGCGCGCCCGAGGAGGTGGGACTGGTCGACGAGGTTGTTCATCCACGCGCCGCCACGCTTGCCCTCGCGGGCGTAGTAGTCCCCGACGAAGAGCCCGAGGGGCGTGCCGTCGGACTCGTGGACCTCCCACACCCGCACGCCGTCGGCGTACCCGGCGAGGTCCTCGCGCTCGGCGAACGTGAGGCCGTAGAGCTGCGTCGCGGCGTAGAAGACGCCGTCGTGGATGACACGGTCGAGCTCGAGGTAGGGGCGCAGGACGGAGTCGTCGAGGCTGAAGCGCTCCTGGCGGACCTTCTCGGCGAGGATCGACCAGTCCGACGCCGCGAGGGGCGCCTCGGGCTGGGCGGCCGCGAGCTCCTCGGCCTCGGCGCGGGCGTTGCGGGCCGCGGGCGGCGCGAGCTGGGCGAGCATGGCGTTGACGGCCTCCGTCGTGCCGGCGGTCGCGTCCTCGGCCACGTACGCCGCGTGGTGCGCGTAGCCGAGCAGCTGGGCCCGCTCGGCGCGCAGGCGGGCGATCTCGAGCAGCGTGGCGCGGGTGTCGGAGGCAGCGTCCACCCCGGTGCCGCGGGTGAGGGAGGCCGTGAGCAGCCGCTCGCGCAGGCCACGGTCGCTCGCCTGGGCGAGCAGCGCCTGCTGGCTGGGAAGCTGGAGGGTGATGAGGTAGCCGTCGCGGCCGCGGTCGGCGGCGCTCTGGGCGAGGGCGGCGACGGTGCCCTCGTCGAGGCCGGCGAGCTCAGCCCGGTCCGTCACGTGGACGGCGCCGGCGTCCATGCCGGCGACGACGCGCTGGGAGAACTCGGTCTCGAGCGTCGTCAGGCGGGCGTTGAACGCGCGCAGACGCTCCTGCTCCGCGTCGCCGAGCCGCACGCCGGCACGGACGAAGTCCTTCGTGTACGTGCGCAGCAGCCACGCCGTCTCCTCGTCGACGTCGGCGTCGGTGAGCGCCTCGAGGCGGGCGAAGATGCGACGGTCGAGGTAGAGCGCGTCGCGGTGGGCGGCGAGGCGGGGCGCGAGCTCGGCCTCGAGCGCGCGGAGCTCGTCGTCCCCGCACGAGCTGACGAGCGTGAAGAAGACCGTCAGCACCCGGCCGAGGAGGTCGCCCGAGCGCTCGAGCGCCTCGAGGGTGTTGACGACGTCGGCGGGCGCCGGGTCCGTCGCGATCGCCTCCCACTCGGCGCGCTGGGCGGTCATCCCCGCCTCGGCGGCGGGCCGGACGTGCTCCGTGCGGATCGCCCCGAAGTCGGGGAGCGCGAAGGGGAGGGCGGATGGCGCGGCGAACGGGTTGGCCGGGTCGAGCTGGGGGGCCGGCGTCGTGGGCGCGGGCGTGGCGGCGTCGTCAGTAGGCATGGTCCCCATTGTGCCGCGCGAGCACCCCGGCGATGTCGGGCGGGGTGTAGCGCGGGCCCTTGAGCACCTTGCCGTCGCCGCGGAGGACCGGGCGGCCGTCCGCACCCACCTTGGACAGGTTGGAGGCGTGGATCTCGGCCAGGACCGCGGGCAGGGGGATCCCGCACTCCTGGGCCATGCCGTAGACGACGTAGACGAGGTCGCCGAGGGCGTCCGCCGTCGCGACCGTGTCGCGGGTGCCGTCGTCGGCCGCGACCGCGCGCGTGAAGGCCGACTCGATCTCACGGGCCGCGGCCGGGCCGTAGACGGCCGCGACGAGCTCGGCGAGCTCCTCGACGACGAGCGCCATGCGCAGGTGGACGCGCTCACGGTCGACGCGCGCCGCGTCCGTGGCGACCGGCACGTCGTACGTGCGGTGGAACTCCGCGACGAGGACGTCCGGGTCGACGAAGCCCGCCGGGCGGCGCCGGGCGTCAGCGGCTCCGGCAGGGTCGGCCCTGGCCACGTCAGGCCCGTCCCACGGCAGCGCGGGGCGGCGGTCGTCGGTGCGCAGGAGCGTGCCGATCCACTCGTCGACCCGCCGGCCCCGCTGGAGCCCGAGCCCGCGCACCGTCCCCTCCCGCCGGAAGCCGTGCCGCCAGACCACGCGCCACGACGGCCAGTTCCCGACGAAGGCGCGCCACTGGACGCGCTCGAGACCGAGCCGGTCGAAGCCGGCGTCGAGGGCGAGGCCGACGGCGCGGTGCATGACGCCGCGCCCGCGTGCCTCCGGCCCGAGCCAGTAGCCGATGTCGGCGCTGCCGTCGCCGACGCCGTCGAGCCCGACCATGCCGACGAGCCGCCACCCGCCGTCGTCCTCCGCCACCCGGACGGCCCACGTGGGGGACCCGCGCTCCCACGACGCGGGGACGGCCGCGCAGACGAACTGCTCGCCGTGGGCGCGCGCGTAGGGCGCCGGCACGGTCGTCCAGCGCGCGACGTCCTCGTCCTGGCACAGCTCGGTGACGCGGTCGACGTCGTCGGCGGTGGGCGCGGAGAGGAGGATTCCGCCGTCGGGCGAGCGGAGCGCGAACGGTTCCATGCGCCGGGAGGTTACCGCCACCAGATGCGTGCGGGCAGGTGCTCGCCCACCCTGGAGGCATGAACCCGGATACAGAGTCCATCAAGAACCTGCCCGAGCAGTCCCAGCAGTGGCCGGGCCGTACCGACGACCTCACGCCCGTCCCCGACCACGGCGAGACGAGCTACACCGGCCGCGGGCGCCTCGAGGGCAAGCGCGCGCTCATCACCGGCGGTGACTCCGGGATCGGCCGCGCGACGGCGATCGCCTTCGCCAAGGAGGGCGCCGACGTCGCCATCGCCTACCTGCCGGAGGAGCAGGAGGATGCCGAGGAGACGAAGCGCCAGGTCGAGGCCGCCGGACGGCGCTGCGTCCTCGCCCCGACCGACCAGCGCACCGAGGAGGCCAACGTCGAGCTCGCCCGGCAGGCGGTCGAGGGGCTCGGCGGGGTGGACGTCCTCGTCAACAACGCCGGCTACCAGATGGCGCAGGACTCGCTCGCGGACATCTCCGACGAGCAGCTGCGCCGCACGTACGAGACGAACATCTTCTCCATGTTCTACCTGACCAAGGCGCTGCTGCCGCACCTGAAGGAGGGCGCGAGCGTCATCAACTGCGCGTCGATCCAGGCGTTCCAGCCCTCGGAGACGCTCCTCGACTACGCGTCGACGAAGGCCGCCATCAACAACTTCACCGTCAACCTCGCCGCGGACCTCGGCCCCAAGGGCATCCGCGTCAACGCGGTCGCCCCGGGCCCGATCTGGACGCCGCTGCAGCCGTCGACCAAGCCGAGCGTCGCCGACTTTGGGATGAACGCCCCGCTCGGGCGGCCCGGGCAGCCGATCGAGGTGGCGACGGCGTTCGTCTACCTCGCGAGCGACGAGGCCAGCTACGTCTCGGGCACCGTGCTCGGCGTCACCGGCGGCAAGCCGGTCTTCTGACGATGCGCGCGGCCGGGGTGGCCGGGGTGGTGGGCCTCGCGCTCACCCTGGCCGCGTGCGCGGGACCCGAGCCCCACGACGGCGCATCTGCCTCGCCGTCGGGGCCGCCCGCCTCGACCGGCCCGGCGACGGGCGCACCGGTCACGCCGTCGGACGCGGCGCCGTCGGACACCGGCACGGCGAGCCCGGTCGCGCCCCGACCGCCGGAGGTCGTGGCGAGCGGGCTCGAGGTCCCGTGGGGCCTGGCCTTCCTCCCCGACGGGTCGGCGCTCGTCACCCTGCGGGACTCCGCCGAGGTCGTCCGGGTCCGGCGGGGCGAGGACCCGGCCGTGGTCGGCACCGTCCCCGGTGTCGTCGCCGGCAACGAGGCCGGGCTGCTCGGGATCGCGGTCTCCCCCGACGCCGGGACGGACGACGACGTCGCCGTCTTCGTCTACCTCACCGCCGCGCAGGACAACCGCGTCCTGCGGATGACGCTCTCCGGGGACACGCTCACGCCCGACGAGGTGGTGCTCGCGGGGATCCCCCGCGAGAGCTATCACGACGGCGGGCGCATCGCCTTCGGCCCCGACGGCCACCTCTACGTCGCCACCGGCGACGCCGGGATCCCCGGCGCCGCCCAGGACCCGGGTTCCCTCGCGGGCAAGATCCTGCGGATGACCGCCGACGGCGAGCCGGCGCCCGGCAACCCCACCGACGGCTCCCTCGTGCTCTCGCTCGGGCACCGCAACGTCCAGGGCCTCGGCTGGGACCCGGCAGGGCGGCTGTTCGCCAGCGAGTTCGGGCAGAACACGTGGGACGAGCTCAACCTCATCACCCCCGGCGGCAACTACGGGTGGCCGGTGGTCGAGGGCATCGGCGGGGGCGGGGACTTCGTCGAGCCGCTCGCCCAGTGGGACCCGGCCGACGCCTCGCCGAGCGGCCTCGCCGTCACCGACGACGCCGTCTACCTCGCCGCCCTGCGCGGGGAGTCGCTGTGGCGGGTCCCGCTGCTCCCCGACGGTGCGACGGGGGAGCCCGAGCGGCTCCTCGAGGGTGAGTACGGGCGGCTGCGGACCGTCGCGGTGGGCCCGGACGGCGACCTGTGGGTGCTGACGAGCAACACCTTCCGCGGGCAGCCGCGCGACGGGGACGACAAGGTCATCGTCCTCGACGAGGACTGGCTGACCGGCTGACCGGCTGGCTGACCGGCCGAGGGGCGCACCGTCCATATGCTCTGACCCGTGGACCTTCTCGTGCTGGTCATCGTGCTCATGCTCGGCTCCATCCTCCTCGTCGGCATCGGGGAGAAGGTGCGGCTGCCGTGGCCGGCGCTCATGGTCCTCATGGCGACGCTCGTCGGGCTCGTCCCGGCCTGGCGCGAGGTCAGCGTCGACCCGCACCTCATCCTCCCGCTCTTCCTGCCGCCGCTGCTCTACGCCACGGCCCAGCGCACGTCCTGGGCGTTGCTCAGGGGGCGGTGGCGCGCCGTCGTCGGGCTGGCGTTCCTCCTCACGGCGGTGACGATCTCCGCCGTCGCCGGCACGGTGGCCGCGGTGGTCCCCGGCGTCACGCTCGCGGCCGCGATCGCCATCGGTGCGGCCGTCGCCCCGCCGGACCCCGTCGCGGTCGAGGCGATCGCCGGGCCGGTCGGCATCCCGCGGCGGCTCACGACGACCCTGCAGAGCGAGGGGCTGTTCAACGACGCCGTCGCGATCGTCGTCTTCACGGCCGCCATCGCCTCGACGCAGTCGGGCCGTCCCTTCGGGATCGACGTGCTGGGCGAGTTCGCCGTCGGGCTCGTCCTGGCGGTCGCCCTCGGCCTCGCGGCGGCCCTCGCCGCGGGCTGGCTCGCCGACCGGGTCGCCGACGTGGCCGGACGGAACGCGATCACGCTCGTCCTGCCGTTCGCCGTCTACATCGCCGCCGAGCAGCTCCACGCCTCCGGCGTCGTGGCGGTCGTCGTCGCGGCCGTCCAGACGGCGAGCACGCGCGGGAGCGACGCGGTCGAGGACCGGCTCGCGGGGCGGGCCTTCTGGGACGTCATCGAGCTGCTCGTCACCGGCGTCGCCTTCGGCCTCGTCGGCGTGGAGGTCTACCAGGTCGTCGCCGGGGCGGGGGCGGACCTCGGCCGCATGGTGGGGCACGCGGCCCTCGTCTGCGGCGTCGTCGTCGGCGTGCGGGCACTTTGGCTTTTCCTTCTCCTCGCCCTCAACCGGCGCACGAAGGACCCCTGGGTGGCCCCACGGACGTGGCAGGAGTCGCTCATCCTCACGTGGGGCGGCATGCGGGGCCTGGCGACGCTCGCGCTCGCGCTCGCGATCCCCGCCGTCGCCACGGACGGGCAGCCGCTCGCAGCCCGCTCGGAGCTCCTCGTCATCGCCGCCGCCGTCGTCCTCGTCACGCTCGTCGCGCCCGCGCTCACGCTGCCGACCCTCGTCAAGGTCCTGGGCGTGAGCGGCGCGCACGAGGCGGAGCAGCGAGCGGAACGCGAGCTGGTCGCCCGGGCGCGGCAGGCGGCCGTCGCCCACGTCCGCGAGCGGACCCGTTCCGCCGACCTCCCCCCGGAGGTCATGGAGCGGCTCGAGCAGCTCCTCGGCCGCCTCGACGAGGCGGTGGCGGGCGAGCTCCCGGCTGAGTACGCCGAGCGCGTCCGGGCGTTCCGCCGGCACCGGGCCATCGCGGCGGAGCTCCAGGGCGATGCCTTCCGGGCGGCCCGGGACGAGGTCCTGCGTGCTCGCAACGAGCCGGGGATCGACCCCGAGGTCGCGGACCGGGTCCTCCGCGAGCTCGACCTGCGCAGCCGCCGCCGACCGGCGTGACCGCGGACGGACGGTCGGCCCCGTCGGCGCGGGCGTCCCGCTGCCCCCGGCGCACGAGGCCGGCGGCCCGGCGCACGAGGCCGGCAGCGCCGTCGACGGGTATCCCGCGGCGCGAGATACCCGCCGGCGCCGCCGCAGCACGCGAAAGGCCCCTGACCGGCGGGTCAGGGGCCTTTCGTGTCGCTGTCTCAACGAGTGTCCGAGGGGGGACTTGAACCCCCACGCCCTATACGGGCACTAGCACCTCAAGCTAGCGCGTCTGCCATTTCCGCCACTCGGACGAGTGGCCGCCAGGACCCTTTCGGGCCTCGCGACGACCGCAAAGATAGCACGGGTGCCGGGGCGTTCTCGAACCCGCTCAAGGGGTGCGGGGACGCTCTCGGACCCGCTCAGCGGGCGCCGTCGAGGTCCTCGACGCTGAGCTCGACGGTCATCGTGTGGCTCTCGCCGGGAGCGAGCTCGACCGCGTCATCCCACACATTCCCAGTCTCCGCGCAGATCATGGCGGGCCACTCGTCGTCGCCGAAGTCCGCCATGGCGGCCGCGTTCGCGGCGCCCGGGTTCCACACGATGGTCGACCGCGAGCGCCGCTTCGTGTTGCGGATCACACGGCCGTGGCCGGGGTCGGTGAGGACGAGGTCCGACTCGGAGCCGGGGTAGACCCGGTCGGCGAACCCCTCGAGCCGGACGGGCGCCTCCTCCCGCCGGGTCTCCCCCTCGACGGTGTCGACGTACTCGGCGCCCTCGAGGCCCCCCAGGGTGGCCTCGGCGAGGTCGCTCACGGCGAAGTACGTGTGCAGCGCCTCCTCGAACGTGAACGGCTCACCGCCGGTGTTGCGGACCTCGAGGGCGAGGCTGAGCACCTGGCCCACGCTCACGCGGTACGTCGCCTCGAACGGGTGCGCCCACGCCGAGGCGCGCGTCGCCTCGTCGTCCGTGAGCCGGAGGACGACGGTGACGGCGTCCCCCTCCTCCGTCACCGCGACGAGGCTCCACGGCAGCGTCCGGGCGAACCCGTGCTGAGGCGTGCGGTCCTTGTCCCTGCCCTTGCCGAACCACGGGAAGCAGATCGGCACGCCGCCACGGACCGGGACGCCCGGCTCGAAGGCGGCCTCGGTGCTCGTGAACAGCACGGGCTGCGCCCCGCGCGGCGCCCACGCGGTGACGTGGGCGCCCTGGAGGACGATCTCCGCGGTCGAGGCCGGCGTCTCGACGACGAGGCGGTCGAGCGCGCCGGGGACGAGCCGGACGCTGGGCGGAAGCTCAGCGGGGGGAAGGTCGGTCGTTGCCATGTGCCGAACGTAGCGGCATCACCCGCGGGCGGCCTGCGACCGACGGCCGGGCGCCTAGCCTGGAGCCGTGCCGAGCCGACGCCCCCCCGCCCTCACCGTCCCCGACGCCCTGCGTGACAACGTCACCGCGCTCGAGGGCGGGCCCGACTGGCTCGCCGGACTGCCGGACCGGGTGGCTCGCGCCCGCGAGCGCTGGCACCTGCGGCTGGCGGAGCCGTTCACGGCCGGCACGACGGCGTGGACGGCGCCCGGCACCGGGGCGCGCGGGGCCGACGTCGTCCTCAAGGTCCTCTTCCCCCACCAGGAGGCCCGGTGGGAGGGGGCCGCGCTCGTGCACTGGGTCGACGCCGGTGCCGTCGAGCTCCTCGACCACGACGCCGCCGACTGGGCGCTCCTCCTGCGCCGCCTGCGGCCAGGGCACGGCCTCGAGGATGACCACGAGCTCGCCGAGCTGGCCCCCACCCGCCGGGTCGCCGTCGGCGCCGAGCTCCTCGCCCGCCTCCACACGGCGGGCGTCCCTGCCGGCACCGGCATCCCGGCCCTCGCCGACGAGGCGCAGGGGTTGGCGGACCTCATCGAGACCCGCGCCGGTGAGCACGCAGGCTGGCTCGAGGCCGACCGTGGCCTGCTCGCCGAGGCCGCGGCGCTGTGGCGGGACCTGCCTGGATCGGCACCCGGCGTCACCGTCGTCCACGGTGACCTCAACCCCGGCAACGTCCTCGCTCACGACGACGCCCGCGGCCTGCGCCGCTGGGTGGCGATCGACCCGAAGCCGCTCGTGGGCGACGCCGCCTACGACCCGTGGCCGCTGCTCACCCAGGTCGGTGACCCGTTCCGGGAGGAGGACGCCGTCGGGGCGCTCCGGGGCCGCACCCGGCTCCTTGCCTCAACCGTCGGGCTCGAGCCGTCCCGCATCGCCGCGTGGGCCGCGGCGCGGACGGTCGAGGGCGCGCTGTGGCGGGCGGCGACGCACGGGCGCCCGCAGCGCACCCGGGTGCGGGCCGAGCTGGACCAGGCGCGGGCCTGGGCGCGCCTCATGGGCTGAGTGCTTCCCCCGTGCAGCAAGCCGGCCGGCTCTGCGGCGCGCCCCGGTGCTGCCGGGCCGGGAACGGACCGGTGGTGCAGACTGGCAGCGATCATTGACCGGTGGCGGCGCGAGGAGGACGAGGGCAGCGATGAGGCTCTTTGGCAGGGTGCGTCGTCGTGCGTCGTCGGACCAGGGGTCGGGAGGCTCGTCGGACGCCCTGCGCAGCGGTGCCGCCCCCCTGGTCACGCGCAAGGGCCCGGCCCGTCCGACCGCCTCTCCCCGCCCCCACTACGCGGGGCGGCTCTCGGTCCGCCGCCTGCCCGAGCGCACGATGCGCGCCGACCGCGACAACGACGGTGTCCCCCGCTGGGTGCGCAAGTACGGGCTCAGCGCGTGGTTCGTCATCGGCATGGTCATCGTCATCGCCATGGTCGTCTTCGCGACGTCACGCATCCAGGTCGTCTTCATCGCGGTCTTCCTCGCGGCGGTCGTGACGTCGGTGCTCTACCCGATCGTCTCCGGGCTCGCCCAGTACATGCCCAGACCCTTGGCCACGGCCATCACCCTGCTCGGCTCCTTCGGGATCGTGGCGGGGATCCTCACGTACGTCGTCACCTCGGTGACGGGCCAGTGGGAGGACCTGGCGAACCAGTTCGGGGACGGCATCGACACGATCCTCGACTTCCTCGAGTCGGGACCGTTGCCGATCCACTTCACCCAGGCCGAGATCATCGACTGGATCAACGGGCTCGTCGCCCAGGGGCAGGAGTACATCCAGGAGAACGCGGGCGACCTCGCCGGGCAGGTGCTGAGCAACGCCGGCGCCGTGGCGATCGCCTTCACGGTCCTGGCCCTCAGCCTCTTCGTCACGGTCTTCTTCCTCAGCAGCGGCGGCACGATGTGGCGCTGGTTCCTCAACCAGCTCCCGGCGCGCTCGCGCGGCAAGGTCGACGTCGCCGCCGGGGCCGGCTGGTACACGTTCTCCGGCTACGCGCGCGGGACGATGATCGTCGCGCTCGCCGACGGCGTGCTCGCGTTCGTCCTCCTCATCATCGTCGGGGTGCCCCTCGCGGCCCCGCTCGCCGTCCTCGTCTTCATCGGCGCGTTCATCCCGCTCATCGGCGCCCCGGCGGCCATGATCATCGCGGCGGTCGTCGCGCTGGCGGCCGAGGGCTTCGTCGCCGCGCTGGTCGTCACGATCGGCATCGCGCTCATCGGTCAGATCGAGGGGCACCTGCTCCAGCCGCTCGTCATGGGCCGGCAGGTCTCGCTCCACCCGGTCGTCGTCGCCCTGGGCGTGACGGCGGGGACGTTCCTCGCGGGCCTCCTCGGCGCCGTCGTCGCCATCCCGCTCCTCGCGGTCATCTGGGCCGTGTGGTCCTCCCTGCACGAGCCGGACCCGCCGATGGAGGACCCCGAGGAGCCTGGGGACACCCGCGAGGAGCCGACGGACGAGGCCGATACCGCCGAGGGCAAAGCCTCCGCGCGCGCCTGAGCCCAAGGCAGGGTGCCGCGCCGGCCTGAGCAGCCACAGGCAGGGTGCCGCGCCGGCCTGAGCAGCCACAGGCAGGGTGCCGCGCCGGCCTGAGCAGCCACGGGCAGGACGCCGCGCCCGCCTAGCCTCCGCCGGCGCTCTCGGCCGCGGCCCGCACGCCGTCGTCCATGCCTCGCGGGCGCGGCCTCAGCGGAAGTCGCGCGAGGTGGCCTGGACCCGCAGCGGCAGGTTCTCGAGGTGCTCGGCGACGAGGTTGGTGACGCCGTCGGCCCGCTCGAGGCTGCCGCGGACGATGAGCGCCGCGCTCGTGCGGGCGGGACGGCGGTACCTGCTCCACAGTCCCGGGCTGCACACGACGTTGAGCAGGCCGGTCTCGTCCTCGAGCGACAGGAAGGTCACTCCCCCGGCCGTGCCGGGGCGCTGGCGGTGGGTGATGACGCCGGCGACGCGCACGCGCACGCCCGGCTCGCACCGGGCGAGGTCTCCGATGGCGACCACCCCGGTGGCGTCCAGCTGCGGGCGCAGGAACTGGGTGGGGAAGCTGTCCGGGGAGACCCCGGTGGCCCACACGTCCGCGACCGCGACCTCGACGTCCTCCATCCCGGGCAGGACGGGTGCCTCGTACCCGACCGCGGTCCCGGCGAGCACCCCGTGCTCCCCGGCGAGGGTCCCGGCCGCCCAGAGGGCAGCGCGCCGCCCGAGGCCGAAGGAGTCGAGCGCCCCGGCCGTGGCCAGGGCCTCGAGCTGCGCCGCGGTGAGCCGTACCCGCCGGGCCAGGTCGGCGAGGTCGGCGAAGGGGCCGCCGCGCTCGCGCTCGGCGACGATCCGCTCGGCGGTCTTCTCCCCGAGCCCGCGCACGGGCGCGAGGCCCAGCCGGACGGCGAGGTCCGGGTGAGGGTGGACGAGGCGGCCGCCGTCGTGGCCGGCCGCCGGCGGCGTGCCCACCGAACCCGATGCGCCGGCAGACCCCGTCGCGTCGACGGACCCCGCTGCCGTCGACGCAGCGGCAGCGCCGGCCACCGGCTCGACGCTCGCCTGCGCCGCCGAGACCTGGACGTCCGCGCGCAGCACCTGCACGCCGTGCCGGCGCGCGTCGGCGACGAGGGACTGCGGGGAGTAGAAGCCCATGGGTTGGGCCGCGAGGAGGGCGGCGTAGAAGGCCTCGGGGTGGTGGACCTTGAGCCACGCGCTGGCGTAGACGAGGTAGGCGAAGGAGAACGCGTGGGACTCGGGGAAGCCGAAGTCGGCGAACGCCTTGAGCTTGTCGTAGATCTTCTCGGCGACGTCACCGGCGATCCCGTTGCCCGCCATGCCCGCGAGGAGCCGGGCGTGCAGGGCCTCCATCCGCTCGGTCGAGCGTTTGGAGCCCATGGCCTTGCGGAGCTGGTCCGCCTCAGCCGGGCTGAAGTCCGCGACGTCGATGGCGATCTGCATGAGCTGTTCCTGGAAGAGCGGCACGCCGAGGGTCTTGGACAGCGCCGGCTCGAGCAGCGGGTGGAGGTAGGTGACCTTCTCCCGCCCCCGGCGCCGGTTGATGTAGGGGTTGACCGAGTCGCCCTGGATGGGGCCGGGACGGATGAGGGCGACCTCGACGACGATGTCGTAGAACTCGCGGGGACGCAGGCGCGGCAGCGTCGCCATCTGGGCGCGGGACTCCACCTGGAACAGGCCGACGGTGTCCGCGGCGCAGAGGAGGTCGTAGACCGCTGGGTCCTCCTGCGGCAGGGAGTGTAGCCCCAGCTCGTCGGCCCCCGTGCGCCCCTGCGCCGCGTTGATCGTGTCGAAGGCGATGCGCAGGGCCGTGAGCATCCCCAACCCGAGGAGGTCGAACTTGACGAGGCCGGCGTCGGCGCAGTCGTCCTTGTCCCACTGCAGGACGGTGCGTCCCGGCATCGTCGCCCACTCCACCGGGCACACCTCGATGACGGGGCGGTCGCACAGCACCATGCCGCCGGAGTGGATGCCGAGGTGCCGCGGCAGGCGCAGCATCTGCTCGGCGACGTCGAGCACCACCTCGGGGATGCCGCTCACGTCGTCGGCGGGGGCCGGTGCCCGGCCGTCGCGGGTGCGCTGCTCCCCGGAGTCGCCGTCGTCGGCCGAGCGCAGGCTCCTCCACCGCTCGATGCTCTTGCTCCACGCGTCCTGCTGGCCGACGTCGTACCCGAGCGCGCGGGCGGCGTCACGCACGGCCGAGCGCGGCCGGTAGGAGATGACGTTGGCGACCTGCGCGGCGTGGGTGCGCCCGTAGCGGGAGTAGACGAACTGGATGACCTCCTCGCGCCGGCCGGACTCGATGTCGAGGTCGATGTCCGGAGGGCCGGAGCGCCCGGGTGAGAGGAAGCGCTCGAACAGGAGGCTGTGCTGGACCGCGTCGACGGCCGTGATGCCCAGCGCGAAGCACACGGCCGAGTTGGCCGCCGACCCGCGCCCCTGGCACAGGATGTGCTGGGCCCGGCAGAACTCGACGATCTCGTGGACGATGAGGAAGTAGCCGGGGAAGTTGAGGGCGACGATGACCTCGAGCTCGTGCTCGATCATCGCGTAGGCGCCGGGGACGCGCTCGGCCTCCGGCGGCCCGTAGCGCTCGCGCGCGCACCGGTAGGTGAGCTCACGCAGCCACGTGGCCTCGGTGTGCCCGGGCGGGACGGGGTGCGGGGGCAGGTTGGGCGCGACGAGCGCGAGGTCGAAGGTGCACTCGGCGGCGAGCTCCGCGGCCGTCGTCACGGCGGCCGGGTGACGGTGGTGCAGCCGGAGCATCTCCTCGGCCGAGCGCAGGTGGGCCGGGTAGGGCGGGAGCCAGCCGTCGATCTCCTCGAGGGTGGCGCGGGCGCGCGTCGCGGCGAGGACGTCGGCGAGCGGCTGGTCAGCTGGGCGCGCGACGTGGACCCCGCCGGTGGCCACGAGCGGGAGGCGTGCCTCGGCCGCGAGCGCCGCCAGGGCCGCGGCCTGGACGTCCTCCCCCGCCCGCCCCTGGCGGATGACCTCGACCGCGACGTTGTCCCGGCCGAACAGCGCGACGAGCGCGTCGAGCTCGGCGCGGGCACGGTCCCCGTCGCCGGCCGCGAGCGCCCGCGGCACCGCCCCCTTGCGGCAGCCGGTGAGGACGAGCCACTCGCCCTGCGCCTGGGCGGCGAGCTCCTCGAGGCGGTAGTCCGCGCGGCCCTTCTCTCCGGTGGCGAGGTGGGCGGTGGCAATGGCACGCGAGAGCCGGTGGTAGCCCTCGCTGCCGCGGGCGAGCACGACGAGGTGGGTGCCGTCCGGATCGAGGTGGCCGACCTCCCCCGCGCTCGACCGGCCCGCGGCGCGCCCGGTGCCGCCGAGGTTGAGCTCGGCGCCGATGACGGTGGGCAGCCCCAGGGCGCGAGCGGTCTCGGCGAAGCGAACGACGCCGTAGAGGCCGTCGTGGTCGGTGAGCGCCAGCGCCTCGAGCCCCAGCGCGTGCGCCTCGAGCGCGAGCTCCTCCGGCTGGCTCGCGCCGTCGAGGAAGCTGAAGGCCGAGTGCGCGTGCAGCTCGGCGTACCGCGGACCCATCACCCACCCCCTTCGTACGTGTGTTCGATGGTACGTCGGGGCGGTGACATCCGCGCCCCTCCCCTCCCCTGGCGCAGCCGCCCGCAGGCCGTCCGGCCGGGCCCGCCCCGTCGGTTCGCCGCGAAGGCCGCGGAGGCCGCGAAGGCCGCGAAGGCCGCGAAGGCCGCGAAGGCCGCGAAGGATGATCGGATAGACTTGCTCGCCGCTGCGGCCACGGCCGCCCGCAGCAACCTCGACCCTGAACGGCACACACATGCGCAAGACAGTGACGGCGGCGACGAGCACCCCGGGTTCGGAGCGCGCCGGCTCCACGCCCGACGCTCCCGCGGCCGACCGCGCTGCCCGCGGCCCGGCCACCGACGTCGCGCCCACGGCCACGGCGCCCACGGATGCCGCACCCCCCGACGTGGCGCACACGGACGCGGACGCCACGACGTCCAGCACCACGGTCACCGACGTGCCCGCCCGCGACGCCGACGCCCCCGTCACCACTGCGGGGGCCACCGGCACCGCGAGCGCCGGCGCCACCGCGGAAGCCCGCACCGAGGGCACCGCCGACCCCGCGCCTGAGACCGCTGCGCCCACCGCCGGTGCGTCCGGCCCCGGCAACCCGTCGCTGCGCGCCCTGCGGTACGCCTTCCGTCACGTCGTCCTGCCGCTCGCCCTCACGGTGGTGCTCGCCGTCGTCCTCGCGCGCGGCATCGAGATGGTCCACGTCCAGACCGAGCCGTGGATGGAGCCGGACGAGCGCTGGGCCACCCTGCCGCCCCGCCTGTTCCTCATCGGCGCGTTCGTCGTCTGGCCCTTCGTGGCCCTCCTCCTGGCGGTGACCGGCTCGCTGTGGGCCACGGCCCTGCTCAGCCTCGCCGCCGGCGCCCTCATCGCCCTGTCCGACCACCAGAAGATGGCCGAGCGCGGTGAGCCGCTCTTCCCCTCGGACATCGAGTACCTCTCCCACCCCGGGCTCCTGCTCGCCACCGCCGGCATCAGCCCCGCCGTGGCGACCGGGGCGGTCCTCCTCCTCGTCGCCGCCCTCGCGCTCATCGCGGTGCTGTCGTGGCGGCGCCGGCACCGCCGCTCGCGGACCGAGCGCTGGGTGCGGTGGGGCGCGCGCGCCGTCTTCGCCGTCGCGGGGGTGGTCGGGATCGCCGTCGTCGGGGACTTCCACGAGCCGGGCAACCCGGTGCAGGAGGCCTACGACGAGATCCCCGTGACGTGGGCGCAGTGGAACCAGGTGCAGAACTACGCCCAGAACGGGTTCATCGCGGGCGCCCTCTACAACCTGCCCGGCGAGGCCATGGAGCGCCCGGAGGGGTACGGCGCAGAGCGGATGGCCGAGGTCGTCGCCACGTACTCCCAGGCCGCCGCCGAGGCCAACGCCACCCGGACCGCCGGCGCGCTCGAGGACACGAACGTCGTCGTCGTCCTCGGGGAGACCTTCACCGACCCCACCCGGCTCGCCGGCGTCGAGGTCGCCGAGGACCCCATCCCCTTCACGCGCTCGCTCATGGGCACCACCCCCTCCGGGACGATGCTCAGCTCGGGCTTCGGTGGTGGCACCGCCAACGTCGAGTTCGAGGTCCTCACCGGCATGGCCCTGGCGAACTTCCAGCCGCAGATGCACGCGCCGTACCCGATGCTCGTCCCCCACTACGACGCCTTCCCCACGCTCGTCGACCGGCTGGGCGCAGGGAAGTCCACCTTGGCGATCCACCCCTACGCACCGAGCTTCTACCGGCGCGACGTCGTCTACCCCATCCTCGGGTTCGAGCGGCAGACGTTCTGGGACACCATCGGCCACCGGGACAAGATCGAGAACGACACGCACATCTCGGACGCGGCCACGTACGCCGAGGTGGTCGACGAGCTGCGGGCCGCGGACGCCCCGCTCATCGTCAACGTCGTGACGATGCAGAACCACAGCCCCTACGCCGGCAACTTCTCCGACCCCATCGGCGTGAGCGGGGACGTCGGCTCCGGTGGCGCCGAGCAGGTGGGTCAGTACCTGCGCGGGCTCCGGCACAGTGACGACGCGATGGCTCAGCTCGTCTCCGACCTGGAGGCGTTGGACGAGCGGACGATCGTGCTGTTCTACGGCGACCACCTGCCGGCGATGTGGCCCGCCGCGGTACAGGACGCCAACACCCCCCAGGCGCTCCACGAGACCCCGTGGTTCGTGTGGGCGAACTTCGGCACGACGGACGTCGAGGCCCCTCCCGTGCTCGGCCCGAACCACCTCGTGGGCCAGCTGCTCGACGCCGCCGACGCCCCGCTCACCCCGTTCGACGCGCTCCTCGCGGAGCTGTCGCGCGAGGTGGCGGCGGACGAGGCGGGGACCATGCTCGACGCCCGGGGGCGCCCGACGACCGAGGCCGAGCTGTCCCCTCGCGCCCAGGAGCTCCTCGCTGACTACCGGCTCGTGCAGTACGACATGTCGGTGGGCCAGCGGCACAGCCTCGAGGCGATGACGACGGTCCCCTGAGCGCGCCGCGAGGGTGGCGTGAGCGTGCACGGGCACGGGCACCGATCGTCGGCGCCGGGCGGACGCGGCACCGGGCGCCGGTGACGCGCCTCGCGGGGCCGGCCCGACGCCGTCAGTCGTAGACACCCTCGACCCACCACGTGCCGTCGGCCAGGGCGAGGAGGAGGGCGGGCGCTCCCGCCACGCTCACCTGCAGCCAGGCCCGTCGCCTCCGGTCGGGCGACCACCACCGCTCGGCGACCGGCCACGGGCCGTCCCACCCCACGACCTCCCGCTCCCCCACGCGGGCCGGCGGCACGCTGAGCCTTCCCCGGGCGTCGACGCGCACCTCCCGGCCCGCGGCGTCGAGGACGACGACGGCGCACGGCTCGGCGGGGACCGTCGCCGGCGCGGGGGCGGGGATCTGACCGGGCCACGGGGCGTCGGGGCGGCGCAGCGGGGCGGCGTCGTCCCCCCACGCGACGAGCCGGACGCGGGACCGCGGGTCGCGCCCTCCCTGGAGGACGGGGACGAGCACGCCCTCCGCCCCGAGCAGGCCCTGCACGCGCAGCACCGCCCGTTCCGCCTGGACCTCGCCGCGCCCACGGCGCCCCCACAGCCCGTCGCTCACCGTGCCGGCCGGGCTGACCTCCTGGGCGGCGAGCTCGAGCCGGACGAGGGGCGCGCTCGGCGGGCGGGCACTGCGCCCGCTCAGCCACCCCTCGAGCTGCCAGCGCACCCGGTCGGTGAGCTCGACGGCGCTCGGGGCGCCGTCGAGCCGCCACGTCCGCACGAGCTCGCTGCCGTCCTCCGTGCGGGCGAGCACGCACAGCCGCCCGCACACCGCCCCGCGGCGCTGGAGGCGCTCGGCCAGCTCCTCCGCCAGCGCGCGCGCCGCGAAGGCGGCGACGTCGGCCCGCGCGGCCGGCGGGTCGAGGTCGGTGCGCACGACGACGTCCTGCTCGGGCCGGCGCACCACGGGGGGACGCAGGTCGCCCCCGCGGGCGAGCCGGTGGGCGAGGATCCCCAGGGTGCCGAAGCGGGCCGCGACGTCGCCGGCGGGCAGGGACGCGAGGGAGCCGAGCGAGCGCAGCCCGAGGCGCCGCAGGAGGTCGGTGAGGTCCGCCAGCTCCTCGCGCAGGCGGCGGGTCCCGGCCACGTAGTCGAGGACCCGCACGTCGTGGGGAGCGAGGAACGCGGCGGCGGCCTCGGCGCCCGGCGGGACGAGGACCGCGGCGCGGGCGGCGAGCACGGCGGTGAGGAGCCCGTCACCGATGCCCACCTGGCACTCTGCACCGCTGTCCTGGGCGACCGTCCCGACGAGCAGCTCGGCGAGCGCCTCCTCCGAGCCCACGTGCCGGCTCGGTCCGCGCGCGGCCATGAGGAGGACGCCGGGGCGTGCCACCTCCACCCCGGCCACGACCTCTTCCACGGCCTGGACCACCGGCTCGAAGGCGCGCGCGTCCCGCGCGTCGTCGACGGCGAGGAGCACGAGCTCGGGGCACGCGCCCTGGGCGCTGCGCCGCCGCATGCCGCGCCGGACCCCCTGGGCGCGCGCCTGGGCGGAGGCGACGACGACGCCGCGGCCGTCGTGGACGGCCACCGGCTCGTGGGCTCCGACCAGGCCCTCGGCCACGGCCGCGGCGACGGGCCAGTCCGGGACCCACAGCGCGACGCGGCGCAGGGTGCCGGGCAGCTCGAGGACGTCGGGCAGCACCACCTCACACCGCCCGGAGCTCGGGCACGAGGTCGGCACTCCCGCGGACCGCCCCGACCGGGCGCAGGCCCCCCACGGGCACGGACTCGAGGCCCCCGGCGCTCACGAGACCCCCGGCTGGCACGGCCTCGAGGCCGCCCACGCCGACGCTCACCCTCACCTGCCCGCCGCGGCCTCCTGCCCCCCGGCCGCGGACCCGGACCGCCACCTCCCGGCGACGTGGGGTCCCGAGCGCCACCTCGACACCACCCGCACCGGGGGCGGCGTGCCCGCCGCCCAGGACAGACCGGTCCCCCGCGCCCGGCAGGCGTCCCGCCTCGAGCACGTGCTCGGCCTCGAGGACGAGGTCGCTCCCCGGCCAGGGCCGGGTGCTGAGCAGGACGGCCTCGCGGGTACGCAGCCGTGAGACGAGGAGCCGGCGGTCCCGGTCGGTCAGCGCCCGGCAGTCGCCGACGACGAGGATGTCGAACCCGTCGACGAGCGCGCCGAGGACCGCCGGGGCGTCGGGCCCCGGGCGGGGCACCATGACGACGCGCTCGAGGGCGAGCCCGGCCTCGGCGGCCGCCTGCAGCCCGACGTCGGGCATGGCCGCGAGTGCGCTCCAGGCACCGTCCTGCGCCGCGGCGGCGGCGAGGGCCAGGAGCAGCGACGTCGACCCGGCGACCTGCACCACGCTCCCGCGCCGCACGCCCCCGCCGGGGAAGAGCGGGAGGAGCGCGCGCGGGACCGGCAGGTGGTCCTCGCCGACCGACGACGGGTACCCCCCGGCGGCTGACGTGTCCCCAGCCGGCGACCGGTGCTCCTCCGACGCCGGGCCATCCACCGGTGACGAGCGGCGGTCGCGCACGGCGACCTCCCCGGCTCCCCTCCCCGTCGGCCCGTCCTGACCCGTGGGGCGCAGCGCCGTCGGACCGGTGAGCCTGGTCCGCATCCCCGCCGCCGTCTCTGCCCGCTGCAACGCCTGGCGCGCAGCCGCGATCCGCTCGTGCTGGTCCACGAGGCGTTGCGCGGGCCGGCTTCGAGCGCGCCGTCCGTCCGGGTCGGCCGCGTCCTCGGCGGCCTGTTCCACCTCGCGCTCGGGGGCACGGTACGGCGCCTCGACGCTCATGCTCCGCACCTCCTCCCCGGGCGACCGGATGATCAATATTCGAACGTACGTTCGACATCTCTCCAAGTGAACGACCGCGCCCCGCCGGTGTCAAACGGTCGGCGCGTCGGATGTGGACGACGCCCCGAGCATGTCGGTGGGCACCGACATCGACCCCGTCGCCCCTCCTCGCGCCACACCCCCGACCGGCCCGGCCAGCTCGCCGGACGGCCGCGCCGCCCCCGCGGGCTGCCTCGTCCGCGAGCGGCGCCGTGCGACTGCGGGCGACCGGTGCGTAGGTTGGACCCTGACGCCGACCGAGGCACGCGCGCACCCGCGCTCGTCCGCGGGCCCGCCGGCACCGCAGCCCCGACACCAGGAGGAATCGATGGACCTCAAGCGCCCCACCGCCCCCGACCCCTACGAGCTGCTCCCCCAGGTCCCGACGTTCACGCTGACGAGCGAGGACGTGACGCACGGCGAGCCCATGCCGTCCGAGCACAGCGCGGAGGGCGGCAACGTCTCCCCGCAGCTGAGCTGGTCGGGCTTCCCGGCCGAGACGCAGAGCTTCCTCGTCAGCTGCTTCGACCCCGACGCCCCCACGCCGGCCGGCTTCTGGCACTGGACGGTCGTCGACGTCGCGAGCGACGTCACCTCCTTCGAGCAGGGCGACGGCCAGAGCGACCTCATGCTCCCCGGCGCGGCGTTCCACGTCCGCAACGACGGCGGCGGGTACGACTACACCGGGGCCGCTCCCCCGGCCGGTGACCGCCCGCACCGCTACTGCTTCGCCGTGCACGCCCTCGACGTCGACACGCTCGAGCTCGACCCGGACGACAGCCCGACCAAGGTCGCCTTCACCGCCGTGTTCCACACGCTAGCCCGCGCGGTCATCGCGCCGACCTTCCAGCAGTGAGCACCCCCGCGGAGGAGCCGACGGCGGTCCTCGGCACCACCGACACCGTCGCCTTCGGCACGCTCCAGTGGGTCCCGGCGCTGGGGCGTGAGGACCTCCTGGCCGCCCCCGTGACCGAGGCGCTGCGGCGGCTCGACCCCGGCGTCGCCGAGCAGGTGCTCGTCGCGGAGATCGATCCTGAGCACGCCGACACCGCCGCGATGACCGAGGCCTACGCGCTCCCGCTCGAGGCGTCGGCCAACTGCGTGCTCGTGGCCGGCAAGCGGGCCGGGGAGCAGCGCGTGGCGGCCGCCGTCGTGCGCGCGACCACCCGGGCGGACGTCAACACGGTGGTGCGCAGGCTCCTCGACGTGCGCAAGGCCTCGTTCCTGCCGACCGACGAGGCAGTGACCGACTCGGGGATGGAGTTCGGGGGCATCACCCCGATCGGCCTCCCCCGGGACTGGCGGATCCTCGCCGACGCGCGCGTCGCGCACGGCCCGGCGATCATCGGCAGCGGCGTGCGCCGCTCGAAGCTCCTCGTGCCCGGCGAGGTCCTCGTCACCCTGCCGGGAGTCGAGGTCGTCGAGGGACTGGGGATGGACGTCGGCTGACTCTGCCTGTCTGCCCGGCCGCGGCGGCTCAGGTGAGCTGCGGCCGGGCGGGGGCGCCGTCCTCGTCGTCGTCGACGGTCGCGGTGAGGATCTCGGCGAAGAGGGCGTCCACCCGCTTCTCGATGATGGCGGCGTCGCGGTGCTGCTTCTTGCCGGTGTGGACGGCCATGAGGTCGATGCCCGCCTCGACCTTGTCCACCTGCCGGAGCCAGCGCTCGGCGCGCGCGAGGTCCTCGGGGGACGTCGCGGCGGCGCGCAAGCGCTGGGCCTGGGCGCGCAGCACGGCGGCGCTGCGCCGCAGGCTCTCGGGCTTCGACCGACTCGCGCGGGCCTTGGTGAACCGGTTGAGGAGGTCCTCCCCGACGCGGAGGAGCTCCGGGTTGTTCCGCGCCGCCTCGAGCGCCTTCTTGACGAGGGGGTACGCCACCGGGCCGAGGCGCATGGCGGTCTTGAGCAGGGGGCCGATCGCAGGCATGAAGTGGGCTCCAGGGTCGACGCGTGAGGTCCCGTGAGGATATGTCGCCTCCCACGGAGCCGCCCGCCCGCCGAGCCGGTGCGGTCCGGGGGCTCGCGGGCTGGCACGATGACGCCCGTGTTCCACGTCATCTTCTACGAGCCCCGGATCCCGCCGAACACCGGGAACGCGATCCGGATGGTCGCGTGCACGGGCGCGAGCCTCCACCTCGTCGAGCCGCTCGGCTTCGACCTCAGCGACGCCAACCTGCGCCGCGCCGGCCTCGACTACCACGACCTCGCCCGCGTCGTCGTCCATCCCCATCTCGAGGCGGCCCTCGCGGCCGTGCCCGGGCAGCTCTACGCGTTCACCGGGCAGGCGACGACGAGCTTCGCGCAGGTCGAGTACGCGCCGGGCGACGGCCTCCTCTTCGGCCCCGAGCCGACCGGGCTGCCCGCCGAGGTCCTCGCCCACCCCCGGGTCACCGCACGCGTGCGGATCCCCATGGTGCCGGGCGTGCGCTCGATGAACCTCTCGAACTCCGCGGCCATCGCCGTCTACGAGGCGTGGCGCCAGCACGAGTACGCGGGCGGTCGGTAGCAGCGCCGAGGGACGCCTTCTAGCTGTACTCGGCCGGGCGTTCGGTGACACTGCTGGAGCTCGTGTGAAGCTCAGACGATGCCGAGCTCCTCGGCTGCCGCGCGCCAGTTCTTCATGATGTGGCCTACCTCGTCGGACGATCCGCCGTGGTAGAGGCTGCGCTTGAAGTCCTGGACGACGAGATTGGCCTCGTCATTGACCTTCTCGTACTCGTCGGACTCGATGATGGCGTTCAGCGCCTCCGCGTCTCCTTCGACTATCGAGATGCCGCTCGACGCGTCGGCCTTCATCCAGACCAGGGGCTTGCTGCACTTTCCCTCATCAGCGAGTCGCTGCCAGAAGGACTGGCTGTTCTGGAACGCCTTGAGCGCGGCGGCCTCGCGGCCGGGGACGGGATGCGACCAGGTGGCGATCAACGCTGCGTGCCTCGACATGCGAACCCACTCTCATAGGGGGACGTGCGTGTCGTCACACTATGAGGGTCGCGCGTCCTGGTTCGCAAGAGTTCTCGGGCGGTTAGTTTGCGCCACGAGCAGGGGCGCAAAGGGCCGGGCGTCAGCGCGTCGCGTAGAAGACGACCGCCGACGCCGCGGCTACGTTGAGCGAGTCCACCCCGCCGGCCATGGGGATGCGCACGACCGCGTCGGCAGCCGCGAGCGTCGAGGGCGCCAGCCCGTGCCCCTCGGTCCCGAGGACCATGGCGACCTTCTCGTGGCCCTGCAGGACGAACTCGTCGATCGTCACCGAGTCGTCCGACAGCGCGAGGGCCGCGACGGTGAACCCCGCCTCCTTGAGCCGCGCCGCCTCGCCGGGCCAGCTCGTCAGCCGCGTCCACGGCACCTGGAACACCGTGCCCATCGAGACCCGCACCGAGCGCCGGTAGAGCGGGTCGGCGCAGCGCGGGGTGACGAGGACCGCGTCCACCCCGAGCGCGGCGGCGCTGCGGAACATCGCGCCGACGTTCGTGTGGTCGACGATGTCCTCGAGCACCGCGACGCGACGCGCGCCCGCGCCGCCGCGGGCCGCCGCGAGCACCTCGTCCACGGGGCGTAGGGCCGGCCGGTGCATCGCGGCGAGCGCGCCCCGGTGGAGGTGGAAGCCGGTGATCTCGCGCAGCAGGTCCTCCTCCGCGACGAAGACGGGAACCTCGACGCCGCCGTCGGCCGCTCCGCACGCGTCGGCGATGACGCCGGCCATGGACTCCACCCAGCGGGGTGCCATGAGGAAGGACCGCGGTCGGTGCCCGGCAGCCACCGCCCGCCGGATGACGTTGGCGCTCTCCGCCATGTACAGGCCGCGCTCGGTCTCGAGCTTGCGCCGCAGGGCGACGTCGGTGAGGCGCAGGTAGTCGGCGAGGCGGTCGTCGTCGGCGGCGGTGATCTCGATCAGGGGCACGCCCGTATTCTTCCGCGCTCCCCGGGACGCCGGCGCCACAGCCGCCGGGGCTCGCGTCAGCCCGGGCACTTCTGCATGATCACGAGCGGTGTTGAGGCCTACCCCTCGATCGCGGGAGCCGCGAACTGGCTCTGGTAGAGGCGGGCGTAGTGGCCGCCGGCGGCGAGGAGCTCGTCGTGGGCGCCCTGCTCGACGATCGCGCCGTTCTCCATGACGAGGATGACGTCGGCGTCGCGGATCGTGCTCAGCCGGTGCGCGATGACGAACGAGGTCCGCCCCTTGCGCAGCTCGCCCATGGCGTGCTGGACGAGCATCTCCGTGCGGGTGTCGACCGAGCTCGTCGCCTCGTCGAGGATGAGGATCTGCGGGTCCGACAGGAACGCCCGGGCGATGGTGATGAGCTGCTTCTCGCCGGCGGAGACCCCGCCGCCCTCGTCGTCGATGACCGTCTCGTACCCGTCGGGCAGGCTGTGGACGAAGCGCTCGACGCTCGTCGCCCGCCCGGCGGCCTCGACGTCCTCACGGGTCGCGCCGACGCGCCCGAAGGCGATGTTCTCGGCGATCGTGCCCTTGAACAGCCACGTGTCCTGCAGGACCATGCCGATCTGCTCGCGCAGCTGGTGCCGGCTCAGCTCCCGCGTCTCGACGCCGTCGAGGAGGATCTGCCCGCCGTCGATGTCGTAGAACCGCATGATGAGGTTGACGAGCGTCGTCTTGCCCGCCCCCGTCGGCCCGACGACGGCGACCGTCTGCCCGGGCTCCACGGTGAGGTCGAGCCCCTCGATCAAGGGGGTGTCGGCGACGTAGCGGAAGCTGACGTCGCGGAACTCGACCCGGCCGCGGACGGGTCCCGCTGCGCGCACGGTCGCCGGGTCCGGGTCCTCCTCGGGGGCGTCGAGCAGCTCGAAGATCCGCTCGGCGGAGGCGACGCCGGACTGGACGAGGTTGGCCATGGACGCGAGCTGGGCGAGCGGCTGGCTGAACTGGCGCGAGTACTGGATGAAGGCCTGCACCTCGCCGAGCGTGAGCGCTCCGGACGCGACGCGGAGCCCGCCGACGACGGCGACGAGGACGTAGTTGAGGTTCGAGACGAACTGCATCGCCGGCATGATCGTCCCGGAGATGAACTGCGCCCGGAAGCTCGCCCGGTAGAGCCGCTCGTTCTCCTCCTCGAACGCCGTCGTGAAGGAGTCCTGGGAGTTGAAGGCCGTGACGAGCTCGTGGCCCGTGAACGCCTCCTCGACGTGCCCGCCGAGGTCACCGGTCGACTTCCACTGGGCGACGAACTCGGGCTGCGCCTTCTTCGCGATCTGCATCGTCAGCCACGCCGAGACGGGCACGGTGACGAGCGCGATGAGCGCGAGCTGCCACGACAGGACGAACATCATGACGAGGACGCCGATGACCGTGAGCAGCGACGTGATGAGCTGGGAGAGCGTCTGCTGCAGGCTCTGCGTGACGTTGTCGATGTCGTTCGTCACCCGCGAGAGCAGGTCCCCGCGCGCCTGGGTGTCGAGGTGGGCGAGGGAGAGCCGGTCCACCTTGGTCTGGGCGTCCGCGCGCAGCGTGAAACCGGCACGCTGGACGACGCCGACGAGGATGCGGCCCTGGATCCACAGGAACAGCGCCGAGGCGACGTAGACGGCGAGCACGAGGACGGCGACGGCGCCGAGCGCGTCGAAGTCGATGCCCGAGCCGGGCACGACGTCCATGCCGGTGACCATGTCCGCGAACTGGTCCTCGCCGGCGGCGCGCATGGCGGCGACCGCCTGCTCCTGGGTGAGCCCCTCGGGGAGCATCCGGCCGATGACGCCGTTGAAGACGATGTTCGTCGCGTCACCGAGGAGCTTGGGCCCGAGGACCTGCAGCGCGACGGAGACCGTGCCGAGGACGAGCACGAGGACGAGGCGCAGCCGCTCGGGGCGCAGCGTGTCGAGGAGCCGGCGCAGCGAGCCGGCGAAGTTCGACGGCTTCTGGCCGGGGGCGACGGCGGGGGCGCTCATGCTGCCTCCTGCGCGCTCAGCTGGGACAGGACGATCTGGGTGTAGGTGGGGTTGGCGTCCATGAGCTCGGTGTGGGTCCCCACGCCGACGACCCGCCCGTCGTCGAGGACGACGATCTGGTCGGCGTCCTTGATGGAGGCCACCCGCTGGCCGACGATGAGGACCGTCGCTCCCCCGGTCGCCGCGGGCAGGCCGGCCCGCAGCCGGGCGTCGGTGGCGTAGTCGAGCGCGGAGAAGGAGTCGTCGAAGAGGTAGACGTCCCCTTCGCGCACGAGCGCCCGGGCGATCGCGAGCCGCTGGCGCTGGCCGCCGGAGAAGTTCGTCCCGCCCTGCTCGACGGTCGCGTCGAGCCCGACGGCCTCGACGAAGTCCCGCGCCTGGGCGGCGTCGATCGCGGCCCACAGCTCCTCGTCGGTCGCGTCGGGCTTGCCGTGCCGCAGCGTCGAGGCGATCGTGCCGGAGAAGAGGAAGGCCTTCTGCGGGACGAGGCAGACCCGGGTGCGCAGCTCGCCCGGATCGGCCTCGCGCACGTCCACCCCGCCGACGCGGACGGCGCCGGCCGTGACGTCGATGAGGCGCGGTACGAGGTTGACGAGCGTCGTCTTGCCGGACCCGGTCGAGCCGATGACGGCGGTCGTGCGGCCGGGCTCGAGGCGGATCGTCACGTCGTGCAGGACGGGGCTCTCGGCTCCGGCGTACCCGAACGTCGCGCCGTCGAGCTCGACGGTGAGCCCGCGGCCACCGCCCGGGTCGGGCGGGGGCAGGCGCCGCGGCTGCGCCGGGGCGACGATGCCGGGCTCGAGGGAGAGGACCTCGTCGATGCGCTCGGCCGAGACCTCCGCGCGCGGCACCATGACGAACATCATGACCGCCATGAGGACGGACATGAGGATCTGCATGAGGTAGTTGAGGAACGCGATGAGCGCCCCCACCTCCATCTCACCCGACTCGATCCGCCCGGCACCGAACCAGATGACCGCGACGGTGGAGGCGTTGATGATGAGCAGGACGGCGGGGAACATGAGCGCCATGAGGTAGCCGACGCCCGTGGCCGTGGCCATGAAGCTCGTGTTCGCCCCGGCGAACCGCTCCCGCTCGCTCGGCTGCCGGTTGAAGGCCCGGATGACGCGCACGCCGCCGATCTGCTCGCGCATGACGAGGTTGATCCGGTCGATCTTCTCCTGCATGACCCGGAACAGCGGCCGCATCCGCACGAGGATCGCGCCCATGACGAGGAGGAGGAGCGGCACGACGACGGCGAGCAGGGCCGAGAGCCCGACGTCCTGGCGCAGGGCCATGACGACGCCGCCCACGCTCATGATCGGCGCCATGACCATGATCGTGAAGCCGAGCATGGTGACCATCTGGACCTGCTGGACGTCGTTCGTCGAGCGCGTGATGAGCGAGGGCGCGCCGAACCGGCCCATCTCCTCGACGGAGAAGCGCTGCACGCGGTCGAAGACGCCCGAGCGCAGGGCCCGGCCGACGGACATGGCGGTGCGCGCACCGAGGTAGACGGCCGCGATCGCGCACGAGATCTGGACGGCGGTGATGGCGAGCATGACGCCACCGACCCGCACGATGTAGCCCGTGTCCCCCGCGACGACACCGTTGTTGATGATGTCCGCGTTGAGGCTCGGCAGGGCCAGGGCCGCGATCGTCTGCGCCACCTGGAGGACGACGATCGCGACGACGGCGCCCCGGTATCGGCGCAGGACGCGCCGGAGCGTACGGATGAGCAAGGTGCTCCTTCTCGGGCAGGGTGCGCGAGCGCGAGAAGCGGGGGCGCGGGTACGTGTGCTGAGGCGCTCATGCTAACGGCCGGGCCTGACACCGCCCTCGGTGCCGGACCCGGCCGTCGCCGGTGCTGCGGGTACTACAAGTGCTGCGGGTCGGGCGGTCGGTCAGCCCTGCTGCGCGGGCCGTGCCGGCGGCTCGGGCGAACGGTGCTGGCCGGCCTCGCGCTCGGCGCGCTCGACGGCCTCGGCGGCCGACGGCGGGCCGGCGCTCGGGCCTGGCTGGTTGGCGCTCGGCGGCGGGGCGAAGCGGGCGTCGTCCTGGATCGGCGGCTGCGCGGCCCGCCGGCCACCGGCGGGCACGTCCTCGGCGGGGCGCTGACCGCGCTCGGCCGAGCCGGAGAACGGCCGCCCGGAGCGCTCACCGGCGGAGTTGGCCTCGGACGTCGCCTGCTGCGCCTCGCTGCGGGCCGCGGCGAGCGCCTCGTCCGGGTCCTGGAGGTTGGTCTCCTGCAGGCCGGTCGCGAGGCCGGTCCCGTACGGGCCGAAGTCGACGGTCGGGTGCGGGGCGTCGTCGTCCCCGTCACCGACGGGACCACCGCCGCCGAAGCCCTTGGAGATGGACCCGAGGGCCGCGGTGAACTCCGTCGGGATGACCCACAGCTTGGACGAGGTGCCGTTGGCGAGCTCGGGCAGCATCTGGAGGTACTGGTAGGCGAGGAGCCTGCTGTCCGGCTTCCCGCGGTGGATCGCGTCGAAGACCTGGAGGATCGCGCGCGACTCACCCTGCGCCTGGAGGATCGCAGCCTGCGCCTGGCCCTCGGCCCGCAGGATCGCGGACTGCTTCTCACCCTCGGCCGTGAGGATCGCGGACTGCTTGACGCCCTCGGCCGTGAGGATGGCGGCGCGGCGGTCGCGCTCGGCGCGCATCTGCTGCTCCATGGCGCCCTGGATGGACTGGGGCGGGTCGATCGACTTGAGCTCGACGCGGTTGACGCGGATGCCCCAGCGGCCGGTCGCCTCGTCGAGGACGCCGCGGAGCTGGCCGTTGATCTGGTCGCGGCTCGTGAGCGTCTGCTCGAGGTCCATCGAGCCGATGACGTTACGCAGCGTCGTGACGGTGAGCTGCTCGATACCGGTGATGTAGTTGGCGATCTCGTACGTCGCGGACTTCGGGTCGGTCACCTGGAAGTACAGGACCGTGTCGATGCTCACGACGAGGTTGTCCGAGGTGATGACCGGCTGCGGCGCGAAGGAGACGACCTGCTCGCGCAGGTCCACCCCGGCCCGCACGCGGTCGACGAACGGGATGAGGAAGTGCAGACCGGCGTACATCGTCGTCTGGAACTTCCCCAGCCGCTCGACGATGAGGGCGACGGCCTGCGGGACGATCCGCACCGAGCGCGCGATGGCGACGATGACGAAGATTCCCAGCAGGACGAGGACGATGGTGAGCACGAGGCTCCCTGGGTTGTCGAACACGGTTCTCCTGACGTCGGGACGGCTCGGACGTGACGGGGACGGCTAGGGCACTGCGGAGATCGGGGTGACGACGGCGGTCGCGCCCTCGATGCGGACGACGCGCACGGTCGTCCCGGTGGGCAGGACGTCCCCGGGGCGGTCGACGCGGGCGGTCCAGACCTCACCGGTGAGCTTGACGCGCCCGGCGCGCTCGGTGACGTCCATGATCACCTCGGCGGTCCGCCCGACGTGCGCGGCGACGTTGGTCATCTCGTCGGGCGTGGTGGCCTTCATCCGGCGCAGCGCCCAGGGGCGCACGCCGGCGAGGAGCACGGTCGAGACGACGGAGAACGTGAGCACCTGCGCCCAGAAGGGGGCGCCGAGCAGCGCCACGCCCGTCGCCGCCAGCGCACCACCGGCGAACATGAGGAAGAGGAGGTCGACCGTGAGCATCTCGATGACGCCCAGGACGAGCGCCCCGCCCAGCCACCACAACCACGCCATCGTGTCCCCCTGACTGTCGGCCTGAGTCGATCTTACGTCGCGGGGCGACGCGCGTTGCGCACTCCTCGCCCGCGGTCCGCCGTCGAGGGTGCGCGCGGGCACGGCGAGGTAGCCCGTGCCCGACGGCGCGCGTCGGCTCCGGCACCCCGTGCCGTGCCCCGTCGACGGCGCCTGAGCCCGACGGCGCGACGAGCCGGGTCACGCGGGGCGGGACGCCCGCGAGCGCCGCTACGACGCCGAGGACGCGGCCCGGGCGCTCCAGCGGTCCCGGTGGCGCTCGACCTCGAGGTCGAGCCCGAAGGTCCGCGAGAGGTGCTGGGGGGTGAGGACCTCCTCGAGCGGGCCGGCGGCCTCGACCTTGCCGTCGCGCAGGAGCAGGACGTGGGTGAACCCGGGCGGGATCTCCTCGACGTGGTGGGTGACGAGCACCATGACGGGCGAGCGGTGGTCCCCGGCGAGCTCGCCGAGGGCGCTCATGAGCTCCTCGCGCCCGCCGAGGTCGAGCCCGGCGGCCGGCTCGTCGAGGAGCAGCAGCTCCGGGTCGGACATGAGGGCGCGCGCGACCTGGACGCGCTTGCGCTCGCCCTCGCTCAGCGTGGCGAAGGTGCGCGCGGCGAGGTGCCCGACGCCGAACGCCGCGAGCAGGTCGCCGGCGCGCCCCGTGTCGAGGTCGTCGTAGCTCTCGCGCCAGCGCCCGGTGACGCCGTAGGAGGCGGTGAGGACGACGTCGAGGACCTTCTCCCCGCCGGGGATGCGGTCCGCGAGCGCGGAGGAGGCGAGGCCGATGCGGGTGCGCATCTCGGCGACCTCGACCGAGCCGAGGGTCTCGCCGAGGAGGCGGACGGTCCCGCTCGAGGGGAACAGGCGCGCCGCGGCGAGCTGGAGGACGGTCGTCTTGCCCGCGCCGTTGGCGCCGAGGACCACCCAGCGCTCACCGTCGTCCACGGACCAGCTCACGCCGTCAAGGATGGTCTTGTCCCCCCGCCGCAGGGTGACGTCGTTCAGCTCCAGCACATCGCTCATGCCACGACCCTAGTCGCCCGGCCCGCGCCCACGGCTACCGTTGTGGGCGTGCCCCAGCTCATCCTTCCCTACGCCGTGCTCGCGGCCGTGTGGGCGCCGCACGTCCACGACGAGGCGTCGGCGCGCCGCGCGCACGCCGTCGTCGCCGGCGACGAGGCGCACCTCGTCGTCGCCGAGGACGGCACGACGACCCCGCTGCGTCCGGTCCTCGCCGACGTCCGCGGCCGACGGGTCATCGACGTCGGCGCGCTCCTGCCCGGGCCCGGCCACGTCGCGGGCGTGCCCGGCGTCGCGCTCGACCTCGCGCTCGAGTCGGAGCAGTGCCTCCTCGTGGCCACGGACGCCGGCCGGTGGGCGGTGGTCCCGGAGGTGACGACGTTCGGCAGCGTCCTCGAGCCCGGGACGATGGTGCGCTGGCACGTGCGGCCCCTGCCGCCGGGCGAGCGGGGGCTGCCGACGCTCCTCGGCCTCGTCGGCTCCCTCGGGCAGGCCCGCCGCGAGATCAGCACCGCGCTGATCGAGGCGGTCGACGCTCTCGA
The DNA here is from genome assembly GCF_036421975.1 of Georgenia wangjunii. Classification (NCBI taxonomy): domain Bacteria; kingdom Bacillati; phylum Actinomycetota; class Actinomycetes; order Allobogoriellales; family Allobogoriellaceae; genus Georgenia; species Georgenia wangjunii. The sequence continues at coordinate 43,176 of NZ_JAZGON010000007.1, read as the reverse complement.
GGCGCTCGACGTCGCCCGGTGGCACGAGGACGCCGTCGCCGAGCTGGCGGGCGTCGTGCGCGCGGAGCTGCCCGCGCACCTCCTGCCCCCGGGCATCGAGGAGCGGCGCGCCGAGGTGCTCACCCGGGCGGCACGCGTCCTCGCCATCACCGAGCTCGCCGCCACGGACGACGGCGCGGCGGTCACCCTCGCCCAGGCGAGCGCCCGCTCGCGCGTGCTCGCCGACCTCGCGCTCGTCGCCCGCCGTGCCATGGCCGCGGCGAGCGTCACCTCGACGCGCGCCTGACCTCGGCCCGCGCACCCGGCCCCGGTCCACTCGCGTGGGCCGAGACCGCACGCGGGCCTACGGCTAGAGCACCGACCGGTAGACGTCGAGCGTGCGCTCGGCGACGGCCTCCCAGGAGAAGTGGTCCTCGACCCGGCGCCGGGCCGCCACGCCCATCTCCGCCGCACGCGCCGGGTCGGTGACGAGGTCGGTGAGGCGCTCGAGGAGGTCCGCCTCGAACCGCGGGGGGTCCACCGGGGTGCCGGTGCCGTCGGTCGACTGGTCGATCGGCACGAGGAGACCGGTGACGCCGTCGTCGACCACCTCCGGGATCCCGCCGGTGGCGGAGCCGACGACGGGCAGCCCGACGGCCATGGCCTCGAGGTTGACGATGCCGAGCGGCTCGTAGACCGACGGGCAGACGAAGACGGTGCCGGCGGCGAGGACGGCGACGAGCTCGTGGCGCGGGAGCATCTCGGAGATCCACACGACGCCGCCCCCGCGGCGCTCTCGCAGGCGCTCGACGCCGGCGGTCACCTCCGCGGCGATCTCCGGGGTGTCCGGCGCGCCCGCGCACAGGACGAGCTGGACGTCCGCGGGCAGCCCCTCGGCCGCGCGCAGGAGGTGCGGCAGGCCCTTCTGCCGCGTGATCCGCCCGACGAAGACGACGGAGGGGCGGTCCGGGTCGATGCCGAGGCGCCGCACCGTCTCCGCGTCCCGGGCGAGCGAGGCGTCGTCGCCCGGGCGCCGCCAACCCTCGAGGTCGATGCCGTTGTGGACGACGTGCACCTTCGCCGGGTCGACGCTCGGGTAGGAGCGCAGGATGTCCGCGCGCATGCCGGCGCTCACCGCGATGACGCCGGCCGCGCCCTCGTACGCCGTCCGCTCTGCCCAGGAGGAGACGGCGTACCCGCCGCCGAGCTGCTCGGCCTTCCACGGCCGCAGCGGCTCGAGGGAGTGCGCGGACAGGACGTGCGGGACGGCGTGGAGGAGCCCGCCGAGGTGCCCGGCCATGTTGGCGTACCACGTGTGGGAGTGGACGAGGTCGGCGCCGGCGACGTCGGCGGCCATGGCGAGGTCGACGCCGAGCGTGCGCAGCGCCGCGTTGGCCCCGGCGAGGCCGGGGAGCTCGCCGTACCCGGTGACACCCGGCTCGCCGCCGGGACCGCCCGCCTCCCGGGGGCCGTCGAAGCAGCGGACGCGCACGTCGACGCTGCGGCGCAGGACGGCCGCCAGCTCGGTCACGTGCACGCCGGCACCGCCGTAGACGTTCGGGGGGTACTCGCGGGTGAGCATGTCAACCCTCATGCGCGTGGCTCCTTCGCCATTCTGTGGCAGCGCTGCTCTGCCGGCCCTAGGGTGACCATCATGGCAGCACAGAGAGTTCTCGCGATCGTTCTCGCAGGTGGCGAGGGCAAGCGCCTCATGCCCCTCACCGCCGAGCGGGCGAAGCCGGCCGTCCCCTTCGGGGGGATCTACCGCTTGATCGACTTCGCGCTGTCGAACATCGCCAACTCCGGGTACCTCAAGATCGTCGTCCTCACCCAGTACAAGTCGCACAGCCTCGACACCCACATCGCCAAGACGTGGCGGATGTCGACCCTCCTCGGCAACTACGTCGCTCCTGTACCGGCGCAGCAGCGCATGGGCAAGCACTGGTACCTCGGCAGCGCGGACGCGATCTACCAGTCCCTCAACCTCATTCACGACGAGCGGCCTGACGTCGTCGTCATCGTCGGCGCGGACAACATCTACCGCATGGACTTCTCCCAGATGGTCGACCAGCACGTGGCCTCGGGGCTGCCGCTCACGGTCGCCGGGATCCGTCAGCCGCTCGCCCTCGCCGACCAGCTCGGCATCATCCAGGCCGACGACAAGGACCCGCGCAAGATCGGTGCGTTCCTCGAGAAGCCGAAGGACGCCGTCGGCCTCGCGGACTCCCCCGACGAGGTCCTCGCCTCGATGGGCAACTACGTCATGAACGCGGACGCGCTCATGGAGGCCGTGACGAAGGACGCCGCGGACCCGGACTCCGCGCACGACATGGGCGGCAGCATCGTCCCGTGGTTCGTCGACCAGGGCGCCGCCGGGTTCTACGACTTCAAGGACAACGTCGTCCCCGGCTCCACCGAGCGCGACCAGGACTACTGGCGCGACGTCGGGACGGTCGACGCCTACTACGAGGCGAACCAGGACCTCATCGCGGTCACCCCGGACTTCAACCTCTACAACAACGCGTGGCCGCTCCACACCGGCAGCGTCGGCCTGCCGCCGGCGAAGTTCGTCTACGGCAACCGCGAGCGCCTCGGGCACGCGATGGACTCGATCATCTCCCCCGGGGTCATCATCTCCGGCGGCGAGGTCGTCGGGTCGATCGTCTCCCCCGGCACCAAGGTCAACTCGTGGTCGTCCGTGCGTGACTCCGTCGTCATGGACTGCGTCGACGTCGGGCGCAACGCGACCGTCAACCGCGCCATCATCGACAAGTTCGTCCGCATCGACGAGGGCGCCGAGGTCGGCATCGACCACGACCACGACCGTGCCCGCGGCTTCACCGTCACGGACTCGGGTATCACCGTCGTGCCCAAGAACACGCACGTCACCCGCTGACCCGTAGGCTCGCCCGCGTGCGTGCGCTGAGGATCGGTACCGTCTGGCCCCTCGACGACGACGGCGCTGCCCCCGCCGTCGAGGCGGAGGCGCTGCGCGCCCTCGTCGTCCGGGTCGCCGCGACCCACGGCTGGGGCCTCGGGGCTGCCGAGCCGACGGGCGGGACGGGCTGGGCCGGCCTCACGTGGCTCGGCGAGGTGAGCGACGACGCCGCGGCACCGCCCGGCACCGCCGCCGGCCACGCCCCGGCCGTCACGACGCTGCGCGCCGCGGCCGCCACGCTCGGCGCCGACGTCGCGGTGACGACGGGTCCGCTCGCGAGCGAGGGTCCCGCGCTCGTCGTCACCGACGTCGACTCCACGTTCGTCGACGCCGAGGCCATCGACCTCCTCGCCGCCCGCGCGGGCGCGCTCGACGCCGTCGCCGCCCTCACCGAGCGCGCCATGCGCGGCGAGCTCGACTTCGCCGAGAGCCTGCGTGAGCGGGTCGCCACGCTCGCCGGCCTGCCCGGGGCGGTCCTCGACGAGGTGCGTGCCCACATGGCGCTCATGCCGGGCTCGCGCGAGCTCGTCGCCGCGCTCCACGCACGTGGCACCCCGATCGGCCTGGTCTCGGGTGGTTTCGCCGAGCTCGTCGTCCCGCTCGCCGCCGAGCTCGGGATCGACCTCGTCCGCGCGAACCACCTCGAGCTCGGGCCCTCGCGCGAGCTGACGGGACGGACACGCGCCGAGGTGGTCGACGCCCGCGTCAAGGCCCGGACCCTGCGTGAGTGGGCGCGGGCAACCGGGGCAGACCCGGCGCGCGTCGTCGCCGTCGGCGACGGCGCCAACGACCTCGACATGATCGCCGCGGCAGGCATCGGCATCGCCTTCTGCGCGAAGCCGCTCGTGCGCGAGCGCGCCGACGCGACGGTGAGCTTCCCGCGCCTCGACGCCGTCCTCGGCCTGCTCGGGCTGGGCGCGCCCCGCTAGGACCGCTCGGGACACGCGCCCCGCCAGCCCTGCGCGGCCCGTGCTCAGCCCTGCGGGGGCTCGACGAGGGCGACGAGCCGCGCGGACGAGCGGTCGAGCTCGTCCCAGCGCACCGGCACCTCGAGCACCGCTCCGGTCGCCGTCCCGATCCCGAAGCTGACCCGGTCGGCGACGGGCTCGTCGGCGCCGTCGAGGAGGTGGGCGAGGGAGGACATCGTCGGCTCGTGCCCGACGACGAGGACGCTGCGCACCTCGGGGCCGACCTCGGCGAGCAGGCCGAGCAGGGCGCGCGGTCCCGCGCCGTAGAGCTCCGCGCTCACCCGCACCTCGGGTGCGGGGTCGAGCGCCGGGGCGAGGATCTTGTACGTCTCGCTCGTGCGCAGCGCGTGGGAGACGAGGACGAGATCGACCCCGCCGGTCGCCTCCTGGATGAGGGGGCCGATGGCGGCGGCCTGGCGCCGACCGGCGGCGGCGAGGGGGCGCATCGCGTCACCGAGGTCGCCCTCGGGCTCGGCCCGGGCGTGGCGCAGGAGGACGAGGGTGCGTGGGGCCACCCTCACTGGCCCATCGCGTGGACACCGCCGTCGACGTGAACGATCTCCGCCGTCGTCGCCGGGAACCAGTCCGAGCACAGGGCGGCGACGGCGCGCGCCGTGGGCTCGGGGTCGGTGACGTCCCACCCGAGGGGGGCGCGCTCGCCCCACGTGGCCTCCATCTGCTCGAAGCCCGGGATCGACTTCGCGGCCGTCGTGCGGACGGGGCCGGCGGAGACGAGGTTGACGCGGATGCCGTCGGGGCCGAGGTCGCGCGCGAGGTAGCGCGCCGTCGACTCGAAGGCCGCCTTCGCCACGCCCATCCAGTCGTAGACCGGCCACGCGAACGAGGCGTCGAAGGTGAGGCCGACGACGGCGGAGCCGCGGCTCATGAGCGGCTTGGCCGCGACGGCGAGGGACTTGAGGGAGAACGCCGAGACCTCGAGCGCGGTGGCGACGTCCGCCCACTCGCCCGCGAGGAAGTTGCCTCCCATGACGGACTGCGGCGCGAAGCCGATGGAGTGGACGACGGCGTCGAGGTGGTCGGCGTGCTCGCGGACGCGGTCCTCGAGCGCCGCGAGGTCCTCGTCGTTCGTCACGTCGAGCTCGACGACCGGCGCCGGCTGCGGCAGCCGGCGCGCGATGGCCTGCGTGAGGCGGAACTGGCGGCCGAACGAGGTGAGCACGACGCTCGCCCCCTCCTGCTGGGCCAGCCTGGCCACGTGGAAGGCGATCGAGGTGTCCTTGAGCACCCCGGTCACGAGCAGCGTCTTACCCTCGAGCAGTCCCATGCTTCGTCCTCTCGTCCCGTGTGTCGGCGCGTGCGCGCCTCAGTGCCCCATGCCGAGGCCGCCGTCGACCGGTACCACGGCGCCGGAGACGTAGCCGGAGCCGGGCGCGGTCAAGTACAGCACGGCACCCGTGACGTCCTCGACCGAGCCGAAGCGGCCCGCGGGGATGGCCGCCCGGTAGGCCTCCTGCCGCTCCGCGGGCAGCGCGGCGGTCATGTCCGTGTCGATGAACCCCGGCGCGACGACGTTGGCGGTGATGCCGCGCCCGCCGAGCTCGCGCGTGATCGAGCGGGCCATCCCGATGAGCCCGGCCTTGGCGGAGGCGTAGTTCACCTGGCCCGGGGAGCCGTACGTGCCGACGACGGAGGAGATGAGCACGATGCGGCCGCGGCGCAGCCGGATCATGCCCTTGCTCGCCCGCCGCACGCACCGGAAGACCCCGGTCAGGTTGACGTCGAGGACGTCGGTGAACTCCTCGTCGGTCATCCGCATGAGGAGCTGGTCGCGGTTGATCCCGGCGTTGGCGACGAGCACCTCGACCGGGCCGTGCGCGGCCTCGATCTCGGTGAAGGCGGCGTCCACCGAGGCGGTCTCCCGCATGTCCCCACGCACGCCGAGGACACCGTCGGGCAGGTCGCCGCCCCGGTAGATCGTCGCCACGCGGTCCCCGGCGGCGACGAAGGCCTCGGCGATCGCGCGCCCGATCCCCCGCGTCGCGCCCGTGACGAGGACGCTGCGTCCGCCCCCGGTGGTCTCGTTCACTGGTGCCTCCATGGTTCTCGGTGCTGGCGTGGTGCAGATCTCCTGGCGAGACGGTAGCCCAGGGCCGCCCGCTGCGACGGATGGTCCGCCCTGGGGTTAGCCTCGTCGGGTGAGATCCTCCGGCGTCCCGCACGGGAAGCGCGGGCGCGACCGAGGCGTCGAGGTGCACGCCATCACCTCCGCCGGGCGCGCCCTGACCGACGACGTCCACGACCGCGCCACGCGGTACCTCATCTCCATGGCCATCCGCACCGCCTGCGTCATCGGCGCGGCGTTCACCGAGGACTGGGTCCGCTGGACCCTCGTCGCCGGGGCGGTCGTCCTGCCCTACATCGCCGTCGTCCTCGCCAACGCCGGGCGTGAGCGTCCCGCGCCCGCCACGACCCTCGTCGCGGCGCCGGCGCTCGGGCCCGGCCCGTCTGCCGGCCCGGGGGCCTTCCCGGCCCCCGGTGAGCGGCCCGGGCGCCCGCGCTCCACCGGCGTGCCGGTCGACCTCGACGGGGGGTACCTGCGATGAGTGGGACGCCGGAGCAGGCGGGCGAGGCGCCCGACCTCATCTGCAGCGCGAAGGGCTGCCGCAACGACGCGGACTGGGGCCTGCTGTGGGCCAACCCCCGCATCCACACCGGGAGCCGGCGCAAGACGTGGCTCGCGTGCACGGACCACCGCGAGCACCTCGCCGGTTTCCTCGCCGCGCGCTCCTTCCTCCACGACGTCGTCCCCGTCGCCGAGCTCGACGCGTGAGGGAGTACGGCTTCCTCGTCTCACGGCGCTGGGTCGGCCTCGGCCTCGTCGCCCTCCTCGTCTCGGCCGCGTGCGTCGGCCTCGGGGTGTGGCAGTGGAACCGGCACGTCGGCCGGGTCGAGGCGAACGCGCTCGTCGAGGACAACTACGACGTCGCCCCGGCCCCGCTCGAGGAGGTCCTCGACCCCCGGGCGCCCGTGCCGCCGGAGCGCGTGTGGCGCCAGGTCGAGCTCGAGGGGCGCTACCTCGGCGAGGACGTCCTCGTCCGCAACCGCCCCGTCGGGAGCACGCCAGCGATGGAGGTCCTCACCCTGTTCGCGGCCGAGCTCGACGACGGGAGCGAGGTCGTCGTCGTCGTCGACCGTGGCTGGCTCTCCCAGGCGACGGACACGGCCGGCCCGCCGCCCGCGCCGGCGGGCGAGGTGCGCCTCACGGGCCGGCTGCGCACGGCCGAGCCGCCGGGCGACCGGTCGGCGCCGGCCGGCCAGGTGTACCGGATCGAGCCCGGTGAGGTGCTCCCGGCGGCGGGCGTGGCGGAGGAGATCGCGGCCTCGGGCACGCCGGTGCTCCAGGGCTACGTGCTCGCCGGCGAGCACGACCCTCCTGCGGCGGAGGAGCTACCGGCGCTGGCCCGGCCGGTGACGGACCTCGGCCCGCACCTGTCCTACGCCTTCCAGTGGTGGGTCTTCGCCCTTGCCGCACCGGTGGGGCTCGCCGTGCTCGCGCGGCGCGAGGCCGCGGAGCGCGCCGGTGAGGTTCCGGGCTCCCGGCGTCCCAGGTCGGACGACGAGGAGGACGCCCTCATCGATGCCCAGCTGAGCTCCGCTCGTCCACCTTCTTGACGGGACCGCCGCGCCGGCGCATCGGCACGTTCTCCTGGACGAGGAGCCCGTGGACGAACCCGTAGCTGCGACCGATGTCGTCCGCGATCGACCTTACGGACTCCCCGGACTCGTACCGCTTGGCGAGCTCGGCAGCGAGCGATGTCCGCCGCTCACCGACCACGCGAGCACCTCTGGCGATCTTCTCGGCCACAACGCCCCTCCCTCGCCGGTCTGGTTTCAGACGAGCGTAAACCGGCACGGGCGCGAGCGCCTGGCGAGGGAAAGGGCGCCTCAGGCGAGGGAGACGAGCTCGACGTAACCCTCGTTCCACAGGTCCTCGTCGCCGTCGGGCAGGAGGAGGACGCGCTCGGGGTCGAGCGCGCGCACAGCGCCCTCGTCGTGGGTGACGAGGACGACGGCGCCGGTGAAGGTCCGCAGCGCGCCGAGGATCTCCTCGCGGGAGGCGGGGTCGAGGTTGTTCGTCGGCTCGTCGAGGAGGAGGACGTTCGCCGAGGACACGACGAGGACGGCGAGGGCGAGGCGCGTCTTCTCGCCGCCGGAGAGCACCTTGGCGGGCTTGTCCGCGTCGTCCCCGGAGAAGAGGAACGAGCCGAGCACGGAGCGCACCTGGGTGTCGGTCATGTCCGGCGCGGCGGAGCGCAGGTTCTCCACGACGGTGCGGTCGACGTCGAGGGTCTCGTGCTCCTGGGCGTAGTAGCCGACCTTGAGGCCGTGGCCGGGGACGACCTTGCCCGTGTCCGGGGCCTCGACGCCGCCGAGGATGCGCAGGAGGGTCGTCTTGCCGGCGCCGTTGAGCCCGAGGATGACCACCTTGGAGCCGCGGTCGATGGCGAGGTCGACGTCGGTGAAGACCTCGAGGGAGCCGTACGTCTTGCTCAGCCCCTCGGCGGTCAGCGGGGTCTTGCCGCACGGCGCGGGGTCGGGGAAGCGCAGGTGCGCCACCTTGTCCGCCCGGCGGGTCTCCTCGAGGCCGGCGACGAGGCGCTCGGCCCGGCGCGCCATGTTCTGCGCGGCGACGGCCTTCGTCGCCTTCGCCCGCATCTTGTTGGCCTGGACCATGAGGACCGAGGCCTTCTTCTCGGCGTTGGCCCGCTCACGCTTGCGGCGCCGCTCGTCCTGCTCCCGCTGAGCGAGGTAGGCGTCCCAGCCGAGCTGGTAGACGTCGAGGGAACCGCGGTTGGCGTCGAGGTGGAAGACGGTGTTGACCGTCTCGCGCAGGAGGTCGGCGTCGTGGCTGATGACGACGAATCCCCCGGTGTAGCTCTTGAGGTAGTCGCGCAGCCAGAGGATCGAGTCGTGGTCGAGGTGGTTCGTCGGCTCGTCGAGCAGGAGCGTCTCGGCGCCGGAGAAGAGGATGCGCGCGAGCTCGACGCGGCGGCGCTGGCCGCCGGAGAGCGTCGCGAGCGGCTGGTCGAGGACGCGCGTGGGCAGCCCGAGGTTGGACGTGAGCCGGGCGGCCTCGGACTCGGCGGCCCACCCGCCCTGGGCGGCGAACTGCGCGTCGAGGCGCGCGTAACGCTCCATCGCCTGCTGCTGCTTCTCGCCCTCGGCGGTGGCCATGACCTGCTCGACCTTGCGCAGGCGCCGGACGATGTCGTCGAGCCCGCGGGCCGAGAGCACCCGGTCCTGGGCGAGGACCTCCATGTCGCCCGTGCGGGGGTCCTGCGGCAGGTACCCCACCTCGCCGCTGCGGACGATGTCGCCCGTGTGCTGGATGACGCCGGACGTGGCGGCCTCACCGGCGAGCAGCTTCGTCAGCGTGGTCTTGCCGGCGCCGTTGCGCCCGACGAGCCCGATCCGCATGCCTGCGTCGATGCGGAAGGACGCCTCGTGGAGGAGCTCGCGTGCGCCGATGCGCATGGAGACGTCGTGGGCGGTGATCACAGGGCAGACCTCAAGACAGTGACGACGGGTGGGGGGAGCGCCGCGAGGCGCCCGTCCAGTCTACGCGCGGACGGCGTGGCCCCCCGGGTGATGTTCGCCGCTGCCGGAGCGGGGTGTGCGGCGCAGGTGCCCCGGTCCTCGTCGGTGCCCGGTCGCCCGCGTCGGCGGGCCGCCCTAGCGTGTGCGCCATGACGTTCAACGAGGGTGTCCGCGCCGACTCGCGGCGGGTGCGCCGCTCCCGCGGCACGCGTGGGGCGGCGATCGGCGGAGGCACCGGCGTCCTCGTCCTGCTCGTCTACCTCGTCAGCGGGGCCGACGTCTCGGGCCTCGTCGGGGGTGGGAGCGGCGGTGCGGGTGGGGAGGCCACCGCCGGCGCGGGCTTCGAGCACTGCCGCACCGGGGCCGACGCCAACCGTGACGTGGACTGCCGGATGGTGTTCACCGCGGACGCGCTCGACCAGTACTGGGTCGCCGCGCTGCCCGAGCAGGCGGGTGCCGAGTACGAGATGCCGGGCTTCGAGGTGTTCGAGGCCTCCGTGGGCACGGGCTGCGGGAACGCGACCTCCGCCGTCGGGCCCTTCTACTGCCCGCCCGACGCGAGCGTCTACCTCGACACGGGGTTCTTCACCCAGCTCGAGACCCAGCTCGGGGCCGAGAACGCCCCGCTCGCGCAGATGTACATCGTCGCCCACGAGTGGGGCCACCACATCCAGAACCAGCTCGGGACGATGGACGCCATCGATCGCCAGGGCGCCGGCCCGACCTCCGACGGCGTCCGCCTCGAGCTCCAGGCCGACTGCTACGCCGGCCTGTGGGTCGGGCACGCCGCGACCGTCGTCGACCCGGAGTCGGGCGAGACGTTCCTCGTCCCGCCCACGCAGGCGGAGGTGACCGACGCCCTCGACGCAGCGGCCGCCGTCGGCGACGACCGCATCCAGGCCGGCGCCGGCCAGGAGGTCAACCCCGAGTCGTGGACGCACGGCTCGGCGGAGCAGCGCCAGCGCTGGTTCACCGCAGGCTACTCCGAGGGCACGATGGCCGCCTGCGACACCTTCGCCGCCCGAGCACTCTGAGGCCGGGTCCGTGACGGTCCACCGCCTGAGCCGGGCCGAGGCCCGCCGCGTCGCCGTCGGCGCCCAGCTCCTCGACGCCGAGCGGCCCTCCGCCCTGCTCGACGTCGTCACCCACCTGACGTTCCTCCAGCTCGACCCGACGGCGGCGGTAGCGCCGAGCGCCGACCTCGTCGCCTGGACCCGGCTCGGTGCCGCGTACGCCCCGGCGCACCTCACGCGGGCGCTCGACGACGACCGGACCCTGTTCGAGCTCCGTGCGACGGTGCGCCCCATGGCCGACCTGCCGCTCTACCTCGCGCAGATGGAGCGGGCGCCCGCCTACGCCCGCGCGCGCGAGTGGCTCGGCGCGAACGCCACGTTCCGCCGCGACGTCCTCGCGCGCCTGCGCGACGGCGGCCCGCTGCTCTCGCGCGACATCCCGGACACGAGCGCGGTGTCCTGGCCCTCGACGGGCTGGACCAACAACCGCAACGTCACCCAGATGCTCGAGCTCCTCGCCGCGCGCGGCGAGGTCGCCGTCTCCGGCCGGCGGGGCCGCCAACGCCTGTGGGACCTCGGCGAGCGCGTCTACCCCGCCGTCGCCGCCGTCCCCTACGCGGACGCCGTCCGCGAGCGCAACGCCCGGCGCCTGCGGGCGCTCGGGATCGCCCGCGCCACGACGACGGCCGAGCCGGTCGAACCGGCGGACGTCGGCGACGCCGGCGAGCCGGCGGTCGTCGAGGGCACCGAGGGCGAGTGGCGGCTCGACCCCGGTGCGCTCGGCCGCGCCTTCGCCGGCCGCACGGCCCTCCTCTCCCCCTTCGACCGCCTCGTCCACGACCGGCGGCGCGCCCGCGAGCTCTTCGACTTCGACTACACCCTCGAGATGTACAAGCCGAAGGCCGCCCGGCGCTGGGGCTACTTCGCCCTGCCGGTCCTCCACGGCGACCGGCTCGTCGGGAAGGTCGACGCCGCGGGCGACCGCAAGGCGGGCGCGCTCGTCGTCCACGCCGTCCACGAGGACGTCCCCTTCACCCCCGCGCTCGCCGAGGGCGTCGACGCCGAGCTCCGCGCGCTCGTTGCCTGGCTCGGGCTCGACCTCCGCCGGTAGCCACGACCGCCGCCGGTCAGGTGCGTCAAAGCACCGACGGGACGGCCTCGCGAGCCCTACCCTCGCGCCATGGTGCATCACGACGCCGTCGTCCTCGGCGCGGGTCCCGGCGGGTACGCCGCCGCCATCCGCCTCGCCCAGCTCGGTCTCGACACCGCGATCGTCGAGCGGCGCTACTGGGGCGGGGTGTGCCTCTCGGTGGGCTGCATCCCGTCCAAGGTGCTCCTGCGCGGCGCCGAGCTCGTCAACGTCGTCGCCAGCAAGGGGGCCGACTTCGGGCTCGTCGGGGACGTCGGGCGTGACTTCGGACCCGTCTTCGACCACAGCCGCCGCGCGGCCGAGGGGCGTGTCGAGGGCGTCCACCACCTCCTGCGCAAGAACGGCGTCCGGCAGTACTACGGCCACGGGGAGCTCCAGGACGAGCACACCCTCACCGTCGGGCGGGCGGACCCCGAGGTGCTCACCTTCGGCTCGGCCGTCATCGCGACGGGGTCGGAGGTGCGCACGCTGCCGGGGGTGCCCCTGAGCGACAACGTCGTCGACTACGAGACGCAGATCCTCGACCGCCGGGTCCCGGCCTCGATCGCCATCATCGGCGCCGGGGCCATCGGCATGGAGTTCGCCTACGTCCTGGCCACCTATGGCGCGCAGGTGACGGTCATCGAGTACGCCGACCGCGTCCTGCCCGCCGAGGACGCCGAGTCCTCCGCGGAGGTGGCCCGGGCCTACGGCGAGCTCGGGATCACGCTGCGGACGTCGACGAGCGTGCGCACCGCCGCCGACGACGGCACGGGGGTGACGCTGACGTACACCGGCCCCGACGGCGAGGGCGAGCTCCGCGTGGAGCGCGTCCTCGTCTCGGTCGGGTTCACCCCGCGCACGCACGGCTTCGGCCTCGAGCGCACCGGGGTCGCGCTCACCGAGCGCGGCGCCATCGCCGTCGACGACGCGATGCGGACGTCCGTGCCGCACCTGCTCGCCATCGGCGACGTCACGGGCAAGCTCGCCCTCGCGCACGTCGCCGACGCCCAGGCGATGGTGGCGGCCGAGACCGTCGCCGGACTACCGACCGTGGGCCTCGGGGACTACCGGATGATGCCGCGGGTGACGTTCTGCCAGCCGCAGGTCGCCAGCTTCGGGCTCACCGAGGCGCAGGCCCGCGCCGAGGGCCACGACGTGCGCGTCGCGCGGTTCCCGTTCTCGGCGAACGCCAAGGCGCGCGGGATGGCGGAGCCGCGTGGCTTCGTCAAGGTCCTCGCGGGCGCCGACGGACAGCTGCTCGGGGCGCACCTCGTCGGCGTCGAGGTCGCCGAGATGCTCCCCGAGCTCACCCTCGCCCGCCGCACGGGCCTGACGGCCGGCGACCTCGCCCGCAACGTCCACGTCCACCCGACGCTCGGCGAGGCCCTGCAGGAGGCGTTCCGCGGGCTGACGGGCGCCATGGTCAACCTCTAGTGTCGTGCCCGTGACGTTCACCGACCACGACGCCTACATCGCCGCGGCGCCGGAGCCCTTCCGGCCCTCGCTGGAGCGGTTGCGCGCGATACTGGCCCGCACCCTGCCGCAGGCGGAGGAGATCGTCGCCTACAACATGCCGGGGTTCACGATCGGCGGTGCCGTCGTCGCGAGCTATGCGGCGTTCAGCAAGCAGTGCGGGCTGTACCTCCTGCCAGGGGCGATCTCCGAGCACGCCGACGAGATCGCGGCCGCCGGCCTCAAGGCGACCAAGACCGGCATCACCTTCACGCCGCGCCGACCCATCCCGGACGACCTCGTCGCACGGCTGGCGCTGGCGTCGCGAGAGGACGCCGGCGCCGGCTGACGACACGCGACGTCAGGGCCGCCTCAGAGGTTGAAGCCGAGCGCCCGCAGCTGCTCGCGGCCGTCCGGGGTGATCTTGTCCGGGCCCCACGGCGGCATCCAGACCCAGTTGATCTTGTTGCCGTTGACGAGGCCCTCGAGCGCCTGGGCGGTCTGGTCCTCGATAACGTCGGTGAGCGGGCACGCCGCCGACGTCAGCGTCATGTCGATCTGCGCCTCGTTGTTCTGGTCCACGGTGATGCCGTAGACGAGGCCGAGGTCGACGACGTTGATCCCGAGCTCGGGGTCGATGACGTCGCGCATGGCCTCCTCGACGTCGGCCGCCGTGGTGGGGGCCGGGTTGGTGGTCTCGCTCATGAGTTCTCCTCCTGTGTCGACGGCTCGGCCGTCAGGGCGTGGATGAGGGCGTCGCGCAGGGCCATCCAACCCAGGAGCGCGCACTTGACGCGCGCCGAGTAGCGCGCGACCCCCGTGAAGGCGGTGGCGTCCCCGAGGCTGTCCTGGCGCTCGGGGTCGAGCTCGACACCGCGGTTGCGCATGAGGTCGCGGAAGCTCTCCCCCACCCGCTCGGCGGTGGCGACGTCGGTGCCGGTGACGAGGTCGGTGAGGACGGACAGGGACGCCTGGGAGATCGAGCACCCCTGGCCGACCCAGCCGACGCCGGTGATGCGGGGACCGGCGACGGTGTGCTCGACGGCGACCCGGAGCCGTACCTCGTCCCCGCACGTCGGGTTGACCTGGAAGGACTCCGCGTCGAACGGCTCGAGCTCGCCGGCGCCGTGGCGGGCGCGGGCGTGGTCGAGGATGACCTGCTGGTAGAGCTGCTCCATCGCGTCAGCCATGTTCCACCCCGAAGAAGTGCCGGACCGTGCCGAGGTGCTCGACGAGCGCCTCGACCTCCTCGTGCGTCGTGTAGATCCCGGCCGAGGCCCGGGTGGACGAGTGGACGCCCAGGCGCCGGTGGAGCGGCTGGGCGCAGTGGTGCCCGACCCGTACGGCGATGCCGGCGTCGTCGAGCACCTGGCCGACGTCGTGCGGGTGCACGCCGTCGACGGCGAACGCGACGGCGCTGAGCCGGTCCTGCGGCGACCTCGGGCCGAGGATCCGCACCCCCGGGACGGAGCCGATGCCGTCGAGGAGGTGCCGGGTGAGCTCGGCCTCGTGGGCGGCGACCGCGTCCATGCCGAGCTCGGAGAGGTAGCCCACCGCGGCGCGCAGGCCGACGGCCTGGGCGACCATCTGCGTGCCGGCCTCGAAGCGGGTGGGCGGGGCTGAGAACGTCGTCGCCTCCATGGTGACGACCTCGACCATCGACCCCCCGGTGAGGAAGGGCGGCATGAGCTCGAGGAGCTCGGCGCGCCCGTAGAGGGCACCGATCCCCGTGGGCCCGAGCATCTTGTGCCCGGAGAACACCGCGAAGTCGACGTCGAGCGCGCGCAGGTCCACGGGGAGGTGGGGCACGCTCTGGCACGCGTCGAGGACGACGAGCGCACCGACCGCCCGGGCCCGCGCGACGACGTCGGCCACGGGGCTGACGGCGCCCGTGACGTTCGACGCGTGGGTGAGGGCGACGAGGCGCGTGCGCCCGGTGATGACGTCGAGGTCCGCGAGCCGGCCGTCGTCGTCGAGCCCGATCCACCGCAGCGTCGCGCCCGTGCGGGCGCACAGCTCCTGCCACGGGACGAGGTTGGCGTGGTGCTCGGCCTCGGTGACGACGATCTCGTCCCCGGGGCCGACCCCCAGCCGTGCCCGTGCCCGGTCTCCCCCGCGCCCGAGGGCCGCGTTCGACATCGCGTACGCGACGAGGTTGATGCCCTCGGTCGCGTTCTTCGTCCACACGATCTCGTCCGCGCCGACCCCGACGAACGCCGCGACCGCGCGCCGGGCGTCCTCGTAGAGCTCGGTCGCCTCCTCCGCGAGCTGGTGGGCGCCGCGGTGCACCGCGGCGTTCGAGCGCTCGTAGAAGTCCTGCTCGGCGTCGAGGACGCACTGCGGCTTCTGCGACGTCGCGGCGGTGTCGAGGTAGACGAGCGGGCGGCCGTGGCGCACCGTGCGCCCCAGGAGCGGGAAGTCGGCGCGCACGGCGGCCTGCTCGGCCGCGCTGAGCGCGAGCGCGCTCAGCGGCTGGGCAGCGGTCATCGGCGGGGTTCTCCTCGGTGGGTCAGACGGTCGTCGTGGCGTACTTGTCGTAGCCCTCGGCCTCGAGCTGCTGGGCGAGCTCGGGGCCGCCCTGCTCGGCGACGCGGCCCTCGACGAAGACGTGGACGAAGTCCGGGGTGATGTAGTTGAGGATCCGGGTGTAGTGGGTGATGAGCATGACGCCCATCCCGATCTCGGAGTGGACCCGGTTGACGCCCTCGGAGACGACGCGCAGCGCGTCGACGTCGAGGCCCGAGTCGGTCTCGTCGAGGACGGCGAACTTCGGCGCGAGGAGCTCCATCTGGAGGATCTCGTGGCGCTTCTTCTCGCCGCCGGAGAAGCCGTGGTTGACGTCGCGCTGGGCGAAGTCGGGGTCCATGCGGAGCTTGTCCATGGCGCCCTTGACGTCCTTGACCCACGTGCGCAGGGCCGGGGCCTCGCCGGTGATGGCGGTCTTCGCGGTGCGGAGGAAGTTCGAGACGGTGACGCCGGGGACCTCGACCGGGTACTGCATGGCGAGGAAGAGGCCGGCGCGGGCGCGCTCGTCGACGCTCATCTCGAGGACGTTCTCCCCGTCGAGGAGCACCTCGCCGTCGGTGACCTGGTACTTGGGGTGGCCGGCGATGGAGTACGCGAGCGTGGACTTGCCGGAGCCGTTCGGGCCCATGATCGCGTGGACCTCGCCGGAGCGGATCGTCAGGTCGACGCCGCGCAGGATCGGCTTGGGGCCGTCGTTCGTCTCGACGCTGACGTGGAGGTTCTTGATCTCAAGGGTAGACATGTCTTCTCTTTCCTGAAGTCTGGGGTGGGGCGCCGGTCAGCCGGCGTCGACGGTTGCGTCGACGTCGACGAGGACGCGCGCGCCCTCGAGGGACACGGGGTAGACCGGGACGGGCTGGGTGGCGGGCAGGGCAAGGGGCTTGCCGGAGCGCAGGTCGAACGAGGACCCGTGCAGCCAGCACTCGATGGTGCAGCCCTCCACCTCGCCGTCGGACAGGCTCACCTGCCCGTGCGAGCAGATGTCCGAGATGGCGTGGAAGTCGCCGTCGGAGTCCCGGACGAGGGCGACGGCCAGCGGGGAGCCGTCCGCCCGCTCGAGCTCGAGCCGCATCGCCTCGCCGGGGGCGAGGTCGCCCGTGTCGGCGGCGTACTGGGCGCTCATCGCGGCGCAGCCTCCATCGTCCGGTCGAGCTCGGCCTCGATGGCGGCCATGAGGCGCTCCTGGACGAGCGGCACGCCGATCTGGTTGATGAGCTCGGCGAAGAAGCCGAGGACGACGAGACGGCGCGCGTCCGCCTCGGCGATGCCGCGCGAGCGCAGGTAGAACAGCTGCTCGTCGTCGAAGCGGCCCGTGGCGCTCGCGTGCCCGGCCCCCTCGATCTCACCGGTCTCGATCTCGAGGTTCGGCACGGAGTCCGCGCGGGCGCCCTCGGTGAGGACGAGGTTGCGGTTGAGCTCGTACGTGTCCGTGCCCTCGGCCTCCTTGCGGATGAGGACGTCGCCGACCCACACCGAGTGCGCACCGGCGCCCTGGAGGGCGCCCTTGTACGTCACGCGCGAGACACAGCTCGGCACGGCGTGGTCGACGAAGAGGCGGTGCTCCTGGTGCTGGCCCGCGTCCGTGAAGTAGAGACCGAGCATCTCGACCTCGCCGCCCGGGGCCGCGAAGACGGCGTCCGGGGTGAGGCGCACGATGTCCCCGCCGAGCGTGACGACGATGTGGCGCAGGCGCGCGTCGCGACCGATGCGGGTGCGGTGCGAGGAGACGTGGATCGCGCCGTCGTCCCAGTCCTGGATGGACACGAGGGTGAGGCGGGCGCCGTCGGCGACGTCGATCTCGACCGTCTGCGCGAGCTCGGCGCCCCCGCGGTGGTCGAGGACGACGAGGGACTCGCTGTGCTGCTCGGCGCGCACGAGGACGTGCTGGGCCGCGGGCTCGGCCGCCTCGCCGGCGGCGTCGCCCGTGATGGCGAGGATCGTCGGCTCGGCGGCGACGTGGTTCTTCGGCACCGTGACGACGAGCGCCTCGCCGAAGGAGTCCCACGCGGCGGCGGCGACCCGGTCACCTGGGGCCCCGACCTGCCCGAGGCGGGGGTCGTCGCGGCCGACGCGCTCGAGGGTGACGCCGTCGTCCGTCGTCGAGGTGACGACGGGTCCGGCGCTCGTGAAGCCACCGGCGAAGAGCCGCTGGAGGCGGTCGACGGGCGAGAAGCGCCAGTCCTCCTCGCGCCCGTTCGGCACGGGGAAGTCCGCGAGCGTGAAGGAGGTGGCGCGCTCGGCGCGCGAGGCCTGCGGCGTGCCGCCGCGCCCGTGGGTGTGGGCGGCGTCGGCCGTGGCGCGGGTGTGGTCCGTCTTCATGGAGTCCTTGTCCTCAGTCGTGGCGGCGGTCATCAGCCCACCGCCCCTTCCATCTGCAGCTCGATGAGCCGGTTGAGCTCGAGCGCGTACTCCATGGGCAGCTCGCGCGCGATGGGCTCGACGAACCCGCGCACGATCATGGCCATGGCCTCGGTCTCCGCCATGCCGCGGGACATGAGGTAGAAGAGCTGGTCCTCGCTCACCTTGGAGACGGTGGCCTCGTGGCCCATCTCGACGTCGTCGACGCGGACGTCGACGTAGGGGTAGGTGTCCGAGCGGGAGATCTGGTCGACGAGGAGCGCGTCGCACAGGACGTTCGACTTCGCGTTGTGGGCGCCCTCGAGCACCTGGACGAGGCCGCGGTAGGAGGCGCGCCCGCCGCCGCGGGCCACCGACTTGGAGACGATGGAGGAGGACGTGTTCGGCGCGAGGTGAACCATCTTCGAGCCCGTGTCCTGGTGCTGGCCCTCGCCGGCGAAGGCGATGGACAGCGTCTCCCCGCGGGCGTGCTCGCCCATGAGGTAGACGGCCGGGTACTTCATCGTCACCTTGGAGCCGATGTTGCCGTCGATCCACTCCATCGTGCCGCCGGCGTCGACCGTCGAGCGCTTCGTCACGAGGTTGTAGACGTTGTTCGACCAGTTCTGGATCGTCGTGTAGCGGACGCGGGCGTCCTTCTTGACGATGATCTCGACGACGGCGGAGTGCAGCGAGTCCGACTTGTAGATCGGCGCCGTGCAGCCCTCGACGTAGTGCACGTACGAGCCCTCGTCGGCGATGATGAGCGTCCGCTCGAACTGGCCCATGTTCTCGGTGTTGATCCGGAAGTAGGCCTGGAGCGGGATCTCGACGTGGACGCCCTTGGGGACGTAGACGAACGAGCCACCGGACCACACGGCCGTGTTGAGCGCGGCGAACTTGTTGTCCCCGGAGGGGATGACCGTGCCGAAGTACTCGGCGAACAGCTCGGGGTACTCGCGCAGGCCCGTGTCCGTGTCGACGAAGATGACGCCCTTGGCCTCGAGGTCCTCGCGGATCTGGTGGTAGACGACCTCGGACTCGTACTGCGCGGCGACGCCGGCGACGAGGCGCTGCTTCTCGGCCTCGGGGATGCCGAGGCGGTCGTACGTGTTGCGGATGTCCTCCGGCAGGTCCTCCCAGCTCGTGGCCTGCTTCTCGGTGGAGCGGACGAAGTACTTGATGTTGTCGAAGTCGATGCCGCTCAGGTCCGCGCCCCAGTTGGGCATCGGCTTCTTCTCGAAGAGGCTGAGCGCCTTGAGGCGGCGCTTCGTCATCCACTCCGGCTCGTCCTTGAGGGCCGAGATGTTGCGCACGACACTCTCGTCCACGCCGCGGCGCGCGGTCGCGCCGGCGTCGTCGGTGTCGTGCCAGCCGAACTTGTAGTTGCCGATCGAGGCGATCGTCTCGTCCTGGGTCATCGGCGCGCCGGGCGCCGCGACGTCCTGCTGGGTGGGACTCGTCATCAGTTTCCTTCCGTGTCGTCGCCGGCTGGCGGCGGCGAGGTCGTGCTGGGCTCTGAGTCGCTCGCCCGGGCCCGGGAGAGCGGAACGGTGGAGATCGGGATGTGGGTCGTGCACACGTGGCCGCCCGCGGCGAGCGTGGCCAGGCGCTGCACGTGCACCCCGAGGAGGCGGGAGAACGCGCTCGTCTCCGCCTCGCACAGCTGCGGGAAACGCTCGGCCACGTCGAGCACCGGGCAGTTCCCCTGGCACAGCTGGACGGCGAACCCGCCCGGCCCGGCGGTGCGGACCGTGGCGGCGTAGCCGTCGGAGGCGAGCGCCGCGGCGAGCGCCTTGGCGCGCTCGGTGCGGTCGCTGCCCGCACCGGCGACGATGGGAGCGTACCGGCGCTCGAGCTCGCTCACACGGGCCTCGGCGAAGTGCTCGATCGCCTCGGGGCCGCCTACCTCGAGGAGGTAGTCGAGCGCGTGCGTGGCGAGGTCGGAGTACGCGTCGGACAGGCCGGCGCGGCCGGCGTCGGTGGCGACGTAGTGCCGGGCGGGACGCCCGCGGCGCCGCAGCTCGGGACCGCTCGGGTCGTGGACGACGATGTAGCCGCTGCGCTCGAGGACGGCGATGTGACGTCGCACACCCGCGGGCGTGACGGCGAGGACGTCGGCCAGCTCGGCGGCGCTCACCGGTCCCTGCTCGACGACGAGGCGGAGCACCCGCTCGCGCGTCGTCGCGTCGACGTCGCGCTGGATCGTGCGGTCCATGGTGCCTCCCTCGCTCGGCTCGCAGGCGGTGGCGACGCGCCCGACGGCGGTGCCCACATATACGGAACATGATCGTTGCCGAAATGCTTCCCCGCAAGGAAGGTCAACCTCACTCCGGCGCCGCCGTAGGGTGTCGGACGTGTCGAATGCCCCTGCGCTCGAGGTCGATGCCCTGCGCAAGCGCTACGGCCGCCGCGAGGTGGTCCGTGGCCTGAGCCTGCACGCCACGCGCGGCGCCGTCACGGCCGTCCTCGGCCCCAACGGCGCCGGGAAGACGACGACCGTCGAGTGCTGCGAGGGCCTGCGCAGCCCCGACGCCGGGCACATCCGCGTCCTCGGCCTCGACCGCGCCGACCCTGCCGCCGCGGGCGCGCTGCGCCACCGCGTCGGCGTCATGCTCCAGGACGGCGGCCTGCCCCTGGCCCCCCGCGCGGGGGACGTCCTGCGCCACGTCGCCCGCCTCCACGACGACCCCGCGGACCCGGCCGAGCTCCTCGCGCGGCTCGGCCTCGAGGGCGTCGCCCGCACGTCGGTGCGGCGCCTGTCCGGCGGCCAGCGGCAGCGCCTCGCGCTCGCCTGCGCCATCGTCGGCCGGCCCGAGCTCGTCTTCCTCGACGAGCCCTCCGCCGGGCTCGACCCCCAGGCCCGCCTCGTCGTCTGGGAGCTCGTGCGCGAGCTCCGCGGGGCCGGGACGTCGATCGTCCTCACGACCCACCTCATGGACGAGGCCGAGACGCTCGCCGACCACGTCGTCGTCGTCGACTCCGGCGCGGTCATCGCCGAGGGCACGCCCACGACCTTGACGGGCGGCGCGCACGTCCGCGTCCTGCCGGCCGCAGGCCGCTCCCCCGGCGGCGCCGACCCGGCAGCGCCCGCGGGCACGGCGGCCGACCTCGCCCGTGCGCTCGCCGCCGCAGGCCGACCGGACCTTTCCGTCCGCGTGGCGGACGAGGCGATCGAGGTCGGGGCCGGTGCGGCGCCGGTGACGCTCGACGCGCGGACCGTCGTCGTCGTCGCCTCGGCGCTCGCCGCGATCGGGCACGGCGACGCCGGCGTCGAGCTGCACCGGCGCACCCTCGAGGACGCGTTCCTCGACCTGACGGGACGGAGCCTGCGATGAGCGCGACGGCGACGAGCCGGGTCCTCGCGCAGGCGGCGTTCGAGACGCGGGCCGTCCTGCGCAACGGTGAGCAGCTCCTCCTCACGTTCATCCTCCCCGCCGTCGCGCTCGTCCTCCTCGTGCGCACCGACGTCCTCGGCGGGAGCGGTGAGCACGCGCGCGCCCTCGCCGGGGTGCTCGCCCTCGCCGCCGTCTCGACCGGTTTCACCTCGCAGGCGATCGCCGTCGCCTTCGACCGGCGCTGGGGCGTCCTGCGGCTGCTCGCCACGACGCCGCTCGGCCCGCGCGGCCTCCTGCTCGGCAAGCTCGGCGCGGTCCTCGCGGTCCTCGCCGTCCAGGTCGCCGTCCTCAGCGGCGTCGCGCTCGGACTCGGCTGGCGGCCTGCGGTCGGGGACGCGCTCGCCGCTGCGCCCGCCGCCGCCGTCCTCCTCCTCCTCGGCGCCGGCGCGTTCACCGCTCTGGGCATGCTCGTCGGCGGCACGCTGCGGCCCGAGGCCGTCCTCGCCCTCGCCAACACGCTGTGGGTCCTCCTCGTCGCGGGCGGCGGCGTCGTGCTCCCCCTCACATCACTGCCGGGCTGGCTCGGCGCCGTCGTCGCGTGGCTCCCCTCCGGCGCCCTCGGCGAGGGGATGCGCGACGTCGCCACCGGCGGCGGCATGCCGTGGCTCGCCGCCGCGGTCCTCCTCGCGTGGACGGCGCTCCTCGCATGGCTCGCCGGCCGCGCGTTCCGCTGGGACTGACGGGACGCCCGGCCCACGGACCGGGACCGCGCCGGCGGCGGCTTAGGCTTGTCGGGTGAGCACCTCGGCCCCCGTCTCCCCGGCCCCCACCGGCCCCGCACCGACCCGCGCGGCGCGGGTCGACCGCCTCACGTGGGGCCTGGCGGTGGCGAACCTCGTCGCCCAGATCGGCATCATCGTCACGGGCGGGGCCGTGCGCCTCACCGGCTCCGGCCTCGGCTGCTCGCAGTGGCCGCTGTGCGAGCCGGGCCAGTTCACCCCGGAGTTCCACGCGGAGATGGGGATCCACCCGCTCATCGAGTTCGGGAACCGCACCCTCACGGGCGTCCTCGGGGTCATCGCCGTCGCCCTCGTCTGGGTGGTCTACCGGCGCGAGCCCACGGCCGCGCGCCCCGCTCCCCTGCGCCGGCTCGTGTGGCTCCCGCTCATCGGCATCGCCGTCCAGGCCGTCGTCGGCGGGATCACGGTGTGGGTCGACCTCCACCCGGCGATCGTCGGCTCGCACATGCTCATCTCGCTCGCGCTCGTCGCGGTCTCGACGTACCTGCTCCTGCGGCTGCGCGCCGCTGACGGGGAGCCGGTCTGGCGGGTCGAGCGGCCGGTGCGGACGATCGCGGGCGCGCTCGCCGTCGTCGGCGTCGTCCTCCTCGTCCTCGGCGTCATCACGACGGGCGCCGGCCCGCACTCCGGCGACGCCGACGAGGCCTACCGGTGGGCCCTCGACCCCGCGTCCGTCTCCAAGCTCCACGCGTGGGCGGTGTGGGCGTTCGTCGCCCTCGTCCTCGCCGGGCTCGTCCTCCTGCGCGACGCCCCGGCCGCGCGCCGGGCCTGGTGGGTCCTCCTCGGCGTGACCCTGGCGCAGGGCGCGATCGGGTACGTCCAGTACTTCACGGGGCTCCCCGAGCTCCTCGTCGGGGCGCACATGCTCGGCGCCGCGCTCCTCGTCGTCTCGCTCGTCCACGCGCTCGACGCGCTGCGCACCCGCGAGCGCGCGGCCGTGCCCTCGCCGTAGCGCGGCGTCTCGGGAGATAGGCCAGTTGGTGGACGTCGGGGCAGTGGTCGCCCCGCGAGTGTCGGATGGCGCCCCGTCACCGGTCACATCACCGGACGGGTCTACGGGACAGTCCGAATCGAGCACGGGTGATGCCGCAGGGCAGTCGCGGTATGTCCGGTGAGCGTTCGGCTCGCAGGACACCGGATCGTCCACGTCAGCAGTTGTCAGTGCACGGCACCTCCAGTCGTGTCATCGAGTTCCTTCCGGTAGCCGATGAAGGTCCGCGAAGAACCGTCGGGCCTTTCGTCTGCCCCCGTCCGGGCAAAGCCGCAGTGTTCCAGCATGCGGCGAGAGGCCACGTTGGAGATTGACGCACGCGCCCTCACGTTGCCCGAAGCAGGCGACGTCCACGTCGAGGTCGCCGAGGGCGGCGAAACTACGCGGCGGGCTTCCGTCCGATTCAGGTTGAACACGCCGAGCGTCACCTCGCCACCGTGCTCGGCCGCGATGTCGCCATCGACCAGCGGGCTGCCGTCGCCGTCCGACCAAAGATGTGCCTGGTGGCGGCCCAGAAGCAGGCGATACAGATGCGGCCGGATCTTCTGGACCGCCATCATCAGTCAAGAAGCGACGTCGGCCGCGCCTATGCGGTGGCCGTCATCAGCCCTGCTGCGACGACCGGTGCCAAGTACAGCAGCGGGAACGGCACGTGGGCGTAGGCCCGGGCGCGGAGGACCGTGATGACGGCCCCGACGAAGTACAGGGCGAGGCCGACCGCTGCGGCGATACCGATCGGCGGAATCCACAGACCGATGACCAGGCCGACCGCGCCGAGCGCCTTCGCCGAACCCAGCCAGACCCACCAGGTGCGCGGGACGCCGTAGTCGACGAAGTTGTCGACCACCCACGACTTGTTGGTGAAGACGGAGAACGCCGAGAACCCGACCCACGCCGCGGCAAGAATGACAACGACAGTTGCGATGGTGCTCATCGTGATACTGACTCCATTTCACTTCGGGGTCGCCGCTCGTCGGCGACCCGCTCAAACTTTCGACACCGCCCATGGACGAGATGTGTTAGGCGAGGCGGATCCCGACCCGGGGATCGGCCAGGAACGCGTCGACCCCTGCCAGCACCGCCGAATAGCGCCATGAATGCAGCAGGTCGAACCCGTGCTGACCGCCGCGAAGCACGACGCCCACCACCGGCCCTGGCGACTCCTCGCGGAGCTTTGTGGTCAACGCCCGTGACGCCTCGACCGGTGTCAAGCTGTCCCGGTCACCGTGCGCGATGAAGAACGGCGGCGCCCCGGCGGCGGACAACGCGAACGGCGTGGACGGGACCGGTTCAGCCACGGTGTGGCCGTAGTAGCGGCCGTAGTAGCCGTACAGGCAGATGGCGGCTGTCGGCCGCCTATCGGGGTCCAGCGCGAGCAGGGATGCCAGATGGGCGCCGGCGGAGCTTCCAGCCAAGACCAGCGTGCTCGGGTCGGCACCGTAGTCAGTCGCGTGGGCGCGTGCCCAGGCCAGCGCGGCTCGGGCGTCGGCGAGGTGCTCCTCGAACCCCGCACGCGGGCGCAGCCGATAGGTGGCGCTCACGCAGACCCATCCCCGGGCGGCCAGCCGGTGCAGGAGTGCCCGGCCTTCGTGGTGTTTGCTGCCGGAGTTGTAGCCGCCGCCATGTAAGTAGACCAGAACCGGCCCACCGGCCGGCCGGTCGCGGCGGTGGTACACGTCGAGCCGCTGGCGCCGATGGTCGCCGTAGCGCAGGTCGGCGATCCGGGCGACCGCATGGGGCTGGAACGGGATCGGTGTGAGCGCCGTCCGGAGGGCCCACGCGCGGGGAGCGTCCGGGGAAGCGATGCCGGCCGTGCGCAACCCCTCCGTGACCGAGCTCCAGGAGCGGATCCCGCGGGCGGCCACCACCCCTAGTCCGACCATCACCGCACCGGCCGCGACCAACAGCGCCAGCGACGCACCGTCGCGTCCGAGGTCGCCCTCGACGAGGGCCGTCGCGGTCGCGGTGGCCAGGGCGAGTCCGGCCGCAAGGTGTGGTACCTCGTTCACCACCATCCCCATCAGGTACGCCGCGTACGCAGCCACCCGAGGACGCGTCGGTGGGGCCAGCGCCACCGCCGTGAAGGTCGCAACGACCAGCACGGTGATCAGGTATCCGACGGGCATGAGCATCCTCACGTAGAGCGTGGTTCGGGTTCATTCCGGGCGGCGGCTGCCGCGTGCCGAGGCGCGCCCGATCCCTATCTGGCCGCGCGGCCTGCAGCTACTTGCGTCGCCGATGGCCGGAGGACGACTGCTCGCCCAGAAACGCTTGCCAGCTGCGCTTGCCGCGAGCCGCCGTGGTGAGGTTGAGGTTGTCCCCGGCGCGGTACGCCCGGCCAGTCTTACCGGGCATCCGCACCGGCAGTTTCATACGGTGCATGCCACGTGCCTGCAGGTAGCTCGTGGCCAGTTCCCCCATGCCGTACACCGTCGGTCCGGCCAGATCGGCCACCCGCCCCGCCGGGGTGCCGAGAGATAGCTCCACCAGACGAGCCGCGACCTCGCGTGCGTCGACCGGCTGGAACCGCAGTCCGCCCGGGACCGGCACAACCGGCATCTTCGTCATCTTCTGCACGACGGTGAGGACCAGGTCGTGGAACTGGGCGGCTCGCAGCATCGAGTACGAGATGCCGGACTCGGCGACCGCATGCTCAGCGCCGGCCTTGGCCTTGAAGTAGCCCAGCGGGATCCTGTCTGCGCCGATCACCGAGATGTAGACGATATGCCGGACCCCCGCCCGGCTGGCGGCACGTACCAGGTTTCCCGTGGCCGCATCGTCGCCCTTCGGGCCGCCCGCCAGGTGCACGATCGTGTCGATTCCGTCCACGGCGGGCTCGATCCCGGTGGCCTGGAGAAGATCACCGGTCACGTGCTCGATGCCTTCGAGGGGCTTCGTGGGGGTTCGGCTCAGAACCCGCAGGTCGTGACCGGCCGCCCGCAACCCAGGTACAACGTGGCCGCCAAGGGTTCCTGTGCCCCCGGTGACCAGGATGGGTGTGGTCATGGTCTTTCCTTCCGTCTTTCGTTTCGTGGGGCCCGAGTGCGTGTCATATGGCCCCTGCGCGGCTCCATCACTACGATGGTAGTCATCGTAGACTACGACCGTAGTGACTTCAAGGAGGTTTCGAATGACACGGCGAGACGACATCGCGCAGGCGGCGATGGAACTGGTCGCTGAAGGCGGCGGCCGCCCGCTCACCCATCGCCAGATCGACCGTCGCCTCGGCTTGCCAGAGGGTTCGACATCGAACTACGCGCGTACCCGCCGCGACCTGGTGCTGCTAGTGGTCCAGCGAATCGCCGACATCGCCCACCTGCGGGCGCCCGACGCGCCGATACCCCGCACGATCGAGGAGGCCGTCGAGCAGCTCATCGCCGCGTTTGAAAACGTTGTCGCCCGCGGCATCGACATCCGAGCGCGGATGGCACTGTCCGTCGACTGCCTCAACGACCCCGAACTGCATGCGCTGCTCACCACCGAGTCGCCGGTCCGCGCCACCGTGCTCGATCAGGCCAGGCGGCTGCTCGACGGACTCGGGATATCCGACAGTGAGCAACGGGCCATCGACCTGATCGGCATCATGAACGGGCTCTTCTACGACCGCCTGATCGGCACCGGTGTGCGCGGCACACCGGTGGATGCGGCCGCTGTGCTGAGGGCCTGGCTCACCGGAGTCAGTGCCTGAGAGCGTCGTACGGCTCTCCGGATCGGGCCCTTCGCTGGCCGATCCGATGCGGGAGTGAGCGCGTTTGGACGCCGTGGGCGGCCGGTGCAGGCGGGCAATGGCTGCCTGCAGGCCGATTGACCTCACGTTCTGTTGAGGTTCTAGGCTCACGATATGACTGATGAGACATTGGACAGGCCGGACACAGAACGCGATGCCGCCTCGACCTATGTCGGGAGGACGACGAACATGGAGGCCGTGGAGTCGGACTACCAGGCCTTCGGCCAAGGCGATCTGGACGCCTTCACCTCACTGATGGGTGACGGGTTCGTCTCCACGCAGTCCGAGGCGGTGCCATGGCGCGGCAGTCATATGTAGGGCCCGGAGGTGTTAGGTCCATGTTCGCCATCGTCGGCGAGCGCGCCAGTGCCCACTACGTGCCGGAGGAGTTCATCGACGGCAAGGACCGCATCGTCGTCATCGGGCGCGCCGAGATCACCCCGGTCGTCAACGGCCGC
The DNA here is from genome assembly GCF_036421975.1 of Georgenia wangjunii. Lineage (NCBI taxonomy): Bacteria > Bacillati > Actinomycetota > Actinomycetes > Allobogoriellales > Allobogoriellaceae > Georgenia > Georgenia wangjunii. The sequence continues at coordinate 15,958 of NZ_JAZGON010000007.1, read as the reverse complement.
ACTTGGACTGTCCGTGAGCTGCGCGCCTACCGTGACTGGAAAAGCTTTCCCACATCGGCATGTCCGAGGTGTTCGGGGATCCCAGAAGAGGATCGGTCAGTGAGACGCATTGACACTCTGGCTGGTGGTGGCGGCGTTAGCTGGCGTGGACAATCCGTACGCGCGTGACCTTGAAGGCGGCGCGCTCGAAGGCGGCGCGCATGGGAGTGTTCGCGGCGTCCGTGGTGCCCACAATCCTCTCTTGGCCATCGTCATGGTGGACGTGGACCATCTGGGAGAGCAGTTCGTGCACGTATCCGTGTCCGCGGTGCTCCGGCAGGACACCGAGGTAGCTGATGCTGGCGTCATAGGCTGCCCTGGTCGGGATGATGAACCCGGCCATGGTGCCGTCGGGCAGGGTAGCGATCTGCCAGGCGTCCCGACGACCGGGTAGCGAGAGGTAGAACGCGAGCTCGTCGTCAGCGAAGGCGTCGACGCCGTGCTCGGCCACCGCGTCCGCGGTGTGGGCATCAAGGCTGCCCGTCGCCACGGCGGCGAACAGTTCGCGGAACTCCTCGTCTGTGCCGCCCGTGAAGCGAAGTCGCACAGGTCGTGTCGGCAGAGGATCAGTGTTCGTCCTGGCGAAGCTGACTCGTTCCGTGGTGCGGGTGAGCCCGCCCTCGTGAGCTGCGCGCTGCCGCCACTCGACGGCTCGCACTGCCGCCGCGTCCGTTCTCCAGTCGGCCGCGACGTCGACATTGAACTCCAACGCCGCATCCGGTCCGAAGGAGTTGAGTGCGGCGCGGATGAGGCCGGCTCCGATGTTCTCGGGGCGCTCCTCGGTCGGCGCGACGAGTAGGCAATCCAGTGTGACGGGGCGCTCGGCGGTCGAGCTTCCCCACCACAGTGCCCGACCGACCGGCTGGCCGGACCGTTCCGCCAGCCAGGACCACTCGTACCGGTAGTTCTGCGTAGCGAGCTCGTCATGGAGACGAGACCGGTTCACCCACGCCACTGGCTCGGTGGCGGTCCACTCGTCAAGGAGGAGCTGGTCATCAGGGGTAGCGCTGCGGAAGGTGCGGGCATCGCCAGGATCAGTCACCACACCCAGTCTGTCCTACCCGACCGCCGTCCGGTAGCGGATCCGCCGCTGGGACGGGCGATCGCTCGAGAATCCGGCCGCCGCCCCGTCTTGCCGTGAGCGGCTCCGGAGAGTAGCCACTCCGTGCGTTCGATCGTGCGTTCGTCGTCGGCGCTACAAGCCGAAGCCGCGATTGTTAGGAGGACCACGGCGGCGGAGCGAGCGATGGATCAACCCACACCCGCGACCATAGACGCTGGGACCGAGCGTCACGTGGGGACCGGACTCGAGTGCGTGCTGGCCGCCCCGAAACTGTCGGCTTGGGCCCCGGTCGACGATGGTCGTGCGGACCCTCTGCCCGATACCCAATTTTCGTGACGCTCAGCGCATCCAGGGGGCGTCGGCTGGGCGCAGCGGCGCCCAACCCTGCGCCCGGGCGCTCGCCGCGGCGAAGATCCCCATGGCGGCGCTCGGGTTGTGGATCCGGCCCGCGTGGACGGCCGCGACGGCGTCGTCGAGCGGCACCCACCGGGTGGGCATGTCCCGCTCCTCGTCCTCGCGCTCGTGGCGCTCGGCGGCGGGCACCTCGCTCACGTCGCGTGCGAGGTAGATCCGCAGCGACTCGTTCGACCCGCCCGGCGTGGTGAAGAAGTCGACGAGGACGTCCCAGCGCTCGGCGCGCAGGTCGGTCTCCTCAGCAAGCTCGCGCCGTGCGGCGGCGAGGTAGTCCTCGCCGTCGACGTCGAGCAGCCCCGCCGGGACCTCCCACAGGAGCGCGCGGACGGGGTGGCGGTACTGCTCGATGAGCAGGACCTCGTCGCCGTCCGCGCCGTCGGTCCGCTCGCGCAGCGCGACGACGGCGACCGCCCCGGGGTGGTCGAGGAACTCGCGCAGGACCGGCGCGCCGTCGTCGGGCGTGAGCCGGACCTCCTCGGCGACGAGGTCGAAGACCTTGCCGTCGTGGAGGGCGGTGCGGGAGAGGACCTCGCGGCCCGCGTCGCGGGTGTCCACGACGCCCGACCCACCGGCCTGGCTCACGCCCCGGCCACCTCGTCGACCTCGAGCAGGCGGGTCTCCCGCTGCCGGTCGAGCGCCGCGCCGACGAGGCCCGCGAAGAGAGGGTGCGCGCGCGTGGGGCGGGACTTGAACTCGGGGTGGGCCTGCGTGGCGACGTAGTACGGGTGCCGGCTCCGGTCGAGCTCGACGAACTCGACGAGGGAGGAGTCGGGTGAGCGCCCGGAGATCGTCAGGCCCGCCTCGGCGAGCGCGTCGCGGTAGGCGTTGTTGACCTCGTACCGGTGGCGGTGCCGCTCGGTCACGGTCAGGGAGCCGTAGGCCTCGGCCACGACCGAGCCCGGCTCGAGGACCGCCTCGTAGCGCCCGAGGCGCATCGTGCCGCCCATGTCCCCGCCGCCGCCCTCGACGAAGTTGATCTGCTCGGCCATCGTCGCGACGACGGGGTGGGGGGTGTCGGGCTCGAACTCGGTCGAGGAGGCCTGCTCGAGCCCGAGGACCGTGCGGGCGAACTCGATGACCATGGCCTGCAGGCCCAGGCAGATGCCGAGGGTGGGCACCTGGTTCTCGCGTGCCCAGCGCAGGGCGCCGAGCTTGCCCTCGATGCCGCGGACCCCGAACCCGCCGGGGATGAGGACGGCGTCGACGCCGCCGAGCGCGTGGGCCGCGCCCTCCTGCGTCTCGCAGTCGTCGGACGTGACCCAGCGGATCGCCACGCGCGCACGGTGGTGGAACCCCCCGGCGCGCAGCGCCTCCGTCACGGACAGGTACGCGTCGGGCAGGTCGATGTACTTGCCGACGAGCGCGACCTCGACGTCGTCCTTGGGGCGGCGGACGCGCTCGAGGAGCTCGTCCCAGTCGCGCCAGTTGACGTCGCGGAACGGGACGTCGAGGCGGCGCACGACGTAGGCGTCGAGGCCCTCGCGGTGGAGGACCGCGGGGATCTCGTAGATGGACGACGCGTCGCGGCACTCGACGACGGCCTCGCGGTCGACGTCGCACATGAGCGCGATCTTCGCCTTGACGCCCTCGGGGAGCTCGCGGTCCGTGCGGCACACGACGGCGTCGGGCTGGATGCCGATGCTGCGCAGCGCGTTGACGGAGTGCTGGGTGGGCTTGGTCTTGAGCTCGCCGCTCGCCGCGAGGTACGGGATGAGCGAGACGTGGAGGTAGAAGACGTTCTCGCGGCCGAGCTCGTGGCGCACCTGCCGTGCCGCCTCGAGGAACGGCTGGGACTCGATGTCGCCGACCGTGCCGCCGATCTCGGTGATGATGACGTCCGGCGGGGCCGACCCGTCGGTCGGGGACGCCTGCGCCCGCATGCGGGCCTTGATCTCGTCGGTGATGTGCGGGATGACCTGGACGGTGTCGCCGAGGTACTCCCCGCGCCGCTCCTTGGCGATGACGGTCGAGTACACCTGACCGGTCGTCGCGTTCGCCGCACCGGAGAGCTCGACGTCGAGGAACCGCTCGTAGTGGCCGATGTCGAGGTCGGTCTCGGTGCCGTCCTCCGTGACGAAGACCTCACCGTGCTGGAAGGGGTTCATCGTCCCCGGGTCCACGTTGAGGTAGGGGTCGAGCTTCTGCATCGTCACGCGCAGACCTCGTGCGCGGAGCAGCTGACCGAGGCTGGAGGCGGTCAGTCCCTTGCCCAGGGAGCTCGCCACACCCCCGGTCACGAAGATGTGTCGAGGGATGAAGCTGGGGGTTCCGGGACGCCGGTCCGAATGGGTGACCACGGGCTTCGACCCTAGCACCTGTGCGTGAGGGCTCGGTCGTAGACCGCCCGCAGCTGGTCGAGGACGTCCTGCGGCCCGGGCAGCTCCCCGGCGCGCTCCCGGGCGCGTGCCCGCAGCCCGTCTCGGACGTCGTCCGAGCCGAGGACGCGGGCGACGGCGTCGGCGAGGGCCGTGGCGTCCGGCGGCACGAGCACCGCCGCGTCGCCCGTCACCTCGCCCGTCCCGCCGACGTCGGTGGCGACGACAGCGGCTCCGGCCGCGAGGGCCTCCTGCACGGCGAGGGGCTGGCCCTCCCACGTCGAGGTGGAGACGACGACGTCGGCGTGGGCCATGAGGTTCGCCACGTCCTCCCGCCGGCCCGCGAGGTGGACGGGCAGTCCCTCGGCCCGGACGCGCCGCTCGAGCTCGTCGTGGAGGGGGCCGTCCCCGACGACGACCCACCGCACGACGCCGTCGACGCGCCCGGGCAGGAGCGCCGCCGCCTCGCACAGGAGGTCGAGCCCCTTCTGGGGGGCGAGGCGGCCGACGGTGAGGACGAGCCGCTCGCCCTGCCCGAGACCGAGCGCGAGGAGGGTGGCGACGTCGGGCGTCGTGGCCGCAGCCCGGGCCGGGGCGGGCACGAGCGCCCGCTCGGTGTCGGTGGCGCCGAGCTCGCGGGCGGAGGCGACGAGGTCGCCGCTGACCCCGAGCACGACGTCGGCGCCGCGGGCGACGGTCCGCTCGAGGACGGCGGCAACGGCGTGGACCCGCCTCCCGCCGACGGGCGCGTTGTGGAGGGTGACGACGAGCGCGGGACGCCGGCGCAGGGTGCGCAGGGCGAGGACGGCCGCCGCCCCGGCCCGCAGGCCGTGCGCGTGGACGACGTCGGCGCCGCGGGCGAGGCGCCGCAGCCGCCGCACCGCGCTGACGTCGCTGGGGCGGGGCCGGTCGGCGATGTCGATGACCGTGCTCGGCACCGTCGCGCCGGCGACGACGTCGGGCGGGCCGGCAAGGACCACCTGGGCCCCGCCGTCGTCCTCGGCCCGGACGACCGTGCCGACGCGCCGCGGCGCGCGGCTGAGGAGCTCGCTCACCTGGCGCGCGTGCCGCGCGACGCCCCCGGCGCTCGAGGAGGTGAGCTGGAGGACCCGCAGCGGTGCGTTCTCGCTCACGTCCACCGCCCCACCCGGAGCGCGGAGCGGTCCGCGAGGGCGAGCAGGGCGAGGACAGATCCAGCGGCGACCATGCATCCGAGGGAAGCAGCCAGGAGCGCCGCCGGCAACTGGGCACCGAGCCCGTCGAGGAGCGCCGTCGTCACGAGCCGCCCGAGGAGGGCCCCCGCGACGGCGCCCGCCGAGCCGACGAGGAGGGTGCGCGCGAGCCCGGCGAGCGCGGGTCCCCCGACGGCGTGGCGCAGGGCGACGAGGAGGCCGAGGCCGGCGACGACCATCCCGGCGGTCGAGCCGACGGCCAGGCCCTGGAGCGTCGCGGGGCCGTCGCCGCCCTCCGGGGCGAGGAGCCGCACCGCGACCGCGCTCGCCGCCGCGACGGTGAGCCACCCCGCGGCCGTGCCGACGACGGCCGCGCGCCCACGGTCGATCGTGTACAGGCAGCGGGAGACGTGGAAGATGAGCGCGTACCCGAGCACGCCGGGCGCCATCCACGTGATCGCCGTCGTCATCCCCTCCATGGGGCTGCGCAGGGAGAAGACGGCCGTCGCCCCCGGCGCGCCCGCGACGAGGAGCGCGACGCCCGCGAGCGCCGCCGCGGTGACGACCCTCGTGGACCCGGCCGCCATCGCCGCGAAGCGCGCGCGGTCCGGGTCCGCGGCGGCCTCGGCGAGGCGCGGGAAGACAGCGGTGGCGACGGGGACGGCGAGGACGGCGTAGGGCAGGAAGTACACCGCCTGGGAGTACTGGAAGATCGTGATCGTGCCCTCGACGCCGCCGGAGCGGGCCAGGACGAGGACGACGACGACGCTCACCTGCTGGGCGAGGAGCGCCCCGATCCCCGCCGCGGCGAGGTTGCGCGCGCGGCGGCCCACGCCCGCCGGGAAGCGGGCCGTCGGACGCAGGCGCACGCCCCCGCGCAGGACGGGGACGAGGAGGGGCAGGCTCATGGCCGCCACGCCCGCCGTCGTGCCCCAGGCGAGCCACTGCAGCGCGGCCGCGGACAGGCGCTCGGGGTCGTCGGCCATCCCGCCGGAGAGCGCGCCGAACGCGACGTACGCGCCGATGACGACGACGCTCGAGGCGAGCGGAGCGAGGACGGGCAGGAGGAACCGGCGTTGCGCCTGGAGGATGCCCGTGAGGACGACGCCGACGCCGTAGAGCGGGATCTGCAGGGCGAACACGCGCAGGAAGTACGTCGCGAGCGCGCGCTGGGACTCGACGTCGGAGCCGGCCGAGTCCGGCAGGAGGGCGACGATCGGGCCCGCGAGGAGCGCGACGGCGGCACCGAGCGGCACGAGGACGAGGAGGGTCCACGTCAGCAGCGCCGAGGAGATGCGGTCGACGTCGGCGCGCAGGTGGCGGGCCAGCGGGGCCGCGAGGAGCGGGACGACCGCGCCGGCGAGCGCCCCGCCCGCAGCCACCTCGAACAGGACGTTGGGCAGGAGGTTCGCCGAGGCGTAGGCGTTGGCCGTCGCCGAGTCCCCCAGCGTCGCGGACTGGGCGAACCAGCGCCCGAACCCGACGGCGCGCGAGAGCACCGTGAGCACGGCGATCATGCCCGCCGCGCCGGCGACCCCGGCGAGCAGGCCCCGCAGCCGGGTGGCCCCGGGCGCGCTCACGCGCTCACCGGCGACCGCCGGCGGCGCCCCACTCGTCGAGGCGGCGCAGCAGCGGGGTGCGCCGGATGACCGCCGAGAAGCTCACCCGCTCGCTCGCGAGGGTGAGGGCGACGACACCGGCGAGCGCCCCCGTGCGCACGAGGGGCGAGCGGTGGACCGCGAGGGACGTGCCCAGCGCGGCACCGAGGGCGTTCGCGCCGGTGTCGCCGAGCATCGTCCGCTCCCCCAGGTCCGCGGGCAGGGACGCGAGCGCGACACCGCACACCCCCGCGGCGGCGCGTCCGCCGGGCCCCCCGGCCGCGGCGAGGACGCCGCCGAGCCCGGCGGCGACCTTGAGCGCGCGGCCGGGGCGCAGGTCGAAGAGGTTGAGGAGGTTGGCGGTGCCGGCGATGAGCGCGCCGCGGGCGAGCGTGTCGCCCACCCGGCGCAGCCCCGGCGCCGGCCCCGCCGCGGGGGTGCCGACGGTGAGGACGGCGGCCGCGGCGAGCGAGCCCGCGCCGATGCCGAGGACCTTGAGGGCGCCAGTCGTCACCCGCCCGCGGGCGAGGGAGCCGAGGTGGCCGCGCAGGCCCTTCGTCGCGCCCGCGGGGTCCTCCGTGAGGTCGTCGAGCGCCCCGAAGGCGCCCCCGGCGGCGGCGGCGAGCGCCGTGGCCCCGGCGGTGCGACCGCCCCCGCCGGCCCCCGCGAGGACGGTCGCCGTCGCAGCGGCCGCCCCGCCGAGGAGGCTGACCTCGCGCCCGGCGTAGTTCGACCGGGCCCAACGCTCCCGCCCGCCCGGGGGCACGGCGCGCAGCGCGGCGGCGGCGAGGGCGCTCGAGCCCGCGCCGAGCGCCGCCGCGACGAGCCGGCTCACCCGTCCTGCCCGGTCTCGGTCGGCGCCTCGGTGGCCGCCGCCTCGGTCGGCTCGCCGGTGGGGGCCGGCGCGTCGGTCGGGGCGGGCTCGGGCTCCGGCGGGGCCGGCGGCGCGAGGTAGACGGACTCGGGCACGGGCTGCTCGGCCCCGACGCCGAAGCCGTAGTGGCCGTTGTCCCCGGAGATGTCCGCGGCGAGGGCGAGCGGCACGCTCACCCGGCCGGTGACGTCGGCGACGGAGTCGACGGTCGTGACGACGGCGGCCACGTCACCGTCGGCGCGCACGGCGGTGACGAGGTCGAGGTCGGTGACGGCCGCGCCGATGACGACGCTGCCCTCCCCCGTACCCGACAGCGCCTGCGCGAGGCTGACGTGGGCGCTCGTCACCGTCTGCGCCGCGGCGGTGTCCTCCTCCTCCCCCGCGTCGCCCGACTCGTCCTGCGCCTCGGGAAGCGGCTCGGTGCGCGGGGCGACGAGGACCGTGGCGTTCGCGGGGCCGGCGGGGCCCTCGACGACGGAGACGAGGGGGTCGTCGGCGGAGGCGAGGAGGTCGAGGAGGGTCTCGGCCTCGACGGTGAGCCCGCCGGTGGCGTCGGTCGCCGTGAGCGCCTGGCCGAGCGCGGCGCCGAGGATCGCGTCCGTGCTCGCGTCACCCTCGGGCGCCGGGGCGAGGTAGCCGAGGAGCTGGCCGGCGAAGCTCGAGCGGAACGTGTCTGTCTCGGGGTCCGTCCACGCGGGCGTGACGGCGACCTCGGCGGAGACGGTGGCGCCGGACTGCTCGATGCGCGCGCGCACGTCCGCGACGTCGTCCTCCTCGGCCCCCGGGAGGCTGACGACGGCGACGGCGCGCCCCTCGAGGCGGGAGCCGACGACGTCCGGGGCCACCGCGGCGATGAAGACGTCGCGGTTCTCGGCGTCCGCCCGGCTCAGCTCGAGCTCGGTGCGCAGCCGGTCGCGGTCCGTGCGCAGGTCCTCGACCTGACCCGTGAGCTGGTCACCGATCGTCTCGTTGAGCGGGCCAGCGCCGAGGAGGATCCCGAGCGCGAGGGCGAGGAACACCGAGATGAGCGAGACGAGGTGGTAACGGAAGTCGATCACGGTTGGTCTATCCCCCGGGGCAGGTCAGGACGTCGCGGCCGGGGCGATCCCCAGCAGCACACGGACGAAGGAGGTGAGGTCGTCGATCCTCGCCATGATGAGCAGGAACAGGGTCTGGCCGAAGGTCGTCGACGCCAGGGCGACCGTGATGGCGATGAGCCCGGCGAGGGCCAGGAGGAGGATCTGCACGTTAGAGATCCGGGTGCGGTAGAGCTGGGAGACGCCCTTGGCGTCGATGAGCTTGCTCCCGACGCGCAGGCGGGTGAGGAACGTCGAGGCCATGCCGGAGCGGCCCTTGTCGAGGAACTCGATGAGGGTGGCGTGCGTGCCGACGGCGACGATGAGCTCGGCGCCCTTGTCGTCGGCGAGGAGCATCGCGACGTCCTCGCTCGTGCCGGTCGCCGGGAACACGACGTGCTCGATCCCGAGCTGCTCCATGCGGGCCGTGCCGGGGGCGCGCCCGTCGCGGTAGGCGTGGACGACGATCTCGGCGCCGCACGCGAGCGCGCTGTCCGAGACGGAGTCCATGTCCCCGACGATCATGTCCGGGGTCCACCCCGCCTCGAGGATGGCGTCCGCTCCCCCGTCCACGCCGATGAGCACCGGGTGGTACTCCCGCACGTAGGAGCGCAGCATCGCGAGGTCTTCCTTGTAGTGGTAGCCGCGCACGACGATGAGCGCCTGGCGGCCCTCGAAGCTCGTGCGGACGTCGGGCACGCCGACGCCCTCGAGGAGCAGCTCCCGCTCGCGCCGCAGGTAGTCCATCGTGTTGGCGGCGAAGGACTCGAGCTGGACGGCCAGGCCCGCGCGCGCCTCCTCCATGGCGGCCTCGACGCTCGCGGCGTCCTGGGCGACGCCCTCGGCGACGAGGGTGCCGCCGGAGTGGACCTCCCCGCCCTCGACGCGCAACGTCGCCCCCTCGGCGAGGGCCATGAGCCCGGGCCCGAGGTCGTCGACGAGGGGGATGCCGGCCTCGATGATGATGCCCGGACCGAGGTTCGGGTAGCGCCCGGACGTCGACCGCGCGGCGTTGAGGATGGCCGCGGGACGGCACGCGACGAGCGCCTCGGCGGAGACGCGGTCGAGGTCGAGGTGGTCGATGACGGCGATCTCTCCCGGGCGCAGCCGCTTGGTGAGGTTCTTCGTGCGGGCGTCGACACGCGCGATGCCACCGGTCCCGGGTTGGGGCTCGGTGGTGGTTCGGCGTCGGCGGAAGAGCGGGCTCACGCCGGTCATCGTCCCACGACGGCGCGCTCCATGAGCTCCGCCGCGTGGCGACGCGCGACGTCGGAGCTCTCCTGGCCCGAGAGCATGCGGGCCAGCTCGCCCTCCCGGTCGGCGCCGGTGACCTCGACCACAGCGGTCGCCGTGCTCTCCCCGGGCGCGCCGCCCTTCGTCACGACGAGGTGGGTGTCGGCGAAGGCCGCGACCTGCGCGAGGTGCGTGACGACGACGACCTGGGCGCTGCGGGCGAGGCGGGCGAGGCGGCGGCCGACCTCGACGGCCGCCCGCCCGCCGACCCCGGCGTCGACCTCGTCGAAGACGAACGTGCGGCGCTCCCCCTCCGCGGCCGGCGCGCCCTCGTCGGCGAGGGCGACCTCGATGGCGAGCATGACGCGGGAGAGCTCACCGCCCGACGCGCCCGACCCGAGCGGGCGCGCGGGGGCCCCGGGGTGGGCGGCGAGGGCGAGCTCGACGTCCTCGGCGCCCCACGGTCCGAGCTCGGGCAGGGCGGGCAGGCTGACGTGCAGGCTCGCGCCGGCCATGGCGAGCCCCGCGAGCTCGGCCCCGACCGTGGCGGACAGGCGGCCGGCGGCCGCGGTGCGCCCGCGCGTCAGCTGCTCGGCGTGCGCGCGCAGGTCGGCCTGGGCGCGCTCGAGGCGCTCGGCGAGGGCGGCGCCGGCATCGGTGGGGCCGTCGATCTCCGCGAGGCGCGCGCCGGCGTGCTCGCCCCACGCGAGGAGCGCGTCGGCACCGGGCTCCCCGAGGCGGCGGCCGGCGGCCGTGATGGCGGCGCGGCGGGCGTGGACGGCGTCGAGGCGGGCCGGGTCCGCCTCGAGCGAGGCGAGGTAGCTCCCCACCTCTCCGGCGACGTCGGTGAGGAGGTAGGCGGCCTCGCCGAGGCGCTGGGCGAGCCCCTCGACGGACGGGTCGTGGCCGGCGGCGTGCTCGAGGCTGCGCCGGGCCTCGCCGACGAGCGTCGTCGCGTCGACGACCTCGGGGGTCTCCGCCGAGCCGGACAGGGCCGCGTGCGCCCGCCCGGCCGCGAGGCGGAGCTCCTCGACGTTGCCGAGGCGGTCGGCCTCCGCGCGCAGCTCGACGTCCTCGCCCGGGCGCACGTCGAGCTCGGCGAGCAGCTCGAGCCCGGCGCGCAGCCGTGCGATCTCGGCGTCGCGCTCGACGCCGGCCTCCTCCCACCGGGTCAGCTCCGCCCGCGCCCGGCTGACCTCCGCCCACGCCGCCCGGTAGGCGGCAAGCGTGCGGGCGTGGTCGGGGCCGGCGAACGCGTCGAGCGTGGCCCGCTGGTGCGCGCGGGAGCGCAGGGCGAGCTGCTCGGACTGGCCGTGGACGGTGACGAGGTCCTCGCCGAGCTCGGCGAGGACGCCCCGCGGGACGGTCCGCCCGCCGAGGTGGGCGCGGGAGCGGCCCTGCGCCGGGACGGTCCGCGCGAGGAGCAGGACGCCGTCCTCGACGACGGCACCGGCCTCCTCCGCGCGGGCGACGAGCGGCGAGCCCGGGCCGACGACGAACGTGCCCTCGACGCCGGCGCGCTCGGCGCCGAAGCGGACGGAGGCGGGGTCGGTCCGTCCCCCGAGGAGGAGGTCGAGCCCGGTGAGGACCATCGTCTTGCCGGCGCCGGTCTCGCCGGTGATGACGGTGAGCGTGGGACCGAACCACAGGTGCGCGGACGCGATGACACCGAGGTTCTCGATGCGGATCTCCTCGATCACGGGTCGGTCCTCGCCCCCCGCCAGCCGGTCACCGGCAGGTCGAACTTGGCGACGAGCCGCCCCGAGAACGGGGTGGGCTCGAGCCGCGCGAGCTTGACCGGCTGGTGCCCGCGGCGGACCTCGACGTGGGAGCCGGCCGGCGCCTCGAGCCGGCGGCGCCCGTCGCACCACACGGCCGCGGCGAGCTCGCTGCGCGGGAGGATCTCGACGGCGAGCACGGAGGACGGGCCGACGACCATGGGCCGGGAGAAGAGCGCGTGGGCGGCGATGGGGACGACGAGGAGCGCCTCGACGTCGGGCCACACGACGGGCCCGCCGCCGGAGAACGCGTACGCGGTGGACCCGGTGGGCGTGGCCATGACGACCCCGTCGCACCCGAAGGTCGACACGCCCCGGCCGTCGACGCCGATGGCGACCTCGACCATCCGCGCCCGGTCCGCCTTCTCCACCGTCGCCTCGTTGATGGCCCAGCCGTGGGTGACGGTGCCGTCGGGGGTCTGGACGACGACGTCGACCGTCATCCGCTCCTCGACGGTGTAGTCCCGCTCCGCGAGCCGGCGCACGACGTCGTTGATGCCGTCCGGGTCGGCCTCGGCGAGGAAACCGACGTGCCCGAGGTTGATGCCGATGAGGGGGACGTCGCTGCCGCGCGCGAGCTCGGCGGCGCGCAGGATCGTCCCGTCCCCGCCGAGGACGAGGACGACCTCGAGGTCGCCGTCGGACTGGTCGTGGACGGGCTCGAGGCCCCGGGCTCGGAGCTCGGCCTCGACCTGCGCGGCGGCCTCGACCGCCGCGGCGCGGCCGTCGTGGCGCACGATGAGCACCCGGCGGCTCATGGCTCCCCCGCCGGGCCGGTGCGGATCGCCTCGGCGATCACCTCGGCCAGCTCGTCGGGCGCGAGGGCGTCTGGGTGGTCACGGCGCAACCCTATGAAGTACTCGACGTTGCCGCTCGGCCCGGGCAACGGGCTCGCGACGACGGCGTACGTGGCGACACCGAGGCCGGCGGCCGCGCGGGAGACGGTCGTCACCGCCTCGGCGTGGAGGGCGACGTCCCGGACCACCCCGCCGCGCCCGAGCCGCTCGCGCCCCACCTCGAACTGCGGCTTGACCATGAGGAGGAGGTCGGCGTCCGGCGCGGCCGCACCGACGAGCGCCGGGAGGACGAGCGTGAGGGAGATGAAGGAGAGGTCGGCGACGACGAGCCCGGGAGCGGGCGCGACGGCCTCGGGCGCGAGCGTGCGGACGTTCGTGCGGTCGAGGACGGTCACGCGCTCGTCCTGCTGGAGGGCCCAGACGAGCTGGCCGTACCCGACGTCGACGGCGACGACGTGCTCCGCGCCCCGCCGCAGCAGGACGTCGGTGAACCCGCCCGTCGACGCCCCGGCGTCGAGGGCCCGCCGGCCCGCGACGACGGGGGCACGCGCCCCCAGCGCGTCAAGCGCGCCGGCGAGCTTGTGCGCGCCGCGGGAGGCGAACTCCTCGGTGGCGGGGGCGGTGACCCGCAGGGCCTGCGCGGGGTCGACCTGGCGGGCGGGCTTGGTGACGACACCGCCGTCGAGCTTGACGTGCCCGGCGGTCAGGAGCTCCCCGGCGTGCTGGCGGGAGCGGGCGAGCCCTCGGCGGACGAGCTCGGCGTCGATGCGGACGAGGCGAGCCACCTCAGCCCTCGGCGCCGGAGAGCCGTGCGGCGAGCGCGTCGTAGACCTGCTCGAAGACGCCGACGTGCTCGGCGAGGTCGCGCTCGGGCAGGGTGTCGAGCGCGGCCGTCGGGTCGAGAGTCGGTTCGCTCATCTGCGCTCCTCGTGCCGCTGGGTCAGTCGTCAGGCTACCCCGCACGTCAGGCTCCGGCCGGGACCTCCAGCACGGGGACAGCGCCCGGCGCGACGGGGGCGCCGTCGTCCGCCGCCGCCCACGCCGCACAGGCGAGCGCCCGCCAGGCGTCGACGTCGACGCGGACGACGCCTGCTCCCAGGGCACCGTCGTCGAGCTCGAGGCGCGCCTCGCCGTCGTGGACGCGGACGCGAGCGGCCCGGGAGCCGCAGCGCCACCACCCGTCGGATGCACGGGTGGGGGCGGGGTGCGGCTCGAGGAGGCCGCGCAGGTCCGTCGCGAGGAACGAGGGACGCTCCTCGACGCGCGCGAGGACGACGGCGCGGGCGTCGCTCACCCCCGTGAGGACGTGGAGGCCGGGGATGCCGGCCGCCCGCGCACCTGCGAGGTCGGTGTCGAGGCGGTCGCCGACGGCGAGGGGCGCCTGCGCCCCGGCCCGGCGGACGGCCTGGTGGAAGATCGCCGGCTGGGGCTTGCCGGCGGAGGCCGGCACCTGGCCCGTGGCGTTGCGGACGGCGCCGACGAGGGAGCCGTTCCCGGGGGCGATGCCGTGCTCGGTGGGCAGGGTCGTGTCGAGGTTGGTGGCGACGTGACGAGCCCCGGCCTGGACCGCGTACGCGGCCTGGGCCAGGTCGCGCCAGCTGAGGTCGGGAGAGAATCCCTGGACGACGGCGGCGGGCCGCTCCTCGACGCCGGTGACGAGCCGGAAGCCCGCGGCCACGAGCGCCGTGCGCAGCGCCGGCGCGCCGACGGCGAGGACGCCCGACCCGGCGGGGAGCTCGTCGGCGAGCATGGCGGCCGCGGCGAGGGCGGACGTCATGACGTCCTCGGCGGCGGCCGGCATGCCGAGGCCGGTGAGCTGGCGGGCGATCTCGGCCGGCTCACGGGAGGCGTTGTTCGTCACGAAGGACATGCGCATCCCGCCGGCCCGGGCGACGGCCACGGCCTCGCTCGCGTGCTCGACGGGGGCGGGGCCGCGGTAGACGACCCCGTCGAGATCGAGCAGCGCGACGTCGTAGGCACGGGCGAGCGGCTCGGTCGAGGCGAGGAGGGTGCTCGGCGCGCTCACGACGTGGTCTCCTCGTCCTCGTCGAGGTCGGTGACGATGATCTCGTCCTCCACCTCGGTGGGGGCGCCTCCCCCGGCGGACGCGCGGAGCGCCTCGGCATCGTCGCTGCGGCCCAGCTCGTCGAGCCGGTCCGCCTTGACGAGGTCGAGCCGCTGGCGCAGCGCGGGGTCCTTGACGATCCGCTCGGCGTTCTCGAGGACGATGAGTCCCGCCTCGTGCTCACCGAGGTCCGCGCGGGCGCCGCTCGCGACGATCGCGAGCTCGACGGCGTCCTCGGGGCTCGCCGCGGGCGGTGCCTCGGCGATGACGGCCAGGGCGCGCTCGGGCCGGGCGAGCCCCCGCTCGCAGTCCGCCTCGATCGCGCGGTGCGCGTCGACGCCGCTGAGGCGCCGGACCGTGCGCAGCTCGCGCAGCGCCTCCGCGTACCGCTCGGTCGCGTAGGCGGTGAGGGCGAGCGCCTCACGGACGACATCGACCCGCGCGGCGCGCCGCATGGCGGCCTGGGCGTGCTCGTACGCGAGCTCGGGGTCGGTGTCGATGAGCCGGCCGGCCATGACGAGGTGCCGGGCGACGCGCTCGGCGTTGTCCTTCGTCAGGGTGCGCAGGCGCTGGCGCGCGGTGCGGTCGAGCATCGACGGCGTGACGTCCGCGGCGATGTCCGGCTCGACGGGCCGGTCGGCGCGGTCGGGACGCGGCGCGCGGCGCTCGCTGTCCGACGCCCGGCTCCCGCCGTCGCGGCTGCTGCTGTATCCGCCCCCTGCGGGACGGCCCGGGCCACCGGAGCGCTCCGGACGGCCTGAGCTTTCACGGCCGTAGCCGCCTCCTGCAGGGCGAGAAGAACCTTCACGGCTATAACCGCCACCGCCGGAACGAGGAGAACCTTCGCGGCTATTGCCGCCACTGGCCGGACGCCCGGACCCCTCCCGGTTGTACCCGCCGGCGGCGGGGCGAGAAGCTCCCCGGCTGGCCCCGCCGCCGGACGAGCGGTCGGCGCTCCCGGATCGCTCGGGGCGGTCCGACCGGTCAAACCCACCGGATCGCTCGGGCCGTGCGGAGCCCTCGCGACCGTTGCCGCCGCCTACGGGACGGCCGGAACCCTCGTGGGCCGGCCGCTGCGACCGGCCCTCGCGGGCCGGTCGCTGCGACCCGCCCTCGTGGGCCGGTCGCTGCGGTCCGGGCTCGCGGGACCGGTACGGGCGGTCGCCGGCGGGGCGACGCGCGGCGCGCTCGTCCCGGCCCTGCCCGCCGTCGCGGCGGCGCTCGCCGTTCGAGCTCCGGGCGCGATCGCCGCGAGGTGCACCGCCGTTCTCGGGGCGGTCGCCGTCGGGCGCTGGGGTCTGGTCGCTGCGTTCCGGCATTGTCATCCTCTTTGCGGTCGCGGTATCCGGAGTCGATTCCGGGTCCGGATACAGGTATGGGCCGCAACCGAAGGGTTGCGGCCCATAACTGAAAGGGTGTTCGGCGGTGTCCTACTCTCCCACATAGTCTCCCATGCAGTACCATCGGCGCTGAGGGGCTTAGCTTCCGGGTTCGGAATGGGACCGGGCGTTTCCCCCTCGCTATGACCGCCGTA